>NZ_FPJI01000004.1:8477-406019 GCF_900119355.1 Pseudomonas sp. NFPP02
ATTCCCACGCAGAGCGTGGGAACGAGCAGGCTCGGGGGTTACTTGGGGTAGAGCGGCGGCAAGCTGGTGGTGTCGGTGGCCGGGTCTTGCTCGCGCTCGGCCACGGGGATCGCCTTGATGGCACGCCACAGGTCGTCACCCAGCCAGTACTGGCCGCTTTCGCTATACAACGCGCCATTCAACCCATCCAGGGCATCGGACAGCGGCACAAACCGCGCGGCCATGTCGGCCAGCGTTTCCGGCTGTTGCCGTGCCCAGGCGTCGAGGGCCTGGCGGGTAGCATGAGGGTCGTTGGCCTGGGTGGCGCGCTTGAGGTCGTCGAGCAGCGTGCGTGGGCTGGGACCGGTTTGCGCGGCGCGTTGTACCGCCGGTTGCCGGCGTGCGCGCCACCACAGGCCAAAGCCCAGCAGGGTGGTGCAGGCCAGTATCAGTGTGCTCAGTTGCCACAGCCACAGGCGGTCATCATCGGGGGCGGTGATGATGGTCGGTGTCGCCGGGGTGTCCACCACCAGGCTGGGGTTCACCGCCACGTGCACGGTGCGCGCCGGCAGGCTGGTGCGTTCCAGATGATCTTCGTGGGTGTTCCACCACACCACTTCCACGGCGGGCAGTTCCAGCTCGCCGGCGCGGGTCGGCACCAGGGCTTCGCGGTCTTCACGGCTGCCGGTCAGGCCGCGGTCGCTGGTACGGTTAGCCATCACTGGTTGGTCGGGGTAGCGGCGCAGGCCGTTGACCTCGGTGCCGGGCAGCGCCGGCAGCTGTGCGCTGGACAGGCCTTCGGCCTCCACGGTAAGGCTGCGGGTCAGGGAGTCGCCGACTTGCACGTGGTCCGGCGTGGGGTTCCAGCCTTCGCTCAAGGTCAGGCTGCGCGCGGGCAGCCAGGGGGCGTCGGCGGGGTAGGCGTCCGGTTTGGGTTTGACCGTCAAGGGCAGGGGCGCAGAGCTGACATGAATCATCTTGCCCGGCTTGGTGCCCTGCAGGGTGTTTTCCTGGGGCGGTCGCGATTCCACCAGGGTAGCGCTGAAGGTCTGCGCCGGAATCACCACGGCGCCACTGTGTTGCGGGTAGAGGGCGTAGCGGGTTTCGATCACGCCATGGCGGATGCTGTTGATGACCTTTTCATAGGTGCGTGATTCGCCCAGTTGTTCGACACGTGCATCCGGTATCTGCAAGGGCGTGAGGCTGCTGTCGTCATACAGCGACACCGAGTGGTACACGCGTACGGTCAACAGGGCCTGGGCCTGCACGTACACGCTGGTCTGGTCGAGGCTGGCTTCGATGAACACCGGGGCCAGTTCGGCGCTGGTGTTCTGGCTGGCACTTTCCACCACTTGCAGGGTGATCGGCTGGGTCTTGAGCGCGCCCACCTGCAGCGGCGGGATCACCACGTTGCCGTTCACCTTGGGCAGCAGGGTGATGATCCAGCGGGTGGTGGCGTGGTTGTCGCCGTCCAGCGTGGTGAGTTGGTTGATCTGGCGGGTGCCGCTGACTTCGAACTGCGCGTCCAGGGGTGACAGGTCCGGTTTGCCAAACTGGGTCACATCACTGGATTGCACCGTCAGCTCCACCGTTTCCCCGGAGTTGAGGCGGCTGCGGTCTACGCTGGCGACCAGGTCCGCCGCCTGGGCGTGGCCTGCCGACAACGCGAGCAGGAGCAAAAGGGTGGTGCGGCGGCTCATCGAGTGGTGTCCTGATGTTGTTGCTGTTCGTACCAGAATTTGCGGCGCAACAGCTCGCCGGGGTTGTCCGGGATCTCCTGCAACCATTGCTCCAGTGCTTGGCGGCGCTCGCCTTCCAGGCGTGTGTCGGCGGGGCGCAGTGGCGGCGTGGTGGTCTGCTCGTCACCCAGTTCGCTGCCTGGCACTTCATTACCGCCTGGCTGTGGCGCGGCGCCTGTCTGAGTCTCAGCGGTACCGGCTTCGCCCTGGCCGTGGGACGATTGCTCGCCGCCCTGGGCCGTTTGTGCGCTGGTGCCCGGTTGCGCAGTTTGGCCGGGTTGGGCGGTTTCGTCATCTGCGTTTTTTGCAGGCGGGTCCGGCTCGGGCTGCGTTTGCTCCTGCATCAGCGCTTCAACCAAGGCTTTGTTTTTCAGCGCGGGCTGCAAATCGGGCTGGGCTTCCAGGGCTTGTTCATACGCATCAAGGGCCGCTTCAAATTCACCGGCCTTGGCCAGGGCATTGCCGCGGTTGTAGTGGGAATAGGCGTCGCTGCCTTGGGCAAACCGCTTGATGGCCTCGGCGTAATTGCCGGCTTCATACAGCGCCACGCCTTGCCATTGCGGGTCCTGGAAGTGTTCGGCGGCTTCGGCCGGGCGTTTGTGCTTGAGCAGGTACTGGCCTTGTTGGTCGGGGCGCAGCCACAGGTCCTGCAGCCCAAAGGCATAGCTGGGTTGCGGCGCGCCCATCAACAGCAAGGGCAGGCAGAACAGCCAGCCGCGACGCCCGGCGCACGCGGCCAGCAGCAACAACGGCAAGAGCAGCCAGTAACCCTGGTCGGCCCACGTGTCCAGGCGCAGCCGTTGGCCGTCGTCGCGCAGGGCTTGGGCGCTGTCGAGCATGCCGAGTTGGCGCAGGTCCTTGTCATCCAGGCGCGCCGCACGGTAGCGGCCGCCCATTTCGCTGGCGAACGCCTTGAGGGTCGGGCTGTCGAGACGCGGCACCAAGATCGCGCCCTGGTCGTCCTTGAGGAATTCGCCGCTCTCCTGAGTCACCGGCGTACCTTCGCGACTGCCGATGCCGAGGATCGACAACGTTGGAGCCTGGGCACTTTGCAGTTGCAGGCGGATGCCTTGGCGCTCTTGTTTGGACAATGAGGAACCGATCAGCAGCAGGCGCCCCTGGCCGAGACCGCCTTGCTTGAGCAGGCCCAGGGCTTTTTCCACGGCAAGATCGGCACGATGGCCGGGCTCGGGCATGATCGACGGGCGCAGGGCTTCCAACAGGTTGCGGCTGGTGGCCAGGTCATCGGACAGCGGCACCAGGGTATGGGCGCTGCCGGCATACACGATGATGGCTGTTTGCGCATCAGTGCGCGCTTGCAGTAAGTCATACAGCTTGCGCCGTGCCTGTTCCAGGCGGTTGGGCGGGCTGTCGGTGGCGAGCATTTCCGGGGTCAGTTCCAGCAGCACCACCAAGGGGTCGGAAGGTTTCTGGCTGGCCTGTTCAACCCGTTGCCAACTGGGGCCCAATAACGCGAGCACGGCCAACAGCCAGGCGATGCCGAGCACCACCCACGGCGATTTACTCTCGCGGCCATTGCCACCACTGAGCAACTCGGCATGGAACGCCGGCGGCAGGATCATCTGCCAGCGCCCGGCGCGCTTTTGCCGGTGCCACAACTGCCACAGCAACCAGCCAAGCAGGGGCAGCAACAACAGCCACCAGGGGTGCAACCAGTGCGGCCACAGCGCGATCATCGACGCCTCCGCAAACGCAGGCGCTGCAGACGCTGGCGCCATTCAGGGTGTTGCTGCAAAAAAATGCCCCTGCTCGATAGCCTATTGAAGCCGCGTTGCAAAGCGTTGTTCGGCCAGCGTTCCTGGATCACCAGCAACAGGCTCAACACCAACGCCAAGGCCAATGGGCCGCTGTACAGCGCCTGGGCCGGGCGGGCCTGGGTGGGTTGTTGTTCCACGGGCTCGAGGGTGTCGAGGGTGTCCTTGATCTTCAGCAGTTCCTCGCCGTCTCGGGCGCGGAAATACTGGCCGCCGGTGGTCTCGGCCAGTGCCTTGAGCGCCGGTTCGTCGAGGTCCAGGCTCGGGTTTACGCCTAGGATGCCCAGGGAGCCGGTTTGCTCGGGGTCGGCGCCGATGCCGATGGGGTAGATTTTCACGCCTTCCTCGGCCGCCAGGCGCGCGGCGGTCAACGGGTCGATCTGCCCGGCATTGTTGGCGCCGTCGGTGACCAGGATCAGCACACGGCTTTGCGCCGGGCGCTGGCGCAGGCGTTTTATGGCCAGGCCGATGGCGTCGCCGATGGCGGTGTTCTTGCCAGCAATGCCGATGCGCGCTTCATCCAGCCAGGTGCGCACGGTGCGGCGGTCAAAGGTCAGAGGCGCTTGCAGGTAGGCTTGGCTACCGAACAGGATCAGGCCCACGCGATCACCTTCACGCTCCTCCAGAAAGTCTCCCAGCAGGTGCTTGACCAGGGCCAGGCGGCTGACGTCTTCGTCCTGCCAATGCATATCGGGAAAATCCATGGAGCCGGACACATCCACCGCCACCAGCAAATCCCGACCGCTGGCAGCAATCGGCAAGGGTTCGCCCAGCCATTGCGGGCGGGCGGCGGCGGTCAACAGCAGCAACCACAGCACCACGAATGGGGCTTGCTGGCGCCAGCCGGGCAGGTTGACGCGGGCACGGCGGCGGGCCAGGCCTTCGAGGTCGCTGAGGTAGCTGACTTTCAGCGCCGGTTCGCCGCTGTCGGCCACGGGCAGCACCAGGCGCATGACCCAGGGCAGTGGCAACAAGGCAAAGATCCACGGCCAGGCGAACTCAAACATGTTTGCGAATCCAGGTGTCGACGGCTTGGGTGAGGCCGGCGATGGCTTTGTCGTCGAGCTTGCATTCGGGTTTGTAGGCGCCCTCCACCAACACCATCCAGCGCGTCAGGCCGGCGGCAGGGCAGCGGTTGTCCAGGAAGGCCAGCCATTTGCGCCCGTTGAGGGTATGGCTCTGGCTATAAGGGTAGTCGTTACGGCACAGGCGCTTGAGCAGGCCGTTGAGTTGCTGCAGCCAGGCGCCCGCAGGCGCACCGTCGTAGGGCTTGGGCATCAAAGCCAGCTCGGCCAGGGCGGCGATACGCAACGGGTCTAGCGGTTGTTCGGCGCGGGCCACAGGGCGGCGGGCCGGCAGGAAACGGCGCAGCCACCACAAGCCCCAACCGAGCAGTGGGATCACCAGCAGCAACAGCCACCAGCCCGGTGCCGGTGGCCAGAAGCCAATGGCGGGCGGGGCGATCAGCGGTTGCAGTTGGTCCAGGCTGCTCATGGTTTTTTAACCGGGCGTTGCGGGTTGAGGTATTCGCGCAGTTGCTCGACCATTTCACTCTGGGTGCTCAAGGGCATCAACAACAGCCGCAGCTTCTGCGCGAGCAGTTCCCAGCGGGCGATACGCGCTTCGGCCTGAGCCTTGTAGGCCTGGCGCAGGTCGATGTTCAGTGTGTCCAGTTCCAGTTGCGCACCTCTTTGTGCGAAACGCAGCAGCCCGGCGGCGGGCAGGGCGTGGTCCAGCGGGTCGGAGATCGGTAATAACAGCAGGTCGCAATGGCGCGCCAACAGGCTCAGCTGTTGCTCGGCGCCTTCGGTGAGGGCGCGCTCATCACAGATCACCACCACCAGGCTGCCGGGGCGCAGCACCTCGCGGCCACGGCGCAAGGCCATGCCCAGGGCATCCGCTTCCGGTTGACGCTCGGTGTTCAGGCTCTGGTTGACCCGCACCAGCCGGTTGAGCAGTTGCAACAGGCTCTGCTTGCTGCGCCGTGGCTTGATCTCGTAGTGCTCGCTGTCGCCGAACACCAGCCCGCCCACCCGGTCGTTATGGCCCAGGGCGGCCCAACCGATCAGGCTGGCGGCCTGGGCGGCAAGCACCGACTTGAACATTTGCCCCGAGCCGAAAAACAGCCGGCAACTTTGCTCGACCATGATGAAAATCGGTCGCTCGCGCTCTTCGTGGAACAGCTTGGTGTGCGGCTCCTGGGTACGCGCCGTCACGCGCCAGTCGATGGTGCGCACATCGTCGCCGGCCTGGTACACGCGCACCTGGTCGAAATCGACGCCACGCCCGCGCAGCTTGGAGTGATGCAGGCCCACCAGCGGGCTACGCTGGCCGGGCGTGGAGAACAACT
Organism: Pseudomonas sp. NFPP02; assembly: GCF_900119355.1. Lineage (NCBI taxonomy): Bacteria > Pseudomonadati > Pseudomonadota > Gammaproteobacteria > Pseudomonadales > Pseudomonadaceae > Pseudomonas > Pseudomonas sp. NFPP02. Next base: position 14,321 of record NZ_FPJI01000004.1, read on the forward strand.
GCACCTCACGCACGCGGTGGCGCATCTCAATCAATTCACTGAGGGTTACGCGGATGCCATCGCTTGCGTTCATCGACTTCAAGCGACGGCAACGACGTCGAGAATGCGTTGCACCACGCGGTCCTGATCGACACCGGCGGCCTCGGCCTCGAACGACAGGATGATGCGGTGACGCAGCACGTCGAACAAGACCGCCTGGATATCTTCCGGGCTGACAAAATCGCGACCGGCCAGCCAGGCATGGGCGCGGGCGCAGCGGTCCAGGGCGATGGAACCACGCGGGCTGGCGCCATAGGCGATCCACTCGGCCATTTCCGGGTCGAACTTCGCAGGGGTGCGCGTGGCCATCACCAGTTGCACCAGGTATTCCTCCACGGCATCGGCCATGTACAGGCCGAGGATTTCCTTGCGGGCGGCAAAGATCGCCTGTTGGCTGACGCGCCGCTCGGGCTTGGTTTCGCCATTCAATGCTTCGCCACGAGCTTGCTGCAGGATGCGGCGCTCGACGGCGGCGTCCGGGAAGCCGATCTTGACGTGCATCAGGAACCGGTCGAGTTGGGCTTCGGGCAGCGGGTAGGTGCCTTCCTGCTCGATGGGGTTTTGCGTGGCCATCACCAGGAACAGCGGCGACAGCTCGTAGGTGCTGCGGCCCACGCTGACCTGGCGCTCGGCCATGGCTTCGAGCAAGGCCGACTGCACCTTGGCCGGGGCACGGTTGATTTCGTCTGCGAGCACCAGGTTATGGAAGATCGGCCCCTGCTGGAATACGAAGCTGCCGGTTTCCGGACGATAGATCTCGGTGCCGGTGATATCGGCGGGCAACAGGTCGGGGGTGAACTGGATACGATGGAACTGCGCTTCGATCCCTTCGGCCAACTCCTTGATCGCCTTGGTCTTGGCCAGCCCCGGTGCGCCTTCGACCAGCATATGGCCGTCAGCGAGCAGGGCGATCAACAGGCGATCGATGAGTTTTTCCTGGCCGAGAATCTGCGTAGAAAGAAAGGTTCGCAGCGCAAGCAGCGCTTCACGATGTTCCATCGATGACGGTTCCTGGAAAGATGAGCCTGGGTGTCGTGACAGAACACCGGGCCTGGGGCGTTTACTTTAATGCATCGCGGGGTGCGGCGACTAACGGCTTGATGGGTATTTTTGGCGAAACTTACAGGATTGCGGTGTGAGAGGCATAACAGCTGGGTAAGTAGAGCACGGTCACTGTGGGAGCTGGCTTGCCTGCGATCCAGTCAACTCGGTGATTCAGGCACACCGAGTCGATACCTTCGCAGGCAAGCCAGCTCCCACAGTTGATCGCGCCCGGCCACACACTCCACGATGCGAAGCGAGCCGCTCTTGCTCTTGATCTGCTTTTGATCTTGATCTTAAGCGCCCCGTCAAACCACGCTGGCCGGAATTCGACAGGGATTTGGGGGGTAAACCGGCAGGGATGCCGGTTTAGCCGCCCCGCGCCATGGATGGCGCGTGGCGGCGGCCCCCCAAATCACTGGCGGATTACGGGCACACCGAGCCTAGGCGAGTTGCCGAGTGGTGGGGCAAGAGCGTTTTGCTTACTTTTGCGCTTTTCAAAAGTGAGCCGCTGTCAGAGCGGAACCCTAGGTGGCCGTTACCTAAATAACGGATATGTACCCGGTTCAACTGTGTTGACTGTTAGGCCGTCTTCGCAGGCAAGCCAGCTCCCACATTTGGATCGCCGTGCCTCAGCCAGATCAGCGTCGGCTGTCAGGCCGTCACGGGAGCAAGCTCCCTCGCCACAGATTTAGCGTCGTGCCGAAGTTTCAAGTGACCGGTTTCAAGTCCGAATGAACGTGCCGGTGCCTGTGAGGATGTTCTGCAGGGTTTCCTGCACTTCGGCCATGTCTGACGCGGCGGTGCCGTGGGTGATCTCCAGCTGGTCCTTGCCGCCCAGGGCATCGGCATCGCCGGCCGCCAGTTCGATCAATAAGGTGGTCTCGCCCAACGTCACTTTCAGCCCATCCAGGGTCGAAGGTTCGTAGTCCCAGGTCAGCTCCACTTCGTCTTCATCCGGGTAACGGGTGAGCATGAACATTTCGCCGTTCTTGCCGTGACAGCAAAGCATGGCCATGTTGTCTTCTTCGTCGTCGCACGGGGTGGCCATCAGGGCGTCGGTTTTCAGCTGCAGCATGGGGCAATCCTGTGTAGGGGAGGGTAATTGTGCCACTGCGGCGAATTTTGTGCTTCATCCTGTGTCGGAAGTCAGGCATGACCTGACGGGCCGGATCGGTCATTTCTGGTACTGATAGTGTGCAAAGTAGCAAGATTTTCTACCGAAAATCCTGGGTTGCCCAAGTTGCAACCGACACCCTGCTTACCGATGACCGAATATGTCGCAGCGTTGCAAGCAGCGTTCTTCCTACACTCGTTAAGCTGCGCAACGGATGTGCCCTGTGCCAGGCGCCTGACCTGCCCGTCGTATCGTCATCTGGCCAACGGCATGCCGTATGGAAGTTGTATGTGACCTGACTGTCCTGTCCAGCTTCACCCACCTGTCACCCTGATTCGTTTATGGTGCTTGTCAGCACACCAGCGAACAGAGCTGACGGTCTCCCCGCAAGGGGATAACACGCGACGCTTTCATCAATAACAAGCCCAAGCGGAGTACCACAGATGGCGTTCTTCACCGCAGCCAGCAAGGCCGACTTCCAGCATCAACTGCAAGCGGCACTGGCGCAGCACCTCAGTGAACAGGCACTGCCACAAGTGGCGCTGTTCGCTGAACAATTCTTCGGCATCATTTCTCTGGACGAACTGACCCAGCGTCGCCTTTCCGACCTGGCCGGTTGCACCCTGTCTGCCTGGCGCCTGCTTGAGCGCTTTGATCACACCCAACCGCAAGTGCGGGTCTACAACCCCGATTACGAACGTCATGGCTGGCAATCGACCCACACTGCGGTCGAAGTGCTGCACCATGACCTGCCGTTTCTGGTCGACTCGGTACGCACCGAGCTGAATCGCCGCGGCTACAGCATCCATACCCTGCAAACCACCGTGCTCAGCGTGCGTCGTGGCAACAAGGGCGAGCTGCTGGAAATCCTGCCCAAAGGCACCCAGGGCGAAGGCATCCTGCAAGAATCGCTGATGTACCTGGAGATCGACCGCTGCGCCAACGCCGCCGAACTGAACGTGCTGAGCAAAGAGCTTGAGCAGGTGCTGGGTGAAGTACGCGTGGCTGTGGCCGATTTCGAACCGATGAAAGCCAAGGTCCAGGACCTGCTGGCCGGTATCGACGCCAGCGCGTTCGCCATCGACGGCGAAGAAAAAGCCGAAATCAAGAACTTCCTCGAATGGCTGGTGGGCAACCATTTCACCTTCCTGGGCTACGAAGAGTTCGTGGTACGTGACGAGGCGGACGGCGGTCATATCGAATATGACGCAAGCTCTTTCCTCGGTCTGACCAAGCTGCTGCGCGCCGGCCTTACCGCCGAAGACCTGCGCATCGAAGACTACGCCGTGGCCTACCTGCGCGAGCCGACCGTACTGTCGTTCGCCAAGGCCGCCCACCCAAGCCGCGTGCACCGCCCGGCCTACCCGGACTACGTGTCGATCCGCGAGATCAGCGCCGACGGCAAGGTCATCAAGGAGCACCGTTTCATGGGCCTGTACACCTCCTCGGTGTACGGCGAAAGCGTGCGGGTGATCCCTTACATCCGCCGCAAGGTTGCGGAAATCGAACGTCGTTCGGGTTTCCAGGCCAAGGCGCACCTGGGTAAAGAGCTTGCCCAGGTGGTGGAAGTACTGCCCCGTGACGACCTGTTCCAGACTCCGGTCGACGAGCTGTTCAGCACCGTGATGTCGATCGTGCAGATCCAGGAGCGCAACAAGATCCGCGTGTTCCTGCGCAAAGACCCCTACGGTCGTTTCTGCTACTGCCTGGCGTACGTGCCACGCGACATCTACTCCACCGAAGTGCGCCAGAAGATCCAGCAAGTGCTGATGGACCGTCTGAAGGCCTCGGACTGCGAGTTCTGGACCTTCTTCTCCGAGTCCGTGCTTGCCCGTGTACAACTGATTCTGCGGGTTGACCCGAAGAACCGCCTGGACATCGACCCGCTGCAACTGGAAAAAGAAGTGGTGCAGGCCTGCCGCAGCTGGCAGGACGACTACGCCAGCCTGGTAGTGGAAAGCTTCGGCGAAGCCCAGGGCACCAACGTGCTGGCGGATTTCCCCAAAGGCTTCCCGGCCGGCTACCGCGAGCGTTTCGCCGCGCATTCGGCTGTGGTCGACATGCAGCACCTCAACAGCCTGACCGAAGCCAACCCGCTGGTAATGAGCTTCTATCAGCCGCTGGGCCAGGTCTCCGGCCAGCGCGAGCTGCATTGCAAGCTGTATCACGCCGATACGCCGCTGGCGTTGTCCGACGTGCTGCCGATTCTGGAAAACCTCGGCCTGCGTGTGCTGGGCGAGTTCCCGTATCGCCTGCGCCATGCCAATGGCCGTGAGTTCTGGATCCATGACTTTGCGTTCATCGCCGCCGAAGGCGTGAACCTGGATATCCAGCAGCTCAACGACACCCTGCAGGATGCATTCGTGCACATCGTGCATGGCGATGCCGAGAACGATGCGTTCAACCGCCTGGTCCTCACTGCCGGCCTGCCATGGCGCGACGTGGCGCTGCTGCGTGCCTATGCCCGTTACCTGAAGCAGATTCGCCTGGGCTTCGACCTGGGTTACATCGCCAGCACCCTGAACAACCACACCGACATCGCCCGCGAGTTGACCCGGTTGTTCAAGACCCGCTTCTACTTGGCGCGCAAACTCACTGCCGACGACCTGGAAGACAAGCAGCAACGCCTGGAGCAAGCGATCCTCAGCGCCCTGGACGACGTTCAGGTGCTCAACGAAGACCGCATCCTGCGTCGCTACCTGGACCTGATCAAGGCCACCCTGCGTACCAACTTCTACCAGACCGATGCCAACGGCCAGAACAAGTCGTACTTCAGCTTCAAGTTCGACCCGCGTGCTATCCCCGAGCTGCCCAAGCCAGTGCCGAAGTTTGAAATCTTCGTGTACTCGCCACGGGTCGAAGGCGTGCACCTGCGCTTTGGCAACGTGGCCCGTGGCGGCCTGCGCTGGTCTGACCGTGAAGAAGACTTCCGCACCGAAGTGCTTGGCCTGGTAAAAGCCCAGCAAGTGAAGAACTCGGTAATCGTGCCGGTGGGCGCCAAGGGCGGCTTCCTGCCGCGTCGCCTGCCATTGGGCGGCAGCCGGGACGAGATCGCGGCCGAAGGCATCGCCTGCTACCGCATCTTCATTTCCGGCCTGCTGGACATCACCGACAACCTGAAAGACGGCGCGCTGGTGCCGCCGGCCAACGTCGTGCGTCATGACGACGATGACCCGTACCTGGTGGTAGCGGCGGACAAGGGCACTGCGACCTTCTCCGACATCGCCAACGGCATTGCCATCGACTACGGCTTCTGGCTGGGCGATGCGTTCGCCTCCGGTGGTTCGGCTGGTTACGACCACAAGAAAATGGGCATCACCGCCAAGGGCGCGTGGGTAGGTGTACAGCGTCACTTCCGTGAGCGCGGCATCAACGTGCAGGAAGACAGCATCACAGTGGTAGGCGTCGGCGATATGGCCGGTGACGTGTTCGGTAACGGCTTGTTGATGTCGGACAAACTGCAACTGGTCGCAGCCTTCAACCACCTGCATATCTTCGTCGACCCGAACCCGAACCCGGCCACCAGCTTCGTCGAGCGCAAGCGTTTGTTCGAACTGCCGCGTTCGGCCTGGACCGACTACGACACCAGCATCATGTCTGAAGGTGGCGGTATCTTCTCGCGCAGCGCGAAAAGCATTGCCATCTCGCCACAGATGAAAGAACGCTTCGACATCCAGGCCGACAAGCTGACCCCGACCGAACTGCTCAACGCCTTGCTCAAGGCGCCGGTGGACCTGTTGTGGAACGGCGGTATCGGTACCTACGTCAAGGCCAGCACCGAGAGCCATGCCGATGTGGGCGACAAGGCCAACGACGCACTGCGCGTCAACGGCAACGAGCTGCGCTGCAAGGTAGTGGGCGAGGGCGGTAACCTCGGCATGACCCAGCTGGGGCGTGTGGAATTCGGCCTCAATGGCGGCGGTTCCAACACCGACTTCATCGACAACGCCGGTGGCGTGGATTGCTCCGACCACGAAGTGAACATCAAGATCCTGCTCAACGAAGTGGTGCAGGCCGGTGACATGACCGACAAGCAGCGCAACCAACTGCTGGCGAGCATGACCGACGAAGTCGGCAACCTGGTGTTGGGCAACAACTACAAGCAGACCCAGGCCCTGTCCCTGGCCGCGCGCAAGGCTTACGAGCGTGCTGCCGAGTACAAGCGCCTGATGAGCGACCTGGAAGGCCGTGGCAAGCTGGACCGCGCCATCGAGTACCTGCCGACCGAGGAGCAGCTCACCGAGCGCGCCTCCAGCGGCAAGGGCCTGACCCGTCCGGAACTGTCGGTGCTGATCTCGTACAGCAAGATCGACCTCAAGGAAGCATTGCTCAAGTCGCTGGTACCGGATGACGAGTACCTGACCCGTGACATGGAGACCGCGTTCCCACCGAGCCTGGTGGCCAAGTTCGGCGAAGCCATGCGTCGCCATCGTCTGAAGCGCGAGATCGTCAGCACCCAGATCGCCAACGATCTGGTCAACCACATGGGCATCACCTTCGTTCAGCGACTCAAAGAGTCGACCGGCATGAGCCCGGCGAACGTGGCGGGCGCTTATGTGATCGTGCGGGACATCTTCCATCTCCCGCACTGGTTCCGTCAGATCGAAGCCCTGGACCACCAGGTTTCCGCTGACGTGCAACTGGAGCTGATGGACGAGTTGATGCGCCTGGGCCGTCGCGCTACGCGCTGGTTCCTGCGCAGCCGTCGCAACGAGCAAGACGCCGGGCGCGACACCGCGCACTTCGGTCCGCACCTGGCGGCGCTGGGCCTCAAGCTCGACGAACTGCTGGAAGGCCCGACCCGCGAAGGCTGGCAGAACCGCTACCAGGCCTACACCCAGGCCGGCGTACCGGAGTTGTTGGCGCGCATGGTTGCGGGTACTACCCACCTGTACACCTTGCTGCCGATCATCGAAGCCGCCGACGTGACCGGGCATGACGCCGCCGAAGTGGCCAAGGCCTACTTCGCCGTCGGCAGCGCCCTGGACCTGCCGTGGTACCTGCAGCAGATCAGTGATCTGCCAGTGGCCAACAACTGGCAGGCCCAGGCCCGCGAAGCCTTCCGCGATGACGTGGACTGGCAGCAACGGGCGATCACCATCTCGGTCCTGCAAATGGCCGATGCACCACAAGACATGGAAGCCCGCGTGGCCCTGTGGCTTGAGCAGCATCAAGACATGGCGGATCGCTGGCGCGCCATGATGGTGGAAATTCGTGCCGCAGTGGGCACGGACTACGCCATGTACGCGGTGGCCAACCGTGAGTTGCTGGACCTGGCGCTGAGTGGCCAGTCGGTGTTGCAACCGGCTTGATGCCTCGCTAAACAAAAAGCCCCCGCATCGTGAGATGCGGGGGCTTTTTGTTTGATCTGGAATGCGATCAATGTGGGAGCTGGCTTGCCACCTTACTGTAGGAGCGAGCTTGCTCGCGAAAAACGTCAACGATAACGCGTGCTTGCTGAATGAATGCGGCGCCTGTGAGTTTTTCGCGAGCAAGCTCGCTCCTACAATGGCATTAAGGCAAGCCAGCTCCCACAGGTTGATCTTCATTCACTGGGGATCAGTGATGTTTCAGTAGTCGGGTTTCCAGGTGATCCAGGTGCTGGGTCATCAGGGCGACAGCCGTGTGGGCGTCGCGCTGTTCCACGGCATCCACAATCGCCACATGCTCCTGCCATGCGCAATAGGTGCAGGCCTTTGTTTCAAATTGCGCAATGATCAACGACGTCAACGGCACCAGGCTGTTGAGAAACTGTGCCAGCGGCGCATTGCCTGCCATGTGCGCCAGTTGCAGATGAAACTCTCCCGAAAACCGGATCGCCGGCCCCCGCTGGTCACGCTCAATGGCGTTGCGCTCCTGTGCAATCAGATCGCGCAGTTGGCGAACTTGCATCGCTGTGGCCTGGGCGCAGGCCAGTTGTACCACGGTCATTTCGGTGAGGCGCCGTGCTTCCAGAATCTGCCGTGTGTGCTGGGCATCCGGCGCGGCGACCTGGGCGCGCTGGTTGGGGCGCAGGATGACCACTTGCTGATGGGACAGCTTGGCGAGCACCCGGCGAATCACGCTGCGGCTCACGCCAAAGAGTTCGCCCAGGCCTTCTTCGGTGAAGCGGCTGGCGGGCGCAATGCGTTGCTCAAGAATGGCGTCGAACAAGCGTGGGTAGATATCGTCCACCGAGGGCTTTTTTTCGGGCGTCCAGCGTAGGGAGGTGAGGGTGGAATCGCGTTGCAGGGCGTGAGCGTTCATGGCCGGTCTCCGAAAATCAACTGCCCAGATGGTCGTCCGGGATATTCAAGCGAATGCCCATGCGCAGGCCTTCCTGCAGGATGTGCCGACGCATTTCGGCACTGGCCAGGGCGCTGTTCTTGTTGCGGATGGCGCGTACCACGGCTTCGTTCTCTTGCAAGCGTTCGGCCAGGTGTTCAGGGGAGTTGCGCAGTACCTGGGCGCTTTGTTTGAGCGCGGTGCTGGTTTGCTGCACCACGTTTTGGAAGATCGGGTTGGAGGTCAGGGCGAAGAGTTCTTCATGGAAGTCGATATAGGCGTTCATGCCGGCTTCGGCATCGCCGGCATCCAGGGCTTCGCGCATGTCCATCAGGGTCAGGCGCAGTTGGCCGATTTCCTTGCTGCTGATCGACTGGGCCACCAGGCCGACGATGAAAGGTTCGAGGGTGTAGCGCAGTTGCAGGATGTCCTCGAGGCTGGCGTCGGCCACGGCGTCGCTCGATTGCGGCTCGCTGACGCTGGTTTCCAGCACGACCACGCCTTTGCCCGGCATGGAGCGCACCAGGCCGAGGGTCTCCAGCACGATCACAGCCTCACGCAGGCTCGGGCGGCTGATGCCCAGCTGTTCGGCCAGTTCGCGTTGACCGGGCAGCATTTCACCGCGGCGCCACTGGCCTCGCGCCAAGGCGGCGCGCAGTTTTTCTACCACTGAATTGACGACGGTTGAGGTGCTGATCACGTCGTGCGCTCCTTGATAATGAATAATCCCGCCATCTGTAGGAGCGAGCTTGCTCGCGAAGATCGTCAACGATAGCGCGGGCAGCCTGGATGCTCGCGGTGTCTTGAAGTTTTTCGCGAGCAAGCTCGCTCCTACAGGGGGCAACGGTAACGTTGTTAGAACTCCTGATGTGCCGGTAATACCGGCTTCTTGGCCTGAAAGGCATAGCCTTGCTGGCCGTCGAGCACTTTGTTGGCGCGCTGGATATCAATGTCTTTTTCCCAACGGGCAATCGCCACAGTCGCGACGCAGTTGCCGATCAGGTTGGTCAGCGCACGGCCGATGCCCATGAACCAGTCCACCGCCAGCACCAACACCAGGCCGACCACCGGAATCGCCGGGATTGCCGTGAGCGTTGCCGCCAGGATCACCAGCGCCGAGCCTGGAATGCCATGGGCGCCCTTGGAGGTGATCAACGATACCAGGAGGATGGTCAGCAAGTCGGTCATCGACAGCGGTGTGCCGGTGGCGTTGGCGATAAACACGATAGCCAGGGTCAGGTAGATCGAGAAACCGTCGAGGTTGAACGAGTATCCGGTGGGGATTACCAAACCCACGGTGGAGCTGCCAATGCCCAAATGTTCCAGCTTGCGCATGATCTGCGGCAGCACAGCGTCGGACGAAGCGGTGCCCATCACGATCAGCAGTTCTTCGCGCAGGTACTTGAGCAGCGGCAACATGCGCAGGCCCGACAGGCGCATCACCAGCCCGAGGATCACCGCCACGAAGGCAAAGCAGGTCAGGTAGAAAAGCCCCACCAGGCTGCCCAGGTGTTGCAGTGAGTCCAGGCCATAGGTGCTGGTGGTGAAGGCGATGGCACCGAATACGCCAATCGGCGCCAGGCGCACGATCATGCCCATGATGCGGAAGATCACATGGCTCAATTCGTTGATCAGTCGCGAAATCCCGCTGGCCGCTTCGCCCACCAGGTTCAGCGCGCTGCCGAACAGCACCGAAAACAACAGCACTTGCAGCACGTTATTATCGGCAAAGGCGCCGACTACCGAGTTGGGGATCAACTCCATCAGAAACTGGCTGGTGCCGCGGATGTGCTGGCCCTTGTCGGCCAGTTCATTCAAACCGGCGGAAGAGAGTTGCTCCAGGTGAATATTGGCGCCGCTGCCGATGCCGGTGCTGAAGGCCATGATCAGGCCGAGCACCAGGGCGACGGTGGTCAGCATCTCAAAATAGATCACCGACTTGAGGCCGATGCGTCCGACCTTCTTCAAGTCGCCCGCGCCGGAAATACCGCTGACCACCACGCAGAACACGATCAGGCCGATCAGCATTTTGATCAGCTTGATAAAGCCGTCACCCAAGGGTTTGAGTTGCGAGGAGAATTCGGGAAGGGCCAGGCCGCAGGCGATGCCGAGCATCAGGCCAATCACGACTTGCAGGAAAATCGAACGCGAGCACCATCTGAGCATGGGAGGGATCTCTATTCGGTGCCCTGGTGGTTCCAGGGCTTAATTGTTGTGGTCTTACCGGTAAGTCCAGTGCGGGGCCAGTCTACGCTCGGTTTTTTTCAAATCACAAGTAAATATTTGGCGGTTGGCAGGTCCCGGTCTGACCAGTTGGTCGGTAAGTACGATGCTTGAGCGGTTGGCGGAGATTAATTTTTTTTGCGTATCATCTTCCTCGGCATACGAGGTGATGGATGGACCAATCAGGGCTGACAATCGACGAAGCAGGGCGCATGTACTGCGCCTGGCGCACTGCAGCGCCTGCTTACCTGCATTACCACGACCACGAATGGGGCGTGCCGGTGGCGGATGACATCGCGTTGTACGAGAAGATCTGCCTGGAGGGCTTTCAGGCGGGGATGGCGTGGATCACCATCTTGCGCAAGCGCGAAAACTTTCGACAGGCGTTCGAGGGGTTTGATTTTCGCCGGGTGGCGCACTACGGCGAGGCGGACATCGAGCGGTTGATGAGCGACCCGGGCATCGTGCGCAATCGCGCGAAGATCGTCTCGGCCATCAACAACGCGCGCCGGGCCTGTGAACTGGTGGAGGAAACCGGCTCGCTGGCGCGCTGGCTGTGGGCGTTCGAACCCGACGCGCAAGAGCGGCCGGCAGTGGTGGACATGGCTTACTGGACGGCCAATCCGACCTCAGCGGCTTCGGTGCGCTTGTCCAAAGCCCTGAAGAAACGCGGCTGGACCTTTGTCGGCCCGACCACGATGTATGCGTTGATGCAGGCGATGGGAATGGTCAATGATCATCTGGAGGGTTGTGAGTGCCGCCCGCGCATTGAACACCAGCGCAACCTGTTCAAACGTCCCTGAATCACTGGCAGAGCAGGTTAAAAACTGTGGGAGCCAGCTCCCACATGGGTTTTGTGGTGTTGCTGATTACTTGGGAAGTGGGGTAAGTACCTCAGCCTTGTCATCCAGCACCATCACCACCAGCAGCTTGGCCGGTTGGGTCTGGCTGGCATTGCTTGACTCAAAATGCCGCGAGCCGGCCGGTTCGTAGAACGATTGCCCGGCTTTGTAGGTGATCGCCTTTTCATCATTGACCCGCGAGGTGATCTCGCCTTCGAGCACATAAGCCACGGCGGTGCCGGTGTGGCTGTGGGGCACGGTGGCCTGGCCGGGGGCGTAGTCCACGGTGAGCATGATGGTTTTCTTGCCCGGCACGTTGGTCAAGGCGTGTTCTTGCAGCACCTTGAGCGTTTCCTTGTTGTAGACCGGGTCGTGGGCAAATGCACTGAGGGAGGCGAGCATCAGGGTAGCAGCGAACAAGCGTTTCATGATGAGGGTTCCATCGGGTGAAAGACCGCTTCACCCTACGCCGCCGAGGGCTTGCCACCAATGACCAATGCGCCGGAAAACCGCCTAGCCAATCTGCAGGAGGATATCCCGCACCTTGTCCAGCGCCGGGTCGATATCCAGAGTCTCGATGGCGCCGAACCCCAGAATCAGCCCCGAGCGCACCGGGAGGTCGTGAAAAAACACGTCCAAGGGATATAAACCCACCTCGACCTGACGCGCCCGTTCCATCAGCAATGGAATATTCACCGGCACCTTGCACAGGGCCGCCAGGTGAAAGCCCGCCACCGTCGGTACTGCCTCGAACCACGGCGACAGATCGCCCGCCAGACGCTGCAGGATGCGTTCGCGACGCCCCGCGTAGACCCCGTGACAGCGGCGAATATGCTTGAGCAGGTAGCCTTCGCTGATGAACTTGGCCAGTGCCCACTGCGGCAAGGTAGCGCTGTGCTGGTCGGTCAATTGCTTGGCCTTGAGCACCGCACCATAAATGGCCGGCGGCAGCACCGCGTAGCCCAGGCGCAACTCCGGCGACAGGGTTTTGGAAAAGGTGCCGACGTAGGTGACCACGCCTCGGGTATCCATGCTTTGCAGGGAGTCGGTGGGGCGGCCTTCGTAGCGGAATTCGCTGTCGTAATCGTCTTCGATGATGATCGCGCCGAGCGCAATGGCGCGGTCCAGCAGGGCTTCGCGCCGCGCCTGGCTCATGGGCATGCCGAGGGGGAACTGGTGGGACGGCGTCACATAGATCAGACGGGTGCCATCCGGGATCTGGTCGACCTGCAGGCCCTGTTCGTCGACGGCAACACTGGCGACGCGGGCGCCCATCGCGACGAACAATTGGCGTGCGGGGCTGTAGCCGGGGTCTTCCATCGCGACCAGGCTGCCGGGTTCAAGCACCACGCGGGCAAGCAGGTCCAGCGCCTGCTGTGCCCCATTGGTGACCACGATATTGCTGGCGCGGCATTTGACCCCGCGGGAAAACGCGATATGCCCGGCGATGGCTTCGCGCAGGGCGGGCACGCCTTCTGGCTGGCTGTAAAAGCCACTGTTCTGGGCGATGCGACGCAACGCATCCTGGGTGCAACGCCGCCATTCATCCTGGGGGAATTGGTGGCGTGTCGTCGCGCCGCCGATAAATTCGTAGCGCAGGATCTCCTCGCGGGCGGGGTGGCCCATGGGTGAGGGCAGTGCGGCCCATCTGCCCAGGTTGGCGGCACACGCCAGGTCGGTGGCGGTTTGCACGCGGTCGGGCTGTGGCGCCCACGCATTGACGAAAGTACCGCGGCCGATCTTGCCAACCAGCAGGCCATCGTAGGTCAAGGTGGCGTAGGTGTCCGACACCGTCTTGCGCGAGATGCCCAGTTGTTCGGCGAGCAGTCGGCTGGGGGGCAGTTGTGCGCCTGCCGACAGCCGCCCGGTGGCGATGGCTTCGCGCAACTGCTGGTAGAGCTGTTCGGCCAGGTCCTTGCGGCCATTGATTACCACGTGCAGTTCCATGTTTCATCCCAAGGCTTCACTCCGCGCCAAGATTACTCGCTTGCGGTGCGGGCTCAAAATATCTATGAGTCAGTCGCCCCTGCGTATAAGCATCTACCGTCGCCTGGCTATTACCGGCCGCCATGATTTCCCCTATTGCAGGCACCGATTGCCTGCCGCCCGCGTTATTCAACGTGATGGCATAGGGAGCAGGACTCATGACGACATCGAAAACACATACTAAAAAGAGGCTTGAGACCTTGCTCGCCCTGGACCAGAGCCTGGGACCGCTGGTGGTTGGCGAGTTGACTGTCTCGCGTACAGACCTGGCCGCCATGGGTGCCCAGGTGGCGGGAAAACCGGTCAAGACCCATCGTCTGGCGGTACGCGAGGCAGATCAGACGCTGCTGGATTCAATCCGGTTCTCGGCGTCCAGACTGCAGCGTTATCTTCGTGGGAGTAGTTCTGTCAGCGACAGCAGCGCCGCTGTGCTATTTGAGTTCGCGGCGTTGCGCTCTACACAAGCTGCGCCTTTACTGGCGGTCAAGCCGGGAGACGAAAATCCCGGTGCAGTGGGCAAGCTCGATAGGCTGTTACGTTCAGTGCAGAAAACCAATCTCAACCAAGCGGCGCAGTTGGAGGGAATGCCTGGTTGGGTCGAGCCGAAGAAAAGCCGAAGCTTGGCGGTAATGGGCGCGGGGCTGGAGGTTTACGGGTACTACAGTGCGATCAACGCGTTGGCCGAAGCGATCAAGACCGGCGATATCAATGAGGCGGTAGTCACAGGCGCAGAGTTGTTTGCCAACCTCACGGGCACGGCACTGGAGTTGGCGCTGGAGCACTTGGGCAGACGACTGCTGGAAAACGGGCATAAGGTGTTAGCAGGTTTCAGCGCCAGTTCTCTTGGCCAGACCCTGCGACGGGGCGCCGGCCTGTTCGCTCTGGTGCTGACGTTGCCGTTTGACTATCACAATGCCAAGCAATCGCTGCATAAGGCGGCGAACAGCACTGGCAAGGAAGCGCTTGATCATTACGTCAACGCCGGCTTCAGTATCGTGAGCGCCAGCGTCAGTGTGGCCCTGGGGGTTGCAGCGTTGGCTGGATTCGGCGTGGCCGGCCCGCTGGGTATTGCCGCCGCCGCCGTATTGATGTTTGGCGCGCAACTCTATGCGGCGGTTCGTCAGGTGGATGAAATTGATGACTATATCGAGCTGAGTGTTTTCGAGCGGCTGCACACGGGCTGGTTGGCATTTCAGGGCAAGGAACCGGAGAAAGAAATACGTGAGCGGTTCGCCCTGGCCAGGATGGAAAATTGGTATGCGCAGCACCTGACCAATCAGGCCCAGACCTGGCTCAGGGGGGCGCTCAGAGGCACCGTACAGGCGGTAGTCAATGGTGGGTTTGAGGTGCGGCTGAGCCCGGTCCGGCATTGGAAGCATCGATGGAACGAAGCCGAGGGTGAGGATCCCTACATCGACACCACCGAGCCGATGGTCGTCGACCAGAATGATCAAATAGATGCTTCCAGCGCCTCGGTTGGCCGTCTGCCGGGTGTGGTGCTTGGTCAGGGTGATGCGAATTCCGCGGTGCTTTGGCGGTTGGGGGGCGGCAATGACGATGTCAAAGGCTTCGCTAAGATCCCCAATATTTTTCAGTTCGGTGAAGGCCAAAAGCAGCTGACCGGTGGCGCCAGGGACGACGTATTCAGCTATGACATGCCGACGGGCACACTGGACGAGGCCGACGCACATCGCCCGGCCAGTCAGCTGCGTGGCGAGGCAGGCAGCGATACGCTCTACCTGTCCAACTCGGCAATCTATGAGCACAACACGCAGGGCTATGCCATCGACCTGCAGGCGGGCACCGTCGTGCGGCGCAAAGATATCGACAAACCGTTGCCTCATCACTCGATCAGCCTCGACTCGATAGAAAATATCGCCACGCCAGCCGGGGTTGCCAGCCAAGTCAAGGGTTCGGAACAGGCCAATACGATAATCGCAAACGGCGATGGCGATCGGATCGAGGCCGCGCAGGGCAATGATACGGTGATCGTGCTGGGTTCCAACGCCTGGGTGGACGGCGGAGCGGGCAAGGACCGTTATGTTCTGGCCACCAACCGCGGCACGGTCTCGCTATACGAGCAGGACTGGGCCGAGGGTGCCGTGATCGAGATGCGCTGGCCTCTCTCGGCTATCGCCCATTGGGGCATCCAGGGGTGTGCGTTGGTCATTGTGGTCTGGCGGGGCGTTAATGGCGAACTGCCGCAGCACGTGATCAAGCTTGAGCAGCTGTATACGCAAGGTGATGACCGGCGCTGGTTGAACAAGCACAGCCTGCTGTTTCTCACGGAGGACGGCTACATGCTTGAGCCGATTCTCGAACCGACATTGGTTGGCAACGAGGACGCCGACGTGACCGTCGCCGTGAGAGCAGGTGGCCAGGACGTCAGCCTGGACAGGGTGTTGAACGCCGGAACGTTCGTGGTGCCCCATGGGCGTTCGACCCGCTGTTTCATCGAACGTGGGCCACACAGAAAGGTGGTCGAAGTTCGTCTTAAAAGCGACGCGACTGCTTGCGTGTTGTACGTGGATTATTCGTCGCAGGAGATTCTCCAGGTATTGGCCGGTTACCGTGTGACCCTACGCAGGTTGGTTCACTTCGATTCGCTGACCTATAGCGACGTGAAATTAACCATCAGTTTCACCGACGGCAGTCAGTTGGTGCTCTGCGAATATGCCAGTGATCGATCCTCGATACGCACCAACGTGACGTCAAACATCATCGCGGTCAGCCTCAAACTGGACTGCCAGTTTGTACTGGTCATGAATGATGGCGTCTCATACCGGATACAGGCGGCCCAGCAAACCTATAGCCAGGACCGCGCCTCACCAGGTTTCAACACCTTCGATGGCAGCTCGGCATTGGTAAAAAAGCCAGGGATACACGGTTTTTTTCGACCGCACAGTGCCAAGGGGGTCTGGTTGCAATCGTCGCCGCAGAAAGTCGTTATTCCTGCCCCACCGCATTATCAAAAGTCTTACTCGTTGATGGGGCGGGCGTCGACCTATGAAGTGGTGCCCAGTACCGGCTCAACGATCTACCTGTCCACGCCGGGCGCGCTGGCCAAAAAGTCGGACGCATCGTTCTGGCGGATCAACACGGCCAAGCTTGGTGAGCTGATTGAGCGGGCGCACATCGTCTTGATCGAAAACACGCTGACCCTCGGCAGCGTGAAGGTGCTGCTGCCACCCGTGACAGACCCTTCGGTTCCGCTGGAACAAGTCAGCGTACTCACCAAGCAGGGCGAGCAATACGACATCCGCCAGGACCTGGGGGGCATCTATCTCGCGCAACTGGATGCCTCCCCTTATCAGACTGTAGCCGAGGTCTGGGAAGCGTTGCGGCGTTCTCGCCAGTGGTCAACCTTGATGGCGCGTCAGCTGCGCGTTATCGGCTTGGAGCTGAGCGACGGCACGGTGTCAGGCGTTCATTACGATTCAGGCCGCGATTGCTGGGGGGCGGATGTTGATCCGCTGCGTACCGTAACGTCTGCGGACTTGCGGTTCAGCGGTGTTGACCCAGTCTGATTGATCATTAAAAGGGATTTTTTATTTATGCAGCAAAAACCGCAATCGCCCAGAACTGCCGGCCGACCCTCTGGGCGTGCCGGTGACGGTGCTGACACTGTCATGGTCAGGGACTATGGCCGCCCGACCAGTACCACTCAACCGGCGTATCAAGGCGCGCAGCGCACGCGATACCGCAATGGTGGTTTGCTTGGGGTCCCGCAAATAAGTGCTTTGGATCTGCCTGGGCCGCCACCGCCAACGGCTGTATGGGTGACAGGCGATACGCTTGGAGCCGTCAATGCCGAGGGTATGCATGATGTGAACGGCCGCAGTTACGTCAATCTGGATACCGGGCAAACGGTGCAAGTGGTCCATCAGCCGGCCAGTGGTACTTATCACCCGCGCTTGGCGCATCAACTGGCTGCCGGCTCCGCTGTGGTACAGAGGGTTGGGAATACTTCAACCTGGACAAACGTGACGACCGCAGCGCATTCCAGTGTTCCGATAGCCACGCCAGTGACGATGCCAGCACCCGGGCCGCGAGATCCGCAGTGGGATCTGCAGCTCTACGATGCGCGAGGTGCTGGTGCAGCGACGGGGACTCCTATCCCGGGGAAAAAACAGTACGTCATTGGCGGGCAAAACTACTACGGTGATGAACTGTTTTCGTTGGACCACTACAAGGCAGGCGATAACAGGCTCTACATGCAGAATGCGAATGGTGTGTTGCAGCCTCGCGGCTCCATCAGCGAAGACGGGATGATTCAGCTCTCTGGTGACCCGGCCGTCGCCTATTTGGAGGTGGGGAGCGTGCTGGTTCGCGTCGAGCTTGATAGCACGAGAAATAAATACCAACTGATCCCGAATGGTTCCAACAGCGCGCCGGGTATTTACCTGGATACTGGCGGCAGCCGGGCATCGTGGGTGCCCGAAATGCGCCTGGACAGCATCGGCGCAATCATTAACGCCGCCCGCAAATCGCTGGGCTACACCGGTGTTACCAGTGATATGAGCCAGGGCTTGATGTCGACGGTGGACAAGCAGACGTACTGCTATATGCGCCAATATGCGCGGCAGATGATTGCATTCGATAACCCGCGTATCCGCAACGCGCCCGTGCAGCAGCGAGATCGCATGATTGATGCACACATCTGGACCCATGGCTACCCGTATGAGCGCCTGTTGCTCGGGATGCACGCCAGGGCTGAGGGCGTCGCACTACCACCGGGTGTTGTGCAGTTTGATGCGTTTCAAGGCATGGCCACCGTGGCGGCCCGTCGTGAGGGAACGTTCAATCTAGAGGCCGTTGCCGTCAATGATCAGCTTCATTATCCCTATCGCGGCAGGCGCGGGGATGAACAGGATTTTTTTGATCAATGGAGCGCGTTGGACATTAAGCAGACCAGGCAGCGTGGGGCGGCCAATGAGCAAATGTACCGTGAGTTACTTAAAAATGATGGCTATCGAATCATTCCCGGTGGGACCTACGGCGGCAGCCAGAATGGCTTCGATCTGGTATTCATGGGGCCGGCGGGCGATGTCTATGTGCTTGAAGTCAAACATGCCAAATCCGGCCACGTCAGCATGGCCAGGGTCAATCAGCACTTCCAGATGGAGGATGGCTGGGTCACACGGGTCCTGAGCAAACTGGACAGTCACGATCCGGGTGCCGGGCAGCAGGTTGCGGATGCACTGGCACGTCAACGGCTTTTCAAGGTCATTGGTGCGACCCTGCCAGATGGCAAACTGGTGCTATTTAAGATCGACATGAGCGCTGTACGTGCGCGGTGACAAACAGGCGAGCCCGTTCGCCACCGACAGTGCCGGCGGCTTCAGGACAAGAAGCCACCGTCCACGTTGAGCGAAACGCCCGTGGTGTAGCTCGATGCGTTACTGGCCAGGTACAACACCGCGCCAGCCATTTCGCTGGGGTCGGCCACGCGCTTGAGCGGGATCTGCGCCAGGGCAACTTTCAGGATCGAATCGTTCTTGACCAGTGCCGAGGCGAACTTGGTATCGGTCAGGCCCGGCAGCAGCGCGTTGCAACGGATACCGAACGCCGCGCACTCCTTGGCGAATACCTTGGTCATGTTGATCACGGCGGCCTTGGTCACCGAGTAGATGCCCTGGAACACGCCCGGCGAGATGCCGTTGATCGAGGCCACGTTGATGATGCTGCCGCCGCCGTTCTCGCGCATCAGCTTGCCGGCTTCCACCGACATGAAGAAGTAACCACGGATATTCACGTCAACGGTCTTCTGGAATGCGCCCAGGTCCGTGTCCAGTACGTTGCAGAACTGCGGGTTGGTAGCGGCGTTGTTGACCAGGATATCCAGGCGGCCGAACTGTTCACGAATGCCGGCGAACACCTGGGTGATCTGCTCCATTTCACCAATATGGCAGGCAATGGCCGTGGCTTTGCCGCCCTCGGCGATGATCGCATCGGCCACGTGCTGGCAACCCTCCAGCTTGCGGCTGGAGACGATCACATGGGCGCCTTGCTGGGCCAGCAACTTGGCGATGGCTTCACCGATGCCACGGCTGGCGCCGGAAACAAACGCAATCTTGCCATCGAGGTCGAACAGGTTGGTCTTGGACATGAGGGTTCCTTGTAGTTGCACTCAGAGCGCTGATTTGCCGATGACATTCAGGCTCATCTGCTCCAGCAGTTTGTTCATGTGGATGAACTGCGCGAAGCGTTTGTCCTGGGTCTGGCCATGGAAGAAACGGTAGTAGATCTGCTGCACAATCCCGGCCAGACGGAACAGGCCGTAGGTGTAATAGAAATCGAAATTGTCGATCTGGATGCCGGAACGCTCGGCGTAGTAGTCGACAAACTGGCGGCGGGTGAGCATGCCGGGGGCGTTGCTCGGCTGGCGGCGCATCAATTGCACCGGCGCCGGGTCTGCGGCCTCGATCCAGTAGGCGAGGGTGTTGCCCAGGTCCATCAGCGGGTCGCCCAGGGTGGTCAGCTCCCAGTCCAGCACGCCGATGATCTGCATCGGGTTGTGCGGGTCGAGGATCACGTTGTCGAAGCGGTAGTCGTTGTGCACGATGCTGGAGGTGGGGTGGTCGGCAGGCATCTTGTCGTTGAGCCAGGCGCGTACCGCCTCCCATTTTGGCGCGTCGGGCGTCAGGGCTTTTTCATAGCGCTCGCCCCAGCCGCGAATCTGCCGCGCCACGTAGCCTTCAGGCTTGCCCAAGTCGGCCAGGCCGCAGGCGTGGTAGTCGACCTGGTGCAGTTCGACGAACTTGTCGATAAAGCTCTTGCACAAGGCTTCGGTGCGGGTAGCGTCCAGGCCCAGCTCAGCCGGCAGGTCGGAACGCAGGATGATGCCGTTGACGCGCTCCATCACATAGAACTCGGCGCCGATCACCGATTCATCGGTGCAGTGCACATACGCCTTGGGGCAGTACGGGAAGCCATCTTTGAGCTGGTTGAGAATGCGGTATTCGCGGCCCATGTCGTGGGCAGACTTGGCCTTGTGACCAAACGGCGGGCGACGCAGCACGAATTCCTGGTCGGGGTATTCCAGCAGGTAAGTCAGGTTCGACGCGCCACCAGGGAACTGGCTGATTTTGACGGTACCGCTCAGGCCCGGAATATGAGCTTTGAGGTAGGGATCGATCAGGCTGGCATCAAGTTCTTCGCCTGGGCGAATCTGGGTCGATTGGTCGTTCAGCGCCATGCTTATCCCTTCTGCTTATTCTAAAGGCCTTGGACTATTTCCTAATCTAATGCGCATAGCCGCCCAGCGACAAGGTCGGGGCGGTTTAATAGGTTAGCGTGTTGAAGGGTGATCAGCGTGCCTGATTGGTCATTTTGCGGGCGCTGGCAAGGCCACCGGTGTAAGCACGGGGCGGCCGGCAAAGTATTCCACCAGGTTATCAGCGACGCGCTGCACCGTGTCATGGGCCGCTTCCGGGGACAGGCCGGCCACGTGGGACGTCAGCACGGTATTGCTCAGGCGCTTGAGGGCATCGGGCACTGCAGGCTCATCGTCAAACACGTCCAGCGCGGCACCGCCGATGCGGCGCTGCTCCAGCGCGGCGACCAGGTCGGCGGTCACCACTACGCTGCCGCGCCCGATGTTGACCAGAAAGCCGTGCGGCCCCAGGGCGTCCAGGGCGTGACGGTCGATCAGGTGACGGGTGCTGGCACCGCCGGGCGTAGCCAGCACCAGGAAATCCGAGGTACGCGCCAGCTCGACAGCCGTCGCACAGTAGGTGTAATCCACGTCATCGCGGGGTTGGCGGTTGTGATAACTCACCTCCATGCCGAACCCCAGGGCGGCGCGCCGGGCAATCTCCATCCCCACCGCACCCAGCCCGAGAATCCCCAGGTGTTTACCGCTCAGGGAAGGGCGCATCACTTTCGGCCATTCGCCACGCCGCACCGCTGCATCCGTCTGGGGAACGCCACGCACCAGCGACAGCAGCAGCGCCATGGCATGGTCGGCCACTGACGGCGCATTTACCCCTGCACCGTTGGTCACCACGATCCCACGATTGCTCGCGGCCTGCAGGTCCACGTGTTCGTAGCCGGCACCGATCACGCAGATGATTTCCAACAACGGCAG
Organism: Pseudomonas sp. NFPP02; assembly: GCF_900119355.1. NCBI lineage: Bacteria > Pseudomonadati > Pseudomonadota > Gammaproteobacteria > Pseudomonadales > Pseudomonadaceae > Pseudomonas > Pseudomonas sp. NFPP02. Next base: position 35,922 of record NZ_FPJI01000004.1, read on the forward strand.
TGCCGCGATTTCATCGGCGTACAACCCCAGCGGGCCACGGGTCAGCACGGCCTTGATCTGCCCACCGTGCAACTTGATCGCCTGAGCGCGTTCGACGGGCGTCGGCGCCAGAATCACATGAAAGTCATTGCTCTCGATGATTTGCAGGTACTCGTTGATGGTTTCAACCAGGACCAGAACGGTGGTGGGCATGGGGCAGCTCTCCGGTGAGTTCGATGCTCTGAGTATGCTGCATTTTTGTTGCGCGAAATGCCGAGGGCCCGAGAAAGCGCGACTGATTTTGCGAAAGGTGCCAGCGTCTCGGCGAGCGGGAGACGCTGTTTGCACGCGGGCGAATTATTTAGCGGGTGCAGGCTTGCGCACCTTGCTCTGTTCGGCCGCTACGATGTCCATGTAATCGTAGGTAGGAAAGAACTCTGTCCTGAAGGGTCCCCATGCAGAGCGTTCGATGGCGAGATTGACCTCCCGCAGGCGCGAGGCGGGGAAGCGTAGAACGATGACGTGGCCGATCCCCATGGCGATGGTCCAACTGACGATCTCTACCCCTTCAGGAGGGAATACTTTAAAGAGTTCCTGTTCGGTGAGTTTTGTTCTTATTTCGTTCAAGTTGCGAGATTGGTCATGTTTGAGGAAAACGGTCAGCAGCACCGCATTGTCAGCGCTGATGGCGACAGGTTTTCCTGATGTGGAAGCCTGCGCATGAAGGCCGCCTGAAACAAGGGTAGAGAACAATAAAACAGACGCCAATAAAGGCTTTAATAGCGTTTTCATTGAGTGAGGCCTTTTATGAGTATTGTCGCTACTCGTGGGGTGAGTGTTGAGGGTTAGTGGGTGGGGGTGGTTTTTACTGATCCGGTATAGGGCGCATGAACCACATGTATTCGAACAAGAGGGTTGGCGTCGATCATGTCGCGCGGCACTTCACGAGAATAAGTGAATTCCTGATTGTTCAACGTCTCAAGTTTTCTGACGATGGTTCTCGTTGCACCTTTATCGGGTATCAGGATATGGTTTTTCCTGTCCCCTGTTACCATGAAGTAACCGCCGCCGCCGTTGTCATATTTTGATAGCCCGGTATCGGTGTAGAAAAATTCGTAGCGATTACGCTCAGGGTCCCACGCTGATATTCCAACGACACCTGGGTACTTGTCCTTTACATCGATCTCTGGGGCGCCCTCTATATAAACTTTTGTCGTCAGCCAGCGGGGGGATGTGCCCAGGGCACTTGCGTCGGAGTTTTCTACTGCCGGTTGTGCTTGGCTGGCCAATGGGCTGAGCATTCCGGTGGCAAGTATCAGGGAGAAAATAAGGTTGTGTTTTTTCATCAAGTCGCTCCTGGCGAGTGAGGTTTTTAATTCTGCTGTCGTGGGTTTAGAGGACTTTGTTTTTTGAGCTGAGCTGGAATATAGACGTGATAGGAGGGGCTCTCAATGCTGGGGAAAACCCTTGCAACAAAACCCGCAATAATTAGAGTTTCAGTCCAGATGCGCTGATTAACTGTCTGTAAGAACTTTCTTATATGTGAGGGTGCGTAACTTTAACTAATGTTGGATTTCTGTCAGCTGCTTGCCACTGGAGAACTTTGAATGACTGGATTTGTTTAAACATAGCTTCGCCGGCCTTGCGTGATCGACCCTCCCAATGCCACCCGGCAGGGGCACTCGTGAGGTGGGTAAAGGCGGTGCGCATCTAGCGTTGACTCAACTGAGCTGCCCATGGACCGCCTTCCAGGCTTTGCACTGCATTGCCGTTCCTCAGCTAAGTCTTTGCTTATTCACAAGAATCCCGGACAATCGCGCCCCTGTTAAGGTCAGGGCGCTGCCTGTCAGGTTTTTCTGACTCGTCCTGGCCGTGTGAATGCGGAGATCCGACCGGATGAATGATCAGGCCAATAGCGTCGACGAACGCTATGCAACGACACCTGCAACGCTCACAAGCTGGAGCCGCCAGGACACCACCTGGATGCTCGGGCTGTTCGGTACCGCCATTGGCGCCGGTACTTTGTTCTTGCCGATCAACGCGGGCCTGGGGGGCTTCTGGCCGCTGGTGATCCTGGCGTTGCTGGCCTTCCCGATGACGTTCTTTGCCCACCGTGGGCTGACCCGTTTCGTGCTGTCCGGCCGCGAAGGTTCCGACATCACCGACGTGGTGGAAGAGCATTTCGGTATCAAGGCCGGTGCACTGATCACCTTGCTGTACTTCTTTGCGATCTTCCCGATCCTGCTGATCTACAGCGTGGCGCTGACCAATACCGTCAGCAGCTTCATGGAGCACCAACTGCACATCCTGCCGCCGCCCCGGGCGATCCTGTCGTTTGTATTGATCCTCGGCCTGCTCGCCGTTGTGCGCTGCGGTGAACAGGTGATCGTCAAGGCCATGAGCCTGATGGTGTACCCGTTTATTGTGGCCTTGCTGTTCCTGGCGGTGTACCTGGTGCCGCACTGGACCGGCGGCATTCTCAGTACCGCCAGCGAAGTGCCGGCACCGTCGGCGTTGCTCAACACGCTGTGGCTGGCGATTCCGGTGATGGTGTTTTCGTTCAACCATTCGCCGATCATCTCGGCCTTTGCGGTGGACCAGAAGCGCCAGTATGGCGCTCACGCCGAGGAGCGCAGTTCGCAGATCCTGTCCCGCGCGCACTTGCTGATGGTGGCGATGGTGCTGTTCTTCGTGTTCAGTTGCGTGCTGACCCTGTCGCCCGCGCAGTTGGCGGAAGCGAAAGCGCAAAACCTGTCGATCCTGTCGTACCTGGCCAACCACTTCGATAACCCGACGATTGCCTTTGCCGCACCGTTGATTGCGTTCGTGGCGATTGCCAAGTCGTTCCTGGGCCACTACATCGGTGCAAGCGAGGGCCTCAAGGGCCTGGTGGTCAAGACTGGCCGCCGTCCGGCACCCAAGACTCTGGACCGCATGACCGCCGCCTTCATGCTGGTGGTGTGCTGGATCGTCGCCACGCTTAACCCGAGCATCCTTGGCATGATCGAGACCCTGGGTGGGCCGGTGATTGCGTCGATTCTGTTCCTGATGCCGATGTACGCCATCCGCAAGGTGCCGGCCATGGCCAAGTACCGTGGGCAGGCGTCGAATGTGTTTGTGACTGCAGTTGGCTTGGTTGCCATTACGGCGTTGGTGTATTCGCTGGTTGCGTAGGAGCGAGCTTGCTCGCGAAGAACGTCAACGATAACGCGTGCTTCCTGGATGAACGCGGCGCCGGTGAGTTTTTCGCGAGCAAGCTCGCTCCTACACTGGATTAGGGCAGCCAGCTCCCACATTTGTTTTGTGTTGGCAGTAAAGGTTAATTCCAGGCATAAAAAAACGCCGCGTACCTTGCGATACGCGGCGTTCTTCACATCAACACACCGTTAAGCTTGAATCACCGGGATGTTGGCGCTTGCTGCGATCTTGCGGAACTCGGCGATCTGGTCGAAGTTCAGGTAGCGGTAGACGTCACTGGCCATGGTGTCCAGTTTCGCTGCGTAGCCCATGTACTCTTCGACTGTCGGCAGGCGACCCAGAGTGGAGGCGACGGCCGCCAGCTCAGCCGATGCCAGGTAGACGTTTGCACCATCACCCAGGCGGTTCGGGAAGTTACGGGTCGAGGTAGACACGACGGTGGAGTTCGGCTCAACGCGTGCCTGGTTACCCATGCACAGCGAGCAGCCTGGCATTTCCATGCGTGCGCCAGCCTTGCCGTAGATGCCGTAGTAGCCTTCTTCGGTCAGTTGGTGAGCGTCCATCTTGGTCGGCGGCGACAGCCACAGACGGGTTGGCAGCTGGCCCTTGACCTGCTCCAGCAGCTTGCCGGCAGCGCGGAAGTGACCGATGTTGGTCATGCACGAACCGATGAACACTTCGTCGATCTTCTCGCCAGCGACGCTGGACAGCAGACGGGCGTCGTCCGGGTCGTTTGGCGCGCAGAGGATCGGCTCGTTGATTTCCGACAGGTCGATCTCGATGATTTCGGCGTATTCGGCGTCGGCATCGGCTTCCATCAGCTCCGGGTTGGCAACCCAGGCTTCCATCGCTTGGGCGCGACGTTCCAGGGTGCGTGCATCGCCGTAGCCTTCGCCGATCATCCAGCGCAGCAGGGTGATGTTGGAGTTCAGGTACTCGGTGACGGACTCTTTGGACAGCTTGATGGTGCAACCGGCAGCCGAACGTTCAGCCGAGGCGTCGGACAGCTCGAAAGCCTGTTCCAGCGTCAGATCGTTCAGGCCTTCGATTTCCAGGATGCGGCCAGAGAAGGCGTTCTTCTTGCCTTTCTTTTCTACGGTCAGCAGGCCAGCCTGGATCGCGTAGTAAGGAATGGCATGAACCAGGTCACGCAGGGTGATGCCAGGCTTCATCTTGCCTTTGAAGCGCACCAGAATCGATTCCGGCATGTCCAGTGGCATTACGCCAGTGGCTGCGGCGAACGCGACCAGGCCAGAACCGGCCGGGAACGAGATGCCCATCGGGAAACGGGTGTGGGAGTCGCCACCGGTACCGACGGTGTCCGGCAGCAGCATGCGGTTCAGCCAGCTGTGGATGATGCCGTCGCCTGGACGCAGCGATACACCGCCACGGGTCATGATGAAGTCAGGCAGGGTGTGGTGGGTGGTCACGTCGATCGGCTTCGGGTAAGCCGCGGTGTGGCAGAAGGACTGCATCACCAGGTCGGTCGAGAAGCCCAGGCACGCCAAGTCTTTGAGTTCATCACGGGTCATTGGGCCGGTGGTGTCCTGGGACCCCACGGTGGTCATCTTCGGCTCGCAGTAGGTGCCTGGACGAACGCCTTTGCCTTCTGGCAGGCCACAGGCCTTGCCGACCATTTTCTGCGCCAGGGTGAAGCCTTTGCCGGTGTCGACAGGCGCTTCAGGCAGCTTGAACAGGTCAGTCGGGCCCAGGCCCAGCTCAGCGCGTGCCTTGTCGGTCAGGCCGCGGCCGATGATCAGCGGGATACGGCCGCCGGCGCGAACTTCGTCCAACAGCACCGGGGTCTTCATTTCGAAGGTGGTCAGGACTTCGTCGGTGCCGTGCTTGCAGACTTTGCCAGCATGCGGGTACAGGTCGATCACGTCGCCCATGTTCATGTTGGTGACGTCGAATTCGATTGGCAGTGCGCCGGCATCTTCCATGGTGTTGTAGAAGATCGGAGCGATCTTGCTGCCGAAGCAGAAACCGCCGGCACGCTTGTTCGGCACGTAAGGCACGTCGTCACCGAAGAACCACAGTACCGAGTTGGTCGCCGACTTACGCGACGAACCGGTACCGACCACGTCACCCACGTAGGCGATCGGGAAGCCTTGGCCGCGCATTTCTTCGATCTGCTTCATCGGGCCGGTCTTGCCTTGCTCGTCCGGCACGATGCCTTCGCGAGCCATTTTCAGCATGGCCAGGGCGTGAAGCGGGATGTCAGGGCGGGACCAGGCGTCAGGCGCAGGCGACAGGTCGTCGGTGTTGGTTTCGCCGGTGACCTTGAAGACGCGCAGGCTGATTTTGTCGGCCAGGGTAGGGCGGTTGCGGAACCACTCGCCGTCAGCCCAGGACTGGATCACGCCTTTGGCGTGCTCGTTGCCGTTGCGGGCTTTTTCGGCGACGTCGTGGAACGCATCGAACATCAGCAGGGTGTGCTTGAGTTGGGCGGCCGCGACGGGCGCCAGTTCGGCGTCGTCCAGCAGCTCGACCAACGTCACGATGTTGTAGCCGCCCTGCATGGTGCCGAGCAGTTCAACAGCGCGTTTCTTGTCGATCAGGGGGGAAGTGGCTTCGCCCTTGGCCAGGGCAGACAGGAAACCGGCCTTGACGTAAGCGGCTTCGTCAACGCCTGGTGGAATACGGTTGGTGATCAGGTCAACGAGGAATTCTTCTTCGCCAGCCGGAGGATTTTTCAGCAGCTCGACCAGGCCTGCGGTTTGTTCGGCGTTAAGCGGCTGGGGAACGATACCCAGTGCTGCACGCTCTTCGATATGTTTGCGGTAGGCTTCAAGCACAGTTATTACCCTCATCAGTGGTCCCACGGGACGCTCATCCAGAAATGAACGGCACGCATGCGCTCGGGGGCTTTTTGGGCCGCAAAGCCAGCGCTGCCGGCATTCCTTACAGAAGCTGCTTTCAAAGTTTTACGCCTGCAGAACGGAGCTGATGAGGGTTGGCGCGGGCTCTGACCTACCGGGTCGAACCTGCGCCAACACCGTTCTGAAGGAACGACTGTGCTCGTGACGCTTTGAAAACAGCTTCCAGCGGATTATTGGCGCCTTACAAGGCCGGGTGATTCTACGGCAAAAAAAATCTAAAGGTAAGTTGCCTGCTCAAGTTTGCTGGGTGATCAACCTTAGACAAAGGGCTAACATGGCACACTGTTTCGCTGATTTGCGTGTTGCTGCTTATGCCCAACCAAACCATCAAGACCCCCTGCGTCGGCCTGTGCTCCACGGTCTACGGCGATCTCGTGTGCCGTGGATGCAAGCGCTTCCACCATGAAGTGATCCAGTGGAACGGCTATAACGAAGAAGAAAAACGCGCGGTCTGGCTCAGGCTTGAGCAGCTGTTGGTGCAGGTCATGGCCGGTAAAGTGGAGGTTTTCGACCCCAAGACCCTGCGCGGGCAGTTGGAGCAACGCAAGATTCGCTTTGTGCCACACCAGTCCGAGTATTGCTGGGCCTACCAGTTGATCGCCCGTGGGGCCCGGGTGATCAATAACCTGGAGGCCTATGGCATGGTGCTGTTGCCGGAGTTTCGCGACTGGGCGCTGCCTGAACTGCGCGATGCCATTGATCGCGAGTTCTTTATCTTGTCCGAGGCGCATTACCAGCGCTATATCGCGCCGGGGTTCTTGAAAGATGCGCTGGGTAACTGACTGGCGAGGTCAATGTGGGAGCTGGCTTGCCTGCGATAGCGGTGTGTCAGGAGCAAATGCGCCCGCTTACCCACCGCAATCGCAGGCAAGCCAGCTCCCACATTTGGTCCACATTGCCTGAAGGTCGGTGTCAGGGCTTGGTCGCCAGCTCTTCCAGATGGTCCATGAGCGTCTGCGGTTTGAGCACCAGCACATCGCTTTGCACCGCATCCAGCACCACTTCTGCGGTATTGCCGATCAACGCCCCGGAAATCCCCGTGCGCGCCACCGTGCCGATAATGGTCACCGCCGCCTGCAACCGATGGGCGATATGTGGGATCAGCACATCGGCCGGGCCTTCCTCGATATGCAGGTGCCTGTCGTCCACGTCGAACTCGGCCTGGAAGGCCTTGCATTGCTCGCGGTAGCGCGCCTCAATGGTTTCCTTGAGCTGAAAGGTCGGGTCTGCCGCCGACAGCATGGGCGAGGGGTGAGCGCTGATCACATGCAACTGCGCTTTGGCGAGGCTGGCGATATCAAAGCCATGGTCGATGATCGAATTGTGCAGCGAGCGGTGTTCGCCGTCGGCGTTGCCCACGTCGATGGCCGCCAGGATCACGCCGCCCGCCCAGGGGGTGGCGGTCTTGACCAGCAACACCGGCGTTGGGCAGTAGCGCAGCAACTTCCAGTCCGCCGGGGTCAGCAGGGCTTTTTTCAGAGGGTTGTCGGGGAAGTGCTGTTTGATCACCAGGCCACAGCCTTCGGCTTGCTGCACATCGATGATGGTTTCATGCAGGCTGTCGTTCCAGGCCTGCTCGGTGGTGACGCTGTAGCCGTCTTCTTTCAAGCCTTCCTTGAGCAGGCTCAGTAGCGCCGAATGCTCGTGCTTCTTGTCACAGACCAGCAAGTGCAGGTGCGCGTCGGTGACTTTGGCAATCAGCTTGGCACGCTTGAGGGCCAGGCTTTCCGAATGCTCGGGCTCGATGACCACCAGGATGCTGCGGATGGCTTGCATGGTCGGGATCTCCAAAAGGGCAGGCGTTGGATAACTATAGTTGCTGCTACGCAGCCGTCATGTTGATACACATCAAGGCCGGTGGCTGGTGGTCTGCGACGGGGTCGGTATAATCGGCGCCCTTTTGTGATCCTTTGCCCGTGAGCCCGATGAACCTGCCCGAAATCCATGAATTCCTCGGCTGCCGCACCCCCGATGCCTGGGTCCAGGCCGCGTTGGCCGATCAGGAAACCCTGCTGATCGACCACAAGAACTGCGAATTCAAAGCCGCCAGCACCGCCTTGAGCCTGATGGCCAAGTACTACGGCCACGTTGACCTGATCAACATGATGTCGCGCCTGGCCCGCGAAGAGTTGGTGCACCACGAGCAGGTCATGCGCCTGATGAAAAAGCGCAAGGTCGAACTGCGTCAACTGCACGCCGGCCGTTACGCCTCGGGTTTGCGCAAGGTGGTGCGCAGCCATGAGCCGGTCAAGCTGGTGGATACCCTGGTGGTGGGGGCCTTTATCGAAGCGCGCAGTTGCGAGCGGTTCGAAGCGCTGGTGCCGCATTTGGACGAAGAACTCGGCAAGTTCTATTTCGGCTTGCTCAAAAGCGAGGCGCGGCACTTCCAGGGCTACTTGAAGCTGGCATACCAGTACGGCGACGCCAAGGATATCGCCCAGGTGATCGAGCGGGTACGGGCCACCGAGCAGGACCTGATCGAATCACCCGACGTCGAGTTCCGCTTTCACAGTGGCGTGCCAGCCTGAGGCCACGGCCACACCGATCAAGGCGGTGATCCCGGTCAGCAGCAGGATCACCGTTGGCGTGCCCAAAGGCGCTGCCAACACGGCAATCATCAAGCCCGCCAAGGGCTGGGCCAGGTTGTTGAGCAAGGTCATCACGCCAACGGTCTTGCCGAAGTCCTGCACCGGAATCACCCGTTGGCGGGTGCTGCGCAGGTACACGTTGAACATCTTGTCGAAGCCGGTCAGCAGCAGGAACCCCACCGTGTAGGCCCACACGCCGGGGCTGAGCGCGGTGATCAGCGCGCCGACGGTGATCATCGAGTACGACAACCCGCCCAGTACCTTCAGCTTCAGTGATGAATGCGCCAGGTAGAACAGAATCGCGATTGTCACCAGCGCCCCGGCGGCTTGCAGCAGGGCATAGGCGTCTTTGCCCGCTGCGTAGTGGCCGGTGACCATGGCAGCCGAGGTAGCCAGCGTCACGCCGACCATCAGGTTCACACCGACCGCCAGGACGATGATGCGTTTCAACTCCACCCGGTTGAGGATGTGGCCAAAAGCGGTGCGCAGGGGTTGCAGCCAGTTACCCGGCTGTTGTTCATGGATGTGCAGGTCCACCGTGGTGTTGCGCTGCCAGATCAGCATCGCCAGGTCTGCCAGCACAAACAGCGCGGCGACGCCCAGCACTACCCATGGCCACGCCCAGACTTCCAGCATCAGCGCCGCCACCAATGGCCCGAGCACCAGTCCGCCCTGGTCGGCGATCTGCGAATAGGACAAGGTCTTGGCGTAGGTGTACTGCCCGAAGATATGCGGCATCACCACTTCCCGCGCCATGATGCCCTGGGTGGTCAACACGCCGCACAGCGCGGACAGCATCACCAGCCAATGGATACCGTCGAACAGCCCATACAGCGCCATCGCCACCACGCAGGCCAAGGCCCGATACACCTGGCTGATATGCAGGATACGCACCGGTGAAAACCTGTCGCACAACGCGCCGCACACCGGAAACGCCAGGTAGCGCGGCAGTGACTCGATAAAAAACGCCAACCCCGCCCACGACACGCTTTGCGTGGTCTGGAACACGATCAGTGGCACGATAAACAGCAGAACCTGGTCGGCCAGCCGTGAAAGGAACAGCGAAATGAAGAACGCCAGGTAATCCTTGCGCATGGAACTCCCTGTCAATGGCGTTAAAAACTGCAGGCTATTTGTTAAAAACTCTTAAAAGCATGAAGCTTCTTCGCTGGGGACTGTTCAGCCACCTCTGTCGGCCAGCTTGCCACCTATAATGGCCCCATTTCAATCCGCGCATCCACACTGAGAACTTATGGAAAACCTGGGTCTGGGCAAGGTCCTGCTCGTTGAGGACGATGAAAAGCTGGCAGGGCTGGTCTCGCATTTTCTGTCGCAGCATGGTTTCGAGGTACGGGTGGTGTACCGGGGCGATGAAGCCCTGGCGGCGTTCCTGGATTTCAAGCCGAAGATCGTCGTGCTCGATCTGATGCTGCCGGGTCAGAGCGGGCTGCATGTCTGCCGCGAGATTCGCAACGTGTCGGACACGCCCATCGTGATCCTCACCGCCAAGGAAGATGACCTGGACCATATCCTTGGCCTTGAGTCCGGTGCTGACGACTACGTGATCAAGCCGATCAAACCGCCGGTGTTGTTGGCGCGCCTGCGTGCGCTGCAGCGCCGCCAGGTGCCCGAGCCCACCGTGCGCGGTGCCCTGGAATTTGGCCGCTTGTCGATTGATCGCAGTTGCCGGGTGGTCCGCCTGGGCGGCGAGACCATTGACCTCACAACCATGGAGTTCGAGTTGCTGTGGTTGCTGGCCAGCAGCGCGGGCAAGATCCTCTCTCGCGACGACATCCTCAATCGCATGCGCGGCATTGCCTTTGACGGGCTGAACCGCAGCGTAGACGTGTACATCAGCAAACTGCGCGGCAAGCTCAATGACAACCCCCGCGAGCCGGTGTGCATCAAGACCATCTGGGGCAAGGGCTACCTGTTCAATCCGTTCGCGTGGGAGGTGTAGATGCTGCGCTTGTACCTGCGCCTCTATTTGATTCTCGCGCTCGGTCTGGCCGGGTCGATCTGGTTGGTCAACTTCGGCCTGGACGCTTACATGCCCGAGTCCAACGAAACCTATAACCGTGAAGCCCTGCGCGGCCCGGCCTGGGCCCTGGTGGAACAGTTGCGCCCCGTGCAGGCAGAGGCGCGCCAGGCACGCCTGGACGAACTGCAACCGCATTACGGCTTGCGGCTCGAACTGGTGCAGCGCGACACCCAGGATTTGAGCGAACGGGAACAGAAACTCCTGGCGGCTGGCCAGGTGGTGGTGCGCGAGGACTTCATGAAATTTCTTGCGCCTATCGACGACGGCCCGCAACTGCTCGAAATCAGATTGCCGGAGGAACCCAAGTGGTTGTACCTCTGGGCCTACGCTTTCCTGGGCGTGAGCCTGGCCATCGTCCTGTATTTCTGGGTGCGTCCACACTGGCGCGACCTGGAGCACATCCGCCTGGCAGCGCAACGTTTCGGTGACAATGACCTGGGCTCGCGCATCTTGTTGCCGACTCGCTCCACCGTGCGTTCACTGGCCGGGCACTTCAACCAGATGGCCGAGCGCATCGAAGGTTTGATCGCCAACCAGCGCGAACTCACCAACGCGGTCTCCCACGAATTGCGTACGCCGATTGCGCGGCTGTCATTCGAGCTGGACCAGCTCAGGCAGCAGAGCGACCCACGGCAAAGCCGAGCATTGATCAACGACATGTACGCCGACCTCGGTGAGCTGGAAGAAATGGTCTCCGAGCTGTTGACCTATGCCAGCCTTGAGCCAGGCGCGACCCAGGTCACTCGCGAGCAAATCGAGGCCCACAGTTGGCTCGACAGTGTGATCGGCAGCGTGGCCCTGGAGGCCGAAGCGGAAGGGGTGCAGTTGTCGTTGCGCACCTGCGAGGTGGACGTTATCCAGATCGAGCCACGCTTTATGGCGCGGGCCGTGATCAACCTGCTGCGCAACGCGATTCGTTATGCTGATCGTCGCGTGGAAGTGTCGCTGGTCAAGTTTGGCAGCGGTTACGAAGTGCGGGTCAACGACGATGGGCCGGGAGTACCGCTGGAGGGTCGCACCAAGATATTCGAACCCTTCCTGCGCCTTGACGCCAGCCGCGACCGCCGCACAGGCGGATTTGGTCTGGGCCTGGCGCTGGTCAAGCGTGTCAGCCAGTGGCATGGCGGGCAGGTGGAAGTGCAGGATTCGGAGTGGGGCGGGGCGTCGTTTCGAATGACGTGGGCCTATGCAGAGTAAGGGGGCTTGCCCCAATGCCATCCTGTAGGAGCGAGCTTGCTCGCGAAAAGCCTCAACGATAACGCGTGTTCTCTGGATAAACGCGGCGCCTGCGAGTTTTTCGCGAGCAAGCTCGCTCCTACAGAGGGCAAGTCAGATCAGAAGGTGTACTGCAGCTCCCCCAACACCGATGCCTGCAGCCGCTGCTCCACGATCGGGCTCTTGCCTGCTTCATCCGCCAGGTATTGCACATCCAGCAAGGTCGAGAACTGCGTGTGTTCGTTGATCGGCACGCTCCATGAGAGGTTCATGCCATTGCTGATATTGCCGGCCCTTGCCTTGTATTCCTTGAAGCGGCTGCGGGTGGCCTGGTCGGCAGTCACGCCGTACCAGGTTTGCAGGTAGTTGCGGTCACCGAAGTGGCTGTTGATGGCGGCATCGACGGAGCCGTAGCGGCCTTCATAGAGATTGGTACCCAGGCTCAACTCCAGGTGGGTAAAAGCTTTGCCGGTTTCCTTGTGTTTATCTTCTTCAAGCGCATGTTCCAGGGTGGCGCCGATGATCACACCTCCGAGGTTGTAGGCGGCACTCACCCCCAATTGCGGACGTGACTTGATCTCGCCCATGCCTTTGAGGCGTTTGGAGCCGGCATGCATGCTTTCATTTTTATCCTTGCGCGAATCGCTTGCGCCAACGTATGCGCTGAAGCTCAGGGCATTGCCTTCGTAACCCCAGCCCAAGCCCGTATCAGTGTCGAGGAAGACGCCCCAGGGGCTGATGATTCTGCCGCCGAGCACAGGCGCCGTCATACGTTCGTCGCTGCCACTGTAGCGGGGGGCGTTGGCCATGCCGGCCTCGAGACTGTATTGCCAGTCTTCGGCAAGCGCCGTATCGGCGGCGGCGAGCAGGCACAGTGAGGTCAATGACAGGCACAGGTTTTTTGAGTGCATCAGGGTGTTTTCCTGGTTAGAGGTTCAAGGGTGTGTGGGGTGAATGGGTGCGTTTGAACGAGTAGCCCGAAGCACTCAGGCCGTTGACCTGGCGGCTGACGGTATCGCCCAGGCCGTAGCCGTTGCCGGCCAGCACCGCATGGGCGTTGTCGATGGGCAGCAGGATGTAGTCGGTCAGCGGCTCGCCGTGCAATTGGCCGCGAATCACCAGGAAACCGTCCTCCTGGCGCACGCTGATGCCACTCAATGGCGCGTCGGGTTCATGGCTGCTGAGCACCTGGTAGGTGCCGACCGTGTTGGCCCACGCGGCGGACAAGGGCGGCGGCTCGATGCGCTCGCCGATGGCAATGCGTTGGCCGTGGCTGCGGGCGGTGAGCATTTGGCGGCCTTGTACCGTGAGCACATCCAGCTGCACGCGGCCCAACTCGCCGAGGTCCTTGCGCCAGAACCCCAGTATCTTTTTCTGCGCCCGCAGCCAGCCTTGCTCATCACGCAATAGCTGGAAATTGTAGCCGGCCAGTTCACCGCTCAAGCGCGCATGCTCATCCCTGATGCGGAACACGCCCCAGGCGGTGGCGTAGAAGCCTGCCAGACGCTTGCGATCCACCGCCGCCGGTACATGGCGCAGCTTGAGGCCGTGGCTGGGGGCCTGGCAGTCATCGGCGCATACGGGCTTGCCGGTCTGAGCCTGGAGCATCAGGCGCAGGCTGTCGGTGGTCAGCGACACCACCATGTCTTCGGCGTTGCTGTCGTTGGCCATGATGACCACGGCCAGTTGCTGATCCGGCAGCAGGGTCAACTGGGCCACGAAGTCGTCGCCGCCACCGCTGTGCTGGTAGGTGCGCACACCGGGGCCGATGGGCTCGTCACCACAGGGCGCCAAGAACCAGCCCAAGCCCATCTGGCAGTCGAAATCCAAGGCATTGCCGGTGTTTTGCTGGGTAAACATGGCGTCGATAGACGTGCTACCGAGGATCTGGCTGCCCTTGTAGGTGCCCTTGGCAAACAGCATGCGTACGTAGCGGCTGAGGTCTTTGGGGCTGGTCCACAGGCCGCCGGCGGCGAGGTCACGCACCTGTGGGTCGGTGCTGGCCTTGCCATCCTCGTAGCCGTGGGCGCGATAGCTCATTTGCGCACCGGTGCCCAGGAAACTGGACTGGTTCATTCTCAAGGGTGTGAGCAGGCTGCTTTGTAACTGGGCTTCGAAGCTTTTGCCGCTGCTGCGCTCAATGGCGGCGCCCACCAAGGCATAGCCAAGGTTGGAATACGCCACCTGGGAACCCGGCAGGCTGCTCAGCCACACACCCGACACACGCATCGGCATCTGCCCCATGGCATAGGTGCTGCGCAGGTCGCGCAGGTGCTCGCTGGGCAAGCCGGATTGATGGCTGAGCAAGCGCCGCAAGGTGATCGCTCGATCCGCCTCGGCCTGGTCGCTGTGAAAGCGGGAGCGTACGTAGAACTCACGCAGGGTCTGCTGGATCGGCGCATCCAGCGCCAGGTGTTGCTGCTCCACCAGTTGCAGCGCTGCCGTGGCGCTCAGCAGCTTGGAGATGCCACCTGCGCGAAACGCGGTATTGGGCGTGACCGGCACCCCCAGGTCTTTGTCAGCCAGGCCAAAGCCGCGGGCCCAGATCAGCTCCTGGCCATTGACCAGGGCAATCGACAATCCCGCCACATTGTCCCGCGCCATCTCCTGGGGAATGCGGGTTTGCAGGTAGCGGATGATTGCGCCGTAATCACCTTTTTGAATCGGCGGCGGGGCAGGCGGTTGCGAGTGGCAACCGATACTGCCCAACAGGCAACCCAATAGCGGAATACCGCGCAGTCTGCGAAACATCAAGAGCACCCGAATGATGATTTGGATGCTGGAATGCTAGGGCGGCGGGTACTGAGAATCTTTGAGTGCTTTGTCGGGAAACTGTCAAAGACTGTTAACGGCCGCTTATAAAAACATCAGGATTTGCCCAGGGGGGCAGGCATCAACGTGGCGATCAGGGCGCGTATGGTCCCCGGCAGCGCTTCCAGCTCGCGTACCAGGATGCTGCGCTCGCGAATCGCCCAGGGCTCGTCCAGTTTTACCGTCACCAGCTGCATGGTGCGGCTGTGACGCAGGGCGGCGGACTCTGGAATGATGCCAATGCCCACGCCGGCCTCGACCATCCGGCAGATCGCCTCGAAGCTCGAGACCTGGATACGCAGCGACAATTGCTTGCCCAGACGCTCGACGTGTTCGCGCAGGAAACTCAACAGCGTGCTGCCTTCATGCAGGCCGATATGCTGATACGCCAGGGTCTGCTCAAGGGTCACCGAAGGCTGGTCGGCCAACGGATGCCCGACGGGTACCATCAGCACCAGTTCGTCGGTGCTGAAATGCAACACTTGCAGGCCGGAGGCTTCCACGGGGCCGGCGATGATGCCCATGTCACTGGTGCCATCGAGCACCCCACGCACGATGTCCCGCGACAGGCGCTCCTGCAGGTCGACGGTGACGCCCGGGCGCTGTGACAGAAAGCCTGCCAAGACCTCCGGCAAAAACTCGGTGACCGCCGTGGTGTTGGCGAAGATACGGATATGCCCGGCCGAATCCACGCCGTATTGGGTGAACTCGCTTTTGAGGTAATCCACCTGGCGCATGATCAACCGCGCATGGTGTAACAGGCGCTCGCCTGCCGGGGTGATCTCCACGCCTCGGCTGTCGCGGTACAACAGGCGCGTGTCGAGCTGACCTTCCAGGGCCTTGATCCGCGCACTGGCGGCAGCCGGCGACAGGAAGGCGCGCTTGGCACCCTGGGTGAGGCTGGGGGATTCGGCGATATGGATAAACAGGCGCAGGTCGGCGAGATCGAAGTGCATGCAAAACTCCAGGCTTGTGATCACCCGTGGCGAGGGAGCTTGCTCCCGCTGGACTGCGAAGCAGACCTGTTTTTTGGGGCCGCTTCGCGCCCCAACGGGAGCAAGCTCCCTCGCCACAAGAGGTACGCATAGGAATGGTGCGTTCAGCTTAACCGAACGCTGGTTTATTGAAATGCAAATTCTCAGAACGGGCAGGCCCTTGCATGATCCACGGCAGACACCCACTGCCTGAGGACCTGCACCCGATGAGCGCCACTGATTGGATCGGCCGAAGTGAGACCGCCCACGACCACCTGAGTCATAACCTGCTCAAGCGCATCGCCGCGACGTTAGGTGAAGAGGTGCCTGCCGACGGCGACGCTGTGCCTGCGTTGTGGCAATGGTGCTTTTTCCAGGACCCGCTGCCGGAGGTGGCGTTGGGCAGCGACGGCCACCCGGCACGCGGCGGGTTCCTGCCGCCGGCCGATAACCGCAATCGCATGTGGGCCGGTGGGCGTCTTGAATTTCTGCAGCCACTGCGGGCTGGCGAGGCGGCTACGCGCGTGTCGACCATCACCCAGGTCGAAGAAAAGACCGGGCGCACCGGCTCACTGCTATTTGTCACTGTGCGCCATGACTACTCCCAGGAAGGGCGGCTGGCCATCCGCGAGGAACAGGACATCGTCTACCGCGAACCCACGCCACCCAAGCCTGGCAGCGGCGACGCGCTGGCCCGGGGCGAATGGACAGAGGCCGTCGAGCCGACGCCGACCCTGTTGTTCCGCTACAGCGCCGTCACGTTCAACGGCCACCGCATCCACTACGACTACCCCTATGTCACCGGCACCGAAGGCTATGCCGGCCTGGTGGTGCATGGCCCGCTGATCGCCACTTTGAACCTGCGTGCGTTCTGCCGGGCGCACCCTGAGGCGACCCTGCGCCGCTTTGCCTATCGCGGCGTGCGCCCACTGATTGCGCCACAGCCTTTTGAGGTCGGCGGGCGCATCACCGCAACCGGCGTCGCAGAACTCTGGGCTGGCAACACTGAAGGCCTGGCACAGACCGCCCAAGTGCATTTCGAATAACCCGATAACAACAGGCGGAGAGCCGTTAATGAATGCCCATGACAACGAAGAACTCAAGGCCATCCGCGAAGGCGTGCGCGCCTTGTGCGCCGAGTTCGATGCCGCTTACTGGCGCAAGATCGATGAAAAAAAAGGCTTCCCTGAAGCCTTCGTCAAGGCCCTGACCGACGCCGGTTGGCTGTCGGCCATGATCCCCGAGGAATACGGCGGTTCCGGCCTGGGCCTGGCCGAAGCCTCGGTGATCCTTGAGGAAGTCAACCGCTGCGGCGGCAACTCGGGCACCGTACACGGCCAGATGTACAACATGTTCACCCTGCTGCGTCACGGCAGCGAGGCGCAAAAACGCTACTACCTGCCCAAGCTGGCCAGCGGTGAATTGCGCCTGCAGTCGATGGCCGTCACCGAGCCCACTACCGGCACCGACACCACCAAGATCAAGACCACGGCGATCAAGCGCGGCGACAAGTACGTGATCAACGGCCAGAAAGTCTGGATCTCTCGGGTACAGCATTCCGACCTGATGATCCTGCTGGCGCGCACCACGCCTTTGGCCGACGTAAAGAAAAAGTCCGAAGGCATGTCGATCTTCCTAGTGGACCTGCGCCAGGCCATCGGCAACGGCCTCACCGTGCAGCCCATCGCCAATATGGTCAACCACGAGACCAACGAGCTGTTCTTCGACAACCTGGAGCTGCCCCTGGACAGCCTGATTGGCGAGGAGGGCAAGGGCTTCAAATACATCCTCGATGGCCTGAATGCCGAGCGTACGCTGATTGCCGCCGAGTGCATCGGTGACGGCCGCTGGTTCATCGAAAAGGCCAGCGCCTATGCCCGCGACCGTGTGGTGTTTGGCCGGCCAATCGGGCAGAACCAGGGCGTGCAGTTCCCGATTGCCGAGGCGCATATCGAGATCGAAGCGGCCGACCTGATGCGCTGGCGTGCCTGCGAGGAATACGACAGCGGCAAGAACGCCGGGGCCAGTGCCAACATGGCCAAGTACCTGGCGGCCAAGGCGTCCTGGGAAGCGGCCAACGCCTGCCTGCAAACCCACGGCGGCTTCGGCTTTGCCTGCGAGTACGACGTGGAGCGCAAGTTCCGCGAAACCCGCCTGTACCAGGTGGCGCCGATCTCCACCAACCTGATCCTGTCCTACGTGGCCGAGCATTTGCTCGAATTGCCACGCAGCTTCTGAGGGCCTTGAGCATGCATCATACCCAAGCCCTGTGCCGGTTCCTGGCCGAGCTGACGTACTCACAATTGCCCGAGCCCGTGCTGGCGCGCACCGAAGAGCTGTACCTGGATTGGCTCGCATCAGCCTTGGCCAGCCAAGGCGCGCACCCGATCCCCTTGTTTGAACGCTACGCGCAGAAGATGGGCCCGAGCAGCGGCCCGGCCCAGATGATCGTCAACGGCACCGGCACCAGCGCGTATTTCGCCGCACTGGTCAACGCCGCCTCCTCACACCTGGTGGAGCAGGATGACCTGCACAACAGTTCCGTGCTGCACCCGGCCACCGTGGTGTTTCCCGCCGCGTTGGCGGCTGCCCAGGACCTCGGCAAGTCTGGCCGTGAACTGTTGCTGGCCTCGGTGGCCGGCTACGAGGCGGGGATTCGCATCGGTGAGTTCATGGGCCGCTCGCACTACCGCATCTTCCACACCACGGCCACGGTCGGCACCCTGGCGGCGGCGGTCGCGGTGGGCAAGTTGCTCGATTTCAACGAAGAACAATTCATCAACCTGCTCGGCAGCGCCGGCACCCAGGCTGCCGGGCTGTGGGAGTTTCTGCGCGATGCCGCCGACTCCAAGCAACTGCACACGGCCAAGGCGGCGGCGGACGGCTTGCTGGCGGCTTACCTTACGGCCGATGGGCTGACCGGCGCGCGCAATATCCTTGAAGGTGAGCAAGGTTTGGCGGCCGGTATGTCCAGTGATGCCCAACCGGGCAAATTGTCTTCCGAGCTGGGCAGCCGTTGGGCGCTGGTGGAAACCTCGTTCAAATTCCACGCCTCCTGTCGCCACACCCATCCTGCTGCCGATGCGCTGCTGGACGTGATGCAGCGTGAAGGCCTGAGCGCTGCGCAGATCTCCCAGGTGCAAACCCACGTGCACCAAGGCGCCATTGACGTACTCGGCCGAGTGACGGTGCCGGCCACCGTGCACCAGGCCAAATTTTCCATGGGCACGGTGCTTGGGCTGATCGCTGTGCATGGCAAAGCCGGTTTGCCTGAATTCCATGAGCTGGCGTTGACCGATCCTGCGGTCGCGGCGTTTCGCGACAAGGTCTGCATGACCCTGGACGCGGAAGTCGACAACGCCTACCCGCAACGCTGGCTGGGCCGCGTCACGGTCACCACCACCGATGGCCGCACGCTGCGCGGTGCCATTGATGAACCCAAGGGCGACCCGGGCAACACCCTGAGTCGGGCCGAACTGGCGGATAAATTCCAGCGCCTGGCCCAATTCAGCGGCGCCCGCACCCCGGCCCAGGCCAGAGGCCTGATCGAGCAGGTGTGGAACCTGCGCACTACCGCGTCCATGGCCCATTGGCTTTGAGGGATTTGTCATGACTGAACAACGACCGCTGGACGGCATCACCGTCGTCAGCCTGGAACACGCGATTGCCGCGCCATTTTGCACGCGCCAGCTGGCCGATCTCGGTGCCCGGGTCATCAAGGTAGAGCGCCCCGGCACCGGCGACTTCGCCCGTGGCTATGACGAGCGGGTGCGTGGCCTGGCGTCGCATTTCGTCTGGACCAACCGCTCCAAGGAAAGCCTGACCCTGGACCTCAAGCAGGACGAGGCGGGCGCTATTCTGGATGCGCTTTTGGCCGATGCCGATGTGTTGGTGCAGAACCTTGCCCCCGGCGCGGCAGCGCGCATGGGCTTATCGTTCGAGGCGCTGCACGTGCGCTTTCCACGCCTGATCGTCTGCGATATTTCCGGCTACGGCGAAGGCGGGCCCTACGAGAAAAAGAAAGCCTACGACCTGCTGATCCAGAGCGAGGGCGGCTTCCTCTCGGTGACCGGAGGCCCAGAAGAAGAACAGATGGCCAAGGCCGGTTGCTCCATCGCGGATATCTCCGCCGGGATGTACGCCTACAGCGGCATTCTGTCGGCGCTGCTGCTACGCGGCAAAACCGGCCAGGGCAGTCGCATCGATGTGAGCATGCTCGAAAGCCTGGTGGAGTGGATGGGCTACCCGATGTATTACGCCTTCGACGGCGCGCCGCCGCCACCGCGTGCGGGTGCCGCGCATTCGACGATTTACCCCTACGGGCCGTTTCCCACCGGGGGCGGCGGCACGGTGATGCTCGGCTTGCAGAACGAGCGCGAATGGGCGGCGTTCTGCGACAAAGTGCTGCTCACCCCGGCATTGGCGACGGACGAGCGCTTCAGCGCCAATTTCAAGCGCTCGGCCAACCGCGAGGTGCTGCGCCAGATCATTGTGGAGCGCTTTGCCCCACTGGACGTCGAGGCGGTGATCCAGCGCCTGGAGCACGCGCAAATTGCCAGTGCCCGGGTCAACGACATGCAAGGCGTGTGGGACCACCCGCAACTCAAGGCCCGCGACAGCTGGCGTGACGTCGACAGCCCGGCGGGGCCGTTGCCCTCGCTGCTGCCACCGGCCCGTAACGCCGCGTTTACCCCGCGCATGGACGGCGTTCCAGCGCTGGGGCAACACAGCCAAGGCATCCTCGACCAGTTGGGTTACTCCATTGAGGCCATTAACAGTCTGCGCGAGCGCGGCGTTATCTAATCAGGAATCACGTGATGCCAAAGCCATTAGTACGTTCTGCGCTGTTTGTGCCGGGCAGCCGCCCGGAGCGGTTTGCCAAGGCCCTGGCCAGCGGCGCCGACGCAGTGATTGTGGATTTTGAAGACGCGGTGGAAGAGCCGCTCAAACGTCAGGCCCGGGATAATCTGGGCGCGTTCCTGCACGCCCATCCTGAGGCCCAGGTGTGGGTGCGCATCAACGCGCCGCAACATGCCGAGCATTTTGAGGACGTGGCGTTCTGCAAGGCCCATGCAAATGTCGCCGGGGTATTGCTGCCCAAGGTCGAAAGCGCGGCCCAGGTGGCTGTGGTGGCCGCGACCGGCAAGGCTATCTGGCCGATTATCGAAAGCGCACGCGGTTTGCTGGCACTGGCGCAGATTGCCCAGGCGCCCCAGGTGGAGCGCCTGTCGTTCGGTGGCTTGGACCTGGCGCTGGACCTGAACCTGAGCAGTCACTCCCGTGCCGCCGAATTGGCCCTCGACCAGGCGCGCCTGGCGTTGATCGTGCATTCGCGCGCCGCGGGCCTGGCGGCGCCGCTGGACGGCGTGCACCCGGCCATCGACGACCCCGAAAGCCTGCACCGTTCGATCCGGCACGCCTATGAGATGGGTTTTGCCGGGGCGTTGTGCATTCATCCCAAGCAAGTGGCGGTGATCCATGCCGCGCTAGCGCCGAGCGCCCAAGAGCTGGCCTGGGCCAGGCGGGTGGTGGAGGCGGGCGCCCATGGGACAGGGGCTTATCAGATTGATGGGCAGATGGTGGATGCGCCGGTGTTGCTGCGCGCGCAACGGCTGCTCACTGCCAGCTCTGACTGACGGAACCTGGAGCCAAATGTGGGAGCTGGCTTGCCTGCGATAGCGGCAGAACAGTCAATGTCTGTGTTGCCTGACACACCGCTATCGCAGGCAAGCCAGCTCCCACACTGGACGCATTCGGCCAGGCCGAACGCAGGTATCTAAAATTCGAAATTCACGACACGCGTAACATCAGGCACCTTGCCTTAAACACAACAATAAGAAGGTGATTCCCATGCTCAAGCTTTCCCGGGCGCTGCTGTGCGCCGCCACCTTGTTTACCGCTGGCCTGGCCCAGGCGGCAGACCCGATTGTGATCAAGTTCGCCCACGTGGTTGCTGAAAACACCCCTAAAGGCCAAGGCGCGCTGCTGTTCAAAAAGCTTGCTGAAGAGCGCCTGCCCGGCAAGGTCAAGGTCGAGGTGTACCCGAATTCGTCGCTGTTTGGCGATGGCAAGGAAATGGAAGCATTGCTGCTGGGTGATGTGCAGATGCTGGCCCCGTCCCTGGCCAAATTCGAGCACTACACCAAGCAAGTGCAGATCTACGACTTGCCGTTCCTGTTCAACGACCTGGCCGCCGTCGACCGTTTCCAGGCGGCCCAGGGCAAGCAACTGCTGACCTCGATGCAGGATAAAAACATCCTCGGCCTGGCCTATTGGCACAACGGCCTCAAACAACTCTCTGCCAACAAGGCCCTGCATGAACCCAAGGACGCCCGTGGCCTGAAGTTCCGCGTGCAGGCTTCCAGTGTGCTCGAAGAACAGTTCAAGGCGATCCGCGCCAACCCGCGCAAGATGAGCTTTGCCGAGGTTTACCAGGGCCTGCAGACCGGTACCGTGAATGGCACCGAGAACACTTGGTCGAACTATGAAAGCCAGAAGGTCAACGAAGTGCAGAAGTACTTCACCGAGTCCAACCACGGCCTGATCGACTACATGGTGATCACTAACGCGACATTCTGGAACGGCCTGGCGCCGGATGTGCGCAGCACCCTGGAGCAGATCATGGCCGAGGTCACCGTAGAGGTGAACAAGCAGGCCGAAGCGCTGAACCAGTCGGCCAAGCAGAAGATCATCGACGCCAAGACCAGCGAAATCATCGAACTGACCCCCGAGCAACGTGCGCTGTGGCGCGAAGCCATGCGCCCGGTGTGGCAGAAGTTCGAAGGCGAGATTGGGGCCGGCCTGATCAAGGCGGCGGACCAGTCCAATCAGTAATCCCCTGTGGGAGCGGGCTTGCCCGCGACTGATCGTTCCCACGCTCCGCGTGGTAATGCATCCCGTGACGCTCCGCGTCGCCTTACGCACGGCGTGATACAGGACGTGGAACGTCCGGGGCGGCATTACCACGCGGAGCGTGGGAACGATCTAGCAGGTTGACCTGGCTTTTTACCTATCTCTGCCTCGCGAGGTTTTGCCATGCAAACGCTAAGACGCGTCTGGGAGCACCTGGAGGAAGGCTTTATCGCTTTCCTGCTGGCCGCCATGACCCTGGTGACGTTCGTCTACGTCATGCTCAACAACGTCTACACCCTGTTCTTTGCCCTGGCCGACAAATGGGCCTGGAGCAGCCCCTTCTTCAATGCCCTGGGCGACGGCACCATGACCTGGGCCCAAGAGATGACCTGGAGTGTGGCGCTGACCAAGGCCATGTTCGGCTGGTTGATTTTCTTCGGCATTTCCTACGGTGTGCGCACCGCTGGCCACCTGGGTGTGGACGCGCTGGTGCGGCTGACCCGGCGCCCGGTGCAGCGTCTGCTCGGCATGCTCGCCTGCCTGTGCTGCCTGGCCTATGCCGGGCTGTTCATGGTGGCCAGCTACAAGTGGGTAAGTGCGGTGATGACCGCGCATATCGGCGCCGAAGACCTCGACCAGTTCGGCATCGATGTCGGCGACATCGTGGTGATCGTGCCCATTGGCTTTGCGTTGGTATTGATCCGCTACCTGGAAATTTTCTACCGCATCTTTACCCACCGCCAGGTCGGGTTGGGGTTGGCCGACGAGGCCGGTGAGGCCAGCAAGTTGGCCGGCAGCCATGAGGAGCGTCACTGATGGCCGTGCTCTGTCTGTTTTTGCTGTTGTTCGTGTTCATGTTCCTGGGCGTGCCGATTGCGATTGCCCTGGGGCTGTCCGGTGCGGTGTCGATTTTGATGTTCAGCCAGGACTCGGTGAGTTCCCTGGCGATCAAGCTGTTTGAAACCAGCGATGCTTACACCTTCCTGGCGATTCCGTTTTTCCTGTTGTCCGGTGCCTTCATGACCACCGGCGGCGTGGCCCAGCGGCTGATCGACTTTGCCAACGCCTGTGTCGGGCATATCCGCGGTGGCCTGGCGATTGCGGCGGTGCTGGCGTGCATGCTGTTTGCAGCGCTGTCCGGGTCGTCACCGGCCACGGTGGCAGCAGTGGGTTCGATTGCCGTGGCGGGCATGGTGCGTTCCGGTTATCCGAAAGAATTTGGTGCGGGCATCATCTGCAATGCCGGGACCTTGGGCATTCTGATCCCGCCGTCGATTGTGATGGTGGTGTATTCGGCGGCGACCGAAACCTCGGTGGGCAAGTTGTTCATGGCCGGGGTGATTCCGGGCTTGCTGCTGGGCCTGATGTTGATGGTCGCGATCTACATCGTCGCCCGCATCAAGAAGCTGCCGGCGCAACCCCGGGCGACATTCCGTGAATGGCTGAGCTGTGCACGCCGAGCGTTCTGGGGCCTGTTGCTACTGGTGATCATCCTCGGCGGCATTTACAGCGGCATGTTCACCCCGACCGAAGCGGCGGCAGTGGCGGCCGTGTATTCAGCATTCGTCGCGCTGTTCGTCTACAAGGACATGAAGCTGCGCGACTGCCCCAAGGTGCTGCTGGAGTCGGGGCGCTTGTCGATCATGCTGATGTTCATCATCGCCAACGCCATGCTGTTTGCCCACGTGCTGACCACCGAACAGATCCCCCAGCAAATCACCGCGTGGGTAATCTCGGAAGGGCTGACGCCGATTGGCTTTTTGATCATGGTCAACGTGGTGCTGCTGATTGCCGGCAGCTTTATGGAGCCTTCGGCCATTGTGCTGATCCTGGCGCCGATCTTTTTTCCGATTGCGATGAAGCTGGGCATTGACCCGATTCACCTGGGGATTGTGATGGTGGTGAACATGGAAATCGGCCTGGTGCACCCGCCGGTGGGGCTGAACCTGTTCGTGACTTCGGCGGTGACCGGGCTGACATTGGGGCAGACTATTCGCGCGGCGATGCCGTGGCTGATGATTTTGCTGGTGTTCCTGATCATGGTGACGTACTTGCCGTTCATTTCCCTGGCGCTGCCGCAGTGGCTCGGAATGTAGGGTGGGAGGGGGCTTGCCCCGATGGCGATGAGTCAGACACTCCCTCATCGGGGCATAGGTATCTACATAACTCAGGGACGACGCAGGCCCTGTGGCGAGGGCGCTTGCTCCCGTGACTACCCAACGGCGGACGCTGATCTAACTGACGCGCCGCGATCCAAATGTGGGAGCAGGCTTGCCTGCGATGGCGGCCTTATTGGTCCATCGCACTCAAGATCGCGTGCGCTACTTTCACCCTTTCGGCATTCGGGTAGTTCCGGTTCGCCAGGATCACCACCCCCATGTCCTTGCTTGGCACGTACGCCACGTACGCACCAAAGCCGCCAGTGGACCCGGTTTTGTTGTACAGCACGTTGGCCGGCTCGGCCTGGGCGGGTGTCAGCCAGGTGACCTTGTGCGGCTCCATCGCCATCGGTGTGGAGTTGCCGTCCAGCAACGCTTGCAGGCTGATGGGGTAGGGGTAGCGTTCCCAGCCCAGCCCCTGGGTCATGCCGTTGACGGTGTAGTAGCCGGCGTGAGTGGTGGCAATGGCCTGTTGCACCGGTTGTTCCAGGGTTTGCGGGTGCATGTTCGCGATCACGTAGCGGGCCAGGTCCTGGCTGCTGCTCTTGATGCCGTAGGCTTCGAAGTCCAGGGCGCCGGGGTTGACGCGTACCGGTTTCTGCTGGCTGTCATAGCCCTGGGCGTACTGGCCGGCCTTGTCGGCGGGGACGCGGGTATAGGTATTGGTCAAGCCCAGCTTGGGCAGCAGGGTTTTTTCCATGGCGACGGTGAAAGGCTGGCCCAGGCTTTTTGCGGTCACATAACCGAACAGGCCAATGCTGGGGTTGGAGTAAAGGCGTTGTTCCCCCGGCGCATAAGTGGGTTTCCAATGCTGGAAGTAATCCATCATGGTGGTTGCACTGTCGGCGGCATCCGGAAACTGCAGCGTCAGGCCGCCGGCGGTGTAAGTGGCCAGTTGCAGCAGGCTGATGCGATCGAACGCGCTGCCAGCCAGGACGGGCAGATGTTGGCTGGTCATGTCCGACAGCTTGAGCTTGCCGATGGCCTGGGCATACCCGCCGAGGGTGGCGTTGAAGGTTTTGCTCACTGAGCCGATTTCGAACAGGGTGTTTTCGGTGACGGGTGCCTGGGTGTCTTTGGCGGCGACGCCGTAGTTAAAGTATTGCACCTTGCCGTGTTGGACGACCGCGACCGTCAGGCCCGGGATGCCTTGCTGTTTCATCAGAGGGGTGACGTGGCTGTCCACGACCTGGCGCATGTCGGTGGCGGCCATGCAGCTGCCGGCGCCGAGCAACAAGGCTGAAACCGCATATTTTTTCAGGGTATGTTTCATGGTTCGCTTCCATGTAAATAAGGCAATGACGATCGGAACCTGCGCAGGCGTGGCAAATGTAGGTGGATTTCCGGGTGTCGGCAAACGATGATATC
Source organism: Pseudomonas sp. NFPP02 (assembly GCF_900119355.1). NCBI lineage: Bacteria > Pseudomonadati > Pseudomonadota > Gammaproteobacteria > Pseudomonadales > Pseudomonadaceae > Pseudomonas > Pseudomonas sp. NFPP02. Next base: position 61,989 of record NZ_FPJI01000004.1, read on the forward strand.
TCGCACCTGCCATTAGAAAAATTTGGGTCAAGCCATGTTGCGTTCCCACCTGCCGCTCAATGCGTTGCGCGCTTTCGAAGCGTCGGCGCGCCATTTGAGCTTTACCCGTGCGGCCATTGAGCTGTGCGTGACCCAGGCGGCGGTCAGTCATCAGGTCAAAAGTCTCGAAGCGCAACTCAACGTCACGCTGTTCAAGCGCCTGCCACGGGGCTTGATGCTCACCAGCGAAGGCGAATCCCTGCTGCCCGTGCTGCGTGACGCCTTCGACCGTATTGCCCTGACCTTGGATCAGTTTGAAGGCGGCCATTACCGTGAAGTCCTGACGGTGGGGGCGGTCGGTACCTTTGCGGTGGGCTGGTTGTTGCCACGCCTGGCGGATTTTCACAGCCGCTACCCGTTGATCGACTTGCGCTTGTCCACCCACAACAATCGCGTGGATGTCGCCGCCGAGGGCCTGGATTATGCCATCCGCTTTGGCGCCGGCGCGTGGCACGGCACCGACGCCTGCTCCTTGCTTGAGGCACCGCTGACGGTGTTGTGCGTGCCGCAGATTGCCGAACAACTGCACAGCCCGGCTGACGTGCTGAAGCACACCTTGCTGCGTTCCTACCGTGCCGATGAGTGGAACCTGTGGTTCCAGGCCGCTGGTTTGCCCAGCGATACACGGATGCCGCGCAGCGTGGTGTTCGACTCTTCGCTGGCGATGATGGAGGCCGCGCTGCAAGGGACTGGCGTAGCACTGGCGCCAGCCCTGATGTTTTCACGGCAATTGGAGAACGATGTGATCCGCCAGCCGTTCGAGGTGGGGATCACCACCGGCAGCTATTGGTTGACGCGCTTGCAGTCGCGGGCTGAGACACCCGCGATGTTGGCGTTCAAAGGGTGGTTGCAGGCAAGTGTTGCCTGAGGTGACGCCGATCAGTCTAGCGAACGCAATGCCCAAAGCAACGAAGATCAAAGGTGGGAGCTGGCTTGCCTGCGATAGCGGTCGTGCAGTAACAGGTGCAGCGACTGACATACCGCATTCGCGGGCAAGCCCGCTCCCACAGTCAGCGCTTGGCTAGGCGAGGTATTGGCGGAACCATCCCAGGGTGCGTTCCCAGGCAAGGTTCGCCGCTGCTTCGTCATAGCGCGGTGTCGAATCATTATGGAACCCGTGATTGGCGCCCTTGTAGATAAACGCCTCATACCTCGTCCCCGCGGCCTTCAATGCCTGTTCATACGCCGGCCAGCCTTCATTGATGCGCGTATCCAGCTCACCGAAATGCAACATGACCGGCGCCTTGATGCGCGGCACGTCCTTGGCGTCGGGTTGGCGCCCGTAGAACGACACTGCCGCGCCCAGTTCCGGGTAGGCCACCGCCGCTGCATTGGTCACGCCACCGCCGTAACAGAACCCGGTGATGCCGACTTTGCCCGTGCTGCTGTCGTGCTGCATCAGCCACTCGATGGCGGCAAAGAAGTCGTTCATCAGTTTGGTCGGGTCGACGGTCTGCTGCAGGGCGACGCCTTTTTCATCATTGCCAGGGTAGCCGCCCACCGAGGTCAGGCCGTCGGGGGCCAGGGCGATAAAGCCGGCCTTGGCCAGGCGTCGGGCGACGTCTTCGATATAGGGGTTCAGGCCCCGGTTTTCATGCACCACCACCACGGCTGGCAGCTTGCCTGCCGCCTTGGCTGGGCGCACCAGATAGCCGCGCACGGTGCCGTTGCCTTTGGGCGAGGGGTAGGTGATGTAGTCGGCGACGATATCCGGGTCGGTGAATTTCACCTGTTCGGCCAGGGCGTAATTGGGGCTCAGGGCCGCGAGCAATGCCGAAGCGGTGAGGCCACCGAGGGTGAACAGCGCGGCGCGGTCGAGAAATTCGCGGCGGTTGATCTTGCCGTGGGCATAGCCGTCGTAGAGTTCCAGCAGTTCGGGAGCAAAGTCTTTCGCGGTCAGACGAGTCATCGGTGCAGTCCTCGATTAGCGGTTGCCGTCACTGTAGACCAGGATCAAACCTCGCGGCCATGGGCGGCGGCGGCCAGTTGCCCGGTGTCGACGCGCACGAACACCGAGTCGCCGACGGCGGTGAGCACGCTGCCTGCATACACTTCGCAGACCACCCGGCTTTTGCGACCGATTTCGCCTTCGACCCGCGCCCGCAGGACCAGGGGCACACCCATGGGCGTGGGCTTGATGAATTTGATCCCCAGGTTACCGGTGACGCAGTCGATGCGCGGCAGGCTGCCGGGTTCACGCTGTTCGGCGCGGTAGTGGTAGGCCATGGCGGTCCAGTTGGAATGGCAGTCCACCAGCATGGCGATCAGGCCACCGTAGACCAGGTCTGGCCAGCCGCTGTATTTGGCCTCGGGTTGATGCTCGGCAATGACGTGTACGCCATCGTCATCCCAGCGGCTCTTGATGTGCAGGCCATGAGGGTTGCTGCTGCCGCAGCCGTAGCAGATGCCTTCCGGCGCCGTGGTGTCCTGGAGAGAAGCGCTGTGCATGCAGAGTCCTTGTTGTTGTTTGGGCGACGCTTCTATTTAGCAGGCCAGGGGTTAGCGAGCAAACTTCTTCGCCCCGGCCACGCAGCCGATCACCGCCACCGTCACCAGCACCATGCCCAGGCTGACCTGTTCATGCAGCAAACCCGCTGCCAGCGCCAGGCCGAAGAACGGTTGCAGCAACTGCAACTGGCCGACCGCGGCAATCCCGCCCTGGGCCAGGCCGCGGTACCAGAATACAAAGCCGATCAACATGCTGAACACCGCCACGTAGCCCAGGCTCAACCAGGCCGGCAAGCTGATACCGCTGAGGGTAGACGGCGCCAACAACAGGCTCAAGGGCGCCACCACCGGCAGCGACACCACCAGCGCCCAGCAGATCACCTGCCAGCCGCCCAGGCTGCGCGACAGCTTGGCGCCTTCGGCATACCCCAGGCCGCATGCCAGCACGGCCAACAGCATCAACACATCGCCCGCGGGTGCGGCGCTCAAGCCTTGGGTAACGGCATATCCCATCACCAATAGGCTGCCCAGGATCGAAAACAACCAGAACACCGGCCTCGGCCGTTCACCGCCGCGCAGCACACCGAACACCGCCGTAGCCAGTGGCAGCAGGCCGATAAAGACGATGGAGTGGGCCGAGGTCACGTACTGCAGGGCCAGGGCCGTCAGCAGTGGAAAGCCGATCACCACGCCAAGCGCGACGATAACCAGCGGTGCCCATTGCTGGCGCGTGGGGCGTTTTTCCTTGAATACCCCCAATAGGCACAACCCCAGTAGCGCCGCGAGGGTGGCGCGGATCATGGTCAGGAATACCGGATCGAATTCCATGACCGCCAGGCGCGTGGCTGGCAGCGAGCCGCTGAAAATCACCACACCGATAAAACCGTTGATCCAACCCTGGGTGCTGCTGTCCAGAGTGCCGAGAGGAGAAGTGCGTTCCATGGGGGACCTGTCCGAAAATGGCAGTTGCGTGCTGGGCATCCTAGGATTGAAGATTAAGACAATCAAAAAATTGTCATGGATACATCCCTATGCCCCGTGCTCGCTACAAGACGCTGGTCGATACCTTCGCCGAGGCCATCCGCAGCGGCCAATTGCAGCCCGGCACGCGGTTACCTACCCATCGGCGATTGGCCGCCGAGCATGGTCTGGCACTGGTCACCGCCAGCCGGGTGTACAGCGAGCTGGAAGCCATGGGCCTGGTCAGCGGCGAAACCGGGCGCGGCACCTTCGTGCGTGAGATTGCCTTGCCACCGGGGCAGGGCAGCGGGCAGATGACGGTTGCGGCGGGTTTGCTGGACCTGAATTTCAACTATCCGTCTTTGCCGGGTCAGGCCGAGCTGCTGCGCACGGCGTTGCGCCAACTCGCCCTGTCCGGCGATCTGGAGGCGTTGCTGCGTTACCAGCCCCATGCCGGACGTGTGCACGAGCGCGCCGCCGTGGCCCGGCACTTGTTGAACCGAGGGTTGACGGTGCAAGCCGAGCAGGTGCTGGTGGTCAGCGGCGCCCAGCATGGCCTGGCGGTGAGCATGATGACCTTGCTCAAGCCTGGGGATGTGGTCGCGGTGGATGCACTGACCTATTCGGGGTTCAAGGTGCTGGCCGAAACCCTGCACCTGGAACTGGTCGCCATCCCAGTCACAGCCAACGGCCCTGATCTTGACCACCTGCACAGCCTGTGTCGCCAGCGCCCGGTGCGAGCGGTGTACAGCATGCCGACCCTGCATAACCCGCTGGGCTGGGTGATGAGCCTGGCGCAGCGCGAGCGCTTGGTGGCAATCGCCCGGCAGCACAACCTGATGATCATCGAGGATAGCGCCTATGCGTTTCTCGCCGAAGAAGCACCGCCGCCCTTGACGACCCTCGCACCGGAGCGCACGGTGTACATCGGCGGGCTGTCCAAGAGTGTCGCCACCGGTTTACGCGTGGGCTTTATCGCTGCGCCTATGGCTTGGGTAAGCGGCTTGGAACGCACGATCATGGCCACTACCTGGAACGTGCCGGGGGTGATGAGCGCGATTGCGGTGGGCTGGCTCGAGGACGGCACGGTGGCGCAACTGGAGGCGCAAAAGCGTGCGGATGCCCAGGCTCGTCAAGCGTTGGCAGCACAGGTGCTGAGGGGCGTGAAGACCATCAGTCACCCGTCCTCCTACTTTCTGTGGCTACCGTTGGCGGAAGACGCCCGCGCCGATCAGGTCGCCATGACCTTGCAGCGCGCGGGCATCTCGGTTTCAACCGCCGAACCGTTCGCGGTCTCGGCCCAGGTGCCCCACGCGCTGCGCCTGGCCCTGGGTTCGGTGCCCATGGCGGCATTGCGTGAGGCGCTGGTGAAGGTGCGCAAGGTGGTGGCGTGGTGAGTTTTGCTCAGTACTTGTAAGCCTGGCGCCCAATCAGCAGCCATTGGCCGTGCTGTTTTTGCCAAACCTGAAAGTTGTCGATATCGGTTGGTGTGTCCACACCGCTGTTCACCGCCAGGGCATGGAAGTGGTTGCGCACCAGGGCGGTATCGCCGTTGAGGGTGATGGTCTGGTTTTGCATCTCCAGGGTTTTGAATGCGCTGGTATGGGTTTCCAGGTCGGCAATGAATTGCGCCTTGTTTTGCACCTTGCCGCTGGAGTGGCCGTAGGTGAGCTTGTCGGACGTCAGTGCATGAAGCTGCCTGAGGTCCAGATGCAGCATGGCTTGGGTCAATTGATCGACTGCCTGGGCTACATCCTTCTCGGCGGCGCCGGGCGCGGCGGCGACGTAGCCGGAGAAGAGGCACAGAAATCCGATCAGCACTTTGAAGTTGGACATGGGTGTTTCCTTATTGTTGTTAAGAAATACGATGAGGTATGTCGTCGTACAACCATGCAATATTCTCAAGGCGGAAGGAAAGTGAAATTTTGCAGGAGCTTGAGGTGAGTAGGCGCTAGAGTGTTCATCACATCCGCGCAGCCGAGGTACATGATGGATTTTGACTGGCACAGCGACGTCATCACCCGCGCTACACCCGTCACCCCTAGCTATAAAAACACCCAGAACGTGCGCCGCTTTATGCTTGAGCAGTGTGGCCCGGCGTTCAAGTTCAACCGTCCATTCATGGCGTGGATTCGTAACGGCGCACCCAAGACTTTGGGGGATGTGGTTGAGGAGTGGCAGCGTCGCAACGAGGTGCTTCGGTCCTCGCACCACGGTGTTTGAACTGAAATATGAACAAAAAGTGTGGGAGCGGGCTTGCTGTGGCGAGGGAGCTTGCTCCCGCTCGATAGCGCAGCTGGAGCCGGCTTTTTGGGGGCGCTACGCACCCCAGCGCAAGCAAGCTTGCTCGCCCACAGCAAGCCCGCATTTGAGTGAGGAGCCCAGCTAGATAGCCGCCAGCGGTGGCGTACGCGGCGGGATCATCCGTTTGCTGCCGGTGGCTTCGAACGCCGAGGCAAAGCGCAACAGCGCCGAATCGTCATAGGCACGCCCGGCGAAGGTCAGCCCCACCGGCATGCCGATGTCTGCCATCACCCCCATCGGCACGGTGACGGTGGGCACGCCCAGGTGGCGGATGGCGAGGTTGCCGTTGGCCACCCACACGCCGTTGCTCCAGGCAATGTCGGCAGACGCTTCGTTCACATCGGCATCCGCCGGGCCTACGTCGGCCACGGTGGGGAACAGCACGGCGTCGAGCCCGAGGGTGTCCATCCAGTCTTCCAGGTCCAGGCGCCGGGTTTGCTCCAGGCCGCACAGGCCATCGGGCACGGTGCTGATCTGGTCCCATGGCGTGATGCCGCGTTGGGCCATGCGCACGTATTCGTCCATGCCGGCGGCCAGGTCGTCTTCACGGTTGGGCAGGGTGCCGGGGTCGTGGGGGAAGATGTTCGGCCCGTCCACATCGGCCAGGCGGTTCAGGTGCGGGTCGCCGTTGGCACGCAGGAAATCATCGAAGGCCCATGCAGACAGCTCCCACAGTTCGTCGTGGAGGAACTCTTTAGAGACCAGGCCACGGGTAAACACCGTCGGCGCGCCGGGGCGGTCGCCTTCGCAGTTGGACACCAGCGGGAAATCCACTTCGATCACTTCGGCACCCGCCGCTTCCAATGCCTGGCGCGCGGCTTGCCACAGTTCGATCACCGTGGCGCGGGTGTGGATCTTTTGTCCGGTCGGGCCGCCGATACCCGGTTTTTCGCTGGTGCCAGCATCCGGGTCGGCGTTGATGTACATGCGCGGCACGCCAAAGCGCTTGCCGGCCAGGTTTTCGCTGTCGACTGCCAGCGCGGCGTAGGACACCGGGCGCACCGAGGTGACGCTGGGGATCGGCACCCAGGGTTGCAGGCGCCACAGGTCACCACGTGTGTCCGGGTCTTCGGCCACCACGACGTCGAGCACTTCCAGCAGGTCGGCCATGGTGCGAGCATAAGGCACCACCACGTCCATGGTCGGGGTCAGTGGCCAGTTGCCGCGCACCGAAATCACGCCACGGGACGGCGTGTAGGCACACAAGCCATTATTGGAGGCCGGGCCGCGACCGCTGGACCAGGTTTCTTCAGCCAGCCCGAACGCGGCAAAGCTGGCGGCGGTGGCGGTACCAGCGCCGTTGGAGGAACCCGACGCAAACGGCGCGGTGAGGTAGTCGGCGTTGTAGGGGCTTTCGGCGCGACCGTACACGCCACGCTGCATACCGCCATTGGCCATCGGCGGCATGTTGGTCTTGCCCAGGCAGATAGCGCCACCGGCACGCAGACGCTCAATGGTGAAGGCATCGCGCTGGGCCACCAGCTTGGCAAACGCCGGGCTGCCGGATGCAGCCGTCAACCCCTTGACCAGGTAACTGTCCTTGGCGGTGTAAGGAATGCCATCCAGCGGCCCCAGGGTTTGCCCCTTGGCACGGCGCGCATCGGACGCCTGGGCTTCTTTGAGCGCATCGGGGTTGCGTACCACCACGGCGTTCAGTGCAGTGGCCGTCTGCGGGCCATCGTAGGCATCGATCCGCGCCAGGTACGCCTGCACCAGTTCAACTGCCGTGGTCTGGCCGGCTTCAAGCGCAGCGCGCAATTGGGCAATAGAGACTTCAGTAACTTGCATCACGTTTTTATCGCCGCCTTCAAGTGGGGGTATGGCGGCAGTCTACGTACAGATATTTCACAAAACCAGCGCGGCATACTTCGTGTAGGCGGCGGGAACGACATCACCAAGCAAGGCGTCAGCAACATTGCGAGTGGCCGCCCTTTATCGCTAAGGTGGCCGCGTTGATTAACGTTGCACTTCAAGGAAGAGACCATGCACAGACCTTATATCGCCCTGGCTGCCTTGCTCGGCTTTACCCTCTATACGGTGGCGACCATGCTCACGGCAGAGCAGTCACTGCTGGCATTTGGATGGGAACTGATGTCCCGGCCCGATACGGCGCAGGTGGTGATTGACCTGTATCTGATGGCGGTGCTGGCGTGTGTGTGGATGTACCGGGATGCGCGTGGGCGAGGGCGGTCGATGGCCTCAGTGCTGCCGTATTTTTTACTGACGGCAGTGTTTGTGTCGGTAGGGCCGCTGCTCTATATCGTGGTTAATGGGTTTTCCCGGCGAACGCTCAACTAAGCCTGTATGGCAAGGGCGCAAGCTCCCTTGCCATGGGTAGTGCGCGGCCTTCAGGGATTAAGGAACGCTTGGTAGTTGTCCTTGGTGATCTGCTGATAAGGAATCGTCAGCTCCGCCGTGTACGGCTGCTGCTTGACCATCTTCACCGCCAGGTCGATGGAACCCACTGCCTGGCCCTTGTTGTCCTGGTACACCGTGACCAACAACTGGCCTTTTTTCACCGCGTCCAATCCCGCTGCGCCGCCGTCACTGCCGGCCACTAGGATGTCCTTACCCGGCTGCATGCCTGCCTGGCTGATAGCCATGGCCGCGCCAATCGCCATTTCATCGGCATTCGCGGCCACGGCATCGATTTTGCGCCCTGATACGATCCAGTTGTTCATCAGGTCAATCGCCTTGCCACGCTGCCATTCGGCGCTTTGCTCCTCGACGATCTTGATGTCGGGGTAGTCCTTCAGCACGCTCTTCACCCCCAGCGTGCGGTTATGGGTGGCGTTGTTGGACAGCAGCCCGAGCATGATCGCCAGGTTGCCCTTGCCGCCCATTTTCTCGGCCAGGTAGCGCATCTGGATTTCGCCGGCCTTGATCTCGTCCGAACCGACATAGCCCACGCCCGCTGGTACCTCCTTGAACTCCGGGCGGCGGTTGACGTACACCAGCGGGATCTTGGCCTGCTGGGCATTGAGCGTCATCTTCTGGGTGGCCGCTGTGTCCACCGCGTTGACGATAATCGCGTCCATGCCCTGGGCGGTGAAGTTTTGCACCTGATTGAGTTGTCGCACCACATCGCCCTGGGCGTCTTCAAACTGCAGGGTGACATCGGGCAGTTCCCTGGCGTGGGCGGCCATGTAGTCGCGCATTTGTGCGAGGAATACGTCGTCCACCTGGGCGATGCTCACGCCGATGCGAATGTCGGCCAGCGCCCAAGGGCTGAACGCCAGGACTAACAGTGCCGCAAGGAGTTGCTTCTTCATGGTTTTGCTCCGTTGTTTTTGTTGTTGTCAAAGCAGGGCGGTTTACGCTTGGCGTTTGGCCCGTAGCTGCACCACGGCGGCGGCGAAGTCCGAGCACGGCCAGCGTTCGTCGAGGGCTTGCAGCATCAGCTGTTGCCCGGTTTGTGGGGCCAGGCCCCTCAAGGGTGGGTCGGTGTCGAGGTTGGTGGGGAAGGAGTACCCGTCTGCGGTACAGGCGACCACGGCGTGGGCATCCAGGTTGGGGTTGGCGAGCAGCACCGGGTACACCGCCAGCATCATGCGGTCGCGGTCGATGGCTTCCATCGGCTTGCCGAACGCCGAGGAGATTTGCAGCAGGTTAGCCATGCGCTGGCGATCGGCCGTGCGGTTGGTGCCGGCGGCATGGAACAGCGCCGGGTTGAAGAACAGCAAGTCGCCCTTGTTCAGCGGCAATTGCACCGCGTGTTGCTGGAAGTAGTCGATAAACTCCGTGCGACGCCACGCCAGGTACCCCAAGGCGTACTGCTGGGAAAAGGGCAGCAGTTGGGTGGGGCCGGTTTCCAGCGGCATATCCGAGTGTGCGATAGCACCTTGCAACGTCAAATGTTGGGACAGCGCATGCAGCGGCAGCGGAAAACGTTCGACCACATCGTTGGTCTGAAAACCCAGGTGATAGTCACGGTGCGGCTGCTGCGCCTGGCCACCTGGATGCACCACATTGACTTGCGCCGTGACTTGAAAGCCCGGCCCCAACCAGGCTTCGGCAATCAACCCCAGCAGAGGGTTGGCGTAGTACTCGGCAAAAGACTCGGGGGACTGTAAGGCCGCCTTCTGCAACGCGTTCCAGATCCTGCCATTGCTACCGGCCTTGGCAAAGTGATCGGCAGCCACGCCTTGGGCGGCTTCATGGGCAAAGATCGCGTCGAAGACCTGGCTGTGGCGGTCCACCACTTCCAGGTCTTCATAGGCTTGGCGCACCACCATTACGCCGGGCCCGTCACGGAACAGGTGATGCAGCTCGTTCATGACGACCAGGCGGTCGCTGTTGCGCAAGGTGTGGGCCTGATAGATCGGCACACTGCCTTGTACCTCAAGGCACAGCGGGTAGTCGCTGGCGTTGGTGCGCTGCGCACAGATCCGGCTGAAGTCGGCCAGGCGCACCGCGTCGCCGTTTACAAAAGCCGACATCACACACCTCCTGGAAGGCTCAGGGCCTGGTGAGGTTGCGGGGTGCTGCTGTCGGTGCAGCCGACCACGCCCTGTTCCAGGTCGATGACCGCGCCGCTCATCATTCCCGACTCGGCGGACAGCAAAAATGCCACGCTGCGCGCCACCTCTTCGGGCTTGAGCAGGCGCCCAAACGGTTGGGCGCGTTCGGCTTCGGCCAGCCAGCCGTCCTGGGCGCCGTGGTACTGGCGCTGGATCTGATCCTCGTGGGGCGTGTCCATCCAGCCGATGTTCAGGCCATTCACGCGGATGCGGTTGCGCAAGGCACTGAACGCTACGTTCTTGGTCAGGATCGCCAGCGCGCCCTTGGACGCCGCGTAGGCACTCAAGAACGATTGCCCACCATGGCCGGTAACGCTCTGGATATTGACGACCGCACCTGCGACACCGTTGCTGATCATCAGCTTCAACGCTTCCTGCATGAGGAAAAACGGCGCCCGTACATTGACCGCAAACAAGCGCTCGAACAGCTCCGGCGAGGTGTCGAGAATGGTGCCGCGGTCAGACATGCCGGCGCAGTTCACCAAGCCGTGCAAGGTGCCGAAATGGACGCGCGCTGCTTCGATGATAGCGCGGCAGTCTTCGACCTTTTCCAGGTCGGCCTCGACAAAAATTGCCTGGCAATCCAACTGGGCCAGCTGGCGCACCTGCGCGTCGCCCTCGGTACGGCGACGCCCGCAAATGATCAGCCCGGCCGCACCACGGCGAGCCAGGGTATGGGCCACCGCCGCGCCGAGGCCCTGGGTGCTGCCGGTGACGACAAAGTATTGGCCGCTGAACGAGGTCGCAAGATCGGTGTGGGGCATTGGGGTTCTCCTGGAATTTTTGTTGTTTTGCTGGCCCGGCTCGACGCCGGGCAAAACTGAGACTAGCATTGCAAAACCTCAATAACGCCCAAAAAAGACCTCAAAAACACCTCAGGCGAAACCCATGCTCGAACGCGCAAAACACTTTTCCATCAAGCAACTCGCCACCCAGGCTGGCGTCAGCAAGGCCACGGTGGACCGCGTGTTGCACCAGCGCGGCAGCGTGCACGCCCAGACACGGCGGCGTATCGAGCAGGCATTGGAGGAGTTGGAATCCCAGGAAAAAAATGGCTTGGCCGTGGGGCGTACCTTCCATGTGGACGTGATCATGCACACGCCCCAGCGTTTCAGCGCGGCGGTGCAGGCGGCGATCGTTGGCCAATTGGCCAGCCTGGCACCGTTTCGCATCGCGCCACGTTTTCACCTGTTCGAGGAGATCGAGCCCCAGGCCATGCATGACCAACTGCTGCGCTGCCTCGACACGGGCAGCCAGGGCGTGGTGCTCAAGGCTGCGGATGAGCCGGCGGTGAACCTGGCCGTCAAGCAGCTGATTGCGGCCGGTATTCCGGTGGTGACCTTGGTCACCGACCTGCCCCAAAGCGAGCGCATCGGCTATGTGGGCATGGACAATCGCACGGCCGGCCAGACAGCGGCCTACCTGATGTCGCGCTGGCTGCCGACCGAGGCGCAGGACGTGGCGGTGGTTATCGGCAGCGAATTGTTCCGCGGCGAAGAAGAGCGCGAGATGGGTTTTCGTACCTGGCTGCGTGGCCGCGCCGAGTACCTGCGAGTACTGGATATCAGCGGCGGCTACGGCGTGTATGAGCGCACCTTTGAGCGAGTGACCCAAGCCTTGCTCCAGCACCCCGGGCTGAAGGCGGTGTACAGCGTCGGCGGTGGCAACCGCGCAATTGTCGACGCGTTTACCGCCCAGGACCGTCCATTGGAGGTGTTCATCGGCCACGACCTTGACGAAGAAAACCGCCAACTGCTGAGGGAAGAAAAAGTCGCGGCGATCATCGATCACAACCTGCAGATCGATGCCCGCCACGTATTCCTGCACATCCTGCACTACCACCGGCTCTGGAAGGCCGGGCCGATTGCGCCGTCACAGGTGCAGATCGTCACGCCGTTCAACCTGCCGGACTGAAGCGCTGAAATACCACATCCAATAACAATCCAGGAGTTCGACCATGCTACGTATCGCCGTTCTAGGTGCCGGGCGCATCGCCAAGATCCATGCCGCCAACGTTGCCGCCCATCCCAATGCCACGCTGGCGCTGGTGGCCGATCCCTGGCGCGCAGGTGTCGATGCCTTGAGCACCCAGTTGGGGTGTGAAGCCGCGTATGACTGCGCCGCCGTGCTGAGCCGCGAGGACATCGATGCGGTGGTGATCGGCACGCCCACCGACACCCACATCGACCTGTTGCTGGCTGCGGTGGCCCAGGGCAAGGCGGTGCTCTGCGAAAAACCCATCGACCTGGACATCGCCAAGGCGCGCAGCGCGGCGCAAACCGTGGAGCGCCAGGGCGGCAAGGTAATGCTCGGTTTCAACCGGCGCTTCGACCCAGACATGCTGCGCCTGCGCCAGGCGCTGGACGCCGGCCAGATCGGCGTCGTGCGCCAGGTGATCATCACCAGTCGCGACCCTGGCCTGGCACCGCGTGACTATCTGGAACACTCTGGCGGGATCCTGCGCGACATGACCATCCATGACTTTGACACCGCTCGCCATTTGCTCGGCGAGGAACCGGTAGAAGTCAGCGCCTTCGCCAGTCGCCTGGTGGACCCGACCCTGGAGCAGATCGACGACTACGACAGCGTCATGGTTTTGCTACGCACCGCTTCGGGCAAACAATGCCATATCAACTGCTGCCGCCAGGCGGTGTATGGCTATGACCAGCGCGTAGAAGTTTCCGGCGCCAGCGGCGTGCTGCTGACCGACAATCACCGGCCCAGCACCGTGCGCCATTGGAGCGCTGAGCACACCGAAGCGCTGGAGCCGTTGCAGCATTTTTTCCTTGAGCGTTACGCGGATGCGTATCGCAATGAGCTGACGCAGTTCATCGATGCGTTGAACGAGGGGCGCGAGTTGCCCACCAGTATGCGCGATGGCCTGTATGCGTTGCATCTGGCTGATTGTGCGTTGGAGTCGGTGAAGACCGGGCGCAGTGTGAGGGTCGGTCATGACCTGTAGCACGGCTGGGGGGTAGCTTACGTGGCCAGCGATGCGCTGTGGGTGCGGGCTTGCTCGCGAAGGCGGTGTGACAGTCAAGAACCTCATAGGTTGTGCCACCGTCTTCGCGAGCAAGCCCGCTCCCACATTTGGGGGGCGTGGAGTCAGTCAGGTACCCGTTGGCTTGCAGTCCAGCCCAACCAATCAGACCCCCTTGGTAGAAGGCAGCAGTACCGTCAGGATACCCACCAGCGGCAGGAACGAGCACAGCTTGTACACGTATTCGATGCCGTGATGGTCAGCGAGCATCCCGAGCAGCGCCGCGCCGATCCCGCTGAAGCCGAACATCAGGCCGAAGAATATCCCGGCGATCATGCCCACATTGCCCGGCACCAATTCCTGGGCAAACACCACGATGGCCGAGAACGCCGAGGCGATGATAAAGCCGATGACCACGCTGAGTACGGCGGTCCAGAACAGGTCGACGTAGGGCAGGGCCAGGGTGAACGGCGCGGCGCCGAGGATCGAGAACCAGATGACTTTCTTGCGGCCGATCTTGTCGCCGATCGGGCCGCCGGCGAAGGTGCCCACGGCCACTGCGCCGAGGAACAGGAACAGGTACATCTGCGAGCTGGCTACCGACAGCTGGAATTTCTCGATCAGGTAGAACGTGAAGTAACTGGTCAGGCTGGTCATGTACCAGTATTTGGAAAACACCAGCACAGCCAATACCACCAGGGCGAAGGTCACGCGGCCTTTGGACAAACCGTGGGTTGCCTGGCTGCCTTGCTTGAGCTTGAACAGGTTGAGGTGGTGGCGGTACCAGCGGCTCAAGCCGTACAGCACCAGGATGGCGAACACCGCAAACAGGCCGAACCAGGCAATGTGGCTTTGGCCGTAGGGAATGATGATCGCCGCCGCCAGCAGCGGGCCGAAAGCGCTGCCGGTGTTGCCGCCGACCTGGAAGGTCGATTGCGCCAAGCCGTAGCGCCCACCGGAAGCCAGGCGTGCGACGCGGGAGGTTTCCGGGTGGAAGGTCGATGAGCCCACACCCACCAGCGCCGCCGCGAGCAATATCGCCGGGAAGTTGCCGACAAAGGCCAGCATCAGGATGCCGATCAAGGTGCACACCATGCCCGCTGGTAATAACCAGGGTTTGGGGTGGCGGTCGGTGTGGTAGCCGATCCACGGTTGCAGCAGCGAGGCGGTCAACTGGAAGGTCAGGGTGATCAGGCCGACCTGGGTGAAGCTCAGGCCGTAGTTGGCCTTGAGCATCGGGTAGATCGATGGCAGCACAGCCTGGATCAAGTCATTGATCAGGTGCGCCAGGGCACAGGCGCCCAGGACGCGCATGACTAAGGGGCTTACTTGCGGGCTGGTCGAAGGTGCGGCGGGTGACGCTGTGACTGTGGACATGCGGGCATTCCGTACAAGGCAGCTAACAGGCGTGGAGGCGGGCGGCGGTGATGTGAACCGCCACTCCATCTGGACTCGGCGTTTATGCTAGATTCGGCGCCAATGCCTGTCTCGCGCAATTCGGGCAGAAACCATCGCAAAAAGGGCGAAATGATCAAATCACTGGATAAATTTCTGCGAGAGATCGATGAGGGCGACTGGGCCGTCATCAGTTCGGCCACCGATTACCCCGAAAACTGGGTGATCCCCGAACACAGCCACAACAAGCACCAACTGCTGTACGCCATTGGCGGTGTGATGGTGGTGTACTCGGCCCTGAGGCAATGGACGGTGCCGCCCAATCGTGGCTTCTGGATGCCTTGCGGTCAAGTTCACTCGCTGCGCTGCGTGGGTACGCTGCAGATGCGCAGCGTGTTCGTGCGCCCGGACAGCTTCCCCAACCTGCCGGCCGAGCCCAAGACGGTGACGGTCTCGCCGCTGCTGAGCGAACTGATCAAGGCCTCGGTCAGTTTGAAACCGCCATATGCCGAGGATTCACGTGACGCGCGGATCATGCACCTGATTCTTGACGAGCTGGCCATTCTCCCGGCCTTGCCGCTGTCGCTGCCCCAGCCTGCCGACCCGCGTCTGAGACCGATTTGCCTGGCGTTGCAGGATGAGCCGAGTGATGCCTCCACCGTCGCCGACTGGAGTGCGCGGTTGGGATTGGACCAGACCACCATCCAGCGCCTGTTCCGCAAGGAAACCGGCATGACCTTCGGCCAATGGCGCCAGCAAGCGCGGCTATTGCTGGCGCTGGAACGCATTGCGGTGGGGGAGAAGATCATTGATGTGGCGTTTGAATTGGGCTACGAAAGCCCCAGCGCTTTTACCAGCATGTTCAAGAAACAGTTTGGTAAAACGCCGAGTCATTTTTTCAAGTAGCGTCGCTCGCCATGCGCGCATGAGCAGGGCGGCGGGATGCCAGGTAAGCCAGCAGCGTGGCGACTATCAGCAAGGCGGCGCTCAGCTCGAAGGTGGCCCGGTAGCCGCTCAAGTCGAATGCCACGCCACCGACGGTGGCACCGGCGGCAATCGCCAACTGGATGATGGCGACCATCAACCCCCCGCCGGCCTCGGCGTCGTCGGGCAAGGTGCGTGCCAGCCATGTCCACCAGCCAACCGGAGCAGCTGTCGCTACCAGGCCCCAGCAGCCCAACAGCAGGGTGGTGACAATCGCTGAACCGCCGAACCCCACCAGCGCAAGGGCAATGCCGGCCATGATCAACGGAATGGCAATCAGCGTCGGGTACAGGTGACGCTTGAGCAAATGCTCAATCAACACCGTACCCGCCAGGCCGGCCAGGCCGAGCACCAGCAGCATCAGCGACAGGGTGGACACCTCGACCCGGGTCATGCCTTCCAGGAATGGCCGCAAGTAAGTGAACAGCATGAACTGGCCCATGAAGAACAGGCTGACGGCGCACATGCCCAAGGCTACCTTGGAGTTTTTCAGCAGGCGCAGCGCATTGCCGGTGGCCGCCGTGCCGCTGTGCTTGAGCGCCGGTAAGCTCAGCCACAGCCAGGCCAGCGCAATCACGGCCACTGGCACCACGCAAAAGAATGCGCCGCGCCAGCCAATCAGGCCGCCAAGAAAGCTGCCCAGCGGCGCCGCGATCACCGTCGCCAGGGCGTTGCCACCGTTGACGATGGCCAAGGCCCGTGGCACTTGGGCGGGCTCGACCAGGCGCATTGCCGTGGCCGCCGACAGTGACCAGAAGCCGCCAATCGCCACTCCAATCAACGCGCGCCCGAGCATGAACACCGCGTAATTCGGTGCGAACGCCACCACGCTGCCAGAGACGATCATCAGCAGGGTCAGGGCCATCAGCAGGCGCTTGCGATCCATCCGCGCGGCAACCGCCGCGATCACCAGGCTGGTGAGCAAGGCAAACACCCCGGACACGGAAATGCCCTGGCCGGCCTGGCCTTCAGTGATGTGCAAGTCAGCGGCCAGCGGTGTGAGCAGGCTGACCGGCATGAACTCGGAGGCGACCAAGGCAAACGCCGCGAGCGACATCGCCAGCACCGCGCCCCAGCGTTGCGGTTGAGGGGTAACGGACCTCACTGCAAGTGGCTCTGGAAGAAGGTGGTGAGCGTGTCAAACGGGATCAGTTCGACGCGGTCGTACAGGTCTACATGGCCGGCGTTGGGGATGCTCAGCAATTGCTTGGGCTCGGCGGCGCGTTGATAGGCGTCTTCACTGAATTCACGGGAGTGCGCGTTGGCCCCGGTAATCAGCAGCAGTGGGCGCGGCGAGATCGTCTCGATATCGTTGAAGGGGTAGAAGTTCATGAACTTGACGTTGCTGGTCAGCGTCGGCCGGGTGGTGGTCTGCGATGAGGCGCCTGCCGGGGTGACTTCGCCGCGGGGGGTGCGGTAGAAGTCGTAGAACTCGTCGCCGACCGGGTCGCCGGTAAGGCTCTGCGGCGTGCCACCGGTGTAGAGGGTCTCGCCGCCCTGGAACTCTACATAGCGCTGGTTGGCGGCCTGGCGCAGGATCTGCTGGCGCTGTTGCAAGGTCATGCCGTGCTTGAGGCCATTGCGGTTGGCCGCGCCCATGTCGTACATGCTGACGGTGGCGATTGCCTTGAGACGCGGATCGATCTTCGCAGCACTGATCACAAAACTGCCGCTGCCACAAATGCCGATGGCACCGATGCGTTCCCGGTCGACCTGTGGGCGAGTGCCGAGAAAGTCCACGGCGGCGCTGAAGTCTTCCACGTAGAGGTCGGGCAACACCGCGTTGCGTGGTGTGCCAGCGCTCTGGCCCCAGAACGACAGGTCCAGCGACAGGGTCACGAAGCCCTGTTCGGCCATTTTGGTGGCGTAGAGGTTGGCGCTTTGCTCTTTGACGGCGCCCATCGGGTGGCCGACGACAAGGGCTGCGTGCTTTGAGCCTGGGGCAAGGTGCTTGGGCACGAACAGCGTGCCTGCGACCTGCATGCCGTATTGATTGTTGAAGGTGACAGGCTCGGCCGTCACTGTGTCGCTGCTGTAGAAGTTATCCGCACCGTTAGACATATCGGCTCCAAATGAAGAAAGAGAAGTCACCAACAAACCCAGGGCGAGCAAGAGGCGTTTCATAGGGGTGTTCCTCGTGAAGTGTCAGCACATTTTCCGGGTGACGGCAGGGCTTCTGTAGTGCATTTGAGTGGATTACTTGCCTGATCCTCTGAGTTTCAGGGCCAGGTGACGACGCCCGTGACTTGCGCGGGTAAAGTGCAATGAAGCATTGAAAGGGTCTGTCATGACGTCCACTCCCACCCCACTGAACGCGCTGATCCAGTCGATTGGTTCGCGCACCCCGTCGTCCGGCGACTACGCCATGCCGATCCCCGGCCTGGGCTTTTATCGGCGTGAGCAACCCGCTGCGCCGGTGGTGTGCATGGTTGAGCCGTGCATCGTGCTGGTGGCCCAGGGCGAGAAGCAGTTGTGGGTCGGTGGCGAGGGCTACCCCTACGACACTTCCCGGTTCCTGGTGACGTCGCTGGACATCCCGGCCAATTCCGAGGTGCTGGCGGCCAGCCCCGAGCAGCCGTGCCTGGGGCTGACGTTCAAGCTGGACCTGCGCATGCTCGCGGAGCTGATCGCCCAGGGTGGCTTGCCACCGGTGCGTGAGCGTGCGGTCATGAAGGGCGTGGGGATCGGCACGGTCACCGACGGCATGCTGGCCGCATTCGCGCGCCTGGTGGCGTTGCTGGATGAACCCGAGGCTATTCCGGTACTCGCGCCATTGATCCAGCGCGAGATTCATTACCGGCTATTGAAAAGCGATCAGGCCGGTCGACTGCGCCAGATCTGCTCGGTGGACGGACAGGGCTATCGAATTGCCAAGGCGATCGACTGGCTGAAGTTGAATTTCGACGCAGCCCTGCGTGTGGAAGAGCTGGCAGCGCGGGTGCAAATGAGCGCGGCGACCTTTCACCATCACTTCCGGCAACTGACCGCGATGAGCCCGCTGCAATACCAGAAATGGCTGCGTCTGAATGAAGCACGACGATTGATGTTGAACGAGCACCAGGATGTCTCCAGTGCCGCGTTCAAAGTCGGGTATGAGAGCCCGTCGCAATTCAGCCGTGAGTACAGCCGACTGTTCGGGGTGCCGCCCAAGCGCGATATGGCAACACTGCGGGGCCGGGCGGGTGTCAGTGATCCGCCGGGGTCAGATTAGCGTAGAAGATGCAGCCAATCAGCCGTGCGAACAGGCTCAGGGTTTCCGGCAGGTTGGGGTCGTCGAACAGCATGGCCCGTGAGTCCAGCGCACACAGCGCCCCGAACAGGCGGCCATCGGGCAGGAAGATCGGCGCGCCGGCGTAGCTTTCGATGGCGTATTGCTTGACCACCGGGCGTGACGCGAAACGGCCGTTCTGGCTGATCTGGGGGATGAACAGGGTGTGTGGGTTGATGCAGAACTCACTGCACAGGGTGGTTTCAAGGTCGAGTACGTCGTCGACGTTGATGCCCATTTGCAGCGGGTCGTAGGCCGAACACACCACCCATTCCTGGTCGGTGAACTTGGCGATGCCGGCGAATCTCATCCCGGTCAGACGGGTGACCAGCTTGAGGATATTGGTGGTTGCTTCAATTTCGGCAATGGCGGCGCGCTCGTCTGCGCTGAGTAACCTGTATGCGGCGGTGACGCTTGAAACCATGCTGAACGCTCCAATGGCGTGGTCGCAGGCCGCGACCACGCACAGTCAGGTTATTAGTTGATGCGCGGGTGTTGCTGTACCAGGTTTTCCCGCTTGGTTTGCAGCGCGGCAATCTCGGCATCGATGTCTTCGATTTTCTGCTCGATATTGTCGTGATGCTCCTGCAGCAGCTCCTTGGCTTCTTCCATGTCGGAAGCCGCCGGGGCCGCGCCACGCAGGGGCTTGTTGGCGGTTTCCTTCATGGTCAGGCCCGTGATCAGGCCCACCACTGCAAACACCATCAGGTAATAGGCGGGCATGTACAGGTCGTTGGTGCTCTCCACCAGCCAGGCCACGGCGGTCGGCGTAACACCGGCGATCAGTACCGAGACGTTGAACGCACTGGCCAGGGCGCTGTAGCGCAGATGGGTGGGGAACATTGCTGGCAAGGTCGACGCCATCACGCCGATAAAGAAGTTCAGCACCACCGCCAGAATCAACAGGCCGCCGAAAATCAGGCCGGTCTTGCCGCTGGTGATCAGCATGAAGGCCGGAATCGACAGGAACAGCAGGCCGATGCTGCCGGCGATGATGAACGGCTTGCGGCCGATCTTGTCGCTGACAAAACCAATGAACGGTTGCACGAACAACATGCCGACCATGATCGCGATGATGATCAGCACGCCGCTGTTTTCGGCATAGTGCAGGTTGTGGGACAGGTAGCTCGGCATGTAGGTGAGTAGCATGTAGTAGGTCACGTTGGTGGCCGCGACGATACCGATGCAGGTCAGCAGGCTGCGCCAGTGCTTGGTGGCGATTTCCTTGAACGAGACTTTAGGGCCGTGGCTCAAGCCTTCGCGGTCACCCTGTTCGAGTTTGTCGACATGCTGTTGAAACGCCGGGGTCTCTTCCAGCGCGTGGCGCAGGTACAGGCCGATGATGCCCAGGGGCAGGGCGAGGAAGAACGGCAGGCGCCAGCCCCAGGCCTCGAATTCGGCTTCACCGAGCACGGTGGAGATCAACACCACCACACCCGCGCCGAGCACGAAACCGGCGATGGAGCCGAAGTCCAGCCAACTGCCAAGGAAACCGCGCTTGCGGTCGGGCGCGTATTCAGCCACGAAAATCGACGCGCCGGTGTACTCGCCGCCCACCGAGAAACCCTGGGCCATTTTGCACAGCAGCAACAGGATCGGGGCCCAGATGCCAATGGAGGCATAGCCGGGGATCAAGCCGATGGCAAAGGTGCTCAAGGACATGATCACGATGGTGGCGGCCAGGACTTTTTGCCGCCCGTACTTATCGCCCAGTGCGCCGAAGAACAGGCCGCCCAGCGGGCGAATCAGGAAAGGTACGGAGAAGGTAGCCAGTGCTGCGATCATCTGCACGCTGGGGGAAGCGTCGGGGAAGAACACCTTGCCCAGCACATAGGCGACAAAGCCATAGACGCCAAAGTCGAACCATTCCATGGCATTGCCAAGTGCGGCGGCGGTGATCGCCTTGCGCATCTTGTTGTCGTCGACAATGGTGATGTCTTTCAATCCGATGGGTTTGACGCGTTTTTTACGTAGTTTCATGCGGGCCACTCAAAAGCTGAACAGGGGAGGTGCCATCGCTACGATGGCACCGCTCTGTCAGTTCAGATACAAGTGGACACGAAATAATTCACCGCTTTGTGTATTTTTTCTCGCATGGGTAAAAATGCCTGGTTCTGAAGGCCGATGCATAGCTACCGGCAAAACAGATCAAATGTGGGAGCTGGCTTGCCTGCGAAAGCGGTGGTTCAGTTAAAGATTCAGTGACTGGCACTCCGCTTTCGCGGGCAAGCCCGCTTCCACAAGGGGAGGCATTGTCAGTCAGGCAAAACAGGGAAGTCATTTAAATGCCAAGCAGTCATTCACGCCTTACCTACCGCCAACCACGACCCGCAGACGTTCAGCGATTGTTCGCGATCTTCGGCGATCCACAGACCAACCTGTTCAATCCTGCCGGCCCGCTGCCCAACCTGAGGGCGGCACAACGGCTTTTGGATCACTGGCTGGAGCAATGGGCTTCCCAGGGCTACGGCTGGTGGGCGATTGCCCGCAAAGAGACCCCCGACCACATCATCGGGTTTGGCGGCATCGCGCCCCTTAATTACCTGACGCAGCGGCGCATCAACCTTGGCTATCGTCTGGCCGTGGAGGCCTGGGGGCAGGGGTATGCCACTGAGCTGGGTCGTGACGCCCTGGCGCTCGCGTTCGACACGCTATCGCTACCGGAAGTCTTCGGGTTAGTGCGGCCCGATCATGCTGCGTCGATCCGCGTATTGGAGAAGCTCGGCATGCAACGCTTTGGCCTGCTGGATGATGTCCCCGGTCAAGCGCCCAGCCTAGTGCTCAGGGTTTGTCGTCCTACAACTGCACAGCACTGACATTTTTCGAATTCACGTAATTCCTGGATAAGCGGCAATCTTTGCGATTGACACTGCGCGGGCGTCTCGCTATAAAACCAGCAGTTGTACGACGACATATGACGTTACATATGTCCTACCTAACAAAAATAAAAAGTGATGCCATGAATCTGAACGAGCCCATCAGTGCCCTTCGTGTCGGCCAGGCGGTCGGCAGCTATCGCTGGACGATCTGCGCGATGTTGTTTTTCGCGACCACGGTCAATTACCTCGACCGCCAGGTGCTCAGCCTCTTGGCACCGCAACTGTCAACGCAGTTTGGCTGGAGCAACACCGATTACGCCAACATCGCGGCGGTGTTCCAGTTTGTCTACGCCATTTCCATGCTGTTTGCCGGGCGCTTCGTCGACAGGATCGGCACCAAGGCCGCCTATGTGGTAGCCATTGGCATCTGGTCCACTGGCGCGATCATGCATGCGTTTTCGGTGCCGATGGGCGAGGGCATCGCGGCGGTCAGTGGTGCCATTGGCCTGGCCGTAATCCCGGTGTCCATTGCCGGTTTCATGCTCTCACGAGCGGTATTGGCGATTGGCGAAGCGGGTAACTTCCCGATCGCGATCAAGGCCACTGCCGAATATTTCCCCAAGAAAGAACGCTCCCTGGCCACCGGCATCTTCAATTCCGGCGCCAACGTCGGTGCGATCCTGGCGCCAATCTGTGTGCCACTGATTGCTGGCATGTGGGGCTGGGAGGCGGCGTTTATGGTCATCGGTATGCTGGGTTTTGTCTGGGTTGCCGTGTGGGCCGCCGTGTATGAAAAACCGGAACAGCAAAAACGCCTGTCACCTGAGGAACTGGCCTACATCCGTAGCGACCAGACCGTACAACCATTTACCCCTGCACCGACGGGCACCGCAGGGAAGAAAGTCTCCTGGTTCAAACTATTGACCTACCGCCAGACCTGGGCGTTTGCCTTCGGCAAGTTCATGACCGACGGCGTGTGGTGGTTTTTCCTGTTCTGGTTGCCCACCTACCTGTCTGCCCAATACGGCATGAAAGGCGCCGATATCGTGATGCCGCTGGCGGTGCTGTACAGCATGACCATGGTCGGCAGTATTGGCGGCGGCTGGTTCCCCAGCTACTTCATGGCGCGCGGCGATGCCCCCTATGACGGGCGCATGAAAGCCATGCTGGTGATTGCGCTGTTCCCGCTGGTGGTGTTGCTGGCGCAGCCGTTGGGTTACCTGAGCTTCTGGGTGCCGGTGCTGCTGATCGGTGTGGGCGCTTCGGCACACCAGGCGTGGTCATGCAACATTTTCACCACCGTATCCGATATGTTCCCGCAGAAAACCGTGGCTTCGGTGGTCGGCATTGGCGGCATGGCCGGTGGCCTGGGTGGCGTGCTCATGACCAAGATCGGTGGCTGGGTGTTCGACTATTACAAGTCCATCAACGACATCCATACTGGATACATGATCATGTTTGCCATCTGCGCCCTGGCTTACCTGGTGGCCTGGAGCGTGATGAAGACGCTGGTGCCGCGCCACAAGGAAATCACTGACCTGTAACGCCACCTAGAAAGGTCATCAAGGCAGCGACGATGACCTCGGGCGCGTCCTCTTGCACCAGATGCCCCGCACGCGGGACGCGCAGGTAGCGTGCACCTAATCTACCTGCGAGCGCGTCGCCCTGTGCCACGTTGATCCATTGGTCCTCCTCTCCCCAGAGCAATTGCACCGGGCAACGCAGCCCGGTGAGCCGGTCTTCAATCTGGTCGGTATAGCGCTGGTCCATTTGCGCAATCTGGCGATAGAAGGCGGGCTGGCCAATCTCGCCTGTCCAGGGCGTGACGTAGGCGAGCAGCACCTCGGCAGGTAGCGGCGTGAAGGCGGCGCCCTGTAGATAGGCACGCACAATCGCCTCATGGATATAGGCCGGCGCGTCGCTGAAGGCCTGTTCATGGCGGCGCACATGCTGCACCAGCGGCGAACCCCACGGCGCCATGGCGACGGGGTCGATCAAGGTCAGGCTGGCATAGTCGCAGCCATCGAGTAGATGCGCACGCAGCGCCGTAGCGCCGCCAAAATCATGGGCCAGCACATGAGGACGTTCCAGGCCCCAATGGTGTAGCAGTGCGGCGAGCAACAGGTTTTGCACGCCCAGGGACACGTCCTGGCCCGGCGCCTGTTCAGACTGGCCATAGCCAAGCAGGTCGTAATAGAACACGCGGTACTGCTGGGCAAACAAGGGCGCGATACGCCGCCACACATGGGAAGAGAACGGTGTGCCATGCACCATTACCAGCGCAGGCCCCTGGGTACCCAGCTGGCCCCAGCGCACGGTTTGATAGTGGAAGTCAAAGGTGTGAGGCAGTGCCAGTGCGTCGTTTGAATGGGTCATGGTTGAGTCTCCCCTAAGGTCTGATGGGCTGTGGCGGGTTTTGCCTGCGCCAGGAGGATGCGAACCGCCATGACCACGCCGACGAGCACGGCAGCCAGGCCCACGGCCTCCATTGGCGTCGGCCAGCGCTGGTGAAAGCCTAGACCGAGCAGGCTGGCGAAGAGTGATTCCAGGGCAATCAATTGACCGCTCAGTACCATGGGCAGGCGCCGCGTTGCCGCATTCCAGGCCCAGGCGCCGACCACCGTGGACATCACCGCGATGCCCAGGCCCCAGGCATACAGCGGCCATGCCTGGCTCCAAGCCGCGCCAAGGGTCGGCAACCGGAACAAGCCCAGCGCGTATAGCCATGGCAGCAGGCACAGCGCCGCGCCGCCTGCGCCTACCAGCATCAGGGCAGTCCACAGACCGGTTGCGCTGGCTGGCAGGCGCGCCAGTTGCTGTTGATTGATGACGCTGAACCCCAGCCACAAGGCCACTGCGCCCAGGGAGAAGCACAAAGCCGCCAGCCAGGAACCGGTGCCGGAGGCGGGCAGTTGGAGGCTGCTGACCGTGGCCAGCAACAGCCCCATGGTGAGGCAGGACAACGGCATCACCAACTGGCGCCATTGCAGGGTCTTGTGACTGGCGTTGCCTATCAACGCCAGTAGCACCGGGACCATGCCGACAAACGCTGGCGTCAGCACCGGGCCGCCGAACATCACGCCGGCAGCAATGCACGCGCCATAACCGAGGCAACCCAGTGCGCCCAGTGCTGCCGCCAGTACGCACTGGCCGGTGCTGAGTATACTCAATTGCGCCCTGCACACCATGATCCAGACGAGACCCAGCCCACCGGCCATCAGAAACCGTACGGCCATCAAGTCGTAGAGGCTGTAGACGCCGGTGACGTAGGGCGCAATGAAGTTCAGCGCCCAGCCAAGGGTGGCGACAACGGCAAATATCACACCGGTAAAGAGTGAGGTGCGGGCGCTGGTCATGAGGCTGATCCATGAAGTGAGGGATTCATGGTGCCCAGCGCTGCGGCTGTGCTACAAACGAGTTTTCAGCCTTGGATGCATAACCACAGATTATGAATGCACTTGGCAAAACCTTACCGCCTCTGGCCAGCCTCCTGCCGTTTGAAGCGGCGGCGCGCCTGGAGAGTTTCTCCAAGGCGGCCGATGAATTGCACATCACCCAGGCAGCGGTCAGTCGGCAGATCCGCGGGCTGGAGGACAACCTGGGGGTCAAGCTGTTTTGTCGGCGCAACCGTGGGGTGTTCCTGACGCAAGAAGGGCGTGAGCTGGGGCGGGTGGTCAGCCTGGCCTTGCACAGCATCAGTGAGGGCGCGGTCAGCCTGAGAACATCGCCCCAGCGAAATCGCGTGGTACTGCTATGCCAGCTATGCGAGGCGTTCTATTGGTTGATGCCGCGTCTCGCGACCTTCCACCAGCAATACCCGCAGATCGAGATCCAGGTGGTGACCTGCACGCGGCCGATCACCCAGTTCGACGGGCATTTCGATGTGGCCCTGCAAAGTACCCGGCGCGCCAGTGGCAGCCATACGCTGATGTTCACCGCCTCCGACGAGGTGTTCCCGGTGTGCAGCCCCAGCTACCTCTGCCCGGAACAACCGTTATCACTGGCTGAATTAAAGCCCTGCACCTTTCTGCACCACAGCTCCGAGCCTCCGCATTTGATGGAGTGGAATGAGTGGCTGCAGATGTTCGGCCACACGCTGGCCAGGGATGCACGCAGTGCCACCTTCGACAGTTACCCGCTGATGTTGCAAGCCGCCGTGGAAGGGCACGGTATCGCCATGGGTTGGCGTCGTACCGCAAGCCGGCTGATTGAGAGTGAGGCGCTGGTGCGGCCCTGCGCAGAAAGCGTGTTTTTGCCCGAGGCTATTTCGGTCTACAGGCAGCAAGGGGCGGGCAGTCGGGAGGAGGTCACGGCGTTGTTGGCCTGGCTTGACGCACAATTGCAAAGTGACGGCTGACAGGGGCGTCGCTGCCCCTGTCATCTGCGGTTATTGGTTACGCGTGACGCGCCAAATCGTATTGGCCAGGTCGTCGGCAATGATCAGCGCGCCTTTGGGGTCCACCGTCACCCCCACTGGACGCCCACGGGTCTTGCCATCGTCGCCGCGGAAGCCGGTGGCAAAGTCGATGGGCTCGCCCGCCGGTTTGCCGTTGCTGAACGGTACGAAGATCACCTTGTAGCCCACTGGGTTGTCACGGTTCCAACTGCCGTGCTCGCCGACAAACGCGCCGTCAGCGAATTTTTCACCCATGGCAGGGATGGAGAAATCCACGCCCAGCGCGGCCACATGGGAGCCCAGGCTGTAATCGGGTTTGATCGCCGCAGCCACCTTGGCCGGGTTTTGCGGTTGTGCGCGAGGGTCGACGTTCTGGCCCCAGTAGCTGTAGGGCCAGCCGTAGAAGGCACCTTCACGCACCGACGTCAGGTAGTCTGGCACCAAGTCGGGGCCGAGTTCATCGCGCTCGTTGACCACGGTCCACAGTTGCCCTGAGCCCGGTTGGATGGTCAGCGCCGTCGGATTGCGCAGGCCCGTAGCGTAGGGCTTATGCGCGCCGGTGGCGGCATCGATCTGCCAGACCATTGCGCGGTCGATCTCCACTTCCATGCCGCGTTCGGTGATGTTGCTGTTGGAACCGATGCCCACGTACAGCTGACGCCCGTCGTCACTGACGGCCAATGACTTGGTCCAGTGATGGTTGATCTGCGCCGGCAGGTCGGTGACTTTGACGGGCGGGGCGCTGGCCTTGGTTTGGCCGTCGGCGTAGTCAAAGCGCACCAGTGCGTCCTGGTTGGCCACGTACAGTTTGCCGTCGGCGAATGCCAGCCCGTAGGGAGCGTTGAGGTTGTCGGCGAATACCGTCTTGAGTTCATAGGTGCCGTCACCGTCGGCGTCACGCAGCAGCGTAATGCGGTTGCCGCCCTTGACCTTGGTGTTGCCCTGGGCCTTGATCACACTGGCGATCACGTCCTTGGGCTTGAGTTTGGCCGCACTGCCGCCACGGCCTTCGGCCACCAGGATATCGCCGTTGGGCAGCACCAGGGTCTGGCGCGGGATCGCAAGGTCGGTGGCGATGGCGGTGACGCTGTAGCCTTCGGGCACCTTGGGCTTTTGATCGCCCCACGGCGTGGGCTCGGCAATCTTCATGCTCGGCAACAGGCTGCTTTGTTGTTCGGGCAGCTTGGGGTCAGGGCCGCGCGCCTGGGTCTTGTCACCTTCGCCGCCACAGGCACTCAGCAACAGGGCGGCGCTGAGCAGGGTCAGTGTGTTGAGTGGTTTCATCGGGCAGCTCCTGAGCGCAGGTTGGTCAAGCCGATCCAGGTGGCGACAATCGCCAGCACGGTGACGATCGCCGACAGCACCAGGCCAGCAGGCATCATGGCGTAGGCATCCTTGGCATGTTGAAAGGCGTTCACCAGCCCCAGCACCCAAGTGCCCAGCAACAGCAGGAAGTACGCCACCGGGCGTCCGCCCTTTTGTTCGGCGCGCACCAGGTTGACCAGTGCAAACAGCAGGGCAAAACCACAGAACACCAACGCCCCGGCGATCAGCCAGGAGGCAAAATTGGCCCATTGGATCTGGTAGGTCTGGCCGTAGGCGATATCACTGAGCAAGGCCCCGAGAAACAACGGCACGGTGCCGGCAAGCAATGTGCCATGCAACGGCCCAGGCCTGACGACGGGGTAAGTGGAGAGGGTAGTCATGTTGGTGGCGGCTCCTTATCGTTCTGCACCCTGGGCTCAGGGCGCGCTGACTTCGCATAGGAAAGGAGCGTGGCACTTGTAAGAAAGTTCACTGGGATGGCGTGTCGAGGTGTTTCTCGAACCATGCCCAATAGGGCGTATTTTTGACCTGGCGGCGGTTGTAATCCGGGCTGCCATCGCCCCACCACACAGGGCCACGCTCGCCCAATGCCACCTTGGCACGCTGCACCCGTTGCCGGGCGGCGTTCAAGGCTTCGGGGTCGGCGCTGCCCTTGGCTGACTTGACCGCCCGGCGTGCATCCATCAATTCATTGACCCAGTATTGGCGCGTCGCTTCATCCAGCGCCGGATTGGTACAGCGCCACAACTGCCCCTTGACCACAAAATAGCGACCGTCCGGGGTGCTAAGCATGGTGCCAGCGCAGCACTCGCAGCACACCCCATAGCATCGAAATCACAATCGCCATCCAACCGGCAAACAGACTGAAGAGTGTCATTGCAAGGTTCATCACCACCTCCAATTGCGTTGTCGTCTCCTGATAGGTGACCTCGCTCGGGAACGAGGATTCAACTGGATGTGTTTACGATAATGCCTGTATGACTCATCCTGTTGGGCTCCTCCAAGGAATCGTTTTATGCCAACCCTGCACCTGTTATGCGGCAAGATCGCCTCCGGCAAGTCCACACTCGCCAAGACCCTTGCCACCGAGCACGCAGCCATTGTGCTCAGCGAAGACCAGTGGCTGGCCAGTCTCTACCCTGGTCAGATCCAGAGCATTGCCGACTACCTGCGCTGTGCCCAGCAGGTTCGTGGAGTACTTGAGCCGCTGGTGATCGATCTGTTGGCGTGCGGCGTCAATGTGGTGCTGGATTTTCCGGCCAATACCCTCGCCAATCGTCAATGGTTACTCGGCCTGGCCCAGGCAGCCAAGGTGCCGCACTGCCTGCATTACCTGGAGCTGGACGATGCCACCTGTCGTGCGCGCCTGCATGCGCGCAATGCCCGAGGTGAACATGATTTTGCCGCCACCGATGCCGAGTTTGACCTGATCACTCGCCATTTCAGTGTGCCGAGTGAAGAGGAAGGGTTGGTGATTGAGGTGCATCGCCCGTGACTACCCAAAAACCTGCTGGCATCGATGGCGACGGCTATATCCTCACCGTCGCTGATGGACCTATACAACCGGAGTTCCAGCCCCTGCTGGCGGACGTTTGCGCTACCTTGTCCCGGCCTGAGCTGGGGCTGCACGGGATCTACCTGTATGGCAGCATCGCACGGGGCGAAGGTGAGACCGGCATTTCTGATCTTGACCTTTCCCTGATACTGGTCGAGCCACCGGATGCGCCTGTGCTTGAACAATTGGAGTCGGCCCGACTCGCTTTGGAGCAACGGCATCCCCATGTCACCAAGATCGACTTTGATATCGGTCACCGCGCCCAGGTGTTGGCGCCTGAAAACCTAAACAGTTGGGGCTTCTGGCTCAAACATCATTGCCGCTGTCTCTGGGGCGAAGACCTGTCACTGCACGTCGAACCGTTTCGCCCGTCCCGCGCCATCGCCCTGGCGGTCAACGGCGATTTTGAACAGGCGCTGACGGCGTACCTGTTGCGCATCGAACAGGCCAGCACTGAACACACACGGCTTGGCCTGCAGCGGGAAGCATCGCGGGCCTTGATCCGCGCTACCCACACCCTGCGAGCCGAGGATGCGCAAACCTGGCCGCAAACCCTGGAAGACTACGTCGGGCTGTTCGTTCAGCATTACCCGACCATGCGCGTGCAAATCGCCTACTTCCTGTTTGAGGCACGCAACCCGAGTGCCGAGGGCGAGGCATTTACGACACGCCTACGGGCGTTTCTGAGCTGGATGGTTTCGGCCCTCATAGAAAGGAATCAATCAGATGCGTGAACGCAAAGCCGCACGATTACTGGTCATCAACCCTGCACAGCAAGTGTTGCTGTTTCGCTTCGTGCATAAAGACGGCGCCCTGGCCGGCCAGGATTACTGGGCCACGCCCGGCGGTGGCGTGGAGGCGGGGGAGAGCTTTCACAGCGCCGCGATTCGTGAGTTGCGCGAAGAGACGGGTATCACGGTCAGCAGCGTTGGGGAATCCGTGGCAGAGCGTAGTTTCCCGTTGATGTTACCCAGCGGTGAAACCGTGTTGGCAGTAGAGCGGTACTTCGTTGTGCATGCATCCAGCGACGCGCTTTCCAGGGCCGAATGGACAGTAGAGGAGACCCAGGTGATGGCGGATCATCATTGGTGGTCGGCAGAGGCGCTGCTCGCGACGAGCGATACGGTATGGCCGCAGGCGTTGCCGCAAATGCTGGAGGATGCCGGGGTGTTTTAGCCGTTTTCCATGAACGATGGGGGCAGGCGAATCGGGGCGACATTTAGGTAAGCGGCGGCTTTAGGGCTGTCACGGGAGCAAGCTCCCTCGCCACAGGTGCAGCATTGCATCAAAAAGCGCATCGCGGGTTATATGGATCTAATATTTCCCCGGTATTGAACACCCTTGCATAGTCCATCGCCAAGTTACTGAGCGACAACGCATGCACATCCTCTGCGACCCACAGCCGTCCCGACAAGTCGGTTTGATCGAAGGTAAAACACGCATCCGCCGCCACGATCACGTCGAACCCCAGGTTGCCGCCCGAGCGTGCGGTGGATTCCACTGAATTGTTGGTGATGACCCCGACGATTACCAACTGCTGGATCGAGCGCAGGTGCAGCCAGCGCTCCAGGCCCGTGGCGCTGAATGCATCCGGTACGTTTTTTTCCACCACATGCTCATGGGCCAGAGGGTGCAGCGCATCCTGGAACTCACAGCCGGGCTGGCCTGGCCTGAACACCGAAGCGCCAGAGCGGGAGATATGCCGCACATGAATGATCGGGCGTTGCGCCTGGCGCCAGGCATTGAGCAATTGCTGTATGTGCTGCTCAGCGTCTGGGTTGTTGCGGCGGCCTAGTGTGGGATCGGCCATGCCTTTTTGCATATCGATGATCAACAGTGCGGCGTTCGTCGCTATCGGTTCCATGGCCTGTCCTGGCGGTGGTGAACATTATCTAACTGGAGCAACGCGCTCCCACAGGGCGGACGTTAGCACTGATCAGCAGCCCATACGCAAAACCCTGAGACTTCCCGGCGAAACGCTTCATAATGGCGGCCAATTTGTTTAGCTCGTTATTCTGGTGTGCCCGCATGGAAATTAAGGTCAACTTTCTCGACAACCTTCGGCTTGAAGCCAAGTTCGATGACTTCACGGTCATTGCCGACCAGCCCATCCGCTACAAGGGCGATGGTTCGGCACCGGGGCCATTCGACTACTTCCTGGCTTCGTCGGCGTTGTGTGCGGCGTACTTTGTGAAGTTGTACTGCCAGACGCGCAATATTCCCACCGAGAATATTCGCCTGTCGCAGAACAACATCGTCGACCCGGAAAACCGCTACAACCAGATTTTCAAAATCCAGGTCGAATTGCCCGCAGATATCTCCGACAAGGACCGCCAAGGCATCCTGCGTTCCATCGACCGCTGCACCGTGAAGAAAGTGGTGCAGGCCGGGCCGGAATTCGTGATTGAGGAAGTCGAGAACCTCGACGCCGATGCCCAGGCGCTGTTGATGCCCAACTCCACGTCCGCAGCAGGCACATACATTGCCGGCAAGGACCTGCCGCTGGAGCAGACCATCGCCAACATGTCGGCGATTCTCGCGGGCCTGGGCATGAAGATCGAGATTGCCTCGTGGCGCAATATCGTGCCCAACGTGTGGTCGCTGCATATCCGCGACGCCCATTCGCCGATGTGCTTTACCAACGGCAAAGGCGCGACCAAAGAGGGCGCGCTGGCGTCGGCGCTGGGTGAGTTCATCGAGCGTCTGAACTGCAACTTCTTCTACAACGACCAGTTCTGGGGCGAGGACCTGGCCAACGCGCCGTTCGTGCATTACCCGGACGAACGTTGGTTCCAGCCGGGCCCCAACGATGAGCTGCCGAGTGAAATCCTCGATGCCTACAGCCTCAAAGTCTACAACCGCGAGGGCGAGCTGCGTGGTTCACACCTGTTCGACACCAACTCCGGCAACGAAGCCCGTGGCATTGTCTCGCTGCCGTTCGTGCGTCAGTCCGATGGCGAGGTGGTGTATTTCCCGTCCAACCTGATCGAAAACCTCTACCTGAGCAACGGCATGAGTGCTGGCAACACCTTGGCCGAAGCCCAGGTGCAGTGCCTGTCGGAGATTTTCGAGCGAGCGGTGAAGCGCGAAATCATCGAGGGCGAATTTGCGCTGCCGGACGTACCCGCCGAAGTGCTGGCCAAGTACCCGGGCATCCTGGCGGGTATCGAAGGCCTGGAAGCCCAGGGCTTTCCGGTGCTGGTCAAGGACGCGTCCCTGGGCGGTGAATTCCCGGTGATGTGCGTGACCTTGATGAACCCGCGTACCGGCGGCGTGTTCGCTTCGTTCGGCGCGCACCCCAGCCTGGAAGTGGCACTGGAACGCAGCCTCACCGAGCTGCTGCAAGGCCGTAGCTTCGAAGGCTTGAACGATCTGCCGCAGCCGACCTTCGAAGGCCAGGCGGTCACCGAGCCGAACAACTTCGTCGAGCACTTTATCGATTCCAGCGGCGTAGTGTCGTGGCGCTTCTTCAGTGCCCAGTCGGATTATGAATTCGTCGAGTGGGACTTCTCCGGCCAGGGCGAAGACTCCAATGCCCAGGAAGCCGCCACGCTGTTCGGCATCCTCGAAGGCATGGGCAAAGAGTCGTACATGGCGGTGTATGAGCACCTGGGCGCTACTGCCTGCCGCATCCTGGTGCCGGACTACTCGGAAATCTATCCGGTGGATGACCTGATCTGGGACAACACCAACAAGGCGCTGTTTTTCCGCGAAGACATCCTCAACCTGCATCGCCTCAGCGAGGAGGAGCTGCAGGCGTTGGTCGAGCGCCTGATAGAAAGTGAGCTGGACGACTACACCGATATCACTACGTTGATTGGCATTGAGTTCGACGACAACACCGCGTGGGGCCAGTTGACCATCCTGGAGCTGAAACTGCTGATCTTCCTGGCGCTGAAGCAGTATGAAGAGGCTAAGGAATGCGTAGAGATGTTCCTGCAGTACAACGACAACACCGTTGAGCGCGGCCTGTTTTACCAGGCGATGAACGCGGTGCTGGAGATGGAACTGGATGATGACCTCGAGCTGGCTGACTACGAGGCCAACTTCCGGCGCATGTTCGGTAATGAGCGCATGGACGCGGTGATCGGTTCGGTTGACGGCAGTGTGCGCTTTTATGGGCTGACGCCGACCAGCATGAAGCTGGAAGGCCTGGACCGGCATTTGCGCTTGATCGACAGCTACAAGAAGCTGCATGCGGCGCGGGCCAACATCACCCAAGGCTGATACACGCCCCTTGACTGATCGTTCCCACGCTCCGCGTGGGAATGCAGCCAGGGACGCTCTGCGTTCCCAAGCGTGACGCAGAGCGTCACCGAATGCGTTCCCACGCAGAGCGTGGGAACGATCATGGCGGTTAAATGTGGGCCAAGGCCTGAGCCAGATCGGCGCGCAAATCCTCCACATCCTCAACCCCCACCGACAAGCGCACCAGCCCATCGCCAATCCCCAATTGCGCTCGTGTCGCCGCCGGGATGCTGGCATGGGTCATGATCGCCGGGTGCTCGATCAGGCTTTCCACGCCCCCGAGGCTCTCGGCCAGGGCGAAGATCTTCACGCTTTCCAGAAAGCGCGTCGCGCCGGCCAAGTCGCTGTTCAAGTCCACTGAAATCATCCCGCCAAAGCCGCGCATCTGCTGTTTCGCCAGGTCGTGCTGTGGGTGGGATTTGAGGCCCGGGTAGTGAACCCGTGACACTTGCGGCTGTTGCTCCAGCCAGGTGGCCAGGTCCAGGGCATTGCTGCAATGGCGCTCCATGCGCAGCGCCAGGGTTTTTACCCCGCGCAGGGTCAGGAAGGCATCGAACGGCCCGGCGATGGCGCCGATGGAGTTTTGCAGGAAGCCCAGGCGTTCGGCCAATTCAGCGTTATCACCGACAACAGCGATACCACCGATCACATCAGAATGCCCATTGAGGTATTTGGTGGTGGAGTGCACCACGATGTCGAAGCCCAACTCCAGCGGGCGCTGGATCCAGGGGCTGGCAAAGGTGTTGTCGGCCACACAGATAATCCCGCGGGCACGGCAGATGCGGGCGACGGCGCGCAGGTCGGTCAGGCTCAGCAGCGGGTTGCTTGGGGTTTCGACCCAGACCATGCGCGTGTCGTCCTGCAATGACGCTTCAAACGCCGACAAGTCGCTGAGGTCGACATAGCTGAAACGGTGCCCGGCACTGCGCTGGCGCACTTTGTCGAACAGCCGGAAAGTGCCGCCGTACAGGTCATTGCCCGAGACGATATGCGCGCCAGCATCCAGCAGTTCGAGCACGGTGGAGATCGCCGCCAGCCCCGAGGCAAATGCAAATGCCTGGCTGCCGCCTTCAAGGTCGGCCACGCAGCGTTCCAGGGCGAAACGCGTGGGGTTATGGGAGCGGCCATAGTCAAACCCCTTGTGCACGCCGGGGCTGTCTTGCAGGTAGGTGGAGTTGGCGTAGATCGGCGGCATCAGCGCGCCCGTGGTCGGGTCGGGTGACTGCCCGGCGTGGATCACTCGGGTGGCAAACGCGCTTTTATCGGGCTGGCTCATGCAAGGGATCTCCGTAGGTGGTTAAGCAGATCGACGCGGGTGATCAGGCCATGAAAGCCTGCGGCGTCGGCAATGATGGCGACCAGGCCGCGATCCAGTTCAGCCTGCAGTTCGGCCAGGCTGGCGTTGGGGGCCAGGGTGTGCAGGGTGTTGGTCATGGCGCTGGCGACGGTCATGGAAAAATCTGCGGCGTCGTGGTGCAGGCCCAGCAGGATGTCGGACTCGTCGATCACGCCCACCAGGGTCTGGCCATCGACAAGCACCGGCAGTTGCGACACGTCCGCCAGGCGCATGCGCTGGAAGGCGGTGAGCAGGGTGTCGTCGGGGCTCACGCTGATCACGCGGCCGTCTTCGAAGCGGCGCGCGATCAGATCGCGCAGGTCGCCGTAGTGTTTGTACTGCAGCAGGCCCGCGTCGTTCATCCACTGGTCGTTGTAAACCTTCGACAGGTAGCGCGTACCGGTGTCGCAGACGAAGGTGACCACGCGCTTGGGCTCGGTTTGCTCGCGGCAGTAGCGCAAGGCCGCGGCGAGCAGTGTGCCGGTGGATGAGCCGCCGAGGATGCCTTCGGCCTTGAGCAATTGGCGGGCGTGGTCGAAGCTGTCGGCATCGCTGATGGAGTAGGCGTGGCGCACGCTGGACAGGTCGGCAATCGAAGGGATGAAGTCTTCGCCAATACCTTCCACGGCCCAGGAACCAGGGGTTTCCAGCTTGCCGCTGCGGCTGTATTCGGCCATCACCGAACCGACCGGGTCGGCCAGCACCATGGCCAGTTCGGGTTGCACGCGCTTGAAGAAACGCGTCAAACCGGTGAGCGTGCCGGCCGAGCCGACGCCCACCACAATGGCGTCCACGTCGTGCTGGGTCTGCGCCCAGATCTCCGGCGCGGTGCTGGTCTCGTGGGCCAAGGGGTTGGCCGGGTTATTGAACTGGTCGGCGAAGAACGAGCCCGGAATATCCTTGGCCAGCCGTGCCGCCACGTCCTGGTAATACTCGGGATGGCCCTTGCCCACATCGGAGCGGGTGATATGCACCTCGGCGCCCATGGCCTTCAGGTGCAGCACCTTTTCCGTGGACATCTTGTCGGGCACCACCAACACCACCCGGTAGCCCTTGGCCCGGCCCACCAGCGCCAGGCCCAGGCCGGTATTGCCGGCGGTGGCTTCAATGATGGTACCGCCCGGGCGCAAGCGACCGTCGCGTTCAGCGGCGTCGATCATCGCCAGGCCGATGCGGTCCTTGATGGAACCTCCGGGGTTTTGCGATTCAAGCTTGAGAAACAGCGTGCAGGGGCCGGTATCGAAGCGGCTGACCTTGACCAGCGGGGTGTTGCCGATCAGCTCAAGTACAGCAGGGCGTGAAGGGGTGGGCATGTCGTCTCCTGGTTACGGGATGGGCGCAGGGCGGGGGACAGCAAAAAAACAGCATGGCTTGGAACATAGGCCGGTATTGACGGTGTCGCAACCGGGCGTCCGTTGTATGACTTTTTTTGCCGCATGGGGGAGGGCGCGCGATCCAGAAGTGGGAGCTGGCTTGTCGGGTCGCCGCATCGCTGCGATGGCGGTGGTGCTGTTGGCATTTGTGCTGCCTGACCCACCGCCATCGCGGCCTCGCTAAGGCTCGAGCGCTCCCACCGTTCAGTTTCCGGCAATGGCGGCTTCGATGGCAGCGATGTCGATTTTGGTCATGGTCATCATCGCTTCAAATGCACGCTTGGCGACGGCAGGATCTTTACTGGTAACTGCATCGACCAACACCCGCGGCGAGATCTGCCACGACAGCCCCCACTTGTCCTTGCACCAACCGCAAGCGCTCGCCTGCCCACCGTTGTCGATGATGGCATGCCAAAAGCGGTCGGTTTCCTCCTGGTTATCCGTGGACACCTGAAAGGAAAACGCCTCACTGTGTTTGAACGCCGGGCCGCCATTGAGGCCCACGCAGGGGATACCCAGCACGGTGAACTCCACGGTCAACTCATCGCCCTGCTT
The DNA here is from genome assembly GCF_900119355.1 of Pseudomonas sp. NFPP02. NCBI lineage: Bacteria > Pseudomonadati > Pseudomonadota > Gammaproteobacteria > Pseudomonadales > Pseudomonadaceae > Pseudomonas > Pseudomonas sp. NFPP02. Next base: position 98,495 of record NZ_FPJI01000004.1, read on the forward strand.
GCCAGCCGGGTAGTCGCCAGGCGCACGGTGCACGGCCTTTACTTCGCTGTTGGGGAAGGTGTTGGCGTAGAAGGTCGCTGCCGCCAGGGCATCGCCGTTGTACCAGAGGCAGATCGTATTTTTGTTGTTCATCGCAAGGCTCCTCGGGTTGAAAGGTGCATGAAGTCTAGACGAACAACCTGCAACGCCACTCAGGCTTGCACCGCCTCCCGGCCAGCGCGTGCGTCGGCCCGCCGCGAACGCCAGCTCAGCCCCAATACCATCAGCAAGCCCAGGCCCGCCATCAGTGCGCCTGCCAGGGATATGGCCGGGTAGCCCAGCCCGGCATTGATCACCGCGCCACCCAATGCCGCACCAATCGCATTGCCAAAATTGAACGCACCGATGTTCATCGCCGAAGCCAGGTTAGGCGCATCTTTGGCGGCCTCCATCACCCGCATCTGCAGCGGCGGCACCAGAGCAAAGCTGGCAGCGCCCCACAGTAGGATCGACAGTGCAGCGGGCAACGGCCATTGCATGAGCACCGAAAAGGCCAACAGCACGGCAATCAACACCACCAGCGAGATGATCAACGTGCGGTCTACCGAGCGGTCCGCTGACTTGCCACCCCACACATTGCCCAGGGTGAGCCCGATTCCGAACAGCACCAGCATCCCGGTGACGAAGTTGGTCGAAGCGTGGGTAACGTCCCGCAGAATCGGCGCGATGTAGGTAAATACCGTAAACATCGCACTCGAGCCCACTACTGTCAGCGCCAACGCCGCCAGCACAGGCCCGCGACCCAGCACACGGATTTCCGCCATCAGCCCGCCGCCTTTGGGCGCCGGCGCATTGGGCAAGGCCCACCACAGCGCCGCCATGACCACCGCGCCAAGCCCACTGATGCCCCAGAACGCGGTACGCCAACCAAAGTTTTCGCCAAACCAGGTCGCCAGAGGCACGCCGCCAATGGTTGCGAGGGTCAGCCCCATGAACATCGCCGCCACAGCGCCCGCGCGCTTCTCGGGCGCCACCAGGCTTGCGGCCACAATCGAGCCAATCCCAAAGAACGCTCCGTGATTGAGCGACGTCACCAGCCTGGCGATCATCAGCGTCTGGTAGTTGCTGGCCAGCGCCGACAGCAAATTACCCAGGGTAAAAATCGCCATCAGCCCGATCAGCAAATAGCGGCGGGGCACCCTGGCCGTCGCCAGGGTCATGATCGGCGCGCCAATCAGCACGCCCATGGCGTAGGCGCTTACCAACAGCCCCGCAGCGGGAATGGAGACATCAAGATCAGCGGCGATACCGGGCAACATGCCCATAGGTGCAAACTCTGTGACCCCGATGCCAAAGGCACCGACGGACAATGCTACAAGGGGGGGATTGATACGCATAGGTGACTCCTCATCTGTGAGTCAAATGCTACAATCCTGCCTTTTGCAGCAGTAGCCCTTGGTTGGGAACTACAGCTTTGCGCGGGAGGCACAAATGGACATCGGCGGGCGTTCGGGAGAGATGGAAGTGTTCACCATGGTCGCCGAGCACGGCAGCCTGTCGGGTGCGGCAAGGGCGTTGGGACTGACGCCTTCGGCCATCAGCCGCATCATCACCCGCACCGAACAGCGCATCGGCACCCGTCTGCTACTGCGCACCACCCGCGCCATCACCTTCACCGCCGAAGGCGAAGCCTACCTGCGCGGCGCCCGACGCATCCTCGCCGACATGGCCGAAGTCGAAGATGCCATCACCGACCAGGGCGCCCCACGCGGACGCCTGCGCGTCAGCGCCGCAGTGGCCCACGGCCGCATGACCATCGTCCCCCTGATCGCCGCCTTCAGCGCCCGCTATCCCGCCATCGTCGTCGACCTGATGCTCGGCGATGAAGTCGTGGATATTCTCGGCGGCCAAGCCGATGTCGCCATCCGCTTCGGACCCCTTGCTGACAGCCCCCTGACTGCTCGCCTTATCGGCTCTACCGGGCAGGTTATCGTTGCTTCACCGGAGTACCTGGCACGGCATGGCACCCCCGTGACGCCGCAGGATTTACTGCAACACAACTGCCTGCGCTTCAACTTCCGTAGAGCGGCGCCGGATTGGCCGTTTCGGGTGGAGGGACGGGAGTTTTCGTTGAAGGTGACGGGGACGATTGAGGGCAATAGTGGTGAGGCATTGGCGCAGTTGGCGAAGCTGGGGGCGGGGGTGGCGAGGATTGGGGCGTTTAGTGTGGTGGAGGAGGTGAGACGGGGGGAGTTGGTGGTGTTGTTGGAGGAATTTAATCCTGGGGACGTGGAGCCGATTCATGCGGTGTTTGTGGGGGGAGGGGCGATGCCGGCGCGGGTTAGAGCGTTTGTGGATTTTTTGGTGGAGAGGTGTGGGGGTTGAGGGGAGGGATTTTTGGGGAGGAGGGGGCTGACCGGCGGATTTCGGCCAAAAGGGACCATTAGATTGGGGTGATTGATCGTTCGAACCCGCTAACCTTCTTGGTTACTAACGCCCATGTTATCCGACCACGTTGAGCCGGTGGTTAGAAGTTCTCTGGTGGGGCATGCTGACTCAAGTAGACTAAACGCCATTATGCCAACTAATGTAGTGTGATAGTTTTGAAGAAAAATTGACCTACCTTCATCCCTGATACCGGAAAGTAGGCTCTTGCCTCCATTTTCCGGGCCAGGCAAGAACCCTGATGGGCTTATTGATTCAGCAATTATTTTGAAGCTAACTAGCTCGTTGTAAGGCTTTCCTATGCATAGGGAAACCATTAACAGTTCGGTAAATATATCAAGGTTGTTGTCACCAAGAAAAATTCTCTTCCAGGCAGGCAGCCAGGTTCTTATGTAGCTGGTGGTTGCTGGTGTTAGAGAGTCAGGTGATGCGCCAAAGTTTGTTATGTAGAAAACTTCGTGAGTTAGCGCATAGGCTGAATCATTTTCGATGATCCATGGCTCTGGGCGATGATATGACCACGTAAGATCAGGCGAGTAGTTTAAGCTTTCAAACACTTCCAGGTCGCACAATGCCCTATTTAGATCCAGGCGGCGCCAGTAAGGGTATTGAATGGATTTTGAGAACTCTGACTCTGAGAAGTTTTTTATCAATCGCCCTAGGGATTCGTTTTTTATGTTGTTTCGATAAAATGTTGCGTAAAGAGAGCTAATCATCATTAGTCCTGGGCGACTGATTAGCGCCAACTTGAGGAAGTCGCCAGAGTCGAGCTCTAGCCAAGCCCACTCTAGCAACTCTCTCGCTGCTACGGAATGCAAATTTCCTCGGATCATTAGGTCGCAGCAAAGAGCGAGCTCACCAATTGGCTTAAGCAGAATAAGCTGCTCATCAGTTGTTTTGCCTAACTTGTGGGAAAAATTATCTCGATTGGCTACTACCCAGTTAATTAGCTTTAGCACCGCCTCCACATTTTTTTCAATGTTCATATGCGCTCCCTATGCGGCACTAGATTGGCCATTTTTAGCCACCACTTCAATTTTGCATCAGCCATTGACTCGGCCGTTATGTTTATGTAATTAACTGCTTGCTTTATCGAGAGAGCTTCCGTCTCACTCAGTTCGCGTTTCGCGGATAAGGCAGCATGAACCCAAAATATTGATTTGAATAAATCTCGTGAAGAAAGTGAGAGCGCCAACTCTTCACACGGCTTGATTGCAAATGAATCCGTGGTGTTTTCGTTGAAAATTATTCCATACTTGAATAGCTCTTCAGTGCAATTGGATTCACTTATATCTCTATGTATTGATGGGGGCTTTTGTGGGTAATTTTTTATGACGGACTTAATAAAATCTGCGCTCGGTGTATTTGTTAAAAATACTTCACTATAATCGGCTAGGCATGACAGTATCTCCTTCGGGGCGACTATCTCTTCGAGTTTGTATGCTGCAAGAATATCAAGGGAGAAAAGGGAAACATTCAATGCTTCCTTGGCTGAAATTGATTCAGCTCTTAAAAAGGCTTGAATGCTCCCGATGCCTGATAACAATATTTTATAGTTCAATTTCACCACGCTTACGTTAAATTTCGTCGATTTTTACCCATGTTGTATCGAATCTAACCAAGAATTGAGGCGTTATTGTTCCAAGTCCAACGTAGGCCTTTAGATCCTTTATTAGATCTCGCTCAGATTGGTCAAGTGAGTTTAAATCTCCAGAGGACAGAAGCTTTTCAAGCGCTATCTTTTGATCAGGGGTAGCATTTAGATTTGAAATATCCACTTCAATCGCTGTGCCTGTGTCTCCAGTGAGTCTGATTTTGGGTGTAGCTGAGACGGTCGTCGATTTCATTTTGAGATCCTTTGGCTGGATTTCAGTTGATTGGTTCGTCTTTGGCTTGTTTTTGAATTTTGTTCGCAGCGCTCCTTTCGTGCTCAGATGTGAGTTTCTAACTATAAATAGACGGCAAAAGTGGTGTAATGCTTTCCGCTGCTGTGTCTGATTGTGCTCCTTGCCTGTGCATCACTCCCTGCTCTGTCTCATGTGTCGCGCCAGAAATAGGAAAAGCGATATGGCTTTTGGCCACATCCCGAAGCCTAGCAGGTTATCTATGGTCTGCAATTGGCCGTTTGCAGCCAAGGAGTCAACGCAAGGTTGTAACCGGCACGGATGGACCAAAGCTCATACACCGCCCACTCGCGTTTTCGTTCCAGCCTGCCCCCAAGCGCATCGCCTTTTCATGGCCTTTCCCCGCACTGTCGCGTCTTTTAAGCTTGCTGAAACGTTTCATCGAGTTTATAAAGCGCAAACAACTCCAATAAAGGCGACCGCCATGACCCCGCTAAAACTCCTCGTTGCCCTCAGCGCATTCTCTGCCGCCTCCCACGCCATGGCCTGGGATTACGTGCTGCTCGACACCGACAAAGCCGCCCAGAACTGGCAAATCACCAGCCAGCAACTCGGCATCCAAACCGACAAGCCCTTCAGCGTCACCCTGCGCACCTTGCACGGCGGTCGGCAGGAGGGTGTGAGCATCGTGGATATCGACAACGGCACGATGAAGCTCTCGGTAGTGCCGACCCGTGGCATGAACGTGTTGCAGGCGTCGGTTGGCGATGTGCGGATGGGCTGGGATTCGCCGGTCAAGGAAGTGGTCAATCCTTCCTTCATCGAGCTCAATGGCCGCGGTGGTCTGGGATGGTTGGAAGGTTTCAATGAGCTGGTTACCCGTTGCGGCTACGAATGGGTGGGGCATCCTGGCATCGACAACGGCGAGTTGCTGACCCTGCACGGGCGGGCGGCCAATATCCCTGCGAATAAAGTCACCCTGCATATCGATGAAAAACCGCCGTACGCCATCACCCTGCGCGGCGAGCTGAAAGAGCAGGCGTTCAAGAAGGTCGATTTCTCTGTTGCGACCGAACTGGTCACCGAGCCTGGCAGTGTGGTGTTCGCCCTCAACGACACGCTCACCAACAATGGCGATTATCCGAAGGAATACCAGGCGCTGTATCACAGTAACTTCAGCACGCCGTTCCTGGAGCAGGGCGCGCGTTTCGTTGCGCCGGTGAAGCAGGTGTCGCCGTTCAACGACAAGGCCAAGGGCGAACTGGCCGACTGGCAAACCTATCGCGCACCGACCAAGGACTATGACGAAACGGTTTACAACGTGGTGCCGTATGCCGATGCCAAGGGCGATACCTTGACCGTGCTGCATAACAAGGCCGGCAGCCTGGGGGTTTCGGTTGGCTTCAATACGCAGACACTGCCGGTGTTCTCGCTGTGGAAGAACACTGATACCCAAGGGCAGGGCTATGTCACGGGGTTGGAGCCGGGGACGAGTTTTTCGTACAACCGTCGTTATCAGCGGCCATTGAACCTGGTGCCTACGATCGGGGCGAAGGAACATAAGCAGTTCCGTATCAGCTACAGCTTGTTGGCGGATAAGGCGACTGTTGAAAAGGCCTTGAAGCAGGTCAGCGAGATTCAGGGTGGGCGGGAGACTGAGGTGCGGCAGACGCCTTTGGTGGATCTGACCAAGGGGTGACATTGGCTGGAGCCTTCACGCGGGGCCCGGCGTTCTTCATCGACGCCGGAATCGCCCTGCAACTGTAGGAGCGAGCTTGCTCGCGAAAAAACCACAGGCGCCGCGTTCACTCAGGAAGCCCGCGTTATCGTTGAAGTTCTTCGCGAGCAAGCTCGCTCCTACATTGGGGTTGGCATTTATATTGGGCCCTGTTCAGCGCAGGGCTTTCTGTCATCGACGGGCATGCATACTGGAATAACCGTATTTCAGGAGCATCTCCATGATTCGCAGAGCATTACCCACCGACGCAAAAGCCATTGCCCAGGTGCATATCAGCAGTTGGCAAGACGCCTATCGTGACCTGATGCCTGCCCAGTTCTTGAGCGGATTGCAAGCAACGCTGGCTAGGCGCGAAGCCCATTGGGTACGCTCGATTGCCTCGGGTGAGTCAACGGTATGGGTCGCCGAGGTGGGCCAGCAGGTGGTTGGCTGGTTAGCCGTCGGCGCCAGCCGTGACGAAGACGCCGTGCAGGCCATTGCAGGTGAGGTCATGGCCATCTACGTACTCGCCGGGCATTGGCAAACAGGCGTTGGGTTGGCCTTGTGGAATGCCGGCCTGCAGGATCTGTTGGCGCAAGGCTATGAGCGTTTAACGCTGTGGGTCTTGGCCGGTAATGAAAGGGCGATTCGATTTTATCGCCGGTCGGGATGCGTCGAGGAGGCCGGGACGGAGCGCCATCTTGAGAGGGGCGGTGTGGCGCTGGTGGAGGTGAGGTATGGTTTGCCGTTGAGATAGCCTAGGTATTTACGCAACTTGGGCATCAGTGGGATCGTTGTCGGCTGCCAGGCCGTCATCGCAGGCAAGCCAGCTCCCACATTTGGATCACGGGGCATCAATTATATTGGCGTCGGCTGCCAGGTCGTCACGGGAGCAAGCTCCCTCGCCACAGGTGCAGCGTCTTACTGAAGGTAGGTGGATGTCGATGACGGTCAACTTCACAGGGGCATTCACACCTCACTCATGCCTTACGCGCAGTCAACAACACCGCCGCGGCCGCTGACAACAAACCCGCGCAGCAGCGATTGAACAGGCGCTTGCCCTTCGGCTCGGCAAACCAGCGGCGCATATGCAGGCCCATATAGGCGTAGGCGCTGATAGCCACCCATTCCAAGGCCAGGAACATCACACCCAGCAGGGCAAATTGCGCGGTGATGGGTTGGCCGGGCACCACGAATTGCGGGAGGAAGGCGGTGAAAATCAGGATCGCTTTGGGGTTGCCCGCGGCCACCAGAAATTCCTGCCGCGCCAAGGCCCACAGGCCCACCTTCCTCGTTGCGGTGTCCACCTGCTGCTGCGGGTCTGCGCGCCATAGCTGATATGCCAGGTAAAACAGATACGCCGCGCCGAGAATCTTGATCCCGTAGAACAACAACTCCGAGGTTTGCAGTACCACCGCCAAGCCAGCGGACGCGAGGGCGATCATGCCGGCGAAGGCCAGCAGACGGCCGAGACCGGCGAGGCAGGAGGTGCGGTAGCCATAGCGGGTAGCGTTGCTCACGGATAGCAGGTTATTGGGGCCGGGGGCCATGTTCAGGGCGAAGCAGGCGGGCAGGAAGAGGGCTAGGGTGGCGAGGTCCATGGCGGCTCCGGGTTGGCAGGTCGGGGAGTCTTGAGGATAAACGCATGAAGCGCGGTTTAACACTCCGTGGCTGGGCTTATGGCCCCGCGAGCGCTTCAGGTGCCGCGCCAAACAAACGATCGGCAATTTGCCTGCCCCGTTCCAAGCCTTCCTGCGTCAACCAAATGGATTTGTTTTTGTTCACCGGATTACTGATAAAACCTTGCTCGTGGAGTCGGTTCATTATTTGAAAGTCGTGGCCTTTCCATGAGTTGCCGTTATCAAAGCTGAAGGTGGTCAGCAGGGCAAGTACGGCTTCCTCAATCAGTTTTTCGTCGTATTCCATATTGGGTACTCCGCTTGAGTTACACAGACCCTGTCGAGCTTAGCGCAGCATTCGCTTGAAGCGTTATGATGCCAATTCCTGTTTTGGTCATGGACGGAAAAATCTTGGCGACTCGCTCTGGAAGTCACACATTGGGTGCACCGTCCGAACTCGATTATTACGATTACAGGTCAGTGCCATTGTCGGCTGAGATCAGCGCGCTGGATGCCTGGAACATCATGACCGCCGAATCAGGGCCGCTGTTGCGATTGGCCTTTCGGATCAGGGATGGGATTTCTTCAAGGTTTGGCGTAAAGCGCATCGGCGGGTTCTCCGGCAATCGGCGCGTGACGGTGCAAGCGGGTGAGCGGCTTGATTTTTTCTTGGTAGAGGACTGCGCGCCGGATAGGCTGGTGCTGACTGAGCGTGACCGGCACCTGGATGTGATGATTTGCCTTTCAATTGCTGATCGTGTGCTGACGATCACTTCATCGGTGATCACCCACAACACCTTCGGGCGCCTTTACATGCTACCGGTGGGGCCGGCGCACAAACTGATCGTCAATCGGTACATGACGCGCTTGCAGCGCAAGCTGCAACAGCTTTGAACCCAGAACAGGCTCACACAACGCAACCTGTTCTCGGTTGGAGATGTCGAGCTTCAGCGATACAGCGAAAGCGCTGGATCACGGCGCAACGCTCCACACCGCCAGTTCATACCCATCCAGGTCGGTAAAGTGGAACCGGCTGCCACCAGGAAACGAAAATGTCTGGCGGGTTATCACCGCTCCCAGCTGTTGAAGCCGCTGCTGCACACTGTCCAAGTCATCTGCGTACACGATAACCAAGGGGCCGCCCGGCCGCACAGGCTCGCCGGTGGTGAAACCACCCGTGAGCCGGCCATCGCTGAACTCGCTGTAGGTGGGGCCGTAATCGACGAAAGTCCAGCCGAATGCAGCGCCGTAGAAGGCTTTGCTGCGGGCAATGTCGCTTACGTTGAATTCGATATTGTCGATCTGTCGGTCTCTGCCACGAGTACTCATGGGGGCTTCCTTGGCCGGTGTGCAAGGCCGGAGTGTAGCGTACCTCACATCCTATTCATTCACCGGTAGGGCCTTTGTGATTAGGCAGTATCTCTGAACACTGCATCCAGCCAAGGTGTGCTTATCTTTGTCGAGGGCCACTCTAGAATGGCGGCGTACTTCTCCCAATTAAAGGAATGTTGTCATGCCTAATCATTCAATCAACGGCAAGGTTGCACTGATCGCGGGTGGTGCGAAGAACCTCGGCGGGTTGATCGCCCGCGATCTGGCCAAGCATGGCGCCAAGGCTGTGGTCGTGCACTACAACAGCGATTCCAGCCAGGCTGACGCGAACGCAACCGTCACCGCAATTGAGGCGCTAGGCGCGAAGGCTGTGGCCTTGCAAGCAGACCTGACCACGGCGGGAGCGATGGAAAAACTCTTCAACGATGCCGTCGCGGCAGTCGGCAGGCCGGACATCGCGATCAATACCGTGGGCAAGGTGCTGAAAAAGCCAATGGCTGAAATCACGGAGGCGGAGTACGACGAGATGATGGCCGTCAATTCCAAGACTGCGTTCTTTTTTATCAAGGAAGCCGGCAAGCACCTCAATGACAATGGCAAGATCTGCACTATTGTCACTTCACTGCTGGGCGCTTTCACGCCCTTCTACGCTGCATATGCCGGCAGCAAGGCGCCGGTAGAGCAATTTACGCGAGCGGCGGCGAAGGAGCTGGGCGTTCGGGGTATTTCGGTCACAGCAGTAGGGCCGGGGCCGATGGACACGCCGTTCTTCTACCCGGCCGAAGGTGAGGATGCGGTCAGTTACCACAAGACGGCTGCCGCGCTGTCGCCGTTCTCGCGCACGGGCCTGACAGATATTGAGGATGTGGTCCCGTTCATCCGTAACCTGGTCAGTGACGGCTGGTGGGTGACTGGCCAGACAATTTTGATCAATGGCGGCTACACCACCAAGTAAACGGTCAACGCACAGGCGCAGACGTGGTGAGCGCCGATCGATCCGTGCCCCCCGAGCATTGAGAGCCCATGGATAGAATCGAACAGTACCGCGTCTTCGTTCAGGTCGCAGAGCTTGGCAGTTTCATACAAGCGGCACGGCTGATGAGGCTGCCACGCGCGAGCGTGTCGGCCGCCATTCAACAGCTGGAGGGCAATGCCGGCACTCGACTGCTGCACCGGACAACCCGCAAGGTCTCCCTGACCGCCGATGGCACCCAGTTACTGCTGAAGGCGCGCCAGGTCTTGCTGGACATCGATGATATCGACCAACTGTTTAACAGCCATCAGGAACAGGTCATGGGCCGTCTGGAAGTGGACGTGCCCAGCCGCATAGCGCGGCGCCTGGTGATGCCTGCGTTGGCCGAGTTTCTCCGCCGCTACCCTGGGCTCCAACTCGGCCTGGGCTCCACCGATCGCGCCATTGATTTGGTACAGGAAGGCGTTGACTGTGTCATTCGTTTTGGCACCCCGCAGAACAGCAGCCTGGTGGTGAAACCGTTGGGCAAGGTGTTGCTGGTCAATTGCGCGAGCCCCGCATACTTGGCGGAATTCGGGGTGCCCACACAGCCTTGCGATCTGCAAAACCGGCATGTCTGTATCGGCTACAGCACGAGCGCAGGCGGGCAGGAAACGGCCTGGGAATATTGCGTCGATGGCACCGCGCAGGCTGTCATGATGCCGAGCCGTGTGGTGGTCAATAATGCCGAAAGCTATATCGCAGGATGCTGTGCAGGGCTTGGCTTGATTCAGGTGCCGTTGTTCGATGTTCAGCATTTATTGGACAGCGGCGAATTGGTGGAGGTGATGGCGGCCTATCGGCCGGCCCCCATGTGCGTTTCAGTCCTGTACCCGACTCGCCGCCAACGCTCTCGTCGCCTTGGCGCGTTCATCGATTGGTTTGCCGCCTTGATGGCTCCGCATCTGGAACCTTGATGCACTCCAGCGGTATGCCCACCTGTTCTCTCTGACTCGCCATGTTCCGGGTCGGGCTCAAGGATGAAACCTGCGCCCCAACGCATCCAGCCGCACCGCGATCGGTGGCAGGCGTTCGCTGCTGCGGGCGAGCGTCTCGACGTCGTCGGCGGTGTTCTGGGCGATGCTTTGCACCGACTGCAAGCGCTCGACGATCTCCAGGTTTGCCGAGGTCTGCTCGCGGGTGGTGGTGACGATGTGGCCGTTGAGTTGGTCGATGTGCGCGATGTCCTCGCCCACAGCCCGTAGCATGTCCACGGCCACTTGGCTGTCTGCCACGCAGCGCTCTACGCCTTCGCGGCTGGCGTGCATCGCTTCGACGGCTTGTCGGCTGCCGTGTTGCAGGCCCTCGATGATGCTCTTGATTTCCTGGGTGGAGAGGGCGGTGCGCTGGGCCAGGCTGCGCACTTCATCGGCCACCACGGCAAAGCCACGGCCTTGCTCGCCGGCGCGGGCGGCCTCGATGGCGGCGTTGAGGGCCAGCAGGTTGGTCTGGTTGGCGATGCTGCTGATCACTTCCAGCACCGAGCCGATTTGCTCTGCCTGCACCGCCAGGGATTCCACGGTCGACTCCGTGCCGTTGATGCGCGAGGCCAATTGGCTGATTTCATGTTGGGCGCGGCCGACGCTTTCCTGGCCGCGCACAATCTGCTGGCTGGCCTGGCCTGCATGTTCCACTGCCTGTTCGACCTGCACCGTAATGTGGCCCATGGCGTCTTCCATGCGCTGCATCGAACCGGTCATTTCGCCGATCTGCGCCAGTTGATGCCGTGCGCCTTTTTCCAGGGTGCCGCTCGCGCTGGCCAGTTCCTGGCCGAGCTGGCCCAGGCCATGGGAGTCGCGGGCGACGCCGTCGATCAGGTGGGTGAGTTGCTGCAGGAAGTGGTCGAACCGCTTGGCGAGGGATACGTGGGCCTTGCCTTCACCTTGGGCGGTTTCCACCGTGAACTGCGAGGTAACGGCGAGCATCTTCTCCAGCATTTCCTGGCTCTCCACCGCTTCGGCCTGGCTATGGAAGGCCAGGTAGAGCAGGGCGACGGTCTCCATCACCACATAGAAGGCGTGGACGAACACCATCGTCCAGCCGCCGTGATGCTCCATCACAAATACAGGAAAACCCTGGTGCTGCAAGGCATGGAACACCACGTGATGCACCGCGATGGTCAGTGCCGCCACCAAAATCGGCAGCCAGTCACGGTAGAAGGTCAGCACCGCCAACAGCGCGAAAATGCCGAAGTGGGATTCGATCACCCCGTGCGCCTGGTTGATGTGCAACGCCGCCATCACCATCAAGCCGGCGCCCAGTGCACAGCGCATCACGCGGGTGCCGCCGATGACGCGATACAGCGCCGTGAGCACCACGCCGGTGCCCCCACCGACGATCACGGCCTGCATGAGGGTGTCGTGCCAGAACGCCAGGCCGAGGGAGAACAGGAACATCAGCCAGATCAATGCCAGCATGATGCGGTCGGCCTTGCGATAGTGCTCTTGAAAACGAACGGGCATTCACTCTTACTCCATGAGAGGGGGGCGTCGAGGTCAAGCAAGCACGCGGTGTGCCACACAGGCGCGCCGCTGTGGAGTCAAGCAGATATTCAGGATTGTTGCCGGTTACCCACGCGTTATCGGCATGTGGGCGTGGGACTTTAAGAGCGGCTGCCCGAGCGGGCAGCCGAGGTGGGCATGGGGCTCAGAAACTGTACTTGGCGGTCAGCATCATATTGCGGGGGCTGCCATAGGAGTCGCCACCATAAGTCACTGAGTTGGAGATGGACTGGTAGTAGTGGCGATCGAAGATGTTGTTGGCATTGAGCTGCAAGTCCAGGTGCTGATTGACCCGGTAGCCCGCCATCAAGTCGGTGACGGCGTAGCCGCCTTGCTGGAGCCGGTAGTTGCTGCCATCCGCTAGCTTGATGTCGTTGTACATGCGGCTCTGCCAGGAGATATTGCCGCCGACGCGGAGTTTTTCCAGCGGGCCCTGGAAGTTGTAGCGTGTGGTCACTTTGAACAGGTGCTCCGGAATGTCGGTATCGAACTGCTTGTTGACCTTCTGCGGGTTGGCGTCGTCCTTGATGGTGTGGGTGCGCGCATAGGTATAGCCGCCGCCGACCTGCCAGTTTTCGGTCAAGGCGCCTTGCAGTTCGAAGTCGATACCCTGGCTGCGGATTTCGCCCGAGGCTTCTGCACAGGACGCCTGCGGGCAGTTGGGCACCACCACGGCCACGGCGCGGTTTTCCTGGTCGACGCGGAACAGCGCCACGCTGGCATTCAGCGCGCCACCAAAATATTCGCCTTTGACGCCCACCTCATAATTTTTACCGACGATGGGTTTGAGCGGAGTGCCGGCTGTGCTCTTGTCTTTTTGCGGCGTGAAGATGTCGCTGTAACTCACATAAACCGAATGCTGGTCGTCCAGATCGTAGATCAGGCCGGCGTAGCGGGTGAGGTTGCGGGTGACCTTGTAGTCGCCAGCGGCATCACGGTTGTCGTAGTCATACCAGTCCAGGCGAGCGCCGAGGATCAGCTTCAGCGGGTCGGCCAGGCTCAGGCGGCTGGTCAGGTAGAAACCGTCCTGGGTGGTGACTTCGCGAACGTTGTTGGTGCGGGTGAAGTTCGGTTTGCCCGCATTGATCGGCCAGTTGAGGTCGTAGGGGCTGTAGTTGTGGGTGGTCATGTCGTAGATGCGCTTGCTGGCGCCCACCACCAGTTCATGGGTGCGGCCGAACGCCTCGAAGGGGCCGCTGGCAAAGGCGTCGAGCCCGGCCTGGCTTTCATCGTAGCTGGCCTGGTACACCGTGCGGGCCAGGGTGTCGTTGGTCCAGCGCGATTGGTAGGAGCCGGAGAACAAGGCGTTCTGTTCGGCGTAGTTGGCGTTGACCTGCAGGCTCCAGTCGTTGGCCAGGCGCTGGCGCAGCTCAGCGAACACGGTGTTGATTTCCTGGTCCTTGTTCTCCCAATCGGTGCCTGGGTTATAGGAGCGCGACAGGCCCAGGTGGCGTCCATCCAGGCCGACCATCGAAGCGCCCCAGAAGTAGTTGGTCTTGTCCTTCTGGTTCGAGTAACCGAGGGTCAGGGTGGTGTCTTCGCTCAGGTCGGCTTCGGTGACGGCATAGAAAAGGCCATGATCCTGCTCGGCCTTGTCGATAAAACTGTTGGCATCGCGGTAAGAGGTGACGACGCGGCCGCGCCAGGTGCCACTGTCATTGAGTGGGCTGGAGGCGTCGAGCTCGCCACGGTAGTCGTCCCAGCTGCCGACGGCGCCGGTGAGCGTGACTTTCTGCTCATCCAGTGGCCGCTTGCGGATCAGGTTGATGGCGGCCGAAGGGTTGCCTGCGCCGGTTACCAGGCCGGTAGCGCCGCGCACCACTTCGACGCGGTCGAACATTGCCAGGTTCGGCTGGGCGCCTACCGACGCACCGTTGTAGCCGCTGGGGATACCGTCATACATGAGGTTGTCGATATCGAAACCGCGTGCGGTAAAGCCTTGTCGCCCAGGGCCGTTGGAGTAATTGAGGAACAGCCCCGGCGTGGCGTTGACCACGTCGTTGATGCTGGTCATGGCCTGGTCATCCATGCGCTGGCGCGTGATCACGGTGACGGCCTGCGGGGTTTCGCGCAAGGTCAGCGGCAGTTTGGTCGCGGTCTTCATCGAGCCGGTGGTGTACGACTCGCTGCCTTCGGTGGTTGCGCCAAGCTGTTGGCCCGAGACCTGGGTAGCGCCCAGCTCGATGGTGGCCGGTGCTTCGGCGTCGGCGGCAATGGCCGCATTGGAGGTTGCTAGCGCGATAGTGATTGCCATCAGACTGGGTGTAAAAACGTTGCCGCCGCGTTGTTGCACAGACATGAAAGTAGGGCTCCCCAAGCGCCTTCCGTGGCGAATAGTAAATCTGTTGATAATTATTCGCATCAGCCTGACAGATTGAGTCTGTAGGGAAAAGTCCAAACTCTGTAGGAGCGAGCTTGCTCGCGAAAGACTCATGGGCGCCGCGTTTATCCAGGACGCACGCGTTATCGTAGAGGTTTTTCGCGAGCAAGCTCGCTCCTACAGGGTGGTGGTCAGGTGAACAGGATTTCGTAGGGCTCGCGCATGCGCTCTAGCAATATCTGCGCGAGCATCGGTGGTAAGCCAATTTGTGGGTCACCCACCAACTGGCTGGCGTAGGCATGGGCGGCGTGCAACTTGCGCGCGACGGTCCAGGTGTCCAGGCGGACCTTGCGTGCACGTTGCCAGGGCATTACCGCGCTTTCCCGGGCCGGCCAATGCCAGGCCCAGATCGGCAGTTCATACAGTTGCGCACCTACCAGGCTGCACGCCTTGGCACTCGCGCGGCCGACGGCGTCGTGGTCGTCATTGCCGTCGTTGCGCCAGGTGTTGAACACCACATCGCCAGGTTGCAGGTAGCGCGCGATGAATTGGCTCATGGGCTGTTCACGGGCGGCCAGTGCATCATCACAAAACCCGCCACGAATCCATTTCAGGCTGTGCAAGGGCATACCCAATCGGCGCAGGGCCTCTGCGCTTTCCTGGGGGCGCACCACGCTCAAGCGGCTGGCCGGCCATACCTGAGAGCCGGGATGGCTGGCGCTGCCATCGGTGATGGAGATCAATTGCAGCGGATGCTCGCGGGTGCTGAGCAGTTGCAGCAAACCGCCGCACGCCAGCACTTCATCGCCAGGATGAGGTGCGATTACCACGACGCGAGCACCGGGTGGTACCAGGGTGTTCAGGGAGATGATGGGGGTTTGCGCCAACTGCGGCGCACTGTTCCAGATTTGCACGGGGCCGCGACGGCCTTCGCTTAAGGAGGCAGGCTTCATGGGGTGTCACATCCTTGTCGGTTGATACCGGGTCGTGCTCCGTTGACGGGACGACGCTCTTGTCTTCACCGCAGGCTCCGCTGGGTGAGTGCGCAGCATGCCAATCAAGGAATGCCATGCAAGGCGTTAGGAGCATAGACAGGCATGGGTATCTGCACAACTTTGATGCGATGTTTGCTGGGCTGACGTCATCGCAGGCAAGCCAGCTCCCACAGGGGGCTATGTTGCCCACAATATCTGCGCCTGGCACGGATCCCTGTGGGAGCTGGCTTGCCTGCGATTTTGTTTTCACCCAGCCCGCATCAAGCTCTTCAAGTAATCACCAAATCCACCCTCAGCCCGGCAATCCAGTCGCGCACTGGTCACCACTTGCGGCGCATGGCTCCAGGCAATGGAGGCACCGCAACGCTCCAATTCACGTACCAGTTGTACATCCTCATGGCATTCCAGCGGTTCAAACCCACCGGCCTCTACGTAGGCGCGGGCACTCACGCCCAGGTTGGCACCGTGGATATGCCGATGCCCATCGCGGGCCTGGTAGGCCTGCTGATAGCGAATCTGCGCGGCCGGGTCGAAGCCGTCGCTCCAGGCGTCCACGGTGACTGTGCCGCACACCGCGTCGCAGCCTTGGGCCAGTTGGGCCACCAACCAGTCAGGGGCGACACGGCTGTCGGCGTCGGTGCAGGAAATCCACCGCGCGCCTTGCTCCAGCAAGTACCGTGCACCCACGCCGCGGGCGTGGCCGACATTGCGCGCCTGCACGTGCAGGCAATGCACCTGGTGGGCCTGGGCAATCGCCGCGCTGGCATCGCTGCAACTGTCGAGTACTACCAGAATCTGTACCGCTTCACCCAGCAAGCCCGGGTGGTTGGCGGCGATCCGCGCAGCCCTCAGGCAATCATCCAACAGGGCTTCTTCGTTATGTGCCGGGATCAGAATACCGATCATCGTAAACCCTCATGGCGAGCGACCGAGGTGCCATCGAGGCTCCACAGGTCGAGCAGGAAATCCGGGTCCTGGTACTGCACCAACGGTGCTACACCCAGACGCTGTTGCAGCACGGCGTGCACCTGTTCGGCTGTTTGCGGGCAACCGTCAATGGGCACTCGCCAATGACAGGCCAGAATTTGCCCGTCAGCGGTCAAGGCGGCGAGGGCGCAATCGATCAGACGATTAAAATCATCGACATCAAGGTAATAACAAAGCTCACTCAATACGATCAGTTCGAATTGCCCGCCGGGCCATTGTTCTGGCAGGCGACGCTGCTCCACGCGGGCATGAGGGAAATGCTCCAGCCGCGCCTGTGCCAGACGCACCGCAGCGGTGGCGGTGTCGCAACACAGCAGGCGGTCGCAACGCGGGGCCAGCTCGGCACTCAATTCACCGTTGGCACAACCCGGCTCGAATATCGACGCATAGCGCGGCCGCGTCAGCATGGCCAAGGTCAGGGCGCGCTTGCGTTGTTCGTACCAGCGCTGACGAAAAGCCCAAGGGTCGTCATTACCCGCAAACAACTGGTCGAAGTAGGGGGTTGCCACACTCATACGAACACCATCTCAAAAGGCTGCAGCAAGCGCTCCACCACATAGGGCGCCAGCACCGGAGGCAGGCCGATTTGCGGGTCGCCCTCCAACTGGCTGGCGAAGGCGTGGATCGCATGGCGTTTGCGTGCCACTTGCTCGGCGGTCAGCGGGATCTTGCGCGCCCGATGCCAGGGCACCTTGTGGTCTTCGGCGGTGGCCCAGTGCCAGGTCCACACCGGTAGCTCACACAACACTGCGCCGACGGCCTTGGTTGCCTGGGCACTGGCGCGGCCCACGGCCTCATGGTCGCAATGCCCGTCCTCGCACCACGTGGCGAACACCACGTCGTTGGGCTTGAGGTGGCGCTGGATAAACTCGCAAAGCTGGGCTTCGCGCTCGGCCACATGGCTGTCGGTAAACCCGCCGCGCAGCCATTTCAAACTGTGCAGCGGCAAGCCAAGGCGGTGCAAGGCCTGGGCCGATTCCTGCGGACGCACCACGCTCAGGCGCTCCACCGGCCAGCGCCGGGAGCCAGGGTGGCTGGCGCTGCCATCGGTGACGGAGATCAACTGGATAGGGCGATCCAGCGCAGCCAGCCCTTGCAGCAGGCCACCACTGCCCAGCACCTCGTCATCCGGATGCGGGGCGACGATCACCGCTCGATGCCCTGGCGGCACCAACTGCGCCACACTGATGTGCTGCAATTCGGCCAATCGTGCGCTGTTTTGCCAGTGACTCAACGGCGTGCCCTGGCCAACAATCGGATTGGGCCTCATAGCGCCCATCTCCCTGTGGGCTCGCCGGCGACCTGCTCACCGAGGGCGGCCAAGTCGCGTTCGGCATGACTTTGCCGCACATATACCGGTAAATCGGCCATCAACTGGGCAAAGTGCGGGTCCTTGCAATACGGCCCGGCGCCGACCGCACGGCCCACATGCTGGATCACCTGCTCGACGGTGTCCTCGATACAGGCGCGCGTCTGTTGCGCCAGTTGTCGCGCATCGGCGCGAGGCTGGCGGTCGATCTGCGCGGCGCTGGCGCGTAACACGCAGGCGGCGCTGTTCAAGGCGCTGTCGACCGCGCCGAGGTGGGCCAGTGCATGGGGCTCCGCACGCTTGGCACATTGGGCGCGCAGCACTTCACCCAGGCGTTGCGCCGCGCCGTACCAGCACGCGGCAATGCCGATCCCACCGTGCCAGAAGCCCGGACGGGACAGATAGTCGCCTGGGCCGCCAACGGCAATTCCCCTGGCGGCGCTGAACAGGATGTCGACGCTACCGGTCGCCGCCATGCCCACCGCCTTCCACCCCTCATCCGTCACCCTGATGCCCGGTTGATCCATCGCCACGGCCACCAATTGCTGGCGGTCCTCTTCGTCCCAGGCCGTCAGCAAACCATGGCTGACCACCGCCGCACCGGAACACCAGGCTTTGCGCCCCTCGACGAGCAGCCGCTGGCCGTCGCGACGCACGCGCACCTTGGCCGTCGGCGGCTCGGCCGCCCACATGCCCCAGGTGCTGCCCAGCGGCGGCAAGGGGCTGTCGAGTTCGGCAATGATCGCCAGGGCATCGGTATGGCCTTCGAACAACTTGCACAGGCGCAGGTCATGCCCGGCCACCTGGGCCAATTGGCTCAAGCGGGACAGGGTCTGGCCGCTGCCCGGCAACGGCAGTTGATCAAGGCCTTCTTCTTGAAGGGCCCTCAGGGCATTACCCAGGGCTTGCGTGTCGGCATAGCCCCGGTAGCCCTGAAGGAAACCGTGCAACGCCATTTCACACCTCGCCTTCGTGCTGCAGTTCAAACAGCAGCAGCGAGCGAGCGGTGACCGCGTACTCATGCTCGAAATCAAAGCGTTCCTGGCCACGCACAGCCGGGTCGTTGGTGTCGAGCAGGCATGTCCAGAACTCGCCCTCCGGCACCGGCGGCAGGCGGAAATTGACCAGGTCGTGATGGGCGTTGACCACCAGCAGCAACGTGGCGTCGGCCCCGGCACGACGAATCCCGGTTTCCTGGGCGCGGCCATCCATCAACATGCCCAGGCAGCGGCCCTGGCTGTCTTCCCATTGCTCGGTAGTCATTTCGTTGCCATCCGGCGCCAGCCAGGTGACGTCCTTCACGCCGATGTCTTCGTTGTAGTCGCCCACCAGGAAGCGCCCACGCCGCAGGATCGGGTACGCCAGGCGCAGCTTGATCAGGCGCTTGACGAACTTGAGCAGGGCCTTGCCGTCATCGTCCAGGTCCCAGTTGACCCAGCCGATCTCGCTGTCCTGGCAATAGGCGTTGTTGTTGCCGTGCTGAGTGCGAGCGAACTCGTCCCCGGCGACGATCATTGGCGTGCCCTGGGCCAGCAGCAAAGTGGCGAAGAAGTTGCGCATCTGGCGCAGGCGCAGCGCGTTGATCTCCGGGTCGTCGGTAGGGCCTTCGACGCCGTGGTTCCAGGACAGGTTGTTATTGCTGCCGTCCTGGTTGTTCTCGTCGTTGGCCTCGTTGTGTTTGTCGTTGTACGACACCAGGTCGTGCAGGGTGAAGCCGTCGTGGGCGGTGATGAAGTTCACCGAGCTGTACGGCCTGCGCCCGCGGTGATTGAACATCTCGCCCGAGGCGGTCATGCGCCCGGCGAAGTCTGCGAGTTGGCCGTCGTCGCCTTTCCAGAACGCACGCACGGTGTCGCGGAAACGGTCGTTCCATTCCACCCAGCCCGGCGGGAAGTTGCCCACCTGGTAGCCGCCGGGGCCACAGTCCCAGGGCTCGGCGATGAGTTTCAACTGGCGCAGTACCGGGTCCTGGCGGCACGCCACGAGGAAACTGTGGCGCTCATCGAACCCGTCGCGGTAGCGCCCGAGGATGGTCGCCAGGTCGAAGCGGAAGCCGTCCACGTGCATCTCGGTGGCCCAGTAACGCAGGGAGTCGGTGACCATTTGCAGCACGCACGGGTGGCTCAGATCCAGGGTGTTGCCGGTGCCGGAATCGTTGATGTAGAAACGCTTGTCGTCGGGCATCAGCCGGTAGTAGGAGGCGTTGTCGATGCCACGCATGGACAGGGTCGGGCCGCGCTCGTTGCCTTCGGCGGTGTGGTTGTAGACCACGTCCAGAATCACTTCCAGCTTTTGCTCGTGCAGGTGCGCGACCATCTCCTTGAATTCGGCGATCTTGCCGCTGGCCAGGTAGCGTGGGTCGGGGGCAAAGAACGCAATGCTGTTGTAGCCCCAGTAGTTGGTCATGCCTTTTTCCAGCAGATGCTGGTCGTTGACGAAGGCGTGCACGGGCAACAGCTCGACCGAGGAAATGCCCAGTTGGCGAATATGCTTGAGCACGTCATCTTCCATCAGACCGGCGCAGGTGCCCCGCACCGACTCGCCGACCGAAGGATGACGCATGCTGATGCCGCGCAGGTGGGTTTCGTAGATGATCGTGCGGTCCCACGGCACCCGTACCGGTTGGTCGTTGCCCCAGGTGTGCGCCGGGTCGATGACCTTGCACTTGGGCACGAAGGGCGCACTGTCGCGTTCATCGAAACTGAGGTCGTCGTCCGGGTGGCCGATGGTGTAGCCAAACAGCGCTTCGGACCATTTGAGTTCGCCCACCAGTTGCTTGGCGTAGGGGTCGATCAGCAGCTTGTTGTGGTTGAAACGATGACCGTTGGCCGGGTCATAGGCACCGTATACGCGGTAGCCGTAAATCAGCCCGGGGTGAGCATCGGGCAGGTAGCCGTGGAAGATCTCGTCGGTGTATTCGGGCAGTTCGATGCGTTCCAGCTCGACCTCGCCGGTATCGTCAAACAAGCACAGCTCCACCTTGGTGGCGTTGGCGGAGAACAGCGCAAAATTAACACCCAGGCCATCCCAGGTGGCGCCGAGGGGGAAGGGCAAACCTTCACGGATCCGCGACGGCTCATGAACCGGCGTCGCTGTGGTGTTGTCGGGTTTGCTCATCGAGTTGCTCCTGCAAAAGGTCTTTTTTCGGGCCGAACGCCGCCGTACTGACGGTGCTTCAGCGCATGGCTTGGACGGAAAAGGGCCTGCAGCGCGCAATGCGTGCTGCAGGCCCGAGAAATCATGGGGCGGGCGGTTTGGGCTTCTTCGGGGCGGCGGGTTTCTTCGCCGCAGGTTTGGCGGCGGCAGGCGCAGCAGGTTTGGGCTTTGCCGCAGCCTTGGGCGCGGTTTTCGGCTTGGCGGCCGGTTTAGGCTTGCTCGGCGTCAGCGCCTCGGCTTCCGCCAGCTTGCGCGCCATCTCCCAGTGGCGATCGTGGGCGCCATCGGGCTTGCCTTCAGACTCCCAGATCTGATGCGCCAGTTCGCGAATGCGTTTGTCTTCTTTACTCATCACAAACTCCTCACAGAAAATTTTCAGCTTTCTTGATTATCAGGATTGATAAAGACATTGACCGGGAGATCCCCCAGGGCAGCGCTGATCAACAGCTCCTTGTTGGGTGTGACTACGCCCGTTTGAAAAAGTCCCTTCCAGTTTTGTGCAGGGGCGGCGAACGGTAATTTCACCCGAGTATCGCCCCAAACCTGCGCATTGATCTGGGGAAACATCCCGTTTTCAAGCAACGGATAAGACCAGCGCGGCACCACCACCAGTAACTGCTTGCCTTGATGTTCACGGTAGAACGCAACCACACGCTCAGCGTGCTGGCCCACCACTTCCAAAGGCGTATAGCTGCCATGGCGCAGCAGCTCGGGGCAGGCTTTACGCAGGCCCAGTACCTGGGCGATCACTGCCTGTTTGATACGCCCGTCGCGCCAGTTGAACAACAGTTCGCCGATGTCCGGTGGTGCCTGCAATGCACGTTGCCGCGCAGCGAAGTCCACCGGGCGCCGGTTGTCCGGGTCGACCAGGCTGAAGTCCCAGAACTCATCGCCCTGGTAAATATCCGGCACACCCGGCACGGTCAGATGAAGCAAGGTTTGCGCCAGCCCATTCAGGGCGCCGGCGGGGGCGATGGCCTGCGCAGCGCTGTCCAACGCACTGCGCAGCGGCGCTCCGGCCTCACTGAGCAACAAGCGCTTGAGGAACGCTTCTACCGCCTGTTCGTAAGCCTCGTTGGGCGCGCTCCAACTGCTCTGCAACTTGGCCTCGCGCAAGGCTTTTTGCTGCCACTGCCACAGGCGTTGCTGGTACGCCTCCAGATCGGGGTTGGGCTCCAGCGGCCAACTGCCCAGCAGCACTTGATAGAGAATCAGCTCATCACCCGCCGAGGGGCTATCGGCGCTCTCGCGCAAGGGCTCGGCCAGACGACGCCAGTGCTCGACCTGTTCGGCATACCAGGGGGCGCACTCGCTGAGCACCGCCAGGCGCGCACGGGTGTCTTCGCCGCGTTTGTGGTCGTGGGTGGCGGTGGCCAGCAGGTTGCCGGGAAAGGTCTTCAGGCGCTGTTGATTGGCCGCATGGAAATCTGCCAACGGCGCACTGAATTGCTCGGTACTGAAGCCCACATCGTTGCGCGACAACAACACCGCCGAACGGTAGAACGCGGTGTCTTCCACAGCCTTGGCGGCGGCGGGCGAGGTCAGTTGCTGGAAGCGCACGCAGGCATGCTTGAGCATCTTGCGCGCGCGGCCTACCGGGCGATTGCGCCAGGGCTGGCCACCCAACCATTGCTCCAGGTGGTCGAGCACCGGCCAATCGCCTTCGTTGAGGGTACTGCGTGCACCCTCCATGGCATGCTGGAACACCTTGTCGTCGGCCGCACTGCGGCCCTTGGCGCTGATATAGGTGCGGTACACCGGGAAATGCACGATCAGTTCCTGCAAGGCCCGGCGGATGGCGCCCAGGGTCAGGTCGCGGGTCATCACGTCATCGCGGGCCACTTGCAGCAGCGCCTGGGCCACGCTTTCGAAGTCGCCGCCCAACGAACCATTGAGGATCTGCTGGCGCGCCAGCCGCGCTTCCTCGCCGAAGGTTGAGGGCCGCTCGCTGTGACGCGTCCACATCTCGGCCAGCGGTGCAAAACCTTCGGGATGGTGTTGCAGCAATGACAACTGGTTCATGAACTCGTAGCCGGTGGTGCCATCCACCTGCCAGTCTTCACGCAGGGTTTCACCTTCGCCAAGGATCTTTTCGACAAAGATGGGCAAGTGGCGCTGGGGTGACAGCGCGTCTACGCGGCGGCGCAATTTGCGGCAATAGCCACGCGGGTCGGCCAGGCCATCGATATGGTCGATGCGCAGCCCGTCGACCAACCCCGCGCTGATCAGCTCGAAAATCTTGCCATGGGTGGCTTCGAACACCGCTGCGCGTTCGACCCGCAGGCCGCCGAGCTCATTGACGTCGAAAAAACGCCGCCAGTTGATGTCGTCTGCGGCTGTGCGCCAACTGGCCAGGCGATAGGTCTGTTGTTCGAGCAGGTGATGCAGGCGCTCGAAACCCTCGGGCTGGCGACTGTCGAATGCGGTCAGGCGTTGTTCAATAGCGGATAGCAGCCCGCTGGCGCGTTCGGCCAGGGCTTGTTTGAGCTCGGTGGCCTCGGCGTAGGCGTCGTGCTGATAGGCGAGGGCGGCGAAACGTTCGGCCAGCGATTTGAGTAACTCGTCGCTACCCAGAATCAAGCCGTAGTCCCTGGGGCAAATCGGAAAACGGTGTTCGTAATGCTCGACGTAGAAACTCCCCTGGGCGGCATCGAACTTGAGCGCCAGCGTGCCGTTCTGCAAGGCTTCGCCGTAATCGCTGCCGAGGAAGGGCATCAGCAACTGGCCCTTGAGCAGCGGATCGGGGGAGTGCCACTGGATGTCGAAGAACTCGCTATAGGGACTCATGCGGCCCCATTCCAGCAGGTCCAGCCACCAAGGGTTATCCGCGCCGCCCACGGCCATATGGTTGGAGACGATATCGAGGATCAAACCCATGTCGTGCTCACGCAGCGCGGCGACCAGGCGACGCAACGCCGCTTCGCCCCCCAGTTCCGGGTTGACGCGGGTCGGGTCGACCACATCGTAGCCGTGCATGGAGCCGGCGCGGGCGCTTAACAGTGGTGAAGCATACAGGTGGCTGATGCCCAGTTGGGCAAAGTACGGCACCAGTGGCACCGCGTCATCGAGGGTAAAATCTTTATGAAATTGCAGGCGCTGGGTGGCGCGCAGGGGCAGTGCGTTCATCGGTCACGCTCATAGGCTTGGTTGCGCGCCACGGCCAGCAGTTCGAGGCGACGCGCGGCGCTGTCATTGTCGAGCAGGCTGGCGGCTTCGCCGGGCAAGCGTCGGCGCCAATTGGGGTGGGTGTCGAGGGTGCCCGGCAGGTTGGCTTGCTCCTCGATGCCCAATGCATCTTCCAAGGGCAACAACACCAGTGGCGCACGGGTATGGCCCAGGTAGCGCACGCTGGCGTCGATCATGTGGTCGGTATCGTTGCGGATCTCGTCGATGAAGTTCTGCGGGTCCTGGCTCAAGGCTTGGCGCAGTGCCTGGCGTTCGCGCAGGCGGTGTTCGCTCCATTGGTCTACGGTGGGCGCATCGATCAGGCCCAGCTGGATATTCCATTCGATATCGCGGCTGTGCCACCAGCCATTGAGGGTCGGCAAGTCGTGGGTACTGGTGGTGGCCAAGGCGTTGTCGGGCCAATCGAGGATGGGCTTGAACTGGCCGTCATGGTTCTGTTCGAACAGCAGCACACGCATGCCCAGGATCGAACGGGCGCTGAGCTTTTCGCGCAGGCCTTCGGGCACGGTGCCCAGGTCTTCACCGAGGACGATGGCCTGGTGGCGGTGCGATTCCAGGGCGAGCAAACTCAGCAGGTCGTCCACCGGGTAATACAAGTAGGCACCTTCGCGGGGGGACGCGCCCAGAGGGATCACCCACAGGCGTTGCAGGCCCATCACATGGTCGATGCGCAAGCCGCCGGCATGGGCGAAGTTGGCCCGCAGCATTTCGATAAAGGCGCGATAGCCATTGCGCTTGAGGCCCTCAGGGGAAAAGGCAGAGATGCCCCAGCCTTGGCCTGCGCGGTTGAGAATGTCCGGTGGCGCGCCGACGGTGAGGTCGGCCAGCAGTTCATCCTGGCGACTCCAGGCCTGGCTGCCGCCGCCGTCGGCGCCCACCGCCAGGTCGGCGATCAGGCCGATGCCCATGCCGCTGCCACGGGCGGCCTGTTGTGCGCGCTCAAGGCTGCGGGCAATCAGCCATTGGGTGAAGGCGAAATAGCCGATTTCGTCGCGGTTGTCCTCAGCGAACTGCGCCAGGGACGGGCTCTGTGGCGTACGCCAGGCTTCGGGCCATTGGCGCCAATCCAGGTCCTCACCCGCGGCGGCACGCTGGGCCTGTATGGCTTCGAAGCGGCAGTGGTTTTCCAGGGCTTCGCCGCCGGCCTGGCGGAAGCTTTGAAAGTCGGCATGCTGGGGATGCGCGCCGTGGCGGAAGTCTTCATACAGTGTGCGCAGCAGGCGTTGCTTGGCTTTGGCGGCGGCCGGCCAGTCGATTAGCGTGAGCTGTTCCAGGGCATGCAGCTCCTCGGCCAACCCGGCAGCTTCGATGGCGTTGCGCACCTCACGTTCACCGAGTATGCACGCCGGCGAAGCATACAGGCTGTTGAGAAACAGGCGGCTGGAGGGTGAATAGGGGCTGAAACGCTCAGTGTCGGCGCTGAACATCGCGTGCATCGGGCTGATTGCCACGGCGTCGGCGCCGCGCTCGGCGGCGGAACGCACCAGGTGCTCCAGGGCCAGGGTGTCGCCAAAACCGCCATCGCCCAGGCGGCGCAAGGCATAGAGTTGAGCGCTCAGGCCCCAGGCGCGAGCGGGTTGGCTGTCCACCGCGTCGGCCACGCTGTAGCAGTGGCTGGGCGCGACGGCCAGGGTGAAGGTTTGCCCGTCGATATGCACCTGGTGGTAGCCAAGGGCAATCACGCCGGGCAATACGGCCTCGCCATCCAGGCGCAGCTCCAGGGTTTCGCCGCCTTCCAGGCTGACGCGACACGGGGTGTCCGGGGCGAAGTAGCGTGCCAGGTCCAGGCCCGCACCGCTGTCGGTGGTCATCAAGGGCGGCAGGTGCCGGTCCTGCTGCGCCTGCTCAAGTTGCAGCAGGCTCGCGTCGATTTCGGCATCGCTGTCGGCCGGGTGCCCCAGCCCTTTGAGGACGGCGCGCAGGGCATCAGGCTTTACATGTTGCGGGCGACCGTTGGCATCGATCCAATCGACGGCCAGGCCCGCGCGGCTGGCGAGAATTTCCAGGTTCGCTTCGCTCAAAGAATGTCTCCAACAGGGGATAAGCAAACGCGTGCGCTCAAGGGCGGTAAGTGCGCACCTTGCGGGGCAGGCGTTTGGAAAATAATCGGGTGGGGTGCCGGATGATCCAGGGGCTGTTCACTCAGGTTCAGGTCGATCTGCAGCACACGGCCGTTGCCCAGGCGCCAGCGCGCGGTGACGGCATGGTCAGCCAGCACGTGCGCGCCCAGGGCGACGGTGCCGGGCAAGTGCGGCACCACATGCACGTGACGCAGGCTCAGCAGGTGGCGGTAGAGCTGGGTGTGGTCGTTCTCGACGAAGGAAGGCATCGACTGTAAAAAGGTTTGCAGCGCGTTGGGATCGGGGATGCGCTGGCGTTGCTCGGGGTCGTGAAACGCCGCGAAGTCGGCAAATTCATTGCGCCGCCCCTCACGCACCGCCTCGGCCAGTTCGCCATGATGGTCGGTGAAAAACAGGAACGGCTCGGCGGCATTCACCTCGTCGCCCATGAACAACATCGGGATCATGGGGCACAGCAACAGTAGGGCGGTCGCGGCGCTCAGTGCCTGGGGCGAACACAGCCGGTGCAGGCGTTCGCCGAGGGCGCGGTTGCCGACCTGGTCGTGGTTCTGCAGGAACGCGACGAAGGCGCTGGGGGGCAGATCCGCACTGGGTTCGCCGCGCGCATGGCCATGGCGTGTCGTCTCGCCCTGGTAGATGAACCCCTCGGCCAGGCAGCGCGCCAGCTTGGCGGTAGGCTGCTCGGCAAAGTCGCTGTAGTAGGCGTCGGTTTCACCGGTGAGCAGCACGTGCAGCACATTATGAAAGTCGTCATTCCATTGGGCGTCGAAATCGTGCTGCAACAGGCTGGCCTGGTTCAGTTCGTTTTCCAGCATCAGCCACACGTGGCGCCCGCCGTCCACCTGCTGGCGTACCCGTTGTGCCAGTTCCTGCAGAAACCCAGGGTTGTCGATGGCGTGCACGGCATCCAGGCGCAGGCCGTCGAAGCGGTATTCGAGCAGCCACATCAAGGCGTTGTCGAGGAAGAAATCCCGCACTTCACGACGCTCGAAATCAATGCCGGCGCCCCAGGGTGTGTGCACGTCCTCCTGGAAGAAACCCTGGGCGTACTGGCCCAGGTAATTGCCGTCGGGGCCGAAGTGGTTGTAGACCACATCGAGGATCACGGCCAAACCGTGGCCGTGGGCACTGTCGATCAGCTGCTTGAGTTGCTCGGGAGTGCCGTAGGTAGCGTGGGGCGCATAGGGCAGCACGCCGTCATAGCCCCAATTGCGTTCGCCGGGAAATTGCGCCAAAGGCATCAATTCAATCGCGGTGACGCCTAGTTCGGCCAGGCGGGGCAGGTGTTTCTCGACAGCAGCGTAGCCGCCCATGGCGCCGACGTGGAGCTCGTAGATCACCGCCGTGTGCCACGGGCGACCCTGCCACTGGCTGTGGCGCCATTCATAGGCGAGGGGGTCGACTACTCGGCTCCACCCATGCACGTCCAGCGCCTGGGCCCTGGAGGCGGGGTCGGGCACTGTGTTTTCGCCATCGATGTTAAAACGGTAAAGCGTGCCGGCAGGGCACGCGATTTCGACTTCAAACCAACCACCGGCCTGGGGCAGCATGACGATGGTTTTACCCTGTTCCAATTCAACGCTGACATAAAATGCGTCTGGCGCCCATAACGCAAAGCGCGTGCGGTGCGCGTCCAGCATGATTGCGCCGTGGGGCCAGGTTTCCAGAGTCCTTGACGGCATCTATGAAGACCTCCCTTAGTTGTTCCAGTCGCTACTTGTTCGATTTCCCCAGGGCCTTGGCCACCAGTTGTTCGTAGAGTTCGGCGTAGGGTTCCACGGCCTGGCACCAGTTGAACGGCTGGGTCATGGCACGGCTGCGCATGGCATTGAGCAGACCGGGGAAGGCGAACACCTTGAAGGCGCGGCGCAGCGCCTCTTCGTAGCTTTGCACCGTGGATTCATTGAACAGGAACCCGGTGACCCCATCCTCAATGGTGTCCGCCAGCCCGCCGGTGTTACGCGCCACCGGCAATGAGCCGAAGCGTTGCGCGTACATCTGGCTCAGCCCGCAGGGCTCATAGCGTGACGGCATCAGCAGGAAATCGCTGCCGGCGAACATGCGGCGCGCATCGGTCTCGTTGAAGCCAATGCGTACGCCCACCTGGCCCGGGAAGCGCAGTGCCAATTCGCGCATGGCCTGCTCTTCTTCCGGCTCGCCACGGCCGATGATCGCAATCTGGCCGCCGTTTTCGACGATGAAACCGGCGACGGCTTCGGTGAGGTCCAGGCCTTTCTGGTAGACCAGGCGCGAGACCACAGCGAACAGCGGGCCACTGGATGGCTGCAGCTCAAACAACTCGCGCACATGGGCGGCGTTGATAGCCTTGCCTTCCCAGTCGCCGATATTGAAGTTGTGGATCAGATGCGTGTCGGTGGACGTCTCCCAGCTTTCGTCGATACCGTTGGGAATGCCGCTGAGCAGACCTTGCTGGGTCTTGCTGGCGAGGAAGCCATCCAGGCCGCAACCGAATTCCGGGGTGGTGATCTCCTGGGCGTAGGTGGCGCTCACGGTGGTGATATGGCTGGAATACGCCATGCCCGCCTTGAGAAACGACATCTTGCCGTAGAACTCCATGCCTTCCTGTTGCAGGGCGTGGGGCGGAATGCCCAGCTCGGGCGTCGAGGCCAGGCTGACCACGCCCTGGTAGGCCAGGTTATGAATGGTGAACAGGGTTGGCGTACGTGACCCACGCCAGTGCATATACGCGGGGGCCAGACCCGCAGGCCAGTCGTGGGCGTGCACCAGGTCTGGGCACCAGTGGATTTGTGCAAGGTTGGCGGCAATGTCCGCGGCAGCCAAGCCCAGGCGGGCAAAGCGAATATGGTTGTCCGGCCAGTCGCGGCCGTTGTTGGCGCCGTAGGGCGTGCCTTCGCGCTCATACAGTTCGGGGCAGATCAGCACATAGATGACCAGGCCGTCCGCAAGGTCCATGCGCCCGATCTTGCACGGGGGCAACGCGGCATGGCCACCCAGTTCACCGACGATATGAATCGGGTTATCGCTTTCCATCACTTGCGGGTAACCCGGAATCAGCACCCGCACGTCATGCAGGTGCGCCATGGCGCGGGGCAGGGCCGCGGAGACGTCGCCCAGGCCGCCGGTTTTCACCAGGTCCGCGAACTCGGAAGTGACAAACAAGACTTTCTTTCGATTCGGATTCTGACTCACGACCGGCCGCACAGTGTTGGGCAGGTCGGCCAAAGACTTTGGCCCTCCTGCCGGCTGACTAAAACGCTCTCCCTGAGTATCTACTGCGGCACTGATCATAATGCACTCCCATCTGTTGGTTGGCTAATGGCCCGCTGCCATCGGCTCCGAGTGACCGCATCCTGCGGCCAGGCACACAAGCGCTATACAAGCTGGCAAGGCGTATGCCAGTTGTAACGTCGGCTAAAAAAGATTGGATGAGCGGGCATTCGGCCTGAAGCGCGCGTGCTCGCCCTTACCTAAAACTTGACCAGCGGCAGGTTTCGAAAGTTTAGATTTTTTGCGGGGTTTTTGTTTTGGAACGGACCCATCGGTCATGAGTCTAGGACAGATCCCAGCGCCTGCTGGGTTTTCATGCAGATTTTGTAGGACAAAAAACTTTTAACGATATGCTCCTGTGGCGAGGGAGCTTGCTCCCGCTGGGGCGCGTAGCGGCCCCAAAATTTTGGGAGCGCTGCGCACTCCAGCGGGAGCAAGCTCCCTCGCCACAGGGGGGGGGTGCACTTTAATGGTGCGTCAGACGAGCCCGCGAAGGGGCACACCCTCGGCCCAGGCTTGGATATCTTCGATCATCTGCTGATAGAACTGCCGGTAATTCTGCTCGCTCACATACCCCACGTGTGGCGTTGCCAGCACATTGGGCAAGCGGCGAAACGGGTGGTCAGCCGGCAGCGGTTCCTCGGCAAACACATCCAGCGCCGCCCCGGCCAGGCGTCCGCTGCGCAATGCTTGCAGCAGTGCCTGCTCGTCCACAATCGGCCCGCGTGCGGTATTTACCAGGCGCGCTGTGGGCTTCATCCAGCCCAACGCTTGCGCATCCACCAGACCACGGCTGCGCTCGCTGAGCACCAGATGGATGGTCAGAATATCCGCCTGCTCAAACAGCTCGCGCTTGCTGACCCAGGTCACCCCCGATTCAGCCGCGCGCTCCGGTGTGAGGTTTTCACTCCAGGCAATCACCCGCATGCCAAACACCTGGGCGAACCTTGCGACTTTCTGGCCAATACTGCCCAGCCCCAGGACGCCCAATGTCTTGCCGTGCAGGTCGCCGCCGAGGCCGACCTGCCATCCGCCCCCGCGCAGCGAGTTGGCTTCGGCGAGCAGGTTGCGTGTAGAGGCCATGATCAAGGCCCAGGTCAGTTCCGGAGCCGCGTGTTTATAGCTGTCGGTGCCGCACACCTGCATGCCCAGGGCCTTGGCTGCGGGAAGGTCGATGGCGGCATTGCGCATGCCGCCGGTCACCAGCAATTTGAGCTGGGGCAGCCCTTGCAGCAGGGCTTTGTCAAAGGTTGAGCGTTCGCGCATGAGGCAAATCACCTCGAATCCTTTCAAGCGCTCGATCATGGTGGCGGTATCGGCGGGGTAGTCGTGGAGAAAATGCACCTTGCCCACGCTGTCCAGCGCCGACCAATCCGCCACGTCGCTGGCCACGTTTTGCCAATCATCCATCACTGCGATCTGTATCGACATGCACGCGGGCCTCGAAAAGTGGCAATTAAAGGGCGTTCAACCCGTGCAACAGGGCTTTATGAAACTGTTCCGGCTCTTCCATCTGGGGCGCATGGCCCAGGCCGGGGAACTCCACCAACGTGGCGCGGGGAATCAGCTTGGCCACCTGCTTGCCCAGTACCTCGTAATGACCAATTTTGGCCTTGACCGCCGCCGGCGCCACATCTTTGCCGATGGCGGTAGTGTCGCTGGTGCCGATCAGCAGCAGGGTGGGCACCTGCAAGTCCTTGAACTCGTAGTACACCGGTTGGGTGAAGATCATGTCGTAAATCAGCGCCGAGTTCCAGGCAACCTGAAGATGCCCCGGGCCTTGGTTCAGGCCGGCGAGCATGTCTACCCAGCGCTCGTACTCGGGTTTCCAGCGCCCAACGTAATAGGTGTTTCGCTCGTAATTGCGTACACCGTCGGCGCTCAGTTTCAGCTCGCGCTGGTACCACTGGTCGACGCTCTGGTAGGGCACGCCGAGGGCTTTCCAGTCTTCCAGGCCAATGGGGTTCACAAGTCCCAACTGTTCGGTTTGTTGGGGGTACATCAGCGCATAGCGTGTGGCGAGCATGCCGCCGGTGGAATGGCCGATCACCGTGGCCTTTTGAATGCCGAGCTTTTCCAACAGTTGATGGGTATTGGTCGCCAGTTGCTGGAAGCTGTACTGGTAGTGGTCGGGCTTGCTGGAGGTGCAAAAACCAATCTGGTCCGGGGCGATGACGCGGTAACCGGCGTCACTGAGCGCCTTGATCGAACCCTCCCAGGTAGCGCCGCAAAAATTCT
Source organism: Pseudomonas sp. NFPP02 (assembly GCF_900119355.1). Classification (NCBI taxonomy): domain Bacteria; kingdom Pseudomonadati; phylum Pseudomonadota; class Gammaproteobacteria; order Pseudomonadales; family Pseudomonadaceae; genus Pseudomonas; species Pseudomonas sp. NFPP02. The sequence goes on from NZ_FPJI01000004.1 coordinate 130,465, forward strand.
TGCCGTGCATCAGCACCACGCTGCGGCCGTTTGTAGTGCCGGTGGCGGGGACGTCCATGTAGCCCATTTGCAGGGATTTGCCCTGGGATTGGAAGGCAAAATGATTCAAAGGGTAGGGGTATGCAAAGCCCTGCAACTCAGGGCCGTAGGTGTCAGCTAACACGGGCGCCGCGCTGACCGAAAACAAACCGGCTACGCATAATGTACGGATAAAAGGCATGGGTTTTGGCTCCGAGACAGATGGCCGGATGCTCTTTGCCCGCGATTAACGGGGGATTAACGCCCACTGCAACGTCAGCGCTGCGATTACGCCATACCGCAGGCTTTTCGCCAGGGTTACCAGCAGTAGAAAACGCCATAACGGCTCACGCATCACCCCAGCCACCAATGTCAGCGGATCACCAATGATCGGCACCCAACTGAGCAACAACGTCCAGTGCCCCCAGCGTGCGTAATGGCTGCGAGCCTTGTCCAGCTGATTGGCGCTCACCGGGAACCAGCGTCGCTCTTTGAAGCGCTCGACCGAGCGCCCCAGCAGCCAATTGACCAGCGAGCCCAGCACATTACCCAGGGTGGCGATGCCCAGCAGCAGCCAAAGGTTGTAATGCCCGCTGAGCAGCAGGCCGACCAGCACAGCTTCCGACTGCAGGGGCAATAACGTCGCGGCGCCAAATGCCGCGCCGAACAGCCCCAGGTACCCCATCAACACCGGTCAGTGAGCCGGGTAGTCCGCTACCACCACGTCTTCGCCGTCGCGGGTCAGGCCAATGATTTGATACGCCTCGCTGCGTCCGTCTACTTCCATGCCTGGCGAGCCCAATGGCATGCCCGGTGCGGCAAGGCCCAGCAGGTCGTTGCGCTTGCGCAGAGCCAGGACCTGCTCGGCGGGTACGTGGCCTTCGACGAACTTGCCGTCGATCACCGCGGTGTGGCAGGAGCCAAGGCGTGGCGCCACGCCCAAGCGTTGTTTCACCGCGCTCATGTCGGCTTCAACGTGGTCGTTGACCTTGAAACCGTTGCTCTCCAAGTGGCTGATCCACTTCTTGCAGCAGCCGCAGTTGGCGTCGCGGTGTACATCGATGGGGATCAGTTCGGCGGCCTGGGCCAGGGTGGTGGTAAACAGGGCACTGAGCAGGGCCAGTCGCAATGGGGTTTTCATCGTGGGTCTCACTGAAGGCGCGGCAATAAGCCGGGCATTCTCCCTGCTTTTGCAGGCATGTTTGCAATGTGATGTCGTGGTAATGTTTCTAAATTATACGAAACCCTGATTGTCCAGCCGCTGCTTGAGCCGGTCCAACGCAATCGCCGACAACGCGACCATGCGCTCATGCAAAGACGCCAGTTGCAGTTCAGTCTCGTAAGTCAGCACCCGTTTGAACAGGGTGCCGCCCTGATGAGCGCGCAAGCAGTAATGGATGCAACCGTCAACCGCCAGGGAGGTGAACACGGTCTTGAACTCGCTGGGGCGGCGGGCGATTTGTACGCGGTAACTCATGGGGACGCGTATGCCCAGCAGGTCGATGATTTCGGTAAAACGCGTGCCGACCGGTAATGAGCCGGTGGTGCCGGTGTCGGCGCTGAGGGAGGTGGGGTGCCACTCGTGCCAGCGGTCGGGCTGGGTCACATAGTCATAAACCGCCTCGATCGGCGCCTGGATGAACCGTTCCTGACTGATCTGCTCCAAGCGGACCGAATGCTCAGTCGCGTGCATGACACACCTCCTGTGTGGCGGGTTTTACACTAGGAGCTGTGAGAATAGTCTGACTCCCTTGCTTTGCACGAGAGTCGGCAGACCGTTGATCAATCCCGCTGAGAACGGCCCCCACAAGGGTTTCCAGCAAACGCTAGATATCCAGCATGGCCAGCACTTCCTTGGGGTAACGCAGGCCTGCGGTTGCATCGGCAGGGAAGATCGCATCCAGCGCAGCCAGTTCGTCAGCGCTGAGAGAAATCGACAGCGCCTCCACATTCTCTTGCAGATAGGTGCGCCGCTTGGTGCCGGGAATCGGGATGATGTAATCGCCTTGGGCCAATACCCAGGCCAGCGCCAGTTGCCCGGCCGTGACACCTTTGTCTGCCGCCAAGCGCTTGACCTGTTCTACCAGCAGCAGGTTTTTCGCAAAGTTCTCCCCCTGAAAGCGCGGGCTGAAGCGTCGGTAATCATCGGCGCCGAAATCATCCGGGCTCTTCAAGGCGCCGGTGAGAAAACCTCGGCCCAACGGGCTGTACGGCACAAACGCGATGCCCAGGCGCTGGCAAGCGGCGAGGCAACCATTGTCTTGCTGGTCGCGGCTCCACAGCGAATATTCACTTTGCAGGGCGCTAATGGGATGGACCTTATGCGCCCGTTCCAGAGTAGCGGCGGACGCCTCGCTCAGGCCCAGATAGCGCACTTTGCCCTGTTTCACCAAGTCGGCCATGGCGCCGACCGTTTCTTCGATGGCCACGTCGGGGTCGATACGGTGCTGGTAGTACAGGTCCAGCGTATCCACCCCCAGGCGTTGCAAGGTGCCGTCGATGGCGTTGCGGATATACTCGGGCCGGCCATTCACCCCGCGCACTACGGGGTTGGCAGGGTCGCGCACAATCCCGAATTTACTGGCCAGGAACACTTGGTCGCGCTTGCCGGCAATAGCCTTGCCGATCAGTTGCTCATTGGTGTGCGGGCCGTACATGTCCGCGGTATCGAGAAAGTTGACGCCCAACTCCAGGGCGCGGTGCAAGGTTGCGGTGGCTTCGGTGGTATCGGTGCCGGGCGTGTAGAAATCGGTCATGCCCATGCAGCCAAGGCCGATGGCGGACACATGCGGGCCGTTTTTACCGAGTTGTCGAGTGTGCATAGGGAAGCTCCTTGTGATGAGGGGCCCATTGTTACCCTTGAAAAAACGCAGATAAACCCGCTAAAAGTGCTATCACTGTTCGTAATATCTAAACAATTCCCCACGGGAGCATTTTATTGGATCGTTTTAACGCCATGCGCGTGTTCACTCGGATTGTTGAATTGGGCGGGTTTGCCAAGGCCGCCGACAGCCTGCAATTGCCACGCGCCTCCGTGACGATCCTGATCAAGCAACTGGAGGCCCATCTCGGCGTGCAACTGCTGCAGCGCACCACGCGCCACGTCAGCCCGACCCTGGATGGCGCGGCGTACTACCAACGTTGCGTGCAATTGCTGACTGATCTTGAGGAAACCGAGGCGGTGTTCTCCACGCGGCGCCAGAACCCCCGGGGCACATTGAGCATCGATATGCCCTCAGGCATTGGGAGCTTGATTGTGATTCCGGCCTTGCCAACGTTCACCGCGCTGTACCCACAGATCGAGTTGGAGATCGGCCTCAATGACCGGCCAGTGGATCTGATTCGCGAAGGCGTCGATTGCGTGTTGCGCGGTGGTCCGGCCCTGGATGAATCGCTGGTGGCACGCCCCTTGGCGATGATGGAACAACTGACCCTGGCCAGCCCCGCGTACCTTGAACGCATGGGCACGCCCACTTGCCTGGAGCAGTTGGCGGGTCACCAAATGGTCGAGTACGTGTCCAGCGCCAGCGGTAAACGTTTTGGCCTGGAATTTCTGCTGGGCAGCGAGTTGCATCCGATCAACCTGCCGAAAGTGGTTGCCGTGAACAGCTCTGCCGGTTACTTCGCTGCGTGCGAAGCCGGCTACGGGCTGATCCAGGCACCTCGTTATCACTCCCTGCGCCAACTGGCCGAGGGCACGCTGGTGCAGGTGCTCCCTGATGTGGCAGTGCCGAAGATGGCGCTGACTGCGTTGTACCCGCCTCATCGGCAGTTGTCGCAGCGGGTGAGGGTGTTCGTCGATTGGCTGGTGCAGTTGTGCGGTCGGCCCGGCACCGGCTTGCAAGGCTAGGCTTGCGCCCTGCGATAGGCGCCAGGCTGTTGCCCGGTGACTTTATGGAAGGCTCGGGTAAACGCCGCCACCGATTGATACCCGGCCGCCAGCGAAACCTCGGCCACCGTCTGGTCCGCCTTGAGCAACCCACAGGCGTGGCGCATGCGGATCATCAGCAGCACTTGCCCGGGCGACTGCCCACACAGTTCGCTGAAGCGCTTGAAAAACGCCGAGCGCGACAACCCGGTACAGGCCGCCATGCTTTCCAGGCTCCAGGGCTCGGCGGGGCGGGCGATCAATTGCTCCAGCAAATGTGCGAACGCCGGTGCCCGGCCCAGCGCCGCAAGGCCGCCAAGCTCGGTGTTGTCGAGCACTTGCTGGCGCAGCACATACAGAAACAGCAGGTGGCACAGGCGCTCAAGCAGCGCGGAAGAGGGCGCTGGGGTGCGTGCGCATTCTTGCAGGATCAATTCGAACAGGTTGCGTGCAGCCATCAGCGACGGGTCGCCGGCGCGCAGGATGATCCAGCTGGGCAGGGTGTCGACGATCAGCGTCGACAATCCGGATTGGAAGTGAAAGAAACCGCAGACTAATCCTACGCCGTCCGTGGCCGTGCTATCGAGAGGCAGCATCGAGCGGCGTGGGCACTGCTGGGCGCCGGCCGCCGTGGCTTGGCCGGAAAGCCTGAAGGCAAAGTCACGCAGCAGGAACACCGCGTCACCATTGTTCAGGTGTTGGGGCGTTGGATCACCGTCGATATGCAGCCAGCATTCGCCTTGCACAATCAAGTGGAAGCTCGCCTGCGCCAGGCCATGGGTGCTCGCGTGCCAGTCACCGCAATAACGGCCGACGTGAAACAGGCTGGTGTTGAGTTCGAGGCTATCTAATAACCAATCGACAAGTACATCGGACGAATTCATCTAATGGAAAGACTCAAGAGCAAGTAATCGCTACTTTAGCCTATTGAGCGCTTTTTTTAGAACCAACAGACTGGGGCATTCAAACCCAACAGGAGTCCACTTCATGTCCCGTGTACCGTTGCTCACGCCTGAAACCGCACCGGAAGCCGCCAAGCCCTTTCTGGAAAACGCGCTGAAAGGCTCGGGTTTTATCCCTAACCTACTGGGCGTACTGGCCAACGCACCGGCTGCGCTGGAAACCTACATCACTGTCTCCGCCTTGAATGCCAAGGCCGAGCTGAGCCTGGCCGACCGTGAAGTGGTGCAACTGATTGCCGCTACTACCCACGGTTGTGATTTCTGCGTCGCTGGCCACACGGCGGTTGCCCGCAACAAAGCCAAGTTGCCCGAGGAGGTGATCGAGGCCTTGCGCCGCCGGGGTGAGTTGCCTGACGCGCGCTATGAGACACTTGCCGCGTTTACCCGTGAAGTGATCGCCACCCGTGGGGATGTGAGTGACGCGGGCTTTGAGGCGTTCCGCGCCGCTGGCTACACCGACGGCCACGCGCTGGAAGTCATCCTGGGTGTCAGTCTGGCAACCCTGTGCAACTTCGCCAACGTGTTTGCCCGCACCCCGCTGAACCCGGAGCTGGCGCAATACCGTTGGGAAAAACCGGCCAACTGATTCGGCGTTGGCCCACCTGCTGTAAAAGGAGAGACATGAATGCTTGACCCAATCTTGAGCCGTTGGCTCGATGTTCAAGCGCAGGCCCTGGACGTGGGCAGTTGCGATCCACAGGAAGTGCTGCCACGGCTGGCAGAAGCCAATATTCTGAGAATCGGTGTGCCCACCCACCTGGGCGGCCTGGGCGGCGATGTGGCGGGTGCGGTCGAGGCCATCGCCAATGTGGCCAGCCATTCCCTGGCAGCGGCGTTTGTGTGCTGGGGCCAGCGCTCGTTTATCGAGTACTTGCTGCAGAGCCCCAATCAGCGCTTGCGCGAGCAGCTGATGCCAGACCTGCTCAGCGGCAAGTTGGCCGGCGCCACCGGGTTGTCGAATGCGATGAAGTTCCTGTCGGGTATCGAGACGTTGCAGATCAGCGCCGAGCCCAACGACCACGGTTGGATCCTCAACGGTCGCCTGCACTGGGTGACCAACTTGCGCAAGAATGGCTTTGTCGCTGCGGCGGCCATCGAGCATGCCGGGGGCGGCGCGCCATTTATCCTGGCCATTCCGGATTCGGTGGCCGGGTTGCAGCGCTCCCGTGACCTGGAGCTGCTCGGGCTGCAATCGAGCAACACCGCAGCGCTGGGCCTGGAAGGCGTGGAGCTGAGTCGCGAGTGGTTGTTGCACGAGGATGCGCGCAAGTTTTTACCGGCGGTGCGCCCGGCGTTTCTGGGCTTGCAGTGCGGTATGTCGATTGGTTTGGCACGGCGTTCCCTGGCTGAAGTAGCCCACCATTTGGGCGCCAGTCGTACCGTGTTGCGCGACGAGCTGGAAGCCCTGCGCGCAACGCTGGATCATCTGGTCCGCGAGCTTAAAAAGGGGCTGTTGGCCGGGCGCTTTACCGCCGAGCCGATACCGCTGTTCAAGCTGCGTATCGCGCTGGCCGAAACCGCCGCCAGCGCTGTGCAGCTTGAACTGCAAGCCAGCGGTGGCAAGGCCTACCTGACCGCCCACGGCAGCGGCTTTGCCCGGCGCTGGCGCGAGTCGGCCTTTGTACCGATCGTAACGCCCAGCCTGGTGCAACTGCGTACCGAGCTGCACCGCCAGGCCAGTCTATGAGCCAGGCGGTATTGACGGCCCAGGGCATTTGCCTGGGGTACGGCAGCGGGCCGGTGTTGCAAGGCTTCGACTTGCACTTGCAACCGGGTGAAGTGGTGTCGATCCTGGGCCCCAGCGGCGTGGGCAAATCCAGCCTGCTGCGGGTGCTGGCTGGCTTGCAGGTACCTCAATCTGGCCGTGTGCAGGTATTGGGCGAGCCATTGAGCGGCCCGCATCCGCGCGTGGTGGTGGCCTTTCAAGACCCGAGCCTGCTGCCTTGGTTGACCCTGGAAAAGAACGTCGCCTTTGGTCTGGATTTCGCCCGCCAACCGCACTTGAGTGGTGAAGAGCGCCGCCGGCGTGTCGACCACGCCATTGCAGCGGTAGGGCTGGAACCTGCGCGCCAGCAGTTCCCGGCGCAATTGTCCGGTGGCATGGCCCAGCGCACGGCATTGGCTCGCTGCCTGGCGCGTCAGCCACAAGTGTTGCTGCTCGACGAACCCTTCGGCGCCCTGGACGAAGTGACCCGCGCCGACATGCAGCACCTGTTGCTCAAGGTCAATCGTGAGCAGGGCTCGGCGGCGGTATTGATCACCCATGACATCGACGAAGCGCTGCTGCTGTCGGACCGCATCCTGCTACTGGGTAACCGCCCGGCGCGGACGTTGGGCGAGTGGGCAATCGATTTGCCGCATCCACGGGAAGAACAGGTCGAGGCCATCGGCGCGCTGCGTATCGAAATTTTGAAAACCTTACGGCAGGCGAGCCGCCCTCAACCCAACCCCCTTGAACAACAGGAGTTTACTTATGTGTCTGGATGACCTGGCCCACTCGCGCCGTGACTTTCTCAAACTCTCCGCCGTGCTCAGTGCCGCCGGCGCCTTGCCTCTGCTGAGCAGCCTGCAGGCGCGTGCCGCCAACGAGCCCGACGCGCCGGTGCGCATTGGCTACCTACCTATCACTGACGCCACGCCACTGCTGGTGGCCCACAACAATGGCCTGTTCGAAGCCGAAGGCATCAAGGCCGAGCGCCCAGTGTTGTTGCGCAGTTGGGCCCAAGTGATCGAGGCGTTTATCTCCGGCCAGGTCAACGTGATACACCTGCTGTCGCCAATGACCGTATGGGCGCGCTACGGCAGTAAAGTGCCGGCCAAAGTCGTGGCGTGGAACCATGTGGGCGGTTCGGGCTTGACCGTATCCCCAGGTATTACCGACGTGAAGCAACTGGGTGGCAAGTCGGTGGCGATTCCGTTCTGGTACTCGATTCATAACGTGGTGGTGCAGCAACTGTTCCGCGATAACGGCCTCACGCCGGTCACTCGTGCCACCGGCAGTTCGATTGCCGCCAATGAGGTCAACCTGATCGTGTTGCCGCCCTCGGACATGCCTCCGGCCCTGGCCAGCAAACGCATCGACGGCTACATCGTCGCCGAACCGTTCAATGCCCTGGCAGAAAACCTCAAGGTCGGTCGCGTGCAGCGCTTTACTGGCGACGTGTGGCGTAACCATGCCTGCTGCGTGGTGTTCATGCACGAGCACGACCTGGCTAACCGTCCGGAGTGGTCGCAGAAGGTGGTGAACGCCATCGTCAAGGCCCAGGTGTGGACCCGCGACAACCGTGAAGAGGCGGTGAAGCTGCTGTCCAAGGATGGCCCGAACCGTTACACGCCCCATGCCGAACCGGTGTTGAGCAAAGTCCTGGCGCCGGCGGCCAGCGACCGCGCCTCCTACGTGGCCGACGGCGCGATCCAGCACGCCAACTGGGACGAGCATCGCATCGACTTCCAACCGTACCCGTTCCCCAGCTACACCGAAGAACTGGTGCGGCGCTTGAAGGACACCTTGATCGAAGGCGACAAAAAGTTTCTCACGGACCTGGACCCAGCCTTCGTGGCCAAGGACTTGGTGGACGACCGCTTCGTGCGCAACGCGATCGAAGCCGTGGGTGGCATGCAGACCTTCGGTTTGCCGGATGGTTATGAGCGGCACGAGGAGATCGGCGTTTGAACAACAGCAGAATCCCCGGCTGGTGGCTGGGGCTGAGTGGCTTGGCGGGTTTGTTGGTGCTGTGGTGGTTGGGCGTGAAAGTGTTCGGCGAGGCCGATGGCCTGTCGGCGCGCTTTTCCCTGGCGGCCACCGCCAGCAGCTTGTGGGAATTGCTCGGGCGGGGTGAGTTGTACCTGCATATCGCCGTGAGCCTGAAGCGTATTTTCGTCGGGCTGTTTATCGCGTTGTTGGTAGGCGTACCCCTCGGGCTGCTGGTGGGCAGTTCGCGTAACCTGGAGGCGGCGACCACGCCAGCGTTCCAGTTTCTGCGGATGATTTCGCCGCTGTCCTGGATGCCGATCGTGGTGATGCTGATGGGCGTGGGCGACCAGCCAATCTATTTCCTGCTGGCCTTTGCCGCTGTCTGGCCGATCATGCTCAACACCGCAGCGGGCGTGCGTCAGCTCGACCCGCGCTGGTTACAGTTGAGCAAGAGCTTGAGCGCCACGCGTTGGGAAACCTTGCGCCGGGTGGTCATTCCTGGCGTGGTAGGGCATGTGCTGACCGGCGTGCGCCTGGCCATCGGCATCCTGTGGATCGTGCTGGTGCCCTGCGAAATGCTCGGGGTCAGTGCGGGGCTGGGGTATTACATCCTCGACACCCGTGATCGGCTCGCGTATTCGGAGTTGATGGCGATGGTGGTGGTGATCGGGGTGCTGGGGTTCGCGCTGGATGCGTTTGCGCGTTGGTTGCATCGGCGGTGGGTGCATGGCGGCTAAGTGGTTGAAACCGGCGTCGAGGCTCCGAACCCGCCTGACGAGTAGGTAATGTCGATGCAGTAACGCGTGAAGCCCCCAAGCGTGCTGCACGCGTTGTGCACGAAGCGTTATCCGGATGCAGATCAGCGGCGCTGGTAACCGCCACCACCCTCATAGCGGTGATCATGCCAGCCCCCGCCGCGCGGGAAGAAGAAACAACCGCCCAGGCTCAGCATAATCATCAGTGGAACCAGCAGGATGAGTCGTCGCAGCATTTCACAGTTCTCCAAGGGGTATTCGCAAGGCCTGTCAGGCGGAGGGCAAGCCAAAACTTTTCATCGCCTGTAACATAAGACCCTGCCGAAACCGCGCCATCCCCGTGACTGGGTATGTGCTTGGCATGCACGGCGATACACAGTGGATACATTCTTCAGGTTCAGGAACTCGTCATGACCCAAAAGCAACGCTTGAAATACTCGCTTCTGATTGCCCTGGCTGTACTGGGCGCGATGTTCGGCCTGTCTTATCTGCAGAACACAGGCGTGATCAGTGAAAAAACCTTCCAGTACCTGGCCATCGCGATTGCCGTGGTCGTCGTCGTGATCAACGGCATCATGCGCCGCAAGGTCAAGCCTAACTTCTGACGGGCGTCAGTCAGGCACGACCTTCGAGTACCTTGGCAGCCTCTTCATGGAGGCTGTAGCTCTTGTCAGCGTTGAGGGTGATCACGCCCTCGCTGCATAGACGCTTGAGTACCTCGCGCACGCTGAGAAACGACAACGGTATGCCCAGCTCCAGCAAATGGCTGTGCACGCCGCGTACCCCGAGGGTGCGCTGGTTGTCGGCGGCAGTGAGGAGGGCGTCGATGACCTTCAGCCGGATCAGGCTGGTGCGCAAACCGAAACACTTGAGCAAATGGCGGATGCGCTGGTTGCCCTGCTGTTCGGGCGCGTTACCGAACGCCCGTGCGTCGTTGCCATAGTGGGTATCTGCGGCCTTTGAATGTCCATCCGTGGGCACTTGCGGGTTATACATGCAAAAACTCCTTTTCAGAGCCTGATCAGGAAAAAGATGGTGCTCTTGGGGAATAAGACGAACGAGTGACGCAAATCATGAAACGATGGATGTAGAAAATTTGTCGGTATCAGGTTTGTCACATCCCCTGCGCCGTCGATAGGCAACCTTGTGCGGTTAAATTTTGCCGGGCGATGTGCGTTCTTACGGTGGGGTAACCATCCCTCGTAAGGCTGTTCAATTTGACTGTGGAGTCGGCGTGATTATTTCCAAGGGGTTGTCCAGAGTGGGCACGGCAGGGCTGTTACTCGCCATTAGCCTGGCCGTATCGGCACGCGAGCAAGTGACGCAAACGTCGGCGGATATACGGCGTACCAGTTATGGCGTGCCGCATATTCGCGCCTCTGATGAGCGGGGCCTGGGGGTGGGTATGGGTTACGCCTATGCCCAGGACAACCTGTGCTTGCTGGCCAATGAAATAGTCACGGTCAATGGCGAGCGGGCGAGGTTTTTCGGGCCGGACCAGGCGACCCTGGAAGAGCGCAACAACCTTGCCAGCGATGTATTCTTCAACTGGCTGAATACACCTGAGGTCGTTGCGGCATTCTGGAAAGCCCAGACGCCCGAAATGCAACAGCGCATCGAAGGGTACGTGGCCGGCTACAACCGTTATCTCAAGGATAAGGGCGCACCCGCACAGTGCCAGGCCGCGTGGGTACGGCCCTTGGTAGTGCAAGACCTGGTGAAGTTGACCCGCAGGCTATTGGTGGAAGGGGGCATCGGCCAATTCGCCGAAGCCTTGGTCGGGGCAGCACCGCCGCAGGCCACCGCCAATGTGCAGTCCGGTGCCAAAGCCTTTGCCACGGCCGCCGCCAACCAGCAACGCTTCACGCTGGATCGAGGCAGCAATGCCGTTGCCGTGGGCCGTGACCGCTCATTCAATGGCCGTGGCATGCTGCTGGCCAACCCGCATTTCCCGTGGGTGGGCGGCATGCGTTTTTACGAGATGCACCTGACCATCCCGGGCCAGTTGGATGTGATGGGCGCCGCACTGCCAGGGCTGCCCGTGGTGAACATCGGTTTCAACCAGCATGTGGCGTGGACCCACACCGTGGACACGTCCAAACACTTCACCCTGTACCGCCTGACCCTCGACCCCAAGGACGCCACCCGTTACCTGCTGGACGGCAAGTCCATCCCCCTGGAGAAAACCGCCGTAACGGTACAGGTCAAGCAAGCCGACGGCAGCCTCAAGGCCGTGACCCACACCGTCTACAGTTCGCAGTTCGGCCCCGTGGTGCAATGGCCGGGCAAGCTCGACTGGGACAACCACTACGCCTTCAGCCTGCGCGACGCCAACCTGGGCAACGACCGGGTGCTGCAACAGTGGTACGCCATGAACCGCGCCGGTAGCCTCAAGGAGCTGCAAACCTCAGTGCATACCCTGCAAGGCATCCCCTGGGTCAACACCCTGGCCGCCGATGACCAGGGCCAAAGCCTGTACATGAACCTGTCGGTAGTGCCCAACGTCAGCGCCGCCAAGCTGGCAAAATGCAGCGACCCACGGGCCGGCCTGCAAATGATCATGCTCGACGGCGCCCATAGTGCCTGCGCGTGGGACATCGACCCGCGCGCGGCCCAGCCGGGTATCTTCCCGGCCGACCAGTTGCCCCAGTTGCAACGCACCGACTACGTGCAACACTCCAACGATTCCGCCTGGATGGCCAACCCCAAGGCGCCGCTAAGTGGCTTTTCGCCGGTGATCAGCCAGGACAACATCGGCCTCGGCCCGCGTGCGCGCTTCGCGCTCCAGCGCCTGCAAACCCTCGAGCAGCAGCCGATCACCGTCACTGATCTGCAAGACATGGTCATGGACAACGAGGTGTACCTGGCGGGCCAAGTCATGCCCGACCTGCTGACGTTCTGCGCCAAACACCTGGGCGCTGACGCCGCTGCGCTACAGCCGCTGTGCACCAGCCTGAAAAACTGGGACCAGCGCGCCAACCTCGACAGCGGCGTCGGCTTGGTGCACTTCATCAACCTGGTGCAGCACCTGCAGCAAATCCCTGACGCCTGGCGCGTGGCCTTCGACCCGGCCCATCCCCTGACCACCCCTAGCGGCCTCGCCATCGACCGCGCCCCGGTCGCCAAGGCCTTGCGCGCAGCCATGCTGGCCTCCAGCGCTGAGGTCAGCAAACTGGGGCAGACCCGCTGGGGCGATATCCAAGTCTCCGGCCAAACCCCCATCCACGGCGGCCCGCAAGAACTCGGTATCTACAACGCCATGCAAACCGTGCCCCGCGCCGACGGCAAACGCGAAGTCGTCAGCGGCACCAGCTACCTGCAAATCGTCAGCTTCGACGACAAAGGCCCCAACGCAGTCGGCGTCCTGGCATTCTCCGAGTCCAGCAACCCGGCGTCCGCCTATTCAAAGGACCAGACCCAAGCCTTCTCCGAGAAAAAACTGCGCCCATTGCCCTTCACCGAGGCCCAGATCAAGGCCGACCCGCACTACCAAATCCACACGGTGAAGGAGTAGGGCAGAGGCGCAACCCCTTGATGCCAAGGCAGAATATTTTTTGAAATCAAGGGGTTGCAGGCCTAGGCAAATGAGTACATAATGGCGCCCATCGAACGCAACGAAGCATTAAAAACTTCAATGTATTCAATGAGTTAGAGTAGAGGCAGGCTTCACGTAGCCCACTCAAGTTTGTATGCGGTGAATGTCAGCAACCAGGGCATTGATCGTTTGAGGCCGAGTAGCAAAATGGTTATGCAGCGGATTGCAAATCCGCCTACGCCGGTTCGATTCCGACCTCGGCCTCCACTCTTAAAGCCCCGTAGATCAATGGTCTACGGGGTTTTTTATTGCCTGTGATTTGAGAAGTGTTCCGCAACTTTTGGAATGTGTTCCGCAACCCTACTCATTTTTGACCGCCATGAGGGGGCAGAACAGTCCCAGGGGAGGGTGTGGTTGGCCTGTTATCTCGTGGGGTTAACGATCTCACCGACGCGTCGATAGACCTTCTTTGTCATCTCCTCAGTGGAGTGGCCGAGCAGCCGACTTGCATGCGCAAGTTCTATCTCGCTGGCGGCTTTGGGGCGGATGTCTTTGAACTGAAACTGACGGATTAGTACAGCCAGGGCGGGATCGCCATCGGCACCGGCCTTGATGGCTGCTTTATCCCGGGCTTCATCCCAGCGGTTGCGTAGCATCTGCTGGCTCATCCGAAGGCCGGACGCGTTCGTGATAAGCGTTGAGGTCTTAATCCCATTTAACGATCTGCGTTCGAGCAGGTTGTCTATGAATAGACTAAGCGCTGATTGTTCGCCGGCATCGTCCAGGCGAATACGCAGAAGTTTGCCGCCCTTGCCCTGGCGAACCCCCACAAAGCCGTTGGCCAGATCGGTAGTTGCCACCTTCAGCACATCAGCAGGGCGCTGGCCGGTCAGGTAAGCAAGGTCCATGGCATCCTTTAGTTCCTGCACGGCCTCTCCATATACCGCATTCCAAACCACTTCGCCGGCATAGTAGTCCCGGGGTTTTTCCTTGTTTCGGCGTACGCCGAAGCAAGGGTTGGCATTGTTGGTAAGTCCCCACTCGCGCGCAATCGTGAACATGTGTGACAACAGCGCGATTTCTCGGTTGGCCCTGACCTTGGCGGTTCTGGCATCTCGATACTGGGCGACCACCTGGGGAGTGATTGAGTCAAGAGGCGCGTTTTCAAATGCCTTTCGTAGCTGTTTCAGTTCCTTCCGGTTGTCGGACTGCGTCCGTATTGATTTGGTCGGGATGATCTTTCTTTCGTACTTGTCGAACAGCGCACCCATTAGATGATTGGGCTTTAGTGGTTCGCGGCGTTCTAGTCGAGCCCACTCGACCTTCGCCGCGTCCAGATCACTGCCCAGCGGTATTTCTTTCCGGTTGCCGTCGGCATCCCTGCCGTTGTAGTAGAACGAGGTCCACACGGCGCCGCTTTTGCGCTTGCGGGTGCGCCGTATCATTCGTGGCGGAAGGTCGCGATTGGCTATGCTTTTCTGGCGCATCAGTCAGCTCACGTTCGCTAGGTCGAGCGACCAGGTTTCAGTTACGGCGTTGACCCCAGAAGGTTTGACGCCCGCGAGTTTCAGTCGGGCGTAAACTCGACCCACTATCGGGCGGCGAGCGCCTGTCAGAACAAACTCCCAGCGATTTTCGGTCAACCATAGAATTTGTTTGGACGGGATCTGATATCCGGTGATGGTCGCAAGTTCTTCGTCGGCGAGGGTTTCGCTTTGGAATTCCATCATGCGGCTCTCCCGATCAGGTCTGTCCGCCCATAACTACGGCGTGTGTTTTCCTTAGGAGGCAACTCGATAGTGCCCGGAGCACGCGTATACCCCACGGCAGGCTGCGCGAGCGGGCGTTCCTGAGCGTTTAGCGTTGCATTAGCGAGCGCTGCCCCGCGCAGCTTTTCGTGGGGTATAAGTGCCTCGGCGGTGGCGCTGAAAGAGGCAATATTGCCTGCTGCTGCGCAGCAGAAACTGTTTGTTTCCAGCGTGTCGACACTCACGGGTGTGCGGAGCAAAGCGGGCAGGGTGCTGATATTGTCCTGGTGGAACTTCATGCCGCTTTCCTCCGATGTTCGATGGCGAGTTGGTCCATCAGGCGCTGGTGGTAGGTGTTGCGTGCTTCGGCGGCAGGCCATGAACGAATGGTTTCAGCCATGGGCTCGACGCCGACCAAGCAATCCCAGATAGCCGGATCGGTTGGCATGAGGTCGCGGCGCTCGGTGGCCAGCGCAATCAGGTCAGCCTGGTGTATGCATGCGGGTAGATCTAAGGCCAGGTCGAAGCGCTCACAGATGCGCCCCCAAACGACGTCCTCAAATCCTCGGTAGTCGGGCATCCACTGTTTAAGTGGCCGGGTCATATCGCCCAGGTACGCCTCGGTCGCATCGTGGAGCAGGGCCGCTAACTTGTGTTCTTCCGGCACCAGCTCGGCGACGATGCAGCTGTGCTGTGCCACGCTGTAAAACTCGCGAGTGTGGCCATTGAACCGACACAGTTGGGCCAACGAGTGCGATATGTCCCGTGGGTCGATCATGTCGGCGTCTGGCTCGTACAGGTTGAAGTTCTTACCGGTGAACGTGAGGATGAAGTTCATGCTGCATCCTCCAGAGTGAATGGATCCTGCAGGGCAGCCATGCCCAGAGCCTTGTCACGTAAGGCAAGTGCTTGCGTTGCCTGGCTCTCGGATCTCACTGCTCGGAAGGTGTCAGCCGCAAGCTTCAGCTTTTCGGCTATGGCTAATAGGGTGAGTCGATCTTGTGGTTGAAGGTCCAGGATAAGTTGCAGGCGCCGGCATCGTTCGGTGACTTGCTCAAGTTCGGAAGCGCTTGCTGACTCGCCCTGGTCCATCCCTTCCATAAAGCCCTGAACGTGGCCATCCTCATAGCCCTCAGCTCGACCATCCGTTAAGCCGCCCTTGTACCAGACCCAGTAGAGGATCCCAAGCGCGATAACGATGCTGATCAGTGCGTATATTTGAATTGCAGTCATGTGGTGTGCTCCTTGTGTTGTTGGCTGGTGGTGGCAGCCGTTGGGGGTTACTGGCCTTGCTCGGTTGAGTCGGTTTCTGGGCGCGGCATGTCTTCATCTGCTCGGTAAGCGCGGATGTCGATCAGGGCCGCTACGTGTTTGATGTGGGCGTACCTCAATGCCTTGGCGCTGTGGTCCAGAGTGGTCACCGGCAGTTGGATGCGACCGGCGTTGATCGCCTCGATGAATGTCTTTTCATTGAGGTTCTTGAAGTAGTGCACGCGCAGCTTTTCCAGTGGGATAAGCACGTCTCCGAAGAGTTGATGCAGCATCTCGACGGTCGAGCTATCTGGCGCGGGTTGCAGCCGCAGCGGTGTTTGACTGGTGTTGCTCATTGGCCCCGGCCTCCTTGCGTTTGAGTCGTGATGGATGGTTCCAAGCATTCAGGCAATGACGCTTGGTCAGCTCCCGCAGATGCTCCGGCACTTCGAGAAGCGCGGCGTTGCGCTCCTCGCGTGTGCGCATGGCTACGATCTGCCGGGCGTACTCCCTAGGCCACGTCACGGTTGTCTGCCGGGATGGCTGGCAGTTCGAGTTCCAGTTGCTCGGCGAGCCAGGGCAAGCCGGCTTGCCGGACCTTCGTCGATTGGCTGTATTGCATTCCGGCCTTCTCGTGGTACCAGTTGCCGTTCTTGATCCTCAGGTACTCACGGTCACGGACGGGGAAGGCCGGCAAGTTGCGGTCGTTGAGCAAGCCCTTTTCACGCATGAGCGCGATCAGCTTGGGACGGGTGATGCCGAAATACTTGGCGGCTTTTTCGAGGCTACGTTCCATCACGGCCTCCTACGCTGCGTGCGCGGCAGGTGTAGCTGCTGCGGCCAAGTGGTTGATGGATTCGACGACCATGCCGTACATCTCGACGTCGGTCCCGTATACCGTGAAGCACTTAGTGCGCGGCGACTTCACGCCGATGCCCATGATGGTGGTGACGCCGGAGCGGGTTTTGTTGCGGTGAACAGCCAGGTAAATGGGCTGCTCGAAGCCCAGATCGAGAGTGATCGCGCCGCCGGTGCGTACCAGCTCGAACACTTGTTGCTTGTGTTCAACATCAAACGTGCCGTAGCGACGGTTTGCGTGGAGAGCCGGCAGTGATTCGGGCGATGTGCTGGGGTCGAGCGGGCCGTTGGCTATTTCTTCGATGAAGTCGGCCAGTTTGAGGTGCATTTTTTTGCTGTTGGTCAGGGTCAGCGTGTGGCGTTCGGCGCCCAGCTCAACGGTGAAGTGCGTGTCCGCTTTGCTACGTTCGACTTTCAAGCGGAAAGCCAGCACATCGCGGCGTGGTGTTGTGCGCAACGTGTGGTTGAAGGTCTCGCTGAGATTGACCTGGGCATGCAGTAGGGCAAGGGTACGGTTGTCGAGCTTGAACTTGTTCATGCTGCGTGCCCCCCGCCATTCGGATCGAACGGTACGGGCGCAGTGCGCTGTTTCAGCTTGGGTTTGGATGCGATGAACGCGCAGCCGCAATCTTGCGCCAGGCGGCGAATCTCGAAGATGCGGAAGGGGTTAGCAGCGGCCGGGTGGACGTGCAACGTGGCTGTGGTGTGCATAGTTTTGCCTCGCTCTGTGGTGGAAGAGTGAAAGCAATATTAACCATAAAGGTTAATTAATCAAATAAAAATACCCCCGCAGGTTGTTTCCATCGCCCATCGATACAGGTGACGACGCTCCCCAAAGGTGATATTGGTATGATATCTCACCATCCGTTGAGCAGAAAAAAGGGATTTTTATGGCTAAGAATTATCCGGCATTCGTCAACGCTACCGCCGCAGTTACGAAGATTCTAGAAAAAATAAAGATAGCTGCTACCCCCGACCGATTCACACAAGATTATTTAGCCACCGAGTTGGGGTTTCCTGGTGGTGGAGCAAGGGCATTTATCCCTCTTGCTAAAAAATTAGGATTGTTAGGCAGCGACGGTACACCCACCGATTTATATAAGCAGTTTCGCAATACAAATTCTTCTACGTCCAAAGCCGCGATGGCAAAAGCCATTAAGAATGCATATTCGGATGTTTATGCGCGGAACGAATATGCTCATAGTTTGAGTCGGGCTGACTTTGAGGGGTTGATTGTTGAAATGACTGGTCTTGAAAAGGGTAATCCAACGGTCAAAGCGATAGCGGGCACTTTTGATGCCTTGAAAGCTTTTGCTGAGTTCAAAGCGATAGAAACGGAAGATCCATTAATTAGTATTGATAAAAAGCCGGCTGATATTTCTCATGATGATGGGTTTTCGGATGTCAGGTTGGGATTGTCCTATACCATCAACCTCGTTCTACCAAAAACCGATGATGTTTCTGTATTTAACGCAATTTTTAGAAGCTTGAGAGAGAACCTCCTGAGGAAGTGATATGGACGATAAAATAAAAGTATTCGCTTTCTCGAATCAGATGGTCGAGCGTGCACTTGATGGCGTGGAAAAAGGACTCCAGATAGATCTTCATCGGGCTGACGAGCTTGACAGAGCAGGTGATAGGGACGACGACTATTATCCGCAGTTTACGATGGATATTAGGTTGGAAGCCAAAGAGATGGCGGTGCATTATGAGTTGTTTTACTGTCTAGAGGTTTCTATAAGAACACTCATTAAAGATAAGATGAAGTCTGAGTTGGGAAATGATTGGTGGGATGTGGGTGAAGTGCCCGAGTCTATAAAGAAGAACGTCAAAGATAATATGCAGCGGGAGCTTGACTCTTCTTTTACGCAACGATCTGATGATGAGCTGGATTACACTACTTTTGGAGAACTAGGCGATCTGGTAAGAAAAAATTGGGTGCATTTTGCGGATATATTCTACAGTGAAAAAGCTTTTAATAGGGTTATGAATAGCTTGAACTTGCTGCGCGGTCCTATTGCTCACTGTAGTCCGCTTGCAGAAGATGAGGTTGTTCGGTTAAAGCTAACACTTAGGGACTGGTTTCGCTTGATGGAGTGATAGAAATTCTGTGGACTAAAGATCTGTAATTTTCCATCGTGCCCTGCCACAGATGCTCCACTCCTCAGTCATCTTTATTATACGCTCAGGCCAGTCGGGATTTAGTGCATAAAGGTATTGTTCGCTTCCTTCCTGTTTTAACTGCTTTAGCGTAGCTGCCTGATCTCTACTTCTTTTAGCTGCAACGAAGTGGCCTGGTAATGCCTCTAGTGAGGGATCGATTACAATCTTATCTCCCTCGACAAATTTAGGCTCCATGCTCATACCTTCAACGCGAAGGATGAATGCGCGTGGTCCAACCGGCCCAGGTGCGTCGATCCATTCTTCAGCATCTCTAGGGTCGAAACTACCCTGTGACTCGCACCATGCGCCGGCGGCGATTGACCCTATTACTGGCAATTTACGTCCTGTGAGGCTCAGCACGGTGGCGTTATTGAATTCTCCAAGCCCGTAAGGCATGTCGAGGTAACCGCTGTGTAGCTTCAGGGCCTTCTCAATTTCTCGAGCAATCTGATCGCCTATGCCCTTTGTGGGCCTTTTACCCCCAAACGCGCTCACTTGTGCCGGTGCTTTGCCTAAGATTTCAGCGATGTCGGTCAGGCGTAGTTTTTTCTCAGCCATCACTCTGCGGAAATTTTGCAAACGGGTATCTGAAATTTTCATCAGCAGATTCTGTCCCGATTAACCATTAAGGTGAATGTCCGTTCTGGTATTGCAAAAATTAACCTTAGTGGTTAAATTGATGCTTCAGGAGGTACGCCCCATGAAACTGCGCGATTACATCAACCGTCTGGATCCCGATGCGCTTAAGGCATATGCAATTCGTTGCAGCATTGCTGATAGCTATCTTCGCCTTCACGTCAAGTATGCAAGCAAAGACCCAAGCGTTTCGCTTATCAAGGCATTGGCTCGTGAAAGTGAAGGCTTTGTGTCCCTTGCCGAGGTTTTGGAGCATTTCGGTGTCATTGAAAACGTTTCTACGGCCAAAGCTGCATTAGATAGAAAAAAGGCGGCCTAGTAGGCCGCCCCGTTTCTCCCGGCACACACCACCACAGTGCTGTCGGGTCGCGATAAAGAGTTGCGGGCACACCACATGCAAACCACCTCTCTTTACCGCGCTACCAAGACACGGATGTCTTGGGTTGCTGCCTTTTCCACCACAGATTGGGCAGCTGTTGCGCCAGAGGTGAACAACGGATTGTTCGCCTCGGCACGGTGCCGGTTCGATCCCGAGATCTAGCCGGCGTTTTGGGCCCTTTCAAGCCACGCGGCAAATGTATCACCACTGCATGTCGCGGGGCACTGGCAACCTTGTAGGAATAATGCCATGAGCCGAATAGCTTTAAGCTGTGTTGATCGAGCGCAAAGGGAGGTCCTTACGCTTGAATTAGCCCTGTACCACGCCGCACGGGACTATCCCGGCGGTGCCGCTGCAATCGCTGCCACCACCGGCCGCAACGCCACCACGCTGCAACACAAACTGTCTCCCACCCATCCGTCCCACACCGTGAACATCCAGGAGTTCGGCGAGATCCTCGAACTGACCAAGGACCGCCGCATTCTTGATGCGGTGCATGCCCTGGTCGGCGATACCACATGGCAGGAGCTGGCTGAAACCTATACCAGTGACATGCCCGAGACCCTCACCACAGGTATTGCGTCGTACTTCCGGCAGGTGGCTGATTTGGCGGATACGTGGGCCAAGAGCATTGGCGACGGTGTCGTCAGCGATCAAGAACTGGCCGAGATTCGCCTGCAGGTGTTTCGCGGTATTCAGGGGCTGTTGGGGATGCTCAACCGGGCCACATACGTAAACCAGACTACGCGGGGTACTGACCGTGGCTGACGTTATCGATTTTGCCAACGACCTGGTGCAAGAGCGGATGGATCAGGCCCTTGCAGCGCGCAATGCGAATAAAACGGCCACCGCTGCACATTCGTTCATGTTCTGCGAAAGCTGCGACACGCCGATCCCGTTGGCACGCCGTGTTGCGATCCCTGGTTGCACCCAGTGTGTGACCTGCCAGTCCATCGGCGAAGCCAGGAAGGCCCGCCATGCTCGATGAGGTACTCAATCAATTCTCTGATTACGGCTTGGATCCTGATCAACCCTTGGTGTTCGGCAAGCTGACCCGTTGCAAAACCTCCCAGGACAAGGGCAAGGAAAAAAACGGCTGGTACGTGGTCCACGAGCATGTCACCGAGAAGAACGGAACGTTGATCTTCGGCAGCTTCGGTGATTGGCGGTCCGGTGAGTCTCAGAAGATCAAGGTCAAGGCCGGACGTATGAGCCCTGAAGAGCGTGAGGTCATGCGCGCTCGCCAGGAAGAGGCCAAGCGCAAGGCTGCCGAGGTCGCGGCGAATGCCTCACGTCGAGCGGCCAGCCGTGCAGCGGCTCTGTTCAAGCGCATGCCCGAGAAGGGTAAGAGCGCCTATCTGGATCGAAAGCAGATCGTCGGCTTCAAGGTTCGCTATGCGCCACGCACCGGCGCATTTTTGGTGCCTATGTGCAACGTTCGCGACCAGATCGTCGGTCTGCAGGTTATCTTCCCTGCAAAGCAGGAAGACACCGGGCGTGACAAGGCCTACTGGCCTTACGGCATGTCGAAAGAGGGCGCCTTCCACTTGATCGGTCCGCACCCTGAACCGGGTGAGCCGGTGCTGGTGTGTGAGGGCTACGCCACGGGCGCCAGCCTGCACATGGCGACTTCGCTGACGGTAGCTATCGCCTTCGATGCGGGCAACCTGTTGCCAGTCTCCAAGGCTATGCGCGAGCGCTTCCCGGGCTGCCCGCTGATCATCTGTCGCGATGATGACTGGAAGACCAAACGCCCCAACGGCGATCCTTGGAACCCCGGCGAAGAGAAGGCCAGCAACGCCGCACTGATAATCGGTGGCCAGGTAGTCGCCCCCGTCTTCTCCGGCGAGCGTGAAAACAAGTGGACCGATTTCAACGACCTGCACATCGCCGAAGGATTGGAGGCTGTCCGCCGCCAGGTGCTGGCGGTGGTCAAGCCTCCAGCAGCTGGTGGTTGGAAGGACCAGCTTGCACGCACCGAGAACGGCTCCCTGATCGCGCACATGCAAAACGTCGAGCTGATCCTGGGCAATGACGAACGCTGGGCCGGTGTCATCGGCTACAGCGTGTTCAGCTCCAAGATCGTCAAGCTGCGGTCAGCGCCTTTTGGCGGTGGTGCCGGTGATTGGGCCGACATTGATGACATGCGAGTGATGAAGTGGCTCGCGCAGCAGTACAACCTGCGGGTCAAGGCGTCTCATGTGATCGAGGCGGTCAGCGTTGTTGCCCACGACCATTCCTTTCACCCGGTGCGCGAGTACCTGGAGAAACTGAAATGGGACCGCGTGCCCCGGCTGGAAACCTGGCTGACCGATGTGCTGGGCGTCCAGCCTACGGAGTACTCGGCCAAGGTCGGAAAGCGTTGGCCGATCTCGGCGGTTGCCCGTGTGATGCGCCCGGGCTGTAAGGCCGACTCGGTGATGATCCTCGAAGGAGGGCAGGGTGAAGGCAAATCCACCGCCATGGGCGTCCTCGGCGGCGAGTGGTTTATGGACACGCCCTTTGCCCTCGGCGACAAGGACAGTTTCCAGGCCATTCGTGGCAAGTGGATAGTCGAACTGGGGGAGTTGGACAGCTTCAACAAGGCTGAAAGCACCAAGGCCAAGCAGTTTTTTTCCGCGTCCACCGACACCTACCGCGAGAGCTACGGCCGCAGAACGAACGACGTGCCACGCCAGTGTGTGTTCGTGGGTACTACCAACCAAGAGGAATACCTTAAGGACGCCACAGGCAACCGTCGTTACTGGCCAGTGTTCTGCAACAAGGTCGATCTGGAGAAACTGCGCGAGATCCGCGACCAGCTTTGGGCTGAGGCGCTGTTCTGCTTTGAGGCGGGCGATATCTGGTGGGTGACCAAGGATGAAACCCGGATGTTCACGGAGGCCCAGGACGAACGCTTTGTGGTTGATGAGTGGGAAGGTCCGATTCTGACCTGGTTGGAGGAGTCGCAGATCGGCGAAACTGCCACCGGCAACGAGATCCTGAGCCAAGCGCTGAAGCTGGACTTCGGCCATTGGGGCAAGCCCGAACAGATGCGGGTCGGGGCGATCATGCACCGGCTGGGCTGGCGGAAGCGTCGCATGCCGGCATTGCCGAAAAGCGGGGTACGCCCCTGGGCCTATGAAAAGCCTGCGGGTTGGGGGCGTATGTCTGCATTGCAGCAGTCAGTGATAGAGGAGCCTTGCTTCGATGATTAAGCGAATCGACGAGATGCTCAAGCTGTGGGCGCAGGATCTGCATTCGCCTTTACCGGAGAACACTGGCGGGCCGAGCGGCGGCAACATGATCGCTATGCTGATGGAGTGCAAGGGTGAGCTGATACGCGGCACTCGCGGCAGTCGGGTGCTGCTGGATGAATCGGTGGATATCGAGCTGATCGTCAAGAAGCACCTGCCGCCCCGTCTTGCCCTGGTCGTTTGGGAGCACTACTGCAACCATGAAAGCTTCCTCTCGCAGAAGCTGTTGCACTGCGCCTGCAGCTCAAGAACCTATTACATGCGCCTCCATGACGCCCATGTGTTCATCCAAGGGATGCTGATGGGGAAAGCTGCATGACCCTCGGCGTCACTTCGCATGCCTCTGTCCTACTGTCCGGCCTTGTCCGACTCGCATTTAGCTCAGTTGGACAGGCGCAGGCCACGCCGTTGCTGGGCTGTCCTACCGTCCAACCTTCACCCGCCCCACGCACACATGAGCATATCGGGTACGTAGTCGCGCCCATGGCGCGCACGCGTGCTTTTAGCTTTCTCTCTATACACAAGAGAAAGTTAAATAAGGTAGGACAGTTGGGCGAAGCCCCGAATTTAGGCGCCTGTAGCTGTCCTACTTCGATTCTGAATAGTGGGACAGGCAGGACAGGGCACCAGAAGCGATAGCCGATTGAATGCGTTGTCCCTGTGTTGCACCTGCGTCATACCTGTATTGCACCCGTATTGCGCCATGGCATTAAAACCCGCTTGCTGCCAGTAAAATCCACCTGTAAAAAGTACCCATCTTCGATAGGTGCGACCGCAAGCAGCGGGACTCACCACCACACTAAACCCGGCCATCGCGCCGGGTTTTTGCGTTTATGGGGTAGGGCGATGACGAACGAGCAGCAAGCGCTTATTGATATGCCGATCTGGATGGTGATCGTGCTGTCCCTGGTCGGCGGGATATCGGGCGAGGCATGGCGGGCAGACAAAGCCGGGGTAAGCGGCTGGTCATTGGTTCGCCGGTTGCTCCTTCGGTCTGGTGCCTGCGTGGTCTGCGGGCTCTCTACCATGATGTTGTTGCATGCATCGGGCATGTCGGTACTGGCGGCGGGCAGCATTGGCTGCCTCACGGCGATGGCCGGCGCTGATGTCGCGATTGGCTTGTACGAACGCTGGGCAGCCAAGCGGTTGGGTGTGTGCGATGTGCCGCCCTCGGGCAGCGGTCAGGCATGATGCGCTGGAGGCCACGGAATACGTGGCTTGTGGCTGAGCGCGCCGAAATGGTGCATCGAAAGTCGTCGGGGACCCTGGCGGCATTTGAGGGACACGGGGCATGAAACCCGCGGGAAAGCGTTAGCGGCAGGCTCGCCAGCTTACTGAAATTCAATCCATTGAAATTGAAAGGTTTCCATTGAAAAGCCGTTGAAAAGGAGGGCTTATGACGGATCCACTGTTCCTGTCTAAAAGCGCTTTCGCGGTTCGCATCGGCAGGACGCCGAGCTACATCACCTGGCTGAAAGACAACAACCGCCTGGTGCTTTCGCCGGATGGCAAGAAGGTGGACGTGCTGGCAACTGAAGCGCTGATCCTCGAAACCGCCGACCCCAGCAAGGCTGCCGTCGCGGCTCGACACCAGCAGGACCGGATCCAGCGTGACGTTTACAGTCAACTGTCCCCCCTGGTCGAGCCGACTAACACGGCTGCGCCGCAGCAGCCTATCTCCGGCGGTGCGAAGGGCCACGACTTCCAGAAAGCTCGCGCCATGCGCGAATACAACCTGGCGCAACTGGCCGAGATCGAGTTGCACAAGGCTCAGGGCTCGCTGGTCGCCAGGGACGCGGTAGAGCTTGGTGCCTACAACGCGGGGCGACATCTGCGTGACCAGTTGTTCGGCCTGCTGCCCCAGCTGTCCCACAAGCTGGCAGCCATGACCGACCCTTGGGACATCGAAAAACACCTGACGGCGACACTCCGTAAATCACTGGAAGAGGCTGAACGCATGTCCTCATCCGATCTTGAACGAGCGATGACGACGAGCTGACCTATGAACACGGAATTTCCTGACGGTGACCGTGCGTACCGTGAGGCGTATTTCCGTGGGCTACGACCCGACCCAGACCTCTGGATCGACGAGTGGGCCGACGAGTACATGCGCATCCCGCGAGACACTGGCGCGCCTGAACCGGGCCAGTACCGCACCGACCGGACGCCCTATGCCCGAGAGCCGATGCGGTGCCTGTCACCGGCGCATCCGTGCCGGCGAGTGGTCACCATGGTGGCCTCGCAATTGATGAAAACCCAGATCGCCTTGAACTGGATGGGCGGCCTGATCCACATGGCGCCGTCCAACATCCTGGCGCTGTTGCCCAGTCTGAGCCTGTCCAAGCGGGTCTCCGGGCGGATCAGCAAGACGATCAAGGCAACCCCAGAGTTGGCGAAGCGTGTGGCAGCCAGCCGCTCACGGGATGCCCGCAACACCATGGACACCAAGGAGTTCGAGGGCGGCGCCTTGTACGTCACCACGGCGGGCTCGGCTGCCAACCTATCCGAATTGTCGGCACGCTACATCTACGGCGACGAGGTTGACCGCTGGGAGAACGACGTCGGCCAGGAAGGTGACCCCATCGTGCTGGCAGAAACGCGTGCTACCAACTTCGGGCGCAACGCCAAGATCTACTTCTCCAGCTCGCCGACGATCAAGGGCGCCTCGCGGATCTCGGACTTGTTCGAGTCCAGTGACCAGCGTTACTACTACGTGCCATGCCCTACATGCGGGCATATGCAGGTGTTGGAATGGGAGAGGCTGCTCTACAGCAAGGACTACAGCACGGTTCACTACCAGTGCGCCGCGCCTGAATGTGATGTGCTGATCGAGGAGCATCACAAGACCGACATGCTCGCCCGTGGTGAGTGGCGTGCCCATGGCAACGGCGACGGCAAGACGGTGGGTTTCCACCTGAACGCGCTCTATTCGCCGATTGGTTGGAAGGACTGGGCCTCCCTTGCCGAGGAGTTCGAAGACGCCAAGAAGGCCCAAGCCAAGGGCGACATGGGCTTGATGCAGGTGTTCTACAACACCCGTCTCGCCAAGGTTTGGGACAGCGCGCAAGAGCAAACCAAGGCCGAAGTGCTGGTCGCTCGGGCACGACTGGAGACCTACACCCTCGGCAGTATGCCGGCGGGCGTACTAATGCTGACCGGCGCCGTCGACGTTCAGGCCAACCGCCTGGAGCTGATGGTGATGGGTTTCGGTGTCGGCATGGAGCGTTGGGTGGTCGACCACCAGGTAATCTGGGGCGACCCTGCCGATGAGCGCACCTGGGCGGTGTTGGACGAGAAACTCAAGGTTCGATACCGCCATCCCTGCGGTGTCGGTTTGGCGATCCTGGCGACGGGCGTCGACTCCGGCGGTCATCACACTGACGAGGTATACCAGTTCTGCCGTGTGCGGCGCTGGCGCAACATCTTCGCCATCAAGGGCGCGAGCAAGCCCGGCAAACCGGTGATTGCTCAGCGACCGTCCATGGTCGACGTGACATGGAAGGGCCAGACCGAACGCGGTGGCGCCGAGCTGTGGTTTGTCGGCACCGACACCGCGAAGGACTGGATCTACAACCGCTACGCCTTCGAGGATGGCCCAGGCTCGCTGCACTTTGCCAACGACCTGCCGGACGAGTTTTTCGCCCAGTGCGTTGCCGAGCGCAAGGTCGCCCGATACATCAAAGGCTATAAGCGTATCGAGTGGGTCAAGGGCAAGGCAGAGCGCAACGAAGCGCTCGACCTGATGGTGTACTGCCTGGCAATGGCGCACTACCTCGGCATCAACCGGTACCAGGAACACGACTGGGAGCGGGTGCGACAAGCGCTGGCTCAGTCCGGTTTGTTCGACGATGTGGTGGGCGTAAAGCCGGTGCAGGGCGAACGCTTCGAGGCTGACGAAACACCGGCACCGGTTGCGGCGCGTCAGTCGCTTCCATCACCGGCACCGGTTGCACCTGTCGCCCAATCGCGACCTGCCGCACCCCCGCAACGCCGTCGTTCCACCAGCGGCTATCTGAAGAGAAATTGATATGTCGTTTACCCCGAAGCACCTCGAAGTCATCGAGCGCGCCATCGCACGCGGTGAAAAGACCGTGCGCTACAGCGACCGCACGGTGGAGTACCGCTCCATCGACGAACTGCTCAAGGCCCGCGACGAGATTCGCACGTCGCTGATCCAGGCCGCCGGACCCCGCTCTCGCGTGGTTCGGCTTACCCACGGAGGCAAAGGGATCTGATGGCACGACAATTTCCGACGCTCTCGCGTAGTGGATTCTTGCTTCCTTCGAACATCAAGGCCAGCTACGAAGGCGCCGGGGAGGGCCGCCGTTCGGCGAGCTGGGAAGCCAGCGACAACGGCATCAACAGCATCAACACTCCCGCGCTGCGAAACCTGCGCGCCCGTTCGCGGGCGGCGGTGCGCAATGATCCATACGCCTTCAATGTCATCGACAAGCGTGTCAGCAACCTGATCGGCACCGGCATCACACCCCGGCCGACAACCGATGACGCAGCGCTGCGGAAGGTGAAGCAACAGCTGTGGGATGACTGGGTGGACGAAGCGGATGCCGACGAGCTGACAGACTTCTACGGGATGCAAGCGCTGGTCGCTCGCACCGTTGAAACCGCAGGCGAGTGCTTTGTTCGGTTACGTCCTCGCAGCCTGGATGAAGGGTTGGCGGTACCGTTGCAGTTGCAGACCTTGGCCCCGGAATTTGTCCCACACGACAAGTTTGAGACCACAAAAAACGGCAACATCATCCGCGCCGGGATTGAGTTCAACCCGGCCGGCAAGCGCGTGGCCTATTGGATGTATCGCTCGCACCCTCGCGATTCTTCATCGTTGAACAGCGGTTACAACCAATTGGTGCGAGTGCCAGCTTCTCAGGTGTTGCACATCTTTGAACCGGTCGAGCCCGGGCAGTTGCGTGGTGTTCCGCGCTTGGCGCCGGTGCTGAAGCGTCTTCGCAGTTTGGACAACTACGACGATGCCGTGTTGTTCCGCCAAGAGGTTGCCAACCTGTTCGCAGGTTTCATCAGCAGGCCGCCGCCCGATGCAGGGCAAACACCCCGTGATCCTGTCACCGGGCAATTATTGGTCACCGACCGCGACGGCTTCACGCCGATGGTCGCGCTGGAGCCCGGCACCATGCAGGAGCTGGCACCTGGTGAGGAGGTCGAGTTCTCCAAGCCACCGGACGCCGGCAACAACTACCCGGATTTCATGCGGCAGCAACTTATGGCAGCGGCGGCAGGTTCGGGCACGCCCTACGAGATCCTCACCGGCGACATGCGGGAGGTTAACGATAGGGCGCTACGGGTTGTACTCAACGAGTTCCGGCGGCGCCTGGAGCAGCTGCAATTTGGCGTTTATGTGCATCAGCTCTGTCGCCCGGTGCGGGCAGCATGGATGGACATGGCGGTGTTGTCTGGCGCCCTTGTGCTGGAGGACTACGCGCAACGGCGTCGCGAATACCTGCGCACGCGTTGGGTACCGCAGGGCTGGGCCTACATTCAGCCGGTGCAGGACGTTCAGGCGCGGCGGATGGAAGTGCAGGCGGGTTTTGCCTCTCGCAGCGAGATGGTGTTGCGCACCGGCTATGACTCGGAAACGGTCGACGCGGAAAACGCCGCCGACCTCGCCAGGGCTACAGACCTCGGCCTCAATTACACGACTCTTGAAGCCATCGAAGTGATCGATGACAAGGAACAACCATGAGTAAAAAAGCGCTACCGCGCATCTATGACAAGGCTGGCAAGCAGGTAAAAGTCACGGATAAAAGTTGGTACACCCTCAGGGCTAGCGGCGAAGCCGAGCAACACACTATCGAAGTGTTCGTATACGGCGAGATCGGTACCTGGGGCGTTACCGCCAATCAGTTCGTACAGGACTTGCGCGCCATGGATAACGGCGTCTCACCTGTAATCGTCGCGTTCAACAGTATTGGTGGTGACCTGTTCGACGGGCTGGCGATCCACAACGCGCTGTCGCGCTTGGGAGAGCGCTGTACCGGTCGTATTGACGCCCTGGCAGCCAGCGCGGCCAGTGTTGCCGTCTGCGGCGCTCACCGGGTGGTGATCGCGGCCAACGCCATGTTGATGATCCACAACCCCTACACCTATGCCGGTGGTGATGCCGAAGATTTCCGTCGGGTCGCTGATGTGCTGGACCAGACCCTGGAAGCGATTATCGCGGCCTACAAGTCAAAGGCGCCGGATATCGACGAGGCCGAGCTGCGGCGTATGGTCAACGCTGAGACTTGGCTCACAGCCAATGAGGCGGTGGCGTTGGGTCTGGCGGATGAGGTGGGTGATGGTCTCAAGGTCAAAGCCTGTCTCGGCCAGGGCAGTGTGCTGCAGCGGTTCCAGCATGCGCCGGCCGAGCTACTCGCGCAGATGGATGAAGAGCCCGAGGTGGATCCGCCAGAGCCTGGTGATCCACCGGAACCGGTGCCCGTGCTGGATGTGGCCATGCTGGCGCTGATGGTCACTCAGGGGTGTGCGGCGGCGGGCATCAGCAACCTGGTGGATCCGCTGTTCGCGACTACCAAGCTGGAAAGCGAAGCGGTGGTCCA
Organism: Pseudomonas sp. NFPP02; assembly: GCF_900119355.1. Classification (NCBI taxonomy): domain Bacteria; kingdom Pseudomonadati; phylum Pseudomonadota; class Gammaproteobacteria; order Pseudomonadales; family Pseudomonadaceae; genus Pseudomonas; species Pseudomonas sp. NFPP02. The sequence continues at coordinate 160,140 of NZ_FPJI01000004.1, forward strand.
GGCTGCGCTGACCAGGGCGAAAGCGCTTCACGGTCTTTGTGTCGCGGCACGACTGCCGGAACTGACCGGTGAGTTCATCTCTGCGGGCTTGGACGAAGCCGCTGTAAGGGCTCGTCTGTTTGACAAGCTGGTGGGCAACGGCGGTGGCTTTGAGATCGACAACAGCCTGCCGCTGGAAAACGACCCAGCACCCACTATCAAGGCCAAACAGGTCGACACCCAATCAATCTGGGCTTCCCGTCAGGCAGCGCAGAACGGCAACTCGAAAGGAGCAAGAACATGAAAACTGAATCGATGCATGCAGGTGAGTTCCTGCTGTCCGAAGGCGCCGGCAATATTTCCCGCGAAGCGATCAACGTCGCGGCAGGTGCAGCCCTGGAGCCAGGCCAGATCCTCGGCTTGGTCACCCTCACTGGCGAGTTTGCCCCGTACCACCCAACCGCCGAGGACGGCACCGAGAACGCCATCGCGATCCTCTATGGGCCGCTGGGTGAATCCGATGTGCCCCGGCGTGGTCGCGCCATCGTACGGCTGGCCGAGGTCAGCGAAGCGCACTTGACCGGACTCGACCCCGCCGCCGAAAAGGCCCTGGCCGCCCATTTCGTGATCGTCCGCTAAGGCGTTCACCTCATATATCCATCCCGCCGAGTGCGGGATTTTTCGTTTCTGGAGAGTGCCCCATGGCCGATATCGCCATTTTTGAAGACGATGCGTTTAGCGTCTCCTCGCTGACCGCTGCAATCAATGAACAGGAATACTTGCCGGGCCGCATCAGCAGCCTTGGCCTTTTCCGCGAAGAGGGCATCAGCACGTTGACCGTGCAGATCGAGAAAGACGGCGACACCCTGGCCCTGGTGCCATCGGGCGAACGCGGCACCTCGGGCCTGGTGGTTGGCGGGACCAAGCGCACGTTGATCCCATTCAACACGGTGCACCTGCCAGAGCGCTTCACCATCAAGGCTGACGAGATCCAGGGCATTCGCGCCTTCGGTACCCGCAGCGAATTGCAGGCCGTGCAGGATGTGGTCAACAAGCGGCTGGCGAAGGCCCGACGACAGCTGGATGCCACCCACGAATTCCAGCGCATGGGCGCGTTGAACGGCCAGGTGCTGGACGCCGATGGCAAGACGGTCCTGTTGGACATTTATAAATCCTTTGGCGTGAATCGTCAGAAGCTTCAGATGGGCTTGAACAGTCCAGACACCGAGCTGCGGGTCAAATGCGGCGAAGCGTTGGACATGCAGGAGGAAGCCCTTGGCAGCGTCACCAGTAGCGGCTCCCGCGCGATGTGTGGCAAGAACTTCTGGAACAAGCTCATCGTGCATAAGTCGGTAAAGGAAACCTACCTCAACACCATGCAGGCCGCGTCCCTGCGTGGCGATGCCCGTGAAGCCTTCGAGTTCGGCGGGATCGTCTGGGAGCGTTATCGCGGCAAGGTGGCCGGTGTTGCGTTCGTCCACGACGACAAGGCTCTGCTGATCCCAGAGGGTGTGCCGGATCTGTATATCTCGTCCTTCGCGCCGGCCGACTACATGGAAACGGTCAACACCCAGGGCATCCCGTACTACAGCAAGATCGAGCCGATGCAGTTTGGCAAGGGCGTGGCCGGTGAAGCCCAGTCCAACCCGCTGCACCTGTGCACGCGGCCTCGGGCGCAGATCCTGCTGGAGATGTGATTGTGGCCTTCCGCGATCTGATCGACGACATCGACGACGTGGTCTTTGAAACCCTGGGCGAGAGCGCCATGATCGAAGGTCGCGCTGAACCGATACTGGGGATGTTTTCGGCGCCTTGGAAACAGCCCCAGTTCGGCAAGCTCAATACCGGCTTGCGGGAGCCACGCTTCGAGATCCGCGTCAAGGATTCGGACGGATTGGTGAAGGGCTTACGGGTCAGTGTTGATCTGCCGGCGTTGGATGGCGGCGGTGACTATGACCTGCTGCAGCTTGAGCCTAACGGTAATGGCCTGGTGGCCTTGATTTTGAGGAAGCGACCATGAGTATCGGCAGCTATCCCCAGCAGAGGCGCGACGGTGGGATGATCACTATCCAACCGTCGGCGGTTCATGTTCAGGCTCTGAAAGAGTTCGGCGAGCTGGTGCCGAAGGCAGCGGCGGCGGCCCAGCGGCGTGCAATCAACAAGACAATCCGTTGGCTGCGCACCCACATTGCACGGGCTGTCGGCAAGCAGGAGCGGATCGCCATCGGCGCTGTCCGGCAACGTCTTCGGGCGTATCCGGTGACCGGCGGCGATATGCGCGGCAAGTTGTGGTTCGGCATCAATGCCATTGAAGCTAGCCGCACTGGTCGGGCACGGCAAACCGGCGCCGGTGTTTCGGTTGCCGGTAGGCGTTACAAGGGGGCTTTCTTCAAGAAGGTCTACGGCAGTAACGCGGATATCTGGATTCGCACGTCCAGCAAACACTTCAATACCACCGATTACCCGGATGCCGCTCAGGGTGGCAGACGCTCAGGCTTTGTCGAGGAAAACGACAACCGTTTCCCCCTGGCTAAAGCCAAGGTGTCGTTGGAACAAGTGCGACCGCACTTCGATGCCTGGGTAAAACGTGCCGACGAACGCCTGCTGGAGATCCTCACGCAGGAACTCAACTTTGAACTGCAGAAGTATTTAAAGGGGACGCTGCGTGTCTGACGAAACGTTGAGCCTCGACCAACTTTATCAAGCTATTGAGCAGCACCTGCAGCAACACCTGCTGGGTGTTCAAAGCGTTGCGGCCTGGCCGAACATTCAGGATCACATTGCCTTGCCGGCCGTGTTCCTGGAGATGTCTGAGATCGAGCCAGGTACTGATCTCGGAACGGGTGAAACCACCCTGGTCTGCAAGTTCGAAGCGCGGATCATTGTTGACCCGATTAGGCCCGATCATCACCGCCAGGTCGTGCAGCTAGCAACCCAACTGATCGTGTTGTTGCGGGCGCAGAACTGGGGCCTGGAAGTCGAATGTGCTGAGTTTATCCAAGCGGTACAGGACTGGACCCGCCCTGAGCTGGATGGCTACACCGTCTGGCTTGTGGAGTGGAATCAGACGATTTATCTCGGTACCGAAGAATGGCCTTGGCCGGATGAGCCCCCGGGCACGCTGCTGATCGGTGTCAGCCCGGACATCGGCCCGGGCAGCCGAGATCAGTACGTCGCGCCGGAGCGCTTGGAATGAGTTACACCAGCGGCGAGAGCGACCGCATGATCGCCGCCATGTTGATGGATTGCGTGGTGGCCGCCGTCGATACCACCGCATCACCGCCTGTTGTACGTGTCAGGGCGGGGGAGTGGACCAGTGCGTGGGTACGTTGGCACAGCGTAGCCGCCGGTAAGGCGCGCCACTGGCGAGTGCCCAGCCTGGGCGAGCAGGGCAAGTTGTTCAGTCCCAGCGGCAACCCGGCGATGGGCACGTTTATCCCAGGCTTGTACGGGGATGCAGGCCCGCCGCCGGACAATCGCGATCACGTCGAGGTGTGGCGCTTTGACGATGGCGGCTCGCTGGTCTACAACTGGCAGGCCAGTAGCTACAGCATCACGCTGCCTTCCGGGACCGTCACCATCAAGGTCGGCGACACCGTAGCCACCGTCACTGAAAGCGCCGTCACGGTGGTGGCCGGGGATATCGGACTCACCGGAAATGTGACGATCACCGGGCCACTGACAGTGTCGGGTGATATCAACGGCGCCGGCAAGATCATTGACGCGGGCGGCAATACCGCGAACCACAAACACTGATTCATCGTTTATTTCGGCCCGCTTTGTGCGGGCGTTTTCTTTTCTGGAGTGCCCTTATGAACAAGCCAAAGCCGGACGAGCAGCCGCCTGTGGTCCAGCCATTGGCGGCGAAGGCAGAGCCGCCACCGAAATCCCCCGATCTGCCTCGGACCTTTCGCGACAAGGTGTTTACTTCGCGAACCCTGATATCGCCTGAAGGCCAAAGCATCGCAGTCGCCAAGGGGCTGGTGATAGCCACCACTCCGGATCAATACCGGTTCCTCCAACGTCACCCTGACCTCGAACCCGTGCCGGAGTAGCCCAAATGATCGGAATGGATCGCCACACTGGGCAGCCCATCTCCGGCATTGAGCATCTGCGTCAGTGCATTGAAGACATCCTGACCACCCCTGTGGGTAGCCGCCGGCAACGGCCCGAATATGGCAGCCAGTTGCGCCGCTTCGTCGACCTGCCAGTCACCGAAGGTTGGAAAAGCGCTGTCCAGGCTGAGGTGGCACGGGCGCTGGGACGGTGGGAACCTCGACTGAGCATCAGCCAGGTGCGGGTGGTGGCTGTCTTGGACGGCCGAATCGAGTTTGAACTCAAGGGCCTGTTCAAGGGCGAAAACGCGCTAGTGAGGGTCGCCGCATGAGTACCGTGGATTTATCAGCGCTACCGGCGCCACCTGTGCTGGAGGAACTCGACTTTGAGCAAGCCTACGCTGAGGAGCTGGCCGCGTTTCGTTTGTACATGGGCGATAACTGGACCGCCGAGTTGGAAAGCGATCCGGTGGTCAAACTGTTGGAGCTGGGTGTGTACCGCCGCATTCAGAACCGGGCACGGGTGAACGATGGGGCCAAGGCGCTGCTATTGGCTTACGCCATTGATGGGGATCTCGATCAACTCGCTGGCAACGTCCGTCTGAAACGCCTGGTGATTCAGGAAGAAAACCTCAACACCGTCCCCCCGACACCCCGGGTGATGGAATCCAACGATGCCCTGCGCGAGCGGGTGCAGCTGGTGTACGAAGGGCTGACAACGGCCGGCCCGCGTAACAGCTACATCCTGCATGCCCGCAACGCGTCGGCGCTGGTGGCCGATGCCACGGCTGAAAGCCCGTCTCCTGCGGAGGTGGTGGTCACGGTGCTGCACCTGCAGGGCAATGGCGTGGCCGAGCAGCCGCTGCTGGATGTGGTCATGAGATACCTCAGTGATGACGACATTCGGCCTGTTGGGGATCGCCTCACCGTGCAAAGCGCTGAGGTCATTGAATACCGCATTGACGCGGTGCTGCACATGGCCGGAACCGGCTCTGAAAACGAGGCGATCCTGGCAGCGGCTGAGCAACGCTTGGCGGGTTGGGTCAATCCTCGACGGCGGCTGGGCGTTGAAGTGCCACGTTCAGCCATTGATGCGCAGTTGCACATCAGCGGTGTTGGCCGTGTGGACCTGCTCGATTGGCAGGACATCAAGCCTACCAAGTACCAGGCGGCTTACTGCGTTGGCTTTACCGTCAAGCAGGGAGGCACGCCATGAAAAGCCTGCTACCGATTAACAGCACTCAGCTGGAGCGGGCCATTGAAGCGGCCACCGACGAAGTCACCGATGTTCCGTTGCGCAAACTGTATAACCCCGATACCTGCCCGGCGCATTTGCTGCATCAATTGGCCTGGGCTTGGTCGGTCGACCGCTGGGACAACAAGTGGTCGGAAGCTGTCAAGCGCTCGGCCATCCGCTCGGCGTTCTACGTGCATGCCCACAAGGGCACCATCGGCGCGTTACGCCGGGTGGTTGAGCCGCTCGGCTATCTGATCGAAGTGCTGGAATGGTGGCAGACAACGCCCAAGGGTGTGCCGGGTACCTTCGCGTTGAAGGTGGGTGTGCTGGAAACCGGTATCACCGAAGAGATGTATCAGGAACTGACCTGGTTGATTGACGACGCTAAGCCAGTCAGTCGGCACATGACTGGCCTGGCGATCAGTCTGGAAACCACTGGGGGCATAAACATCTTCGCCAGTGCATACGACGGCGATGAGATCGACGTCTATCCGCCCGTGCTGCAGGACATTGAAGTCACTGGCGTTATCGGTGGCGGAGGGCGTGAGCACTCCATTGACGCGCTGGATATTTACCCGCCGTCACCGGGTGTTATCTCGGTTGACTGTGTGATCGGGGTGTCTGCCCGCGAACATTCCATAGACTTTTTGGACGTATACCCATGATTGATGCCAATTCAAAGTTCTACGCCATCCTGACTGCGGTCGGGGAGGCCAAGCAGGTAAAGGCCGATGCCGGTTTGCTGACCTGGAAAATCACCCACATGGCGGTGGGCGATGCCAACGGCACCGACCCACTGCCAGACCGCTTGCAGAAAGTGTTGATCAACGAACGCCGCCGGGCTCCCTTGAACTCCTTGGCCCCCGATCCTGCCAACTCGGCCATCTTGGTTGCTGAGCAGGTTATTCCCGCTGATGAGGGCGGCTTCTGGGTTCGGGAGCTGGGGTTGTTTGATTCGGACGGCGATCTGGTGGCAGTCGCCAACTGCGCGCCAAGCTTCAAACCTAAGCTGTCTCAAGGATCAGGTCGCACGCAAACTCTGCGTATGAACTTTGTGGTCAGCAGCTCAAATAACATTGTGCTGACCATTGACCCGGCAGTGGTTCTGGCAACACGGAAGTATGTCGACGACTCGGTAGCGAGCGCGGTCAACCGGCTGGATACCAAGCAGTCGGTCCTGGTTGCAACAACCACCCCGATGGTGCTGGCTGGCATTCAGGAGATTGATGGCCTGGCAGTGCCAGCGGGATCCCGTGTGCTGGTTAAAGATCAGGATCAGGCGAAGGATAATGGCCTGTACCTGGTGAGCGCTGATAGTTGGATACGCACAGTTGATGCCGACAATAGCGAAAAGGTCTCGCCAGGGCTGCTGGTGACGGTAGAGCGGGGTGCAGTGAATGCTGACACTATTTGGCAGCTTGTTACTGACGCGCCAATCGTACTGGGCTCATCGTCCCTGACATTTCAATGGACAGCAGGGCAGAACGCGCCTACTGCTCCCATCGATGATCGTTCTAAGCGGCTGGCAAATACAGAGTCAGTTCGTCGGCAGATTGAAAGCTCCAACCAGAGTTTTCCAGCGCACGTATACCGCAAGAATCGATTGATCAATGGCAACTTCGATATCTGGCAGCGCGGAACGACAGGCTTGGTTGGCGACCTGTCGGGTTCACCCCAGGCAGTCTATGGCCCTGATCGTTGGGTTGTTTACATGCCAGCAAATTCAGCCGCAACCTGGGAAAGAATCGCCTTTGAACCAGGTGCGGGATTCAACGAAGGGCGTTACGCCTTAAGGGTCTCGCGCTCAGGTAGTAGTGACGGTGTAAACCTCAGTCAGCGCATAGAGGGCGTAGAAACCTTCGCAGGTAAAACCGTCACGGTCTCTTTCTATCTGCGTTCGTCCATAAGTCATAAATGCGGGGTGCTTTTGCGCCAGGCATTTGGTCTGGGTGGATCCGATGGTGGTCCAGCTGCTGGTACAGAGGTGACCCTTACGACAGCGTTCAAGAAGCATGTCGTCACGTTAGACGTGCCGCCCATAACCGGCAAAAAACGGGGCTCGGAGGGCGACTACCTTGAGCTGGTGTTTGGAAGTTTGGGCAAGGGAACGTATACGCTGGATATCGCTTCTGTCCAGCTTGAAGCAGGGTTTGTTGCCACTGACTTTGAATTGAGGCCGTTGGCTGAAGAGCTAATGTTGTGCCAGCGGTACTACGAAAAGACCTTCTCCCAAAATATCGCTCCGAAAAATGGTGTCGATGTTTCTGGCTCGTTAATCTCAATTGTATATGCCGGTCAAAATGGCCCAGGTAGCCAGCCGGTTGGACATTGGGTATTCAGGGTGGAAAAACGTACCACTCCCAGTATCAGGCTTTACAGACCGATGGGTGATGGGCCTGACGGGCAATGGCGCTCGGGTAGCAATAGCATCTCAAGTGCAAATGCACGCGCCTTGATTGTTGGCACGCGTCAAGCGTCAGTTGATAACAGTGATGTCGGCATCACTCCCCAAACCTATTACATTCATGCCACGGCCGATGCCGAGCTTTAGGAGGCTTAATGAGTTACCGGCTCACCGATAATCCCGATACCGTTATTCAGCTATCCGACGGAGCAACTGTTCCGCGTGGGCATCGGTTTTGGGTTGATTATGAAGAGTGGTTGGAGTCTGGCGGAGCGCCTGAACCGGCATTTCTACTTGATCCCGCTATCGCCGAAAGAGTGTGGCGTGACGCTGAGATAGAAGGCGTCAAGTGGCTACGCGAGCGCCACCGTGATGAGGTCGATTCTGCTCGCCCAACCACGCTAACGGTCGAACAGTCGGGGGAGCTGCTGGATTACGTGCAGGCGCTACGTGATTGGCCTCAATCCCCAAAATTTCCGACAGTAAGGCATCGGCCTAAAAAGCCAGACTGGATCGCACTGCAGACTCAATAACGCCCCGCATCGTCGGGGCGTTTTTGTACCCACTGTTTAACCCTCTAAAGCCTCGCACATGCGGGGCTTTGTCATTTCTGGAGAACTCGCACTATGGCCTCTTCCGGTCGTTTTCACGGCGTTACCGTCACCCTGGTGGATACCGGGGCACGGACCATTGCGCTGCCGTCGTCGTCCATTATCGGGCTGTGCGACACATTTACTGTGTTACCCACGGCGTCCGCAAAACCCAACGAGCTGACGCTGATCACCAGCGAGCGAGAAGCGGTAGCCGCTTGGGGGGAAGACTCAGCGATCACGCGTGCATGCAAGGCTATTTTCGTCCGTGCGAAAGCCGTGGTTATCGGTTGCGGTGTCGCCAAAGTTGAAGACCCTGCCCAGCAGACCTCCTCAATTATCGGCGGTGTCCTGGCGTCGGGGCAGCGTACCGGCATGCAGGCGTTGCTGGACGGCAAAAGCCGCTTCAACGCACAGCCGCGGCTGCTGATTGCCCCGGGTCACACCTCGACCCAGGCGGTTGCTACTGCGCTGGACGCGTTGGCCGGCAAGCTGCGGGCCATGGCGCTCCTCGACGGGCCGAACACCACTGATGAAGCCGCCATGGCCTACGCCCAGGAGTTCGGCAGCAAGCGCTGTTTCCTGGTCGATCCGGGGGTGCAGCTGTGGGACACGCTGCAGAGCAAAACCGTCAACGCGCCGGCCTCGGCCTTCGCCGCTGGTTTGTTCGCCTGGACGGATGCGGAGTACGGCTTCTGGTCATCGCCGTCGAACAAGGAGTTCGTTGGCATTACCGGCACCTCGCGCCCAGTCGAGTTTCTGGATGGCGACGAAACCTGCCGGGCCAACCTGCTCAACAACGCCAATATCACCACGATCATCCGTGACGGCGGCTACCGCTTGTGGGGCAACCGCACGCTGTCGTCAGACCCCAAGTGGGCGTTTGTCACCCGTGTTCGCACCGTCGATATCGTCATGGACGCGATCCTCGCCGGGCACAAGTGGGCGGTCGACCGTGGCATCACCAAGACCTACATCAAGGACGTGACCGACGGCCTGCAGGCGTTCATGCAGGACCTGAAAAACCAAGGCGCGGTGATCAACTTCGAGGTGTTCGCCGACACCGAGCTGAACACCGTCAGCCAGCTGGAGCAGGGCAAGGTGTACTGGAACATTCGCTTCACCGACGTGCCGCCTGCCGAGAACCCGATTTTCCGGGTCGAGGTCACCAATCAGTGGCTCACCGAAGTCCTGGAAACCGCTGCCTAAGGAGGCCGCTCAATGATTCCTCAAGTGCTTTACAACACCAACCTGTTCGTCGACGGCATCAACTTTACCGGCGACGTGCCCAGTCTGGGCTTGCCCAAATTGGCAGTTAAGACCGACGAATACCGTGGCGGCGGCATGGCTGGCCCCATCGAGATGGATGTCGGCCTGGAGAAGATGGAAGCCACCTTCACCACCAACGGCGTGCGCCGCGAATCCATGAAGTTCTTCGGACTGGCAGATCAAACCGCCTTCAACGGCGTGTATCGCGGATCCTTCAAGGGGCAGAAAGGGCAGACCACAGCTGTGGTGGCGACCTTGCGCGGCATGCTCAAGGAACTGGATCCGGGCGACTGGAAGCCCGGTGACAAGGCCGAGTTCAAATACTCGATTGCGGTCAGCTATTACAAGCTAGAAATCGCTGGCCGCCTCATTTACGAAATCGACATGGTTGCCGCGATCCGCGTGATCGACGGTGTGGATCAACTCGCCTCAATGCGCAGCGACCTGGGCCTCTAAGGAATTAATCGAATGGCTACCCCTGAACTGAAAAAGCTTCCCACCTGGCTGAAGCTGACCGCCGAACACGCAACAATCACCCTGTCCCGGCCTTCCGACGTCAATGGCGTCAAGGTCGATACCTTGACCATTCGCTCACCTACGGTGCGCGAAGTGCGTGCCGCAGATCGTGCCTCGGGCGACGACGAAGAGCAGCGCGAACTGATGCTGTTCGCCGGTCTTTGCGAAGCCGGTCAGCAGGATCTGGAGGGCCTGAAGCTGGTGGACTACCACCGCCTGCAGGCCGGTTATTTTCGCCTGGTGCAGGACGACGGGGTTTAACCCCGCGCTGCTGAAACTGGCGGCCAAGCGCTTGGCGGCGGAAACCGGATTTTCCGCCGCCGAGATCCAGGCCATGCCGTTTGCCGAGATGGTCTGGTGGCTCTCGGATTGAGCCACCCGCCGTAATCACTCGCTACAGGGAGCCACGACATGGCAAACAAACTCGCGCTCGGCCTGGTGATTGGCGGCGCCGTCAGCTCTACGGTTGGCACCGCGTTCAAGGATGTTCAGGGACGAATCAAGCAGCTCGAAGCCCAAGGCACCAAGGCTCGGGTCCTGCAGCGCACGATTGGCGACACTATCCGTCTGCGGGAAGAATGGAAGAAGGCCAACGACAGCGGCGCCGCTGGTGCCAGCACGTTGCTGCGCAAATTGGAATCCAACCTCAGCACCCTGAAGAAGCAGGGTGTCGAGGTACGCAATCTCGCCAAGGCTTACCAGACCATGGAGCAAGTCGCCCGTAAGGCTGATCTGAAAGCCACCGGGTACTCTCAAATCAAGGAGGGCAAAGAGGGGCTTACTGGCACGCTGGGCAGGGCGGCGGCCGCGACTGCGCTAATCGCTATTCCCACCAAGGTTTCGGCCAACTATCAGACGCAAATTCGGCAAATGGCGTTGTGGGCACACACCGCCGGCACGGACGCCGAACAGCAGATGGCCGACAAAATCAGTGAAGTGGCTGCGAAAAAGGGCATGGGCCAGCAGGCTTTGGCCAGGGCGGTCGGTGGCTTGATCGAGAAGGGTATCGACTGGGAGGAGTCGGTGGACTATGCACCGCTGATTGCTGACCTGGTCGACGGGCAAGGCATGGAAGCGGAAACCATCGCCACCTTGTTCAGCGCCTTCAAGGAGGCCGGGGTCAAGAAGGAAGACATGGGCGCTATGCTCGGCCAGGTGGCGGCTGCTGGTGACATTGGCGCCTTCGGTCCCAAGGACATGGCCAAGTACATGCCGGCTCTGCTCGGCACGATTAAACGTTTGGGCATGGAAGGACCGGAGGCCGTGCGTTTCCTCGGTGCGAGTTTGCAGTCGCAGTTCTCGCAAACCCAGGACGCGGCAGCGGCCGCGACCAACATGAATAACCTGCTCAACGCGGTGATCAGCAGCACCAGCCAGGAGCGGTTCGCGAAGCAGGGTTATGACCTGGCGGGCTCGATCTTGGCGGCTACCAAAAGCGGCAAGGCGTCCAACCCCGTCGAAGCCTTCATCATGCTCAGCGAGCAGCTGATCCAAAAACAGGATCCAGCCACGGCCAAGAAGGTCGCGGCGCTCAAAGCCAAAATTAAGGCGTCCAAGGATGGCAGCGCCGAGGAAGAGCAGGCGATGGTCGCGCTGATTCAGGCGGCTGGCTTGGCGAACATCGTCAGTGACCAGAGTGCCAGTGACGGCTTGCTCGCCCAGATCAAGTACGGCAATACGATCAAAGACAACATGACCACCATCAAGGAGACCGATGGTAAGGCCAAGATCGAGGCCGATGCCGCCAAGGCTCGCGAAACGTCCAACTCCAAGTGGAGCGCGGCGACATCGAGCATGGAAGCGACGATGACAAGTCTAGGTGATGCTTTGCGGCCTCTCACCGATTTGGCGGCCGATGGTCTGACCAAGGTTGGTAACAGCATGGCGGGCCTTGCCAATGAGTTCCCGAAAATCGTCAGCGGGACGACAGTGGCTATTGGGGCGATTGGCGCAGCGGTGGCGGCGTTTCAGACATTCAAGATCGGCAAGGGGCTGCTCAACCTAGCCCGTGGTGGTCTGGGTGGAAAAACGGGTGGCGTGCAGAAGGTTTTTGTCACCAATGCGGAGGCAGGAGGCGGTGAGGGGGGCATCAAGGGTAAGGCCGGTACCGCGTTGTCGGTGGTTGAGAAAGGACTGAAAGCCGTCGCCGCTGTCCGAGGTAAGGAGAGCTTGGAGGAGGGGGCTGATCCGAAGGCCGGTGGGTTCGATCCAGTCGCTACGGGTTTGGATGTCGTATCGATGATTCAGGATGCTGTGGGGGCAGAGGGCGGAGCTGAATCTGCCGGTGGTGGTGATGGCTGGGTTCGACGTGTATTCGTCGTCAACATGGCATCCATGGGCGGTATGGGTGATAGACGTCCGGGACGGCGGCGTAACAGAAACCCGCCTACTTCTCGACCGTCGCGTCGAAGACCAGCGGCCCCGCCACGGCCACCTCGTCCAGCTGGACCGGTGCAGGCGTCTCCAGCAGCACCGCGATCTTCGGTTCCGCCGCGCAGCCCGGTTGTTAGGCCGTTGCCACCGCCGGTTACCGTTCCGTTGCCGGCGTCAAGGCCGCCTGTTCCAGTGCCTCGTCCTCCTGTAGTACCGAGTCCCGGCAGACAGATGTTGACCTCGGTCGCCGGAGGCGTCGGTAAGGTTGGTAAGGCGGTCAAAGCAGTTCCAGGCGCTTCCCTGGTTGAGGCGGGCAGCATGGTGCTAAACACCTACCTTACCGCTGAAACTCAGGACGAAAAGGCGCAAGGCTATGGTGAAGCCGCTGGAACCCTCGCTGGGACTATGGCGGGCGCCGCTGCTGGTGCAGCTATTGGTTCGGTGGTGCCGATCATAGGCACAGCCATCGGCGGCATGGTGGGTGCTTACCTAGGCAGTATGGGAGGGCAGCAACTGGGCGGCTGGGCAGGATTGTCGATGTTTGGCAGTGACAAACCCAAAGAGCCCGCCGCTCCGATTACACCGATGCTGTTGGCACCGCGACCTGGCCCTGCTGTACCCAGTCTGGCGACTATGGCCAACAGCTTTGCCCGGCAACCCGCTGCCATAGTGGTCGAGGCTGCACCTGCTGCACCTGCTGCACCTGCTGTGCCAGATATTGGAACGGCTGTCGCTCCGGTGTCGCCTGTTGCCAGGCCGTTGATCCAGGCGGCTTCTGCGCCGGTAAACCGTATTGTCGACTCTCAAACCCGTCGACAGCCTCTAATCGCGGCGTCAGCACCGAAGCCAGCAGCTCCAATGATGCTGCCAATGGGACCCGCGCTGGGTGACGTGACTCGCTCGTTGGCGGCGCCTGCTGCTACCAAACCTGCGAACCTGGTTATTCAAACGCCTGCTGCACCCAAGCCAGACCCGGCACGGGTCGACCAGAAGTTCAGCTACTCGCTGAGCATGCCGGTCACGGTCGAGGGAGATGCCAAGGATCCGCAGCAGTTTGTTCAGCAGTTGCTGCCTTTGATGCAGCGCGCACTCAGTGACGCCGCGCAGCAGGAAGCCAGGCGCAATCTTTACGACGATGCTCATACATAAGGAGAGACCATGGAGTACCTGGAGCAGATGCAGTCCGGCTTCAAATACTTGGTCAGCGCAGGGGAGGCGGGCCGACGGAGTTTGGAAGGGATGCTTGGGCCGGTAAATGGTGCCATCAGCGAAATCACGGGTGCCGCGGCTGAACTCGAAAACGTGCCGTTCATTCCCGACGGTGTCGGGGAAAAGCTGCAGCGGGTGATGCGGGGCGTTGGCGCGGCCCAGGCCAAGGTCGGCGCCGTGGTGGAAACTTACAGCCGCGCTTCACGTGCGGCGTCGCAGATTGACGAGCGACTGGGTGTTTTGAAGGAACAAGCCGCTAAGGCGGGCGCTGCGATCAATCAGGTGGCGGGCAAGGTCAGTCCGCAACTGGCGAACATTTTTCCGACCGAAGCGCTGGGGCTGTCGCAAACGCCTCTCGCCGAAGCGGTTAAACCGTTTCCACACCTGTTGATCATCCAGCCGCTCAAACCGAACACGCAACCGTATTACTTCAACCTGGATACGGCGGCCTTCGACGAGTTACGCCGGCAGACGGAGTTTCGCTGGGCCTCGCAAGAGCGTCTCAGCCGTCGGCCGGCGCAGCAGGCCATCGGTATGGGCGAGGAGAAAATGACACTCAAAGGCTCAATCTTTCCCGGGTTCAAGGGAGGACTTAAGCAACTGGACACCCTGCGCAGCATCGGTGCCCAGTTGCTGCCACTGACCCTTACCACCGGCTACGGAGAAGTGCTGGGCACCTGGTGCCTGAAGAACCTCGATGAAGAGCAGAGCGCGCTGCTGCAGGGCGGTATCCCGCGCAAACAAGTGTTCACTCTGGAGTTTGTACGTTATGGCGATGACCTGCAGAACGTCTGACGGCGACGTACTGGATACCTTGTGCAATCAGTTTTACGGGCACTTGAACGGTACGGTGGAGGCAGTGCTGGCTAACAACCAAGGGTTGGCCGACCAGCCGCAGCCACTCAAGGCCGGCCTGCTAATTGTCTTCCCTGACCTTCCACCGATTACGGATGAGACGGTGCAGCTATGGGATTGAGGGCTGATTGCCCCAACGATTCGTCGCCGATAGACTCGCCATTTTTGGATTGAGCGCGGGACGCCTTATGGAAAGATCAACAGCGTTAAGGACGGTTAAGCGGGGCATCTGGGCTGAGTTGGGCTATAGGATGAATTGGATTTTCTTCGGCATCGTGGGGGCGATCCTCTTGGCCTTCATCCCTATCGTCGGCTGGATATTGGCAGTGGGCGTGGTCGTCGCCACGCTGTGGAAGACCTTCGGTTTCCGGGAAACGCAGGTGGTCGGCAGCTGCGCTGTGTGTACCAAGTCGATGGTCATTGAGCCGAAGACCGACGTGTTCGCTTGCCCTGTGTGTCAAAGCTGTATTGCTGTTCGAGAGGACAGCCTGGTGGTGCTCGACATCAACTGAGCACCCATTCATGACAAAGCCCCGCAATGCGGGGCTTTGTCGTTTCTGGGGTATCGAGATGAAACCAACTTTTAGAATTGTCGCGGACGGGACCGATATAACGGCCCTGATCAACGACCGCCTGCTGTCCCTGCGTACCGTCGATAAACCTGGCTTGGAGTCGGATGACTTCGAGTTGCGTATCGATGACCGCGACGGTTCGGTTTCACTGCCCAAGCGTGGTGCCGGCATTGAGATCTACCTGGGCTACGCCGGCAACAGTCTGACGCGCCTCGGCCGCTATGTCGTGGATGAGGTCGAAGCATCCGGCCCGCCGGACACCATCGTGATTCGCGGTAAAGCCAGCGACATGCGTGGAACCGGCAAAACTACCCGCACAGGTAGTTGGGAAAACGTCACCCTCGCGCAGATCGTCGCTGACGTGGCGGCTCGCAATGGCTGGCAACCGGTCTGTTCCATCACCACGGTAGTGCCCCGGGTCGACCAGATAGGCGAGTCCGACTTCAACTTCATCACTCGTCTGTCCAAACAATACGACTGCACCGCCAAGGTCGCTGACGGCAAGTTGCTGGTGATGCAGCGTCAGGCGGGTCAAAGCGCGAGTGGCAAAACTCTAGGTGTGGTCACCATCAAGAAAAGCGACGTCAGCCGCTGGCAGTTTCGTTTCGCTGACCGAACCGCGCAAAAGGCCGTCAAAACGCGCTACCAGAACAAGAAGAGCGGCGAGCTGGTGACCCTGGAGCTAGGAAACGATGACGCGCCGGAAGGCATGCCGCCGGTCCATACCGACCGACATATCCATCCCAACAAGTCTGCAGCGGAACAGGCTGCCAAGGCGCGGCTGAATGCGTTCAACCGTTCTACG
This sequence comes from Pseudomonas sp. NFPP02, assembly GCF_900119355.1. Taxonomy (NCBI): domain Bacteria; kingdom Pseudomonadati; phylum Pseudomonadota; class Gammaproteobacteria; order Pseudomonadales; family Pseudomonadaceae; genus Pseudomonas; species Pseudomonas sp. NFPP02. The sequence goes on from NZ_FPJI01000004.1 coordinate 176,004, forward strand.
GCAGCGGTTCGACTGGAGATGGTGGGGCGCGCCGACCTGTTCGCCGAGCGCCACATCAATGCGCAGGGCTTCAAGGACGGATTGGATGGGGACTTTCTCGTGGACTTGGTGGAACAGGTATTCACCCAGGCCGGCTGGTCCACCACGGTCGAGTGTAATGCCGGTAAGAAAGGCAAAGCCAGGGCCAAAGGGAAGAAAGAGAAAAAGCCGCTCACCGTGCTGACGGTGCCGTGATCGCTTAACGCACTTGTCCGATCCGCAACGATAAACTCAGGAGGCGTCATGCCCATCACCGAGCAACAACTTCAACGCATCATGCCCAACGCCCGCCGCCAAGCGGGCGTTTTTGTATCTGCCTTAAACGCAGCGATGACCAACAGGAAGATCGATACACCCAAGCGCCAGGCCGCATTCCTCGCCCAGGTCGGACACGAATCGGGTCAGCTGCAGTACGTACGCGAACTGGGCAGCGATCAGTACCTCAGCAAATACGACACCGGCTCTCTGGCGGCCAAGCTCGGCAATACCCCGGAAGCCGATGGGGACGGTCAGCGTTACCGTGGCCGTGGGTTGATCCAGGTCACCGGGCACGATAACTACCTGCGTTGCAGCCTGGCGCTGTTCGGCGATGAGCGATTGTTGCGCACACCGGAGCTGCTCGAGCAGCCGCAATGGGCGGCAGAGTCGGCAGCGTGGTTCTGGTCGGTGAACGGGCTGAATACGCTCGCGGATCAGGAGCAGTTCAACACCATCACCCGCCGGATCAATGGCGGCCTGAACGGTCTGGAGGAACGGCTGCAGCTGTGGGCGAGGGCGAGGGCGGTGTTATGCGTCTCTTCGACCTGATCCCTGCGCAGTTCCGCATCGCTGCCGTCGGCGTGCTGTTGTTGATGGTGGTCGCCGGATCTGCGGCGTTGGCCTGGACTGCCCAGGACTGGCGTTATGGCCGAGTGCTGGAGCGCCAAGCCCGGCTGCAAGCGGACACCCTCAATAAGTTATCCCAGGCGTCTGCTGCCCTGCAGCGTACCGAGCAGGAAAAGCGCCTGGCCTTGGAACAGCGCCTGCAGACCAAAGACGAAACCCACCACAAGGAATTGATCAATGCGCAAACCAAGCAGGCTCGTCTGCGTGATCGCCTGGCTACTGCTGATCTGCGGCTGTCAGTCGTACTCGCCGCCACCGATGCCACCAGCAGTTGTTCAGTGCCAACCACCACCGCCACCGGCCGCGTGGTTCATGGCACCACAAGAGCCGAACTTGACCCAGCGCATGCTCAACGAATTATCGGAATCACCGATGCCGGCGACCAAGGATTGATCGCCCTGCGGGCCTGTCAGGCTTACGCAAAAGAAGTTTCCACACCGAAGTAAAAGGAGCGGCCGGGGAGGATGCGTCAACATCCAGCCCGGCCACCTTTCCCGCAGATTGCCCCTGCAAGTCCAGCCAAGGCTCCTGCTTCGTGCAAAAAGCGGAGCGAGCCTAGAACTGTTTGTCCATACAGCAACGGTCTTGCTATTTATGTCTACACCCGTCATTCCTTGGATGGGCGGCAAACGCCGCCTGGCCGCGCCCCCAAATAGGGCTTCAAAGCCAGACCAAAATGGCGGCTGCTGACATCCTGAAGTTGGCATAATGGTGGTGCGTAGTCATGGCATCCACCGCCAGCCGGAAAGGCGGTTGCTCCAGCAGATTGATCCAGGTCGAAAGCGGCCTCCCCCCCCAGCCCTGTATACAACAGAGGGGAAAGTGAGAAAGTTCGGTTCTCATGCTGGTCAGCGCTTCTTTTGCTCAGATGGAACTCGACCGTAGTCTGAGATGACCGCTGGCTGAGTTATGACAGGCAGGCGTCTTTCTGCCTCTTCGACAATCAGTGCGATGGTTTTTCTGGCGATGGGTGACAACGTGCGGCCGGCATGAAACACGATGGTTTCCGGGATGTAGCGCAGATGTTTGGGGATCGCGGGCTGGATTTTTTGGATTAGATCTATCAGCACCCCACTCTCTAAATCAGGCGCTAGCCAAGATTGCCAAGTGAGCAGTAGGGCGTCGCTAGTCAGCGTGGCCTGACGCAGGCAGTTCAGCTCATTGCACACCAACGTCCACGGCAGTAGCGTCGTCGAGGGCATTCCGAATAGCGCCCGGGCGTGCACGTCGTCCGTGGTCACGGCAGCCCACGGGTAGGCGAGCAACTGCTGATACGTCACTGGCTCGACCTGTAGAGCCAGTGGGTGCTCGGGGCGACAGAAGATAGAAGCCGGTTGTGGCGGCAAACTCCGAACATCAAAGCGTGGGTCCACCCCCTGCTCGACCCGCACGCTCGCTACGACAAACTCGATGTCTTCCTGTGCCAGTTGGTTGGCCAGGTGATGCCAGTAATTGACCTCAGGCGTTACCACCAGCTTGGGTGCGTTCTTGCGCAAGGCGAGCAGCACGTTGGGAAGAGTGGTATTGGCGGTCATCATGCCGACGCCGAAGTTAAGTTCACCTCCCTGCCCCCCGGCGATATCGCTGGCCTCCGCGACCAGCTTGTCGGCGCACGCCAGCATCTCGCGCGCCCGAGCAATGAGCTGGTGACCGGCGCATGTCAGCGTCACTGAACGGGTGTCCCGATCAAACAGGCGCACCCTTAGGTCTTTTTCAAGCGATTGGATGCTACGGCTGAACGCCGTCTGCGAAAGATGGGCTCGCTCCGCAGCCCGAGAGAAGTGTAGTTCCTCTCCAAGCAAGACCAGGTGACGAATTCGCTTCAAGTCAATTAAGTCGTTCAATGCATCAATCGCTCTTCATATTTGCATTGGACGGTTGTACCTCACTCCCAGAAACTTCGCCATAGTTTGCGCTTGGGTGGCAGCCTGCGCGTTTGGTTTCGATGTCCTGGAACGATGACGGCCGGCTCAACTTTAAAAAGGGTCAGAACTTTTCGAAGATCCTCAAAGGCATTCACGACCTGCAATTGAGTACGGAGCTCGCTGGTGATCTTGCGGCCTTAGGTCTAATTGGTTGCCGTGAACGGAAAAGGACTACCGGCTACCCGATTGCGACGCAGTCCGAATAATCAAGCGTGCGAAGGAGACAAAAATGCAAGTGAAAATAGACGCTCTGCAAACCTTGCTGGACAGCGCGACCTCGTCAGGTGTTCTGGTCCAGGCTGACGGCCAGCCGCGGTTCCTCAGCGCCGACGACAGCAATCCGCAGGTCATAGGCTGGATGCAAGGTTCACCGCCGGTGCCGGGAAAGGTCGTGCGGTTCAGCGACATCTTGCAGTTCCCGCAGACGCGCTGGTCGTTCTCGCATCTGCGCGAGTTGTTGCCAAGCGTGCAGGTCGCGCGTGGAAAGGGAGCAGTCAGCCCGTTACCTCGCGCCGAACGCGGAGACATCGACGCCTTGGTATTCACTCCACTGGGCAGCGACCGCACTATGACTTGGGAACAGTCACTGAAAGCCAACTACACAGATGGGATCCTTGTACTGCACCGTGGGCAAGTGGTCTATGAACGCTACTTCGGTGCGTTGACTGATCAGGGCCAGCACATTGCGATGTCGGTCACCAAATCTTTTATTGGCACCTTGGGAGCGATGCTGGTCGAGGAGGGTAGTATCGACCCACAGGCTAAGGTCAGCCACTACGTTCAGGAGTTGAAGGACAGTGCATTTGGCGATGCCACGGTACGCCAGGTAATGGATATGACAGTCGGTGTTCGCTACTCGGAAGACTACGTCGACCCCAAAGCGGAAATCTGGGAGTACTTCCGAGCCGCCCATATGATACCGCGGCCGGAGGGATACGCTGGCGCTACCTCGGTGACCGAATATCTGATGAAACTGAGCAAAGAGGGCGAGCACGGTCAGGCCTTTGCATACAAGACGGTCAATACCGAAGTTTTGTCCTGGGTGATCCAGCGCGCGACTGGCAAATCCGTCGCGTTCAATCTACAAGAACGCATCTGGAGCAAGCTGGGCGCCGAGCAGGACGCCTACTTGATCGTTGATGAGGTGGGTACAGCGATTACCGGTGGCGGTTTCAACACCTCGTTGCGTGACTTGGCCCGTTTCGGCGAGATGATGCGCCTGGGCGGCAAGTTTAATGGCCAGCAAATCGTGCCCAAGAGCGTGATCGCCGATATTCGCGGAGGAGCGAGCCAGCAAGACTTCGCCAAGGCAGGCTATGAGCTGCTGCCTAACTGGAGTTATCGCGACATGTGGTGGGTGTCCCACGACACTCATGGCGTCTACTCGGCGCGTGGGCTCCATGGACAATGCTTGTATATCGACCCCAAGGCGAAAATGGTCATTGTGCGCTATGCATCGCACCCCCTGCCTAGCAGTTCCAACTTCGATCCGACTACCTTGCCCGCCTATCGAGCGGTGGCCAATTACCTGATGTCTAACTCGCTATAGTGAGATGAAAAGCGGTAATAACAGACATTGGCGAATGGGCGGCAGTGTACCGCGATGTACCGTTCGCCAATGTTGAGTCGTTTCGCTGGAACGAATACCGCTTAGACCGGTTGACCAACGTAGGTCTGAACAATTACTTGTTTTTTTAATAAGTTAATACTGGAGCATGCTGTGAGCTCGCTAACTAATTCTCAAAAACCTAGTTATAGAAATTGCGTGCTTATAGCATATCTTTTGCTGGCTAGGCGAAAATCAGTTTATGGTTCCTTGGATAAGCTGCTCAAAAATTTTCGAAAATTACGAGAGCAGGGCCCTGCAAGACCAACTATTAAAATGCAAAAAAAAATCTCCATACAACTCCAAATGGTTGATGGTGTCGAAGTTTACAGGTTAGCCCCTAAGGATGACCAAGCAAGCTCCAAACATATTTTCTATCTTCATGGTGGAGATTACGTTTTACCTATCACTTTTTTGCACTGGCGCTTTCTTCAAACTTTAGTCGAAAGATATGGCTATATTATTATAGTGCCGCTCTACCCACTTGCACCAGAAGCCAAATGTAAAATCGTTATTTCTCGCATGCTATCTATATATAAGCTTGCTTGCTTTAACGCTCGCCGTCACGCAATGAATGTAATGGGCGACTCAGCTGGCGGCGGCCTTGCAGTTGCCCTCTGCTACGCGTTAACAGACATCGGATCCATTCAACCTACAAAGCTAGTATTAATTTGTCCGTGGATGGATGTCACTTTGAGCAACGAGTTGATTTCAAAAACCGAAAAGTCAGATCCAATGCTCTCCGCGAGGGGGGTAAGAGCAGCCGGTATGATGTATGCGGGAGATCTTGGCACGGACCACAGCTACGTGAGTCCGATTAACGGAGATCCAGTAAATCTACCTCCGATCCTTATTTTCGCTGGCACCCGCGATATTGTTCACCACGATACAATTAATTTCTGTGAGAAAATGTTGGCTCTTGGAGGTGAGATTCAATTGCATATAGGGCGAGGAATGATTCACGCGTGGCCAATCTTCCCGATACCTGAAGCGAAACAAGCCATGGATAAAATAGCTTGTTTTCTTTAGCGTTAGTATGAGTGTCAGCTATCAAGTACATAAGTGTTTTAGAGTAATGCTATATGGTGCGAATTGCTCTATTTGGAAACTTAGATCTCGCGGCTAACGACGGCATTGAGATTGCGATGCTGACTTCATGCTACAACGCGAACGGAGGGCGCTTCTTTGTAACGTAAGATACGGTAGTTGTAATATATGGCAGGTGTCTCAAGACCAGTAGGTTCGTTATGCGATTAACAGTGGTAATATTATCCTGCTCTGTCTACGTGAGTATTTTTTCACTGTGCGCATCTGCGGATAACGTAATGCTGAAAAATGGTGACCGTGTTAGCGGAGACATCATTTTAATGGAGGGCGCAAATCTTGTTCTAAGTACTAGTTACGGAGGCGATATAACGATTAGTAAGAGCCAGATTCAAACTTTGGAAAGCAAGCAACCACTCATGGTAAAGCAAGTGGGCCAGTTGCAAGGAACTGTTGAATCGATTCAAGCCGCCCCGCAAGGCAATGTGCGAGTTGGTGTGGGCGTTGGTTTGAGTCTCGTCGATCTTAACAATATCAACCAAATTATGAAACCCCAGCCCAACCTCGCGACTGCAATTTGGAAGGGAAATATTGACCTTGCGCTTTATGCCGAAAAGGCTAAGACAGAGAGTGATAATGTTGAGCTTGCGACAAAAACAAGTTTTGTCAATGGCGCTTGGCGGCATAACGCGAATGCTCATTTCCGAGAAGACGAGGCTGAGGTTTCAAGTACGGCAAGCTGGAGTGCCGAGTACTCCGTTGATCGTTTCCTTACCGATAACTGGCTTTGGGAAGGAGGCCTCAATTACAAAAAGGATCAGTTTGAAGACCTAATAACTAGGCGAAAAATTGGCACCGGTCCCGGCTACCAATTCTGGGACGACCAATTAGGCAAGCTTACCGTTGTTACACTGTTGAATCGTATGCGTTTCGGTTACTCGAACGGTAGCAGCAATACATTTTACTTCACATCTGTCCGCTGGGACTTCAAGAGATTTCTGGTCGGAAGAAAGTTTGATTTTTTTGCATCGGGTGAGCTGGGAAGGCCACTCAGCGATATAGCATGCTATGCTTATGACTCTGAACTAGGCTTGCGCTACAGCGTCACGGAATGGGCTTCCTTAAATCTGAAATATGAGCGCGCGGTAGTCGCGGGTAAATCCGACAATACCAACTTGGATAGTGCTAGATATACAGCTGGTTTTGGTGTGAATTGGTGATGAATATTTTGCATGCATGGATGAGTGCCCAGTGCGAACTTGTACCCGAATTTCGGCCATCGGCAGAGCACTCGATTATAATCTCAAACACTGCGCAGCGCTGGTGGCTACCGCAACGGCGGGGCTGTGTCCATTGATAGTAATTGGGCGGATGAACAGATCAGCTCATGAGCTATTGGACGTAATTTCGTTTTGGCAGTACCGTCATAGTTGACTGTGTTAACCCAGTAATCAAAAACCGAAAGACGGCGAGTGATATTGCCATACGCTTTGGTGATACTTTAATGACAGCCAAGTGATCTGCTCTGATAAAAACGAACACCAGCACCGGGTAGAAATCAGAAAAATTGATATTCTTAGGCTGACTCCGCCGACCTGGCAATCTGTACTGGATCACGAATATGAGACGTGGGCAAGCGATCCATTTAATTTAGACACAGCCCTGACGTCTCCGGTGCAGCAGTGGCGATGATTACCGAATGTTTTATCCAAAGAGTAGCGTCATCTAAAGTCTAAATCGCAAAAAATGCGATTAGCAGACGCTTACTTAGAAGGTGCTTACGGCGTAACTTAATGCGTCTCGTCTTATATGAGGCGAGCTGTTTAGATGTAAAAACTCAGATTCGGCTATGGAGGGCTGCGACGCCTATCCATTTCAATACTAGGAGATAAAGCGTGAGTCGTAGCAAAAAATTGTTGGGTTGTGCATTTGTTATGGCCGTGTTGGTAGGGGCACTCTGGGGGGCATGGGAATTTTCATCACCCTCGGTTCAACCCTTTGCTTCGCTAAGACCGCAAGTCGGTCAAGGATCTCCAGACTTGACTGTGCGTTTTCTGGGCGCTGGCACATTGAGCTTCGATGATGGGGAAACTGCGATCATGGAGGACGGTTTTTTCTCACGACCAAGTATTTATTCGGTGCTACTGATGCCTATACAGCCTAATGAGCAGCGCATCGATGCAAGTTTGCGCAGCGCTGGCATTTCCAAACTTGCAGCGATATTCGTCGCGCACTCGCATTACGACCATGTCCTGGACAGTGGCTTGGTAGCTCTCAAAACAGGCGCTACCGTATTGGGAACAGCATCGACTGCCAACGCCGTTTTAGGTGCCGGATTACCTTCTGAGCGTATAAAGATAATCAAAGACGGAGAATCTTTTTCGTTTGGTCAATTTCAAATTAAAGCCTTTGAGACCCCGCACTCACCAAATCCCACCTCACCAGGCTTCATAGATCATCCGCTACACACCCCTGTCAGGCAGGGAGATTTCAAAGTTGGCGGAAACTTCTCATATCTGATCATTCATGGCAGCCGTCGCCTTCTGGTGATCGCCAGTGGTAATTACAGTCCAGGCAAGTTCAAGGATGTCAGGGCAGATGTGGTATTTCTTGGCATCGGAACTTTAGGTAAACAAACCCCGGAGTTTGTCGCTCAATATTGGCAAGAGGCGGTTGTCCAGACTGGCGCTAAAATCGTGATCCCGATCCATTGGGATAATTTTTTTGAGCCCTTGGACCAACCGTTGACCGCTATGCCGCGTATATTGGACGCATTCGATCAGAGCATGGGCATGTTGATCCCTCTGGCACAACGGGACGCTGTGAAGATGCAACTGCCTGTCGCTTTCGCCCCTATCAATCTAGATGCCTGGTAGCCATCGAATAGGCCCGCCATTCGGTTGGCATACGGAAGCCTCGGCCAAATTATGAAAGCGCAAGGACCTGATTTTATTAGGGAAATACGGGCGGGCTATGGCGTCCAAAAAATAGCCCCATGTGCTCGGTCTTGTGTCGGTTAAAGGCAGCAGTAACCAGCCAATTCAAGCTCTTTCTGAAGGAATGCTTTAGGCCGATAGTTGCGTCTTGCCGTTGTGTCGAGGGCCAATTCAGGGAGTGGGTGAAGCGATGGCGGCGATGCTGACCAGCCAAGATTGGAGCGAAAACAGTTCCGCAATGAAAAATCAACGTCGCGCAAACGAAGGTCTCCAGCCGTTTTGATACATCACAAATGCGGAAAAGTAGTTTGTTTAACTAATTGATTTTTAAGGTTTTACTTGTGGATTGCAAATCCGCCTACGCCGGTTCGATTCCGACCTCGGCCTCCACTCTTAGAAACCCCGTAGATTAGCGTCTACGGGGTTTTTTGTTGTCTGGGATTCGGGAAGTGTTCCGCAACCTAGAGGCAATTGCCACGTTATGGCGTACGCTCTGGGCGAAATCCTTGTGGTAGTCATGCCTGATAGCTGAGCCTTGCTTTTGAGCTGCATGAGCGAACGCTGGCAATCTGTGTTTTGTCATAGGCGCATGAAACAGTGTGGGGATTTAATATTTACAGTACTTATGGCATATTGCTTTTTTACATGCCAAGGGATCCGGGATGAAAGTTTTCGTAAGCTGGTCAGGTCAGCGCAGTAAAGCCGTTGCAGAGCTGCTGAGTGACTGGATAAAGTGCGTGTTGCAAGCTTCTCAACCATGGATATCTACGCGAGATATTGATAAAGGGGCCATCTGGTTTTCTGAAATTTCTGACCAGCTGCGTGAAACGGCCGCAGGCATAGTTTGTTTGACACAAGAAAATAAAAATAAGCCTTGGATCCTCTTTGAAACGGGTGCTCTTGCAAAGGGGCTGAGCACTAACCGCGTTTGTACATTTTTGGTTGATTTATCTCCGGCAGATATTGAAGACCCTCTCGCACAATTCAATCATACTTCTCCCGAACGTTCATCAATGTGGGGGCTCATAAGTTCATTGAACTCTTGCCTTGATAACGCACGTTTGGAAGAGCGCATATTAAAGCAAGTCTTTGATACGTATTGGCCTACATTCGAATCTTCTTTCAGGGATGTACTTGCAAACACGCCAGCGGAGACTGACGTGGCACCGAGGTCTGGTGATAGTATTTTGGCTGAAATACTATCCAATACTCGGATGTTAAGTAGCAGGGTTCGTGAATTGGAGCACCGTGTTTCGGGCTCCAGTGAGTCTGTGATTGAAGTAGGGCCACAATCCAATGTTGTTAAACTAATGAAAATGGCGCAGGCTCCAGAAATTTCAGTTGGTGAAATTCTCACCGCAGCGAATCTCTTGGGTGTGTCCGGGGTTGAACTTGAAAATATACTCGGCTCACATCGAAGTATCGACGGTCGGGTATATTCGAAGAGAAAATATAATGTGAAGGGCTCCGAACCTGATTCCTCGCAATAGAATTAGAGATTTACGCATCGGCCCGTAGGTAAGTTTATTTTTAGTATCAGTTATTTGGTTGGTTTAACTATCTCGCCAGCACGCCTATAGACTTTCTTGGTCATTTCTTCCGTAGAATGGCGGAGCAGTCGGCTGGCGTGAGCCTACTCGATCTCACTTACTGCTTTCAGCTGGCGAGTACGATGGTGGTTGGGGTACGCTGCTACGGCTAATGGGCATCATGATTAACTCAGGAACAAGCATGGAAGAGCTGAGAGCAGAATTTGCACGGGCGATTGAAGATGCGATCCAGGAATGCTACAGGATTAGCTACACGCCGTCGGTGTGGGAGCGGATGAACAGTCAGTATGGGGCAGTTGACGCGGCCATGAGGCTTGTAACGTCGGGAGATTTTCAGGATGGGTTCAAGCGGCTGCTTGCAGAGAATCGGCCTGAGCTAACAGTGGAATCACACATACTCCAACCTAGGTTCTCAGCACTATTTGGCCGTGAGGTTCAAGAGTTGGCTCAGTGGCGCTTAGATAACGCACAGCGATAGCTGTCTCTCAGTTGCTCTCCGCAAGTGACGGCAATTTGGGTTGGGTTGGGTCAAACCGCCAAGTTCCCCCTAATGCAGTTCAAGCTACAAGCCGTAGAAAGCTCTCTGGAGGCTCGGTAATATTAAATTGCCCTCGGTCATGCCTGAAGCGTAACGAGCGTGATTCGTGCGCAATTACTTGCAACTATCGTGAATTCTTGACCTTAACGTCCAGCCACTAAGCTGGGCTTTTCATTGGATGGGGCAGCGATGGAGCTGGTAGTAAACGAAGAGCAAATAGCAGAAAATCTTGCTGAGCTGGACCGTGCGGGTTCTTCTGCCGGGGACGATCAACAGATCTATCTTGACCTCGTCAAGCTGGGAAATGCTATCTGCCCTACCTAAATGAATCGGGTATCGCTTTTGCTCCGTCACGCTTTATCGGTTACGAGAAAAACAAGATCCGAGCCCATGGCTCCAATCTGGACAAACACGGTAGCAGAACTAACGCTGCCCTTAACAGGATCTATGGTTCATACCCTGTCCAGAATGGAAGTTTGCAGCTGGAGTTTGAACATTTCTGTATCTCAATTGGTGTTAAGCCAAGCCGCAATGGGAGCTTTGGTGCTACTCGAAAATATTGGTTAGCCGAGGATGTGGCCGAGGTCATCGCAAATGCACAAGAGCAGCAGATTCTGGCTGACGCGATGCTCACTGAAACAGAAAAGGTCTGATAATACTCGCGCGAGTCGGTCAGGGCGCTTTCCGCAAGAAACTCGTCAAGCTTTGGGGCAAATGCTCCGCCACGGGCTGCTCGCAAATCAACATTCTCAAAGCCTCTCACATCAAACCTTGGCGTGAGTCGAGCAACGCAGAGCGGCTCGACGTATACAACGGGCTGCTGCTGAACCCAAGCCTCGACACCCTTTTTGACAATGGCTATGTTTCGTTTGACGATGAGGGACATATCCTAATCTCACCATACCTGTCTGACAGTAACCGGAAAATCCTGAATTGCTCAGTAGATTTGAGCGTAGAGCTATCGCCTCCACACCTCAAATATCTCGCATGGCAGCGGGAACATCTGTTTCGAGCTTAGATCTAGGCATGAGTCTCACGACGCCAGTTCACCATCAATGGATGTCGCTAATCAATGCCTGCTTCTGGCCGGTTGCAGCCCCTTTGCGACAGACAGCAATCGGACAGCAGTAGAGGGAGCTGGATTGAATCAAATAGATCAGCCCCTCTTAGCTCGAGGTGCCGGCCGCCTTCCGCTCGATGCGGAATCCGCCAACTACGGGCTTCCAGTTTATTTTAGTCGCGAAACCCTCGAAAGATAAGCGATAGAAGGGCTGGCGGCCCGTTCGGCTTGTCGCTTTTCAGCGCGTGAGTCCAGCACGTGCGCCAGGCTTGAGTAAGCAACTCCACTTAATGCCCCTGTCAGCACGCCCATTGGTCCCCCGAGGAGGTACTCATAAAGAAGTGCCGCCGAAGTACCGGTTGCGAATGTGAGACCAAGCCCTTTAACCAAGTTCGGCCAAAGTTTGTCCCGGGCAGCGCCGATTGCGGCTTGGTACTCTCTCACTTCCTTTGAAATTTCCATACTCAATGCTATTTGGCTGCGGGATAATTCAGCATAGGAAGTCGTATTGGATATCTGTATAAGGCGGTTGGTCAATTCATTGACGAGCGCGGCACGATCACCACGCGTGTTCTCGCGAAAGCGAAGAATCGTATCAAACCTTGCGGACTCAAGTGCCTGACGCGGCATGAGTGATTCAAGAAGCTTTACGGCGGTGCTTGTCGCTGATTGTGACAATTGGGTAGAAACTGGATCCGTCCACTCGCTATCGGGCGTCAAAGTGCGGGTTGCCTTGCGCAACAGTAGTCTGTGATGTAATTCGCTGTCCGTTATGGGAGACAGTCCCAGATCCGCCGCCGCCGCCAAATGAAAATTCAAGGCTGCTGCAGAGCCCGCCGCGTATGACAAGGTCCACGCGTAATGGTCGTCCGCCTCGTTAATAAGATGCTCTCTTGCAGTATCGGTACCCAAAAAATGGCGAAATTCCGTCGGGATTTTCTGTGAAAACATCTGCCAAGTCGGCTGTTGTGTGTCGGTCTGCCTCTGGTGCGGCAAGCCGAATACAGATGGATTACTTGCCATTTTGCACCACAATGGATCCTGGAGATCACTTATGGCCGCTAAGGACGTCTCTGGTCTCTTAAAAGCAGCAAGGCTTTGCGGGTCGACGATGGATAACGCCCCTTCCTGCTCTAGAGTTTTGAGGTCCTGCTCCAAAACCCTATATTTAAAAAACCGTGGATCCTCATTAATTTCAAGGCTTCGAAATAGTCCGGCGCGCCATTCCGCGTCTTTGACCGGTTCCAGAAAAGTAACACCGTCGAACACCAGCATCAATTGTTTCAGCGCACAGCTGTCCATGCAGCGTGAGAAAGGATAATAGAGTCCCTGTAGTAATGTGTTTTCGACGCTCATAGTCCATTATGCCTTGTGGTATCGATTGGTAATGATATCAACTAATACACGTAATACGTGAATAGTTCCTCATTTTCTGAGCGTGGCGACATTCTCCTATTGGCCGAAAGCGGTTAGGTGAATGATCTGGATTTTTTACTCTTTTGGATTCGTAATGATTTTTTCCAACCTTATTTTATGAAAAAAAACAGGTACGAAAATCAGTTTCGTAACTCAAGTCGTACCTCTTGCCCTGCCTGGCTTACGGGCTCTGAGGTTTACCACCGTGCGGAACTGAGTTTTAGTCAGCTATTTAAATCTGTGGATTGCAAATCCGCCTTCGCCGGTTCGATTCCGACCTCGGCCTCCACTCTTAGAAACCCCGTAGATTAACGTCTACGGGGGTTTTTATTGCCTGGGATTTGGCAGCGCCTCTAACGCTGCGTGAAACTGAACCAAACAAATGATGTCCGATTGCTATCGGCCAAGTACGAGGTCCGCCAAGCGCGCATTGGGTCTACGCTCAGTAAAGCCTCAAGCGACCTCCTCATGCCGGTTTAGCCGCGCGCTTATCCTGCCAGCGCAGGATAACGCCCGCACTCATCAAAGCTGACAGAGTGACCCATGAAACAAAAAATTCTTCTTGTAGCCGTGTGTGCTGCACTCATCCAAGGCTGTGCCGCCCCTTCCAAAAGCCATGAAGAATCACCTTCAATGCCTATTACCTCAGCAGCTGTAGCCCAGCCAACCTTATCCGCTTACGACTGGAACCTGGTCTCGGCAACGGATGCGTCGGGCAAGCCTCTTGTGGCGATGAACAAAGGCATCGAGCGCAAGTTGCGCGTTGCCTTCGGTGACAAGAACCTGAGCATCAGCGGTGGCTGCAATCGTCAGTTCGGCGGCTTTCACTATCAGGACGGAGTGCTGAAGGTTCAGCCACTGGCCTCTACGCTGATGGCCTGTGACAAGAGCCTGATGGACCTTGATGCCCAAGTAGGGCGGCTGTTCAAGGGTGATCTGCGAGCTGTGATCACCGGCGATAACGTGGCGCCGATGCTGCAACTGACGACAGCGGATGGCTCGGTGCTCAAGCTGCAAGGCGAGGCCACCCCGCAGACCCGCTACGGTAGCGAGGGTGAGGTCAAGTTTCTGGAAGTGGCGGCCAAGACGGTCAAGTGCAGCCATCCTTTGATCCCAGGTTATCAGTGCCTGCAAGTGCGCGAGCGTCGCTATGACGACGCGGGCCTGCAACTGGCGACCCAAGACAGCTGGCATCCGCTGTACCAGCCTATCGAAGGCTTTGTGCATCATGACGGCGTGCGCACTGTGCTGCGGGTCAAACAGTACGAATGGAAGAATCCGCCAGCGGATGCGCCTTCGACGGTCTACGTGTTGGATATGGTGGTCGAGCAGGACGCTTCTGGCAGCAAGTAAGCGAACACAAACCCCGTAGATCAGCGTCTACGGGGTTTTTTATTGCCTGTGATTTATGCGTGTTTTCGACGAGTGACACGTCTAGATCAAGGGTCCTGGGTCGATCAGGGGTTGTCACGTGCGGATTTGCCGACTACCCTGAAAATGTTTGAATTATTACAAACAATTTCGGTGTGACTGTTTTTTAGGTCATACGGCTTCAGGACGAGGAACGAAAAATGTTTTCACATGAAGGTACTGCACTAGAGCTGTTGGTCTTGGTTTTTGGCGTCACTGGGTTATTGTTGATCGCCTGGTTTATTCACCATCAATACGAGCTAAAGTCGCGTAGGCATGTAAAAAAACAACATGTTTCTGGCCAGCAGCGTGAAGCTCAGAGCCGCTGACTGTCCCTTCACCCGTGCCAGCCTTTACGGCTGGCTTCAGCATCCGGTTTTCAATGGACTGCAAGGTTTTCCCGAGCCCACTGCTCAGCAGTGGTGACAGGAATCGATTGTTGCTCGTTGAACGTGGCCGCCTTAGGCCAGGCCACACCTTTGCCTTGTGCGAATACAGCACGGTACTTCTTGATGTGGTGCGTGGGGTCTTTTTCCAGTGCCTGCATGAGATAGTCAACCGTCCACACGTTGCGTTTGAACGGGCGATCCAGAACGCGTTCCAGCATGCTCGCAACCTGCCCATACGTGACGGTGTCGCCGGCGAGATAGACAATCTGATTGCGCATGCGCGGTTCGAAGAACACGATTTGCGCTGTCAGCGTACCGATGTCGTCCGGTGTCGTGAGCGTCACGCTGTTCTCGAGGCTGCCCAGGGCGTTCACTGTGTTGTTGTCGAAGTCGACGACCTCGAACACCGGCTCGAACAGGAAGCTGGTGAACATGCCTGTCGAGATGATGACCCATTCAGTGTTGTCCTGGGCGCGCAGCAACTCACGCACATCCAGTTGGGCATCGAACAGATCCTGGGGGCTGCCCCGGCCAATCACTTCGAAATCCACGCCAAACTGCCAGGGGAAGTAGCGCTTCACGCCGGATTTGAGTGCGGCGGTTGCCAGCTTCATCGGGGTTTCTCGGCCCGCGATCATGCCCGCGCAGCCGATCACGTTATCGAAGCGTGCGAAGACCTTGGCAAGTTGATCGATTGAGTCGTTCACCAGATCTGCGGCGACCATCTGGATGCCCAGGCTGCGCAGCTCATCGATGTCTGCCTTTTTCTCGGGCGCTTGAGTGTTGATGGTCGATTCCCTGAGTAATACGCTGATGGTGGAACCGGGCGCGCGTTTGGCCTCCCGCGCCAGGTTGCGCAAAACCGGCAGGCCGAGTTCGCCGGCACCTAGAACGAGGATCGATTGAGGGGGAAGTGGGGTCATTTCAGGCATGATTTCTCCGCAGACCTGTTGGCGATAAGATGAGCCCATGCTGGCACGATTCGGCAGCGCTCATAAGAAGGCACACGTGTGATACCAGGGGTAGAAATGACCGATCAGGAAACGCTCAGCCAGGCAGAAGTTATCTGCCAGTCGCTCAGGGAGGAGGACGATGGCGTCAGGCGTGAAGTCCTTGCTCACGCCGGTAGCCGCTGGGCATTGGGCATCCTGCATGCCCTGGGTGTGTACGGTGCAATGCGTCATGCCGAGTTAAAACGACAGATGACGGGTGTGACTCAGCGCATGTTGACCAAGACGCTTCGTGCCATGGAGCGCGATGGTTTGTTGGTTCGGCGCGAGTTCGGTGAAATTCCTCCCCGCGTCGAGTACGAGCTGACGCCGCTGGGCAGGGAGCTTTTGATTCGCATGTCGCCTATATGGACCTGGGTGGTGGAAAACGTGGAGGACTTTCGCAAGGCTCGGCGTATTTTCGACAGTCAGGAGGGCAAAAAACCGGCATGGCAGGTTCCCACACCGGTTCCCGATGCGCCTCGGTAAGCGCTACTTCTCGATGAAGGCTTTGCAAGTGTACGCCTCGATCCACCCCTAGCTGTACGGGGCGCAGCGCGCCATAACCCACTACTGTCGCAGGCACATCACCACCGCTTGGATGCCGCGCCATGTTCATGTCTACCAGCCTGTTATCAGCCTTCGTGCTGTTCGCTTTTGTCTCTTCGATCACCCCAGGGCCCAACAACACCATGTTGCTGGCCTCAGGCGTAAATTTCGGCTTTCGCCGTTCGATGCCCCATGCACTGGGGATAAGCATCGGCTTCATGCTGTTGGTGATCTGTGTGGGGCTTGGCTTGGGCGAGGTGTTCAAGCTGTTCCCGTGGGCCTATACGCTGTTGCGGTATGTCGGCGCCGCGTATTTGTTGTATCTGGCGTGGAAGATTGCCAATGCGGGCGGCATGTCTGATAACCCGGATGAACATGGCAAGCCGATGACCTTCCTCGGTGCGGCGGCCTTCCAGTGGGTCAACCCCAAGGCGTGGATCATGGCGCTGGGGGCGATCACTACCTACACGCCGGCCGAGGGTTATGTCACCAATGTGCTGGTGATCGCCCTGGTTTTTGCGGTGGTCAACCTGCCGAGCGTGTGTGTATGGGTGGGGTGTGGCAGCGGCTTGCGCAACTTGCTGCGTGAGCCGCGCTGGTTGCGGATGTTCAACTGGTCCATGGCCGGGCTGTTGGTGCTGTCGCTGTATCCGATGCTGTTTGTGGGCTGAGGTGGCGTAGGTAACGCGTTGATTGTCAGGCCGTCATCGCAGCATAGGTATCTACATAACTTAGGCACGACGCTAAATCTGTGGCGAGGGAGCTTGCTCCCGCGACGGCCTGGCAGCCGACACAGATATAACTGATGCGCCGCGATCCAATGTGGGAGCTGGCTTGCCTGCGATGACCATAGGTATCTATACAACTTTGCAAAGCACCCGTAGCAGCCGACGGTAACCACGATGCGAAGCGAGTCGCTCTTGATCTGCTTTTGATCTTAGGCGCCCCGTCAAACCACGCTGGCGGAGTACAGGCACACCGAGCCTAAGCGAGGTGCCGAGTGGTGGGGCAAGAGCGTTTTGCTTACTTTTTGGCTCTTTTCAAAAGTGAGCCGCTGTAAAAGCGGAACCCTAAGTGGCCGCTACCGCAGGAATGGATATGTACACGGTCCAACTGAGTTGACCGTCAGGCCGTCATCGCAGGCAAGCCAGCTCCCACATTTAGGTCTCGGGGCGTCAGGTAGATCACCGTCGGTTGGCAGGCCGTCACGGGAGCAAGCTCCCTCGCCACGATGCGGGATTAGACCGGCGAGATGGTCGCCAACATGCCGATGCCAATGGTCAATACCAAAAAGCCGAACAGGAAAATTGCCATCTTGGTCATAAGGCCTCCGAGGGGAAGGGGACGACAGGAGTGTCGGGATGGGGCTATTGTCCGCCTCAAGCGGTTTTCAATACAGGCGCAGATCGAAAAGAAAAAACCGTATCAGATCACCGCGCAGCGCCTGGGCCGTGGCTTTTCAAGCGAACAGTTTTTATCAAGATCAGTGCAATGGCCGCTGCCAGCCTCGAGCGTCACCTGAGACAGGCACTGCATTTGCCCCTAAGATAGCGCCCACTGCACAACAATAAGCGTGGGCCGACCCTCGATGGAAAGACGCCAGTTCAGCGGTGGCATGCAAGGCAAGAACCTGCGCTACCTCAGTGATAATCCCCAGCAATCGACCTCGGTCACCCGTGTCGGTTTTTTGCTGCTCGAACACTTCTCCTTGCCGGCCTTCACCCAGACCCTCGACACGCTGGTGACCGCCAACCTGTTGCGCCCTGATCTGTTCGCTACGCGCACTTTCGGGTGGGGCGAGGGCGAAGTCATCAGCGACTTGGGCCTGATCATTCGCCCGGATGCGAACCTGATGCTAGCGAGCTTGCAGGACTTGGACCTGTTGGTGATCTGCGGTGGTTTTCGCACCGAACTCAAGGCCAGCGAGCCATTTATCCAATGGCTGCGCAGTGCGGGTGAAGCGGGCGTGCGCCTCGCCGGTTTGTGGAACGGCTCGTGGTTCCTCGGGCGTGCGGGGCTGTTGCAGGGTTACCGCTGCGCCATCCATCCCGAACATCGGCCGGCACTGGCCGAAGTGTCCAAGGCGGCGCAGGTCACCAGCGAACCCTATGTGATCGACCGCGACCGCCTCACCGCGTCCAGCCCCTCGGGGGCTTTCCATATGGCCCTGGACTGGATCAAGAGCCTGCATGGCAAAGCCTTGGTCGAAGGCATCGAAGATATTCTGGCGTTCGAAGAATCGCGCTACCGCCGCATCAAACCCACCGAAAACATGTGTGTCAGCGCGCCGCTGCGCGAGGTGGTGAAGTTGATGGACGCGAACCTCGAAGAACCCCTGGAACTCGATCAACTCGCCGTCTACGCCGGCCGTTCCCGCCGCCAGTTGGAGCGCCTGTTCAAAGAACAGCTGGGTACCACGCCGCAGCGCTACTACATGGAACTGCGCGTCACTGAGGCGCGACGCCTGTTGCAGCACACCGAGTTATCCCAGGTGGATGTGCTGGTGGCGTGCGGGTTTGTCTCGCCGAGCCATTTCAGCAAATGCTACAGCGCGTATTTCGGCTATCGCCCCTCCAAGGAGAAGCGGTTGGTCAAGTAGCCTGGCGGGTGTAGCAAGATTTTCACGAGGAGTGGCAATGGATATCACGCTTTTGGATCGTTATCGCGGCAGCCTAATTGGGCTGGCGTGTGGCGATGCTGTAGGGACGACGGTTGAATTCATGCCCCGCGGCAGCTTTTCTCCCGTGACGGATATGCTAGGCGGCGGACCGTTTAGCCTCAAGCCTGGCCAATGGACTGACGATACGTCCATGGCACTGTGTCTGGCCGAAAGCCTGTTGCGCAAAGGCGGTTTTGACGCGATGGACCAGATGGGACGTTATCTGAATTGGTGGAAGTGGGGTTACTTGAGTTCTACCGGAGAGTGCTTTGATATCGGCATGACGGTTCGCGAAGCGCTGGAGCAATTTCAGCAAAGTGGCAACGCTTTTGCGGGCTCAACGCATCCGTATTCGGCCGGCAATGGTTCAATGATGCGTCTCGCACCTGTCGTGTTGTTTTACTTTCCAGATAGGGCGGACATCCACCTGTTTGCCGAGCAAAGCTCGCGAACTACGCATGCCGCGCATGAGGCTATCGAGTGCTGCCTGCTGCTGGCCGAGGCTATCAGCAATGCCCTGAGCGGCGTGCCAAAGAAACAGGTGCTGAGTTTTTCCCACACCGCGCTGTCGGTTCCTAAGGTCAAGGCTATCGCCTCTGGCGACTATCGCGATAAAACCTCTGCTCAAATCGTTGGCTCAGGTTATGCGGTGGCTTCGCTGGAGGCCGCATTCTGGTGTTTCGATCAGACCTCAAATTTTGCTGAAGCGATACTCGCTGCCGCCAACCTTGGGGATGACGCAGACACTACTGCCGCAATCGTTGGGCAACTGGCGGGGGCGTATTACGGCGTCCAGGCTATCCCTGTCGGTTGGTTGAACAAGCTATGGATGCGCGATGAAATCCAAGAAACGGCTGATGCGTTATTCAGCACTTCGCGCTTACCACGGTAAGGTTTAGAAACGATCTAGCCGATAAGGCTGTAGTTCTGGCACCCGCTCACCCGCAGCAAGTGGCCCAACCCGCTCGGCCGTCACCGCCGCTTGTGTCAGCCCTAGGTGCTGGTGACCAAATGCAAGCAGCACTTTGCCCTCGCACACCCGGTCAATGATCGGCAGCGAGTCGGGCAGGGAAGGGCGAAACCCCATCCAGGGCGTGGCTTCGCTGTCGCTCAGTTCGTGTCGGAACAACCCTTTGCTCAACCGGTGCAACTGCCAGGCCCGTTGCATATTGGCCGGGCGGTCGAGGCCGGCGAATTCGACCGTGCCGGCCAGGCGCAGGCCACCGGTCATGGGCGTCATGATGAATTTGCGCTCCAGCGAAGTGACCGCGAAGGGCAGGCGCTGTTGTTCGTGGGGCAGCATCAGGTGGTAACCGCGTTCGGTGTCCAGCGGCACTTGTTTGCCGGTGAGAGCTGCGGTGAGTTTGGCCGAGTGGGCGCCGCAGGCGATCAGCACTTGCTGCGCTGTCAGTACGCCTTGGTCGGTCATCAGAGAAACGCCACTACCCTCCAGGCGTCCGTCCAGAACGCGCTGCTGAAGAAATTGCACCCCCTCAGCCTTGGCCGCGTTCACCAGTTCGCCAACCACCGTGTACGGGTCCAGAAAGTGTCCGGTAGCGGGGAAGAACAACCCGCCTTGTATGGCGTCGCTCAGTTGCGGCGCAGCCTTGCGCACCGCATCGCCGCCCCAGAAGTCCACGGCGACGCCTTGCTGCCGCATGCGTTGCTGCACTGCATCCAGTGCAGCGCGGGATTCGGCGCGCTCATACACCAATAGCGAACCGTCTTCACGCAGCAATTGCGTTTGACCCATCGATTGCAGCAAGCGTTGCCACGCGCCCAGGCTGCCTTCGTTCAGCGCGCGAAGGCCTGCCACGGTGCGCTGGTAACGCGCTGGCCGCAGGTTGAGCAACAGGCGGATAAACCAGGGCAGGGCGCGGGGCAGGTAGGCCCAGTCCAGGCGCAGCGGGCCCATGGGGTCCAGGAGCATGGCGGGCAAGCGCTTGAGGATCGACAGGTCGGCGATGGGGAACACCTGCTCCGTTGCCAGGTGGCCGGCGTTGCCGTAGGAGGCGCCCATGCCGGGGGCCTGCGCGTCGACCACGACGACTTGGCGGCCTTGGCGTGCCAGCTGCAAGGCGCAGGCGACGCCGATAATGCCGGCGCCGACTACTACGATGTCTGCTTGCTTGGGATCGGCCATGATTATGCTTCTCGCTGGCCGTCGAGCAGGCGCCGCAACCGCAGCGGGTTGTCGTGCTGCAGCTCGGTGGGAAGTAAGGTGTCCGGGAAGTCCTGGTAACACACCGGGCGCAGGAACCGCAGAATCGCCGCCGTGCCCACCGACGTACTGCGCGCATCCGAAGTCGCCGGAAAGGGCCCGCCATGCACCATGGCGTCGCACACTTCTACGCCGGTCGGCCAGCCGTTCACCAGCAGGCGCCCAGCCTTGCGCTCCAGCACCGGCAGCAATGCCCGCGCCTGTGGCAGGTCGTGGTCATCCATGTGCAGGGTGGCGGTGAGTTGACCTTCCAGGTGCTCGGACACCTGGCGCATTTGCTCGACATCACGGCACTGCACCACCAGCGAGGCGGCGCCGAATACTTCGGCTTGCAGGTGTTGATTGTTCAGGAACGCCTCGGCCTGGGTCACGAACAGATGGCCCAGGCCCTGGTTCGGCCCGGTCGCTGGCAAGCCCTTGGCGGCGATGTGAGCGTGCTGGGCCAGGGTCTTCAGGCCGGTTTCGTAAGCGCTGAAGATGCCCGGTGTGAGCATGGGCTGGGACGGGCAACGCGAGAGCCGCTCACTGGCAGACTGAATAAAACGGTCCAGAGCGGCGCCTTGCAGGGCAATCATCAGGCCAGGGTTGGTACAGAACTGGCCGGCGCCTTGGGTCAGCGACGCGACGAATCCTTCGGCCAAGGCTTCGCTCCGAGCTTCAAGCGCAGCAGGAAACAGGTACACCGGGTTGATCGAGCTCATTTCCGCGTACACCGGGATTGGCTCCGGGCGTGCCTGCGCCGCTTGGCACAGGGCGATACCGCCACTGCGCGACCCCGTGAAGCCTACGGCCTTGATGCGCGGGTCGCGCACCAATGCGATACCCACCTCGTTACCCGCGCCGTAGAGCAGTGAAAACACACCCTCCGACAAGCCACACTCTTTAACCGCCTGGGCGATGGCGCGGCCCACCAGCTCGCTGGTGCCGGGGTGCGCGTTATGCGCCTTGACGATCACCGGGCAACCGGCGGCAAGGGCCGATGCGGTATCGCCGCCCGCCACGGAGAAGGCCAGAGGGAAGTTGCTGGCACCGAACACGGCTACCGGGCCCAGGGCGATATGGCGCTGGCGCAGGTCGGCACGGGGCAGGGGTTGGCGCTGGGGCTGTGCGGTATCGACGCGCACGTCGAGCCATTCGCCCAGGCGCACGGTGCGGGCAAAAGCGCGCAGTTGCCCGCAGGTACGGCCGCGTTCACCTTCAATGCGTGCGCGAGGCAACCCGGTTTCGGCGCAGGCGCGTTCGATCAACTCATCGCCCAAGGCTTCGATGTGGCTGGCGATGGTTTCAAGCAACGCGGCGCGATCTGCCAAGGTGGTTTCGCGGTAAGCGTCGAACGCGGCCCACGCCAGTGCGCAGGCCTGGTCGACGTGCTGCTCATCCCCGCAAGCGTAGGCGGGTTCCAGTGGGGTGTTGGTAGCGGGGTTGATCGCCCGGATCGCATCGCGATGGCCGCAAACCGATTGCTGACCGATCAGCATCTTGCCTGTCAGAGTCATGGGGACATCCTGGAAAACAGAGGAGTGTTGTAGGTGCGAGCTTTTGTGGCGAGCAAGCTTGCTTGCGCTGGGGTGCGAAGCGCCCCCAATAAAAGCCGGAGACTGCTGCGCAGTCAGCGGGAGCAAGCTCCCTCGCCACAGCAAGCTCGCTCCTACACAAAATCAAACGACGTTCTGTTCGGCCGACCAGTTGGCATACCACTGGCGGAACAGCGCGTACTGCTGCTCGGCATACCGGCGCTGGGCAGCGCTGAGCTCGTCGGTTTCGTTGAAGTGCAGGGCGTAACCCTGGTTGCCGTTGAGCACCATCAAATGCTTGTAATACAGCACCAGGTCGCAGCCCTCGTCGAACGATGACAACACCGCCAGTGCAGCTTCCAGTTCGCGGGCCTGGCGACGCGCCTTGGCATCGCCCTTGGCGGCCTTTTTGCTCAGGGCCACCAGTTGCAGCACCTCGCGCGGCAGTGCATTGCCGATGCCGGTGATAGCGCCGGTGGCGTTGCAGTTGACGAAGCCGTGTACCACCTGGGTGTCGACGCCGACCATCAGGGTCACATCATCATCCTGGGAGGTGATGTTTTCGGCGGCGTAGCGCAGGTCGGCTGCGCCGCCGAACTCCTTGAAGCCGATCAGGTTCGGGTGTTCGCGGCGCAGTTCGAAGAACAGGTCGGCGCGGGTGGCGAAACCATAGTAGGGGCTGTTGTAGATCACCGCCGGCAGGTTGGGGGCGGCGTTGAGGATTGCTGCAAAGTGGGCCTTTTGCGCAGTGACCGAAGCCCCTCGGGACAGCACGCGGGGAATCACCATCAAACCATGGGCGCCGACGTTGGCGGCATGGGCTGCGTGGGATACGGCTTCACGGCTGTTCACCGCCCCCGTACCGACGATGGTCGGCACACCCGCAGCCACCAGGCGCGCCACGCCTTCCTGGCGCTGGGCCTCGGTGAGCAGCGGCCAGTCGCCCATGGAACCGCAATACACCACGGCACTCATGCCGATGTCGATCAGCTCGCGGCCCTTGGCCACCAGTGCGTCGAAGTCCGGTTGGCGCTCGGCGGTGCAAGGGGTCATCAGGGCGGGCATGCAGCCGGTGAAGATGTTGTCGCTCATGGTGCTAACTCCGGTTTCAGTTGAATGAATAATGGGCTCAGATGCCCCAGGCAAACGGGTCTTGTTCGTCGATCAGCAAGGTGCTGTCGGCGGTCATGTAGGCGCGGCCGGTGATGAATGGGCGTACGCGTTCGCCGTCCCATTCATAGCGGCCCAGGAACTGGCTGCCGGTGATGCTGGCTTGTACCCAGGGTTCTCCTGCGGCCAGTTTTGCGTCGGCGGCCAGGCAGGCGAGCTTGGCGCTGGTGCCGGTGCCGCAGGGGGAGCGGTCATAGGCTTTGCCGGGGCACATCACGAAGTTGCGGCTGTCGGCGTGGGCGTCGTCGGCGAACAATTCGATATGGTCGATCAGCGCACCGTCTGCGCCATGGATGCCTTGGGCTTCGAGGGCCTTGAGCATGGCCCAGGTGTAGTCGGTCAGGGCCTCCACGTTATCCATCTGCAACTCAAGGCCGTGGTCCGACACCAGGAAGAACCAGTTGCCGCCCCAGGCGATGTCGCCCAGCACCACGCCATGCCCAGGCACATCAACCGGCACCTGCTTGCGGTAGCGGTAAGCGGGTACATTGCGCAGGGTCACGCTGCCGTCGTCGTGCAAGGTGGCCGCGACCGGGCCGACCGGCGTGTCAAGGCTGTGCACGCCCGGTTGGATCAGCCCCAGGTGGTGCAGCGAGGCAACCAGGCCGATGGTGCCGTGGCCGCACATGCCGAGGTAGCCGGCGTTGTTGAAGAAGATCACCCCGCAGGTCGCCCCCGGCGTAACCGGCGCGCAGTACAGCGCGCCCACCAATACATCATTACCTCGGGGCTCCAGCAGGCAGGCGCGGCGCCATTGATCGTGGTGGGTGCGCAGGTGCTCCAGTTGCTCGGCGATCGAGGCACCGACCAGTTCGGGAAAGCCGCTCATGACCAAGCGTGTAGGTTCACCGCCGGTGTGTGAGTCAATCACATGCAGCCGTTTCATAAGGCGCTCCATCAGTGGGTAGTCGGGGATAGTGGGGCGCTGTAGTGCGCGTCGCTGACGGCTTCGCTTTCGTCCTCTTCCTGCTCCAGGCGTACCAAGTGGGCGGGTACGCCGGTGGCGGCGCCCCAGTAGTAAATGCCCAGGGCGCAGGCCGCCACCACCAGGGTGTCAAACGGGTGGCTGATCACACCGATACCGCCAAAGCTGCCGAGCTTGGAGAGCAGGATGGTCACGGCGTAGAAGCCGATCAGCCAGGCCGAGGAGCGTACTTGTTGCTTGAGGTTCAGGTGCGCGGTCGGCACCCAGCGCGCGCACAGCAGGTACACCACAAACATCAGGATTTGCAGGCCCAATAGCCACGACACCGTGCTCCAGCCCGACCAGTAGACGATCAACGCAGCGATGATGAATGACAGCGGGCCCAGCACCGCCATGCCCTTGACCCGAAACGGGCGCGCCATGTCGGGTGCATTGCGGCGCAGGGCGGCGACTGTCACCGGGGCCACGGCATAACTGAGGATCAGGGCGGCAGACACCACGTTAATCAGCGCTTCCCAGGACGGGAACGGCAAGGTCCAGAACACCGACAGGCCAAAGGTCAGCCACAGCGCCGGGCGCGGGATGCCGGACTTCTCATCGATGCGCGTGAAGATCTTGAAAAAGGTGCCGGTCTGCGCCCATCCATACACCACGCGCGGGGTGGCGTTCATGTAGATGTTGCCGCAGCCGCTGGGGGAGATCACTGCATCGGCCACCACCAGGTAGGCCAGCCAGCCCACGCCCAGCGCCAGGGCGATATCGCGATAGGGCAGGGCCAGTTCCTTGCTGATGCCGGCCCAGCCATTGGCGAGCATTTCGGTAGGCACGCCGCCGAGGAACGCGGTTTGCAGCAGCACATAGATGGCCGTAGACAACAATACCGAGAGGATCAAGGCGATGGGGATGGTGCGCTGTGGGTTTTTCACTTCGCTGGCCACCGAAATGATCGGCGTCAGGCCCAGGTAGGCAAAGATCACCCCGCCTGCCGACACGGCCATCTCGATGCCCGACAAGCCGAACGGTGCAAAGCCATGCACCTGGAAGTTCTCCGGCTTGAAGAAGGTGAACAGCACGCCGATCACCAGCAACGGCACGATGAACTTGAATACGCTCACCAAGTTATTGGCGATGGCAAAGGTCTTCACGCTGCGGTAATTGAGCACAAAGAACAGGCACAGCAAGGCAAATTGCACCAGCCAGCCCAGGGTGGTGGGGTCGCTGGAGCCGGCCTTGGTCAGCTCTGGAAACCAGGCTGCCGCATATTGACGCGAGGCGACCACTTCAATCGCCACCAGGCTGGAAAACGCGATCAGCGTGATAAAGCCCATCAGGTAGCCCAGCAGCGGGCCATGGGAATACACCGGGTAGCGCACCACGCCGCCAGCGCGGGGTAGGGCGGCGCCCAGTTCGCAGTAGACAATGCCCAGCAACAGCACGGCGAAACCGCCCAGCAGCCAGGAAAAAATCCCCGCCGGGCCTGCGATGGCAGACACGTGACTGGCGGCGAACAACCAACCCGATCCGAAGATGGCTCCCAACCCGATAAAGGTGAGGTCCATCAGTGACAGCTGTTTCTTGAACTTGCCTTGGCCTGACATAGCGGCGCCTTCTTGTGAGTTATTGGATAGGCATGCAGTGGCGCTATCCTGAACCCATCAGGCAGGCTGACGATTGATGTTTTGCGCAGGGATGGATGACGAATTCAGCACAATTTGCCGCGCTCGACAGCGCTCGCCCCATGCCTCAATCTGCTGGCTGTCGACGAATAAAGGGGCTGAGAAAGTCATGTTGCAAAGCGCGTTCGCGAGCCTTTTCCAAGGCAGCCGACCCCACAGCATCGAGCAGCTATTAAGCGGGGTAGAGCAGTTGCTGCCGATGCTTGATGTACTGCCCAATGCTGCGATTTTCATCAAGGACATCGACGCTCGCTACGTGCTCGCCAACCGCACCCTGGTGCAACGCTGCGGCCTCAAACAACTGCAACCGCTGCTGGGCAAGACCAGCGCCGAAGTGTTTCCCGCGCAATTGGGCCCCGGCTATACCGAGCAGGACAGGCGCGTGCTGAAGCAAGGCCTAGTACTGGAGGATCAACTCGAACTGCACCTCTACGGCACCCGCGAACCGGGCTGGTGCCTGACCCACAAGTGGCCGCTGTACAACCAGCTCGGTGCGATCATCGGCCTGGCCGGGATCTCGGTAGACCTGCAATCAGCCAGTGAAACCCACCCGGCCTATCAGCGTCTGGCGGCGGTGGACGAACACATCCGCAGCCACTTCAACCGCCGTGTCACCCTGGGGGAATTGACCCGCATCGCCGGGATTTCCGTGGCGCAACTGGAGCGCTACTGCAAGCGCGTCTTTCACCTCACCCCCCGGCAAATGATCCAGAAAGTCCGGCTGGAACACGCCCGGCGGTTGTTGCATACCGAGCTGCCGATTACCGAGGTGGCGCTGCAATGCGGCTACACCGATCACAGCGCGTTTACCCGGCAGTTCAAATCTTCAACCGGGTTCACCCCTAGGCAGTACCGGCAAGCGACGCAAGGCGGCAGCGCAGGTGAATGTCTTCTGTAGGAGCGAGCTTGCTCGCGAAAAACTCACAGGCGCCGCGTTCATTCAGGAAGCACGCGTTATCGTTGACGTTTTTCGCGAGCAAGCTCGCTCCTACAGGGTAAGCGTTCTATTGCGATGCAACGAATGCCGCCCACGCCCCTCATATGCTTACACCGACCCTTTTCACCACGACAGGTACCGAGCTTATGACCGCGGCGAACAACGATCATGTGAACTGGCTGGTGCAACATTCCATGCTCCACGCAGCGCGCCAGCGAGCCAAGCTGTATTCGGGGCAAGGCCGCCTGTGGCAGCAGCCTTATGCACAGACCCGGCCGCGTGACGCTTCGGCCTTGTCGTCGGTGTGGTTCACGGCCTACCCCGCGTCGATTGTCACCCGCGAAGGCGGCACCGTGCTGGAGGCGCTGGGGGACGAAACCCTGTGGCATACCCTGTCGAAGATCGGCATCCAGGGCATTCACAACGGCCCGCTGAAGAAGTCCGGTGGTTTGTCTGGCACCGAGCACACCCCGACCATCGACGGCAATTTCGACCGCATCAGCTTCGACATCGACCCGCAACTGGGCACCGAGGCACAATTGCAGGCCTTGACGCGCATGGCTGCCGCGCACAATGCGGTGATCATCGACGATGTGATCCCGTCGCACACCGGCAAGGGCGCGGACTTTCGCCTGGCAGAAATGGCCTATGAGGACTATCCCGGCCTGTACCACATGGTCGAAATCCGCGAGGAAGACTGGCCGTTGCTGCCCGACGTGACTGCCGGACGCGATGCACAAAACCTCAGCCCCTCCCAGGTAGACGCACTGCGCGACAAGCACTACATCGTCGGCCAATTGCAGCGGGTGATTTTCTTCGAGCCCGGCGTCAAAGAAACCGACTGGAGCGCCACCCCGGTGGTGCTCGGCGTAGATGGCAAGCCGCGGCGCTGGGTGTACCTGCATTACTTCAAGGAAGGCCAGCCGTCGCTCAACTGGCTCGACCCTTCGTTTGCTGCGCAGCAGATGATCATCGGTGATGCGCTGCACGCCATTGATGTGATGGGCGCGAAAATCCTGCGCCTGGATGCCAATGGCTTTCTCGGCGTGGAGCGCAAGCTCGATGGCACGGCCTGGTCCGAAAGCCATCCGCTGTCGATCACCGGCAATCAGTTACTCGGCGGCGCCATTCGCAAGGCGGGCGGGTTCAGTTTTCAGGAACTCAACCTCACTGTGGACGACATCGCGTCCATGTCCCACGGCGGCGCTGACCTGTCTTATGACTTCATCACCCGGCCTGCCTACCAGCATGCATTGCTGATGGGCGACACCGAGTTCCTGCGTCTGATGCTGCGCCAGATGCACAGCCTCGGCATCGACCCCGGCTCGCTGATTCACGCGCTACAGAACCACGATGAACTGACCCTGGAGCTGGTGCACTTCTGGACGCTACACGCCCATGACAGCTTCCTGTTCCAGGGCCAGACCTTCCCCGGCAACATCCTGCGCGAGCATATCCGCGAACAGATGTACGAACGCCTGACCGGTGAGCATGCGCCGTACAACCTCAAGTTCGTCACCAACGGCGTGTCCTGCACCACCGCCAGCATCATCACCGCAGCCCTGGGTATTCGTGACCTGGAGGCGATCACCCCGGCGGATATCCAGCAGATTCGCCAGATCCATTTGCTGCTGGTGATGTACAACGCCATGCAACCTGGGGTGTTTGCCTTGTCCGGCTGGGACCTGGTGGGCGCGCTGCCGTTGGCGGCCGAAGACGTGGCGCACCTGATGGCCGATGGCGACACACGCTGGATTCACCGTGGCGCCTATGATCTGGTAGACCTGAACCCCGACGCCGAACTGTCAGCTGGGCAAATGCCGCGCTCCAAAAGCCTGTATGGCAGCCTGAACAGCCAACTGCAGGACCCGGAGTCCTTTGCCTCCCAACTGCAAAAAATCCTCGCCGTACGCCGCGCCTACGACATCGCCGCCAGCCGCCAGATCCTGGTGCCGGACGTCGAGCATCCAGGCTTGCTGATCATGGTGCACGAACTACCGGCGGGTAAGGGCACGCAAATCACTGCGCTGAACTTTGGCGCCACGCCGATCACCGAAACCCTGCACCTGCCCAACATCGCACCGGGGCCGGTGGTGGATATCATCAATGAGCGGGTGGAAGGCGATTTGACCGAGGAGGGCGCGTTCACGATTACGTTGGACGCGTATGAAGGGTTGGCGTTGCGGGTGGTGAGCAGCACGCCGATGTAAAGGCGACGAAACGGTAACTGTGGCGAGGGAGCTTGCTCCCGTTGGACTGCGTAGCAGTCCCAGCCTCTTTGAACAAAAGAGCGGGGCGGCTTCGCGCCCCAACGGGAGCAAGCTCCCTCGCCACAGGTCAGTGTTTGTTGGCTAACAGCGCCGTGCCACGCGATCAGTGGTGCTTGTTCTTGTGCTTATGCTTGTTGCCTTTGTGCTTGCCGCCACCGGAACGATGACCGCTCTCGTCATCCGCCAGGTTGTTACCCAGCGCGCCACCGGCTGCGCCACCCACGCCGGCGCCGATGGTTGAACCGGTGGTGCCGCCCAGGCGATTGCCAATCAGCGAACCGCCTGCCGAGCCCAAACCTCCGCCAATCGCCGCTTCGGTCTTGTTGCCCTTCTGCGCACCCACTGCACTCCCGGCTGCGCCCCCCACGCCGGCGCCGATGGCCGCACCTGTCGAGCCACCAAGCTGCTGGCCCACCACGTTGCCCAATACACCGCCGACACCGCCTCCCAGCGCCGCCGTACCATCTCCAGCGGCCAGGGCCCCTTGGGAGATCAGAATGCCCAATGCCAGGGCCGGGAATGTCATTTTCATTTTTTTGTACCTCAAGGGCTGTCTCAGGCGCTCACGGGGTAAAGCACGCCTGGCATTTTGATTAGAGCACACGCCATAACACTTGGGCTTGGGTGATCGCCCCTTGCACAAGAAAATTTTTTTCAGCCCTCTTGAATTCCTTTTACGCGTCCATAAATTTTTGATCACGCGATGCCGAATCCGGGTCGCGTACTAAATCACTTGGAGAAACTCAGGAGATTTTAAAATGGCTACTACCCTGTCGTTGGCCCCACTGTTCCGTCAATCGGTGGGCTTTGATCGCTTCAATGACCTGTTCGAGTCGGCGCTGCGCAGCGAGGCTCCGAATTCCTATCCACCTCACAACGTGGAAAAGCACGGTGACGACGCGTACCGCATCGTGATCGCCGTGGCTGGCCTGACCGAGGAGGATCTGGATATCCAGGTCGAGAGGGGTGTATTGACGGTTTCCGGCGGAAAACGCGAAACCGACGATAAGGTCGCTTACCTGCACCAGGGCATTGCCCAACGTGCGTTCCGGTTGTCGTTCCGCTTGGCCGACCATATCGAAGTACGTGGCGCATCCCTGACCAACGGTTTGCTCAACATCGACCTGCTGCGTGAAGTGCCTGAAGAGGCCAAGCCAAAACGCATCATGATTGGTGGTGAGACCAAACCCGAGCTGCGTCAGGTCAGCTTGCAGTAAAACAATCGGCGGTAAAAAGGCGCTCTACGGAGCGCCTTTTTTGTGCGCGCTGCAAACGCAAGCCGGCTAAGCCTGGGTATTGGGTGCAAACAACTGCTTGGCCTCGGCAAAACACTTCTCTGCAATGACCGAGCGCGGTTCGGTCTTGCGCATCACCATGCCCAGGGGCGCAAGGACGCTGGCATCCGGCAGGTGGATAAACGCCAGGTTCTCGATGGGGCTTTCCAGGCCGCTGTCCAACGGCATGATCGCGCAACAGAAGCCTTCGTGGATGGCCTGGAACAGTTGAAAGGTGGAGTCGCTTTCCAGAATCGGC
This sequence comes from Pseudomonas sp. NFPP02, assembly GCF_900119355.1. NCBI lineage: Bacteria > Pseudomonadati > Pseudomonadota > Gammaproteobacteria > Pseudomonadales > Pseudomonadaceae > Pseudomonas > Pseudomonas sp. NFPP02. The sequence continues at coordinate 207,245 of NZ_FPJI01000004.1, forward strand.
TGGGGATCGAGACCGCGGCTGCGGAAACTCAAGTCGATGGATTTTCGGTAGTGCATGCCATTGCTGATCATCCCAAGGGGCAGTTCGGCGGCTTCTTCCCAGCTCATCTGTGTGCCTTCGAAGTGGAAGTGGCGGGTGTCGTACAGCAGGCCGACGCGGGTTTCGCCCAGCTCGAAAAACTCCAGGTAATTGGGGCTGACGTGGTCCAGGTAGCACACGCCCAGGTCCAGTTGGTTGGTGCCCAAGGCTTCGATGATTTTGTCCGAACTCATGGAGGTGAGGCTGAACTTGAGTTCCGGGAAGCTGTGGGACAAACCCTGGATAAAGCTGATCGGGTTGAAGCCGCTCAGGGGCACCAGGCCCAGGCGCAGGTTACCGACCAACTGGCCGCGACACGCAGCGGCTTCGGCGAACAGGCCGTCGTGTGCGGCGAGCAGGGTCCTGGCCCAGGCCAATACGCGTTCGCCGGCCTGGGTGAAACCTTCGAAGCGTTGGCCGCGGGTTACCAGCTCCAGGCCCAGTTCTTCCTCCAGGTTGCGCAGGCGCATCGACAGGGTGGGCTGGGTGATGTTGCAGCGCGCGGCGGCCTGACCGAAATGGCGGGTCTGCTCCAGCGCGATCAGGAATTTAAGCTGCTTGATGTCCATGAAGGCACCTGCCTGGAAATAAGTGAACGGTCATGATTGGCGCAAGTGCCTGAAACCCACGGGGTGGAGCCGATGATCGCATTGTAACGACCGCCACGTCCAAGTGCCCTTGCCACCGTGCGGCTGCATTGTTCCATTTTTGAGATGGAGCGGCCCGTTTCAGCCACTACCTAACCCTGAACGCGATGCTTAAGGTGGTCCCACTGTTTTTTTGGGGTGGGCCTGCTGACACACGTCCAGGTCGTTGCCCAAGCGTATCTGTACAGGAAGTACAGGCACGGCCGGGCGCAGTTCCGGCGCACACGCCAGGGAGGTATCGCCAAGCAAGAGGAAATGCAAATGACTGCATCAGGTAACGCTGCAAACTTCAATGGGCAAAAGCCGACGATTGACCCCGCTGACACCGCCATGTTGCTGATTGACCACCAGAGTGGTCTGTTCCAGATCGTCAAGGACATTGATGTTCCTCAATTGCGCGCCAATGCCATCGCGCTGGCCAAGGCCGCGACCCTGCTTAAAATACCGGTCATCACCACCGCCTCGGTGCCGCAAGGCCCCAACGGCCCGTTGATCCCGGAAATCCACGAAGCCGCGCCGCACGCCCAGTACGTGGCCCGCCGTGGCGAAATCAACGCGTGGGACAACCCGCAGTTCCATGCCGCAGTCAAAGCCACCGGCAAAAAGACGTTGGTGATCGCCGGCACCCTGACCAGCGTGTGCCTGGCATTCCCGTCCATTGCGGCGGTGCATGAAGGCTACAAGGTGTTCGCGGTGGTCGATGCCTCGGGTAACCACTCCAGGTTGGCCACCGACCTGACCGTTGCACGCCTGGCCCAGGCCGGCGTAGTGCCGATCGACATCATGGGCACGCTGTCGGAGCTGCAAGGCTCCTGGAACCGCCCGGATGCCCAGGAGTGGGCCAACGTCTACACCCAGGCCATGCCGCACTACCAGCTTCTCATCGAGAGCTATGTCAAGGCTCAGGAAGTGGCAAACAACCACGAAGTACTAGACTCACAGCGCTAGTAAACACGCTGGGTTCTTTACGGGGCGCCCACTCGGGGCGTCACCTTCTTTATCAGGAGTACCACGATGTCTACACCTTACGTTCGCTTGGACAAAGACAACGCCGCTGTGCTGTTGGTCGACCATCAGGCCGGCTTACTGTCATTGGTCCGCGACATTGACCCGGACAAATTCAAGAACAACGTGCTGGCCCTGGCTGACCTGGCCAAGTACTTCAAGTTGCCGACGATCCTGACCACCAGTTTCGAAACCGGCCCCAATGGCCCGCTGGTGCCCGAGCTCAAGGCACTGTTCCCGGATGCGCCGTACATTGCGCGCCCAGGCCAGATCAATGCCTGGGACAACGAAGACTTCGTCAAGGCCATCAAGGCCACCGGCAAGAAGCAATTGATCATTGCCGGCGTCGTGACCGAAGTGTGCGTGGCGTTCCCGGCGCTGTCGGCCCTGGCCGAAGGCTTTGAAGTGTTTGTGGTCACCGACGCCTCCGGCACTTTCAACGAACTGACCCAGCAGTCCGCCTGGGCCCGCATGTCGGCCAACGGCGCGCAACTGATGACCTGGTTTGGTCTGGCCTGTGAGCTGCACCGCGACTGGCGCAACGACATCGAGGGCTTGGGGACGTTGTTCTCCAACCACATTCCGGACTACCGCAACCTGTTCACCAGCTACAACGCGTTGACTGAAGGCAAGTAAGCCTGACGCGAGGCTGCCGCTAGCCCTGAGGGGGACGGTAGAGCGCCTATTTCACTGGCACCCCTAGGTCCACATGTGGGAGCTGGCTTGCCTGCGATGGCGGCATTGCGCCTGGCACCTATTTATCTGACACCGCGCGATCCAACTGTGGGTGTCAGGTAAATAGGCGTTGGCTGTCGGGCCGTCATTGCAGGCAAGCAAGCTCCCACAGTTGGATCGCGGAGCGTCAGTTGGATCGGCGTCGACCGTCGCGGGAGCAAGATCAGTACCGCTAGAGGGATGACAGCACTTTAGTCGTAATTTGTTACTAACCAATGCCCTAAAAATACAACGCTGTGGCGGCAAAGCGGGACAAAACACCCTCTCGCCATTCAATTTTCATAAAAATGTAACAACCCTGCTTCACAGTTCGGGAGCCCGTCACCACAACGAGTTCCTTTTAATGAAAAGCTTGATGAAGTCCGCAGCACTCGCCGTCACGGTATCCCTGTGTGCCTCCTCCTTGACCTTCGCCGCCGAAAACGTGCGCCTCACCGGCTCTGGCGCCAGCTTCCCTGCACCGATCTACCTCACCTGGTTCAAGGATTTCAGCAAGAAGACCGCTGGCGTCACCGTGGATTACCAGTCCAAGGGCAGCGGCGCAGGTGTGCAGGACTTCCTGAATAAAACCGTCGACTTCGCCGCCAGTGACTCGGCCATGAAAGACGAAGACATCGCCAAGGTCGCCGAGGGCGTGCAATTGCTGCCAATGACCGCCGGTGAAATCGTGCTGGCCTATAACCTGCCGGGCAATCCCAAGGGCCTCAAGCTGCCACGTGATGTTTACTCCAATATCTTCCTGGGCAAGATCACCAAGTGGAACGACCCACAGATCGTCGCCGCCAACCCGGACCTGAAGCTTGGCGACACGCCGATCACCGTGGTGGTGCGCGCAGACTCCAGCGGCACCACGGCGGTCTTCACCAAGCACCTGGCCACCATCAACCCTGAATTCAAAACCGCGCTGGGGGAGGGCAACACCGTCAACTGGCCGGCCAGCGACAAATTCATCAAGTCGCCCAAGAACGATGGTGTGACTGCCACCGTACGCCAGACCCCAGGCGCGATTGGCTACATCGAGTACGGCTTCGCCAAACTGGCCAAGGTTGACTTCGCCCAGTTGCAGAACAAGGCCGGCCAGTACGTGGTGCCAAACGCCGAAAGCGGCGCCGAGGCCCTGGCCGCAGTGAAGATGCCGGAAAGCCTGGTGGCCTGGCTGCCGGACCCGGACGGTGCCAAGTCTTACCCGATCACCTCTTACACCTGGATGATTTTCCGCAAGGACAACGGCAACCCTGCCAAGGCCAAGGCCATGCGCGAAATGGTTGAGTACAGCCTGACCGAGGGGCAGAAAATCGCCGACTCCATGGGCTACATCCCGCTGCCGCCATCGGTGGTGGAGCAGGTTCGCAAGGCATCCGCCAACATTCAGTAACACCCGTGAGGCCGCTCTCGGTGTTGGCTGTTTGCCGCGCCGGGGGCGTTTCCCCCCTGTTCCGGAATTAGCCAATGAACAAACCTTTCGTCGTACCGGTTAACCGGGATTCTGCCTGCCAACCTCCCTCGGCCAAAGACTTCCTGGTCGATCGCACCTTCCGTGGGCTCGCGCGAATCGGGGTGGTACTGATTCTGGCGTTGGTCGCAGCCTTGGTATTCGAGGTGGGACGCAAGGCCTTGCCGGGCATGGAAAAGCACGGGTTCGATGTGCTTTTTGGCAGCGTCTGGGACGTTAACCAGGGCAAGTACGGGATCTTGCCGGCCATTTGGGGCACGCTCTACAGCGCTTTCATCGCGCTGCTGATTGCAGGCTTTTTCGGTGTCAGCATGGCGATTTTCCTGACTCAGGATTTTCTGCCGGCCAAGCTGGCCGCTGTGTTTCGCACCATCGTTGAGCTGCTCGCGGCTATTCCCAGCGTGGTGTACGGCCTGTGGGGCATATACGTGGTGATCCCGGCCATTCGGCCACTGACCACCTGGTTGAACAGCGAACTGGGTTGGATACCGTTTTTCGGCACGTCCCTGAGCGGGCCGGGGTTGCTGCCTGCGGCGCTGGTGTTGGCCATCATGATTCTGCCGACGATTGCCGCCGTATCCCAGGACGCGCTCACCAGCGTGCCGATGAAGACCAAGCAGGCCGCCTACGGCATGGGCACCACCCATTGGGAGGCGATTCTCAAGGTGATGGTGCCATCCGCCGCCACCGGTATTTTCGGCTCCCTGGTACTCGGCCTCGGCCGTGCGCTGGGCGAAACCATGGCGCTGGCGATGCTGGTGGGCAACGCCAACAACATTTCACTCTCGCTGTTCGCGCCGGCCAATACGTTGGCAGCCTTGTTGGCGCTGAACTTCCCCGAAGCCGGGCCCAACGAGGTGGAGGTATTGATGTACGCCGCTCTCGTCTTGATGTTCATCACGCTGCTGGTGAATGTCATCGGTTCCATGATCATGCTCTACGCCCAACGGGGTAACCGATGATGACGAATCTCACATCCCCTATCACCGCTGTGCCGAGCCTGCAGCGCAAGTTCGAAGGCCGCGCCTTGCGCAGTCTGGTGTTGACCACATTGGTATGGTTTGGCGCGCTGCTGGCCAGTGTGCCGCTGATTTCCGTGCTCTACATGCTGATCACCCGTGGCGGCGCACGCCTGAGCCTGGAGGTGTTCACCGAACTGCCGCCCACCGGCTTCGAAACAGGCGGCGGTTTCGGCAACGCCATGGCCGGCACCTTTGTGATGGTCGGTATCGCTGCGGCGATTGCGGTGCCGGTCGGCATCATGGCCGCGATCTTCCTGGCCGAACTGGGGCCGGACAGCAAATTGGCCAACGCTGCACGCTTTGCCGCCAAGATGCTCACCGGCTTGCCTTCGATCCTGGCCGGGGTGTTTGCCTATGCCTTGGTGGTGATGACCACCGGCACCTACTCGGCACCGGCCGGCGGCGTGGCCCTGGCGGTACTGATGCTGCCCATCGTGGTGCTGACGGCTGAAGAGTCGATGCGCATGGTGCCCAAGATCATGAAGGACGCCGCCTATGGCATGGGCTGCACCCGCTCCCAAGTGATCTGGAAGATCATCTTGCCGACCGGCCTGCCAGCGATCCTCACCGGCGTAATGCTTGCAGTGGCACGTGCCGCAGGCGAAACCGCGCCGTTGTTGTTCACCGCGCTGTTCAGCAACTACTGGATCTACCACGACGGCGACTTGGCGGTGATGAACCCCACGGCCTCCCTTGCAGTGTTGATCTACAACTTTTCCGGCATGCCCTTCGACAACCAGCTGGAGCTCGCCTGGGCGGCCTCGTTGGTGTTGGTGATGATCGTGCTGGTCGTGAATATTGTGAGCCGTATCTTCGGCAAGCCTAAGTATTAAGAACGGGAGCATCTGAATCTTGAACGTCTCAACTGCGCAAATAGCCGCTCCGTTTGTTACCCAATTGCCTGTGGTCATGGACTGCAAGCTGGACAGGATTTTCTACGGCAACTTCATGGCAGTGCGTGACAGCCATGTGCCGATCGAGAAAAACAAGATCACCGGTTTCATCGGCCCGTCCGGCTGCGGCAAAAGTACGGTACTGCGCAGCCTCAACCGCATGAACGACCTGGTGAAGGGCTTTCGCTTCGAGGGCCACGTGCATTTCCTGGGTCAGGACGTATATGGCAAGGGTGTAGACCCGGTGGTGGTGCGCCGTTACATCGGTATGGTGTTCCAGCAGCCGAACCCGTTTTCCATGAGCATCTTCGACAACGTCGCCTTCGGCCTGCGCTTGAACCGCTACAAAGGCGACCTGGGCGACCGCGTCAAGCACGCCCTGCAAGGCGCTGCGCTGTGGGATGAAGTCAAGGACAAGCTCAAGGTCAGCGGCCTGTCGCTTTCCGGTGGCCAGCAGCAACGCCTGTGTATTGCCCGTGCGATTGCCACCGAGCCCGAAGTGCTGTTGCTCGATGAGCCTTGCTCGGCACTCGACCCGATTGCGACTCGCCGGGTAGAGGAACTGATGGTGGAACTGAAGAAGGATTACACCATCGCCCTGGTCACCCACAACATGCAGCAGGCGATCCGCGTGGCGGACACCACGGCGTTTTTCTCGGTGGATATTTCCCAGGGCACGCGTACCGGCTACCTGGTGGAAATGGGCCCGACCGCGCAGATTTTTGGCAGCCCGCGTGAACAGATGACCGAGGATTACATCAGCGGCAAGTTCAGCTGAGTAACTCCATGTTCGATAGAAACCGCACGTGCGCCACCGTCAGCCCAGGAATGCCAATGTCTGCAACGCATCGTCTTGATTTGTCAGCGATTGAACGCGCGCTCCGCAAAGTGCAGAGCCGCTTTGCCCAGCTCAGCACGCAATTTACCGAGCCGCGCGACCCCTTGACCGACGAAGTGCTGCACAACGTGCTTGAAGGCTATGCGCTGGTTGACGACTATGTCGCACGGGGCGTTGACCTGTTTGACCTTCATCATCTGGACTTGATGCTGGAGATCAACGCCACGGTGCTCTGCGGTAGTGACCCGGCGCGCCGCGTGGAATACGCGCAGCACCTGGCCGCCACCGAGGAGCACTTCTTCAACAACGTTGAAGGCGGTATCAAGGACTTGTTCAATTGGTATTGCGCGTATCGCAGTGAATCGGTGTGGAAGCGTGCGGCCGGTGTGTATGTGCGCATCCTCAGCAAGCCGCAGTTGTTCATCGAAGGCAACAACCGCAGTGGCTCGCTGATCGTCAGTTATCTGCTGATGCGGGCCGGGTTGCCACCGTTCGTGCTGACGCTGGAAAATGCCGAGGGTTACTTCAATCCTTCCTCGGTAATCCGCAACTCGGCCAAACATGGGGTGAAGGCGTTGTATGAATTGCCCAAAATCAAGAAAAAGTACGCCGCCTTCCTGGAGGAACAGGCCCCGGATCCCAAGGCGTTTTTCTTGAGCGACGCACCACAGCCTATTTATCAGGGAGGCCATTAATGCGCTGGTATCCAACACTCGCCAGCCGAGCCGTGCAAGCTATCCAGCAAGCGCTTCTCATGCGTGCCGCCAAGCGACCGCGTGTACGCATCTCCTTTGATATCGACGACACATTGGCTTGCCAGCTCCACCACGCTGATGTCGAGAGCAGTTGGCTACCGGCCTGCGCTCATCGTTGGTGGGGAGAACCGCTGCGTATTGGCACCCGTTCGCTGACGCGAGAGCTGCGGCGCCAGGGTTGCAGTATCTGGGTCTACACCTCATCGGGCAGGGCGCCTTCCTACATCAGGCGCTGGCTGATGCTGTACGGCATTCGTGTCGATGGCGTAGTCAACAGCGTGCGGCATAATCACGCCCTCACGGTGCATGGGCTGTCGAACACCCCCTCGAAATTTCCGCCGGCCTTCGACATTGATTTGCACGTGGATGATTCCGAGGGTGTGCGCCTTGAAGGTAACGACCACGGCTTTCGCGTGGTGGTGGTCGATCCGCAGGATGAGCACTGGGCACAACGAGTGCTTGAAGCCGTCGCGGGCGTGCAGGCGCAACTGGCCCGGCAGCAATTACCCAGGTTCAAGCAGCCTGTATGCCAAGGTGCTGAGGTTTATTCTTCCTGAGTTCCAGAGAAACCTGAACTTCTTGAGCCCTTATTGCAGTTCACAACTTGCTATAAGGGTTTGATTTTCTTTGACTCGCCAGTCACGAACAACACAGAACTTCACCTCTTGTTCGACAAACAGCGCTTATGGCGCTTTTGTCGTCTATCTCCCCAAGTACATACCCTTGTCATCCGATAGTCGGTCACTTTAACGCGGCACTTCTAGGCTAGTGTTGATGAGCTTCCTTAATGGTCAACCTCGATATTAAGCAACGAAGCAGCCTGAACAGAATGCACAACAACAATTTCAATGCATATTGTTTAGCCCGGCGCATCAGGTATTACCGTTGACTTTCGGTGTTGATCGCTGGGCTCAAGGAGTACTGACATGGCTATATTCGATTACAAGGGGCAAGACGCCCGCGTCCTGATTTCAGATGCCTGGACCCTCGCCACTTACACCAGCGGTGTTGCCACCGTCGGCGCGCTCTACAACATTCCGGGGCTTGTGCTGGGCGAGGGCAACACCTTCGCGCTGCCCAAGGGCTGGCGTGAGATCGGCGCGAGCGAACTGCAGGTTGATAGCAGCCACACCGACATCACTGGAAGTTTTACCGGCGACGGCGTCTTTGGTTCTCAAGCCAGAGTGTTTGGTCAATACGATGACAGCGGCCAATTAGTCAAAATGGGTTTTTCCATTGCCGGCACCAACTCGCCAATTGATCTGCTGGGTTGGCCGGCGATGATCGATAACTCTTATATCAACGGCTATGACTACCTGCTCAATTCAATCAAGGATTACGCCACCGGCCATAACCTGAGCGGCAAGGATGTTCTGGTCACCGGCTATAGCCAGGGTGGCTCCGTTACCAACAGCATGTATATCGGCAAGGACACTCTGGCCGACGGTTTTTTCAAGGATTCGGACTACTTTGGCATGGAGTCGCCCAAGTCCAGCAACAGCGACGGAATCTTCAACTTCGGATTTGAAAACGATGTGGTCCACCGTCTCACAGGTCAAGAGACCAACGTGGGCAGCGCCATTATCGATGCGCTTCAAGGCAGTGATGCCAGTTACACCTCGACGACTGACAACATCGTGCTGTTCGACACAATCTACGCGCTGCCAACCTGGCCCAATGGTCCGTTCTCGATTGCCAACCTGTCAGGATGGGCCGCGCACCTGGAAGGCATTTTTATCAACCCTATCCAGCGTATCGCCCAATCGACCTTCTACGATTACATCGAGCGCGACAGCACCATCATCATCAGCAACCTCGACGCCATCAGCCGCAGCTTTACCTGGGTCAGCGACAAACAGACCGCCACCTCCAACCACTACGGCACACCGGCTTTCCTGCTGGGCACCGACAGTTCGGACAAGCTGCAGGACGGCCGCAGCGATGACTTCCTCGACGGGTTCAAGGGTGACGACAGTTTCCGGGTGAGTACCGGTACCGATATCGTCGCCGGCGGCGAAGGCAACGATAAAGTCTTCCTCAAAGGCACCGCGTCTTCCTACGAAGCGGTGAAACTCAGCGATGGCACGTTGTTTCTGAACGACGGCAGCGGCCAATATGGCCTGAAGGAATTGCACGGCGTAGAGCATGTAGAGTTCGAAACCGGCCTGGCCAACAGCCTCGGCCATGTGCCCGTGCTCGGCGGGCTCTTCGGTGGTATTGGCGAGGTCCTCACGCCGGCCTATACGGTGACCAGTGGCAAACTCGACTTCGAAGGCCTGTTCGGCGCCGATAAGGCGTATGCCAAATCCATCGAAGGCAGCCAGCTGGCCGACACCCTCAAAGGCACCGCCGCTCGCGACCTGATATTCGGCCAGAACGGCAATGACCGGCTCGACGGTGGCGCCGGCAATGACCTGCTGCACGGCGGTGAGGGCAACGACACACTGCTGGGCGGCACCGGTAACGACGCGCTGTATGGCGCCAACGGCAATGACGTCTTGATCGGCGGGCAGGGTAATGACCAACTCAGCGGTGGCGTGGGCAGCGACCTGTTTGTTTTCGACCTGCGCGGGTTCGGCCACGACGTGATCAGTGACTTCAACATTCATCAGAATGGGAAAGACCTGCTGGTGTTCGCCAAGTCGCTGTTTGCCAGCGCCGATGCTGTGCTCGGTGCGACTACCCAGCACGGCAGTGACAGCGTGATTCTGGCGGGGGACAGCAGTGTCACCCTGGTGGGGTTCAATGCGGCGCAGTTGAGTGCAGAGATGATCAGCGTGGTTTGATGCCGGATCGGTAAAGCCGGTGATAAAACCTCACAGGATCGTTGATGCTGTGGGGTTTTTTCTTGCTTATCGCTTTATAGCAATCTGTCAGTGCGAGAGGCAGCATCAGGTTTGTATTTGGTTGAGATCCAGATCTCGCAGTATTGCGCTTTCTTTACTTGCTGGTAGCCATCATGTGTTTGCTTCGCATGACTACGGCTCGATCAGGTCGTAATCGCTCCACGCTGCTTGGGCAATCCAATCCAGGTGCGATGCCCGTACGAAGGCTTTCTTCGAGGACTTCTTGCAGCATCAACAACTCCTCACGCTGCACTTTTAGCGTGGCTTCGATGTGCTGTATCTCCTCCAGGCGTACATTGATCTGTTCCAGAGTGAGGGATTTGGAGCAGCTACCGTCATGAAGGAAGAGGCCACGAATGGTGTCGAGGGAAAACCCCAGCCTTTGCGCGTGGATCACGACTTCCAAGCGTTTAATGGTGGTTTCGCTGTAATAGCGATAGTTGTTCACGTCACGCGTGGGAGCGTCCAGCAGGCCTTGCTCCTCGTAGTAGCGTATTGCTGGAGCAGCAAGGCCTGTGCGTCGCGAAATCTCGCCGATCTTCATTTTTTGCTTGACCTTCAAGTTGACTTTAATCCGCAGTATAAGCCGGAGCGCAATCCTGAAGGTATTCGGATTGGGCTGGATAAAGACCGTTGACCTGCGTGGAATATGAAGAATGAGCAAAATAACCGAGTTACTGAATTGGCGTTATGCGACGAAAAGTTATGACCCGTCCAAGACCGTGCCGGCTGAAAAGCTGGAGCGAATTCTGGAAGCGGTACGACTGACGGCGACCTCGAGCGGCCTCCAGCCATTTGAATTGCTGGTGGTGACTAATCCGCACATTCGCGAAAAGATCAAGGCGGTCAGCTGGAATCAGTCCCAGGTGACCGACTGCTCTCATTTACTGGTGTTCGCCGCCTGGGATGACATAACGCCTGAGCGCGTCAACATGATGTTCGACCTGACCAATACTGTACGAGCTACTGTCAACCAGGGGTGGGAAGATTACCGTCAAATGCTCCTCGGCATAGTCGCCGAGCGTGGGCAGGAGGCCAATTATCAAGCGGCTGCGCGCCAAGCCTATATTGGCCTGGGCTCGGCTTTAATCGCCGCGGCGTCCGAGCAAGTCGATGCAACGCCCATGGAAGGTTTCGATCCCTCGGCTGTCGATGAGATTCTGGGACTGGGGGCCAGGCATCTGCGCAGTGTGGTGCTCCTGCCGTTGGGATATCGGGCAGCAGAGTCTGACTGGCTGGTAAATTTGAAAAAAGTACGGCGGTCTCGAGAAAACTTCGTCACTGAAATCAACTAGGGAGACCGTGCAGCCGCCTCACATTGCGGCAGTAGTGGGGTGGCGCTTCATGGGCCGAACGGATTGTGTTCGGTCGGCAGGACGCCGCTGATGAGAATTGCGGAGCAGAAAAGATAAGGGCCTGCCCAGGTTTCCCTGGCAAGCCCTTGATATCTATGGTGCCCGAACCCGGAATCGAACCGGGACGCCCTTACGAGCGGGGGATTTTAAGTCCCATGCGTCTACCAGTTTCGCCATTCGGGCGGTAGCGCGGTGTAACAGGGTTGGGAATATATAGATCCAGCCGCTTCAGCGCAACCTCCCAGCCGGTTTTCCCGCATAAAGATGCGCAGAAAAAAACGTGGCAGATCAGTGATCTACAGGGCCTTTGTACCAAGTCCTGATGAACGCTTGCAACCCAGGAACAAGCCCCATAAATGACAGTCATAGCGATATGCCATTTCGGCATTTCGCAGGGAGTCGTTTGATGCTCAGTATCCGTAAGCAGGCTTGGATCATGGCCGCAGGTGTAGCGGGGTTGTTGGGCACTGGCGCGTTCAGCTCGGCGCAGGCGGGGAGTGCGGTGCAGTGGGGCGAATTTAGTGCGTCGTCTTCAGACAAGTTGACGGCCGGCTCGATGGACGTGGGCGGTGCCTATGTGTTGAAGCCGTCGGGTGTTTCCGTGGGGGATGTCGAGGCGCTGCAAGCTGGGCAAAAACAGAGTCAAAGCGAACTGCAAAGCTTGAAAAGCAAAGTAGAGGGGCAGGAGCGTGCGTTTGATGAGTTCAAGCGCAAGGACGGTTCGAGTGCCAGTAGCAGTGACAGTCAGCTGTCGAGTCTCAAGCGTACGGTGGATGAGCAGAAGAGCACGATAGAGCGGCAGAAAAGCGAGCTCGACGGTCTCAAGCGCAGCCTGGATGATTTGAAGCGCAGCGTGGAGACCTTGAGCAGCAAGGTGAAGTGACAGCACTGATGCTTTGGGCAATATGGGGCAACTGTGGGAGCTGGCTTGCCTGCGATAGCGATGTGTCAGTCACAGGTATTGAACCTGTTACACCGCCATCGCAGGCAAGCCCCCACATTGACCGTCGGCCTTCAGTCAATCAGTGCCAGCAAGTCGGTGACCCCCACGTCCACACCCGCCTGGCTCAGCAGTGTCGTCACCTGGCCGCGGTGGTGAGTCTGGTGGTTGAAAAAGTGCACCAGCAAACCGAAGAAGGGTTTCTCGGCGGCCACGCCGCGCATGTTGTGATAGCGCAGGCGGTGGTCGAGGTGGGGCTCTTGCACGCTGTGGGCCCAATCGATGATGAGTTGATCCAGCCAGGCGCGATGGGCCGCTAGTTCTGCAAGGCTGGCGAAGGCCAGTTGCTTAAGGTCGCCGGGCGTGGCAACCCCGTTCAGCGGCGCCAAGGCCGCAAAGTTGGCCGGGTGTTCGGCGAAGCGCTTGAGCCAGACGGTGTCACCCAGCATCAGGTGGTTCAAGGTGCCGAAGATCGAACCGAAAAACGCTTGGCGGTCCAGGGTCAACTGCGCGTGCGTCAGGGCGGCGGCGGCGTCGTAGACCTTGCGGTTCATCCATTGGTTATAGGTGGCCATCAGCGCAATGTGCTCGATGCGGTTCACCGCGGTTCTCCCTTCTTGGCGTGATGGCGCCATCATAAAGCTTGCCCGCCCGACGGTCATGGTGTTCCATCAGGGGAGGACTATGTTTGATCAATGCCACTATTGCGCCCCGGAGGGCGACACCATGAATACCAGCGATCTACTGGAACAACTGTTGCGTGCAGGGCAGCAAGGCGGCGGGGCTTCGGGCGGCGGCCTGGGCGGGTTGCTTGGAGGGTTGTTGAAGGGCGCCGGCACCGGCAATGCGTCTGCGGCGGGTGGCGGTTTGGGTGGTTTATTAGGTGGCCTGGGCGGCTTGTTGGGCGGCGCTCCGGCAGGTGGTACTACCCAGACGCGCAGCGGCGGTGGGATGAACTACGCGGCGCTGGCGTCCCTGGGGATGGCGGCCTTCCAGGCGTATCAAGCCTGGCAACGCCAACAGGCTTCGGCACCGCAGCAAGCTATCCAGACCGTTGACCAGCTTGAAGGGCCTGAAGCCGAAGCCCATAGCCACGGCGTACTGCGTGCGTTGATCGCGGCGGCCAAGGCCGATGGCAAAATCGATGCGCAAGAGCAGCAGATGATTTCTGCCGAGATCGGCCGTCATACCGACGACCCACAGCTGCAGCAGTGGCTCGACGCCGAAGTCGCCAAGCCCCTGGATGCCGCCGATTTTGCCGAGTATGCCAATGACCCCGCACTCGCTGCGGAGATTTACCTGGCGAGCGTGATGCTGGTCAATGATCAGCAGGACGCCGAGCGCAATTACCTCGACGACCTGGCCGGTCAGTTGCAAATCGATCCGCAATTGCAGCTGCATCTGGAGCAGCAGGCCAAAGCCTAGAACCTCAGCGTCGCCCCAGTGGTCAGCCACTGGGCGCGATCGCCAATCAGGCTGCGCCCAACCAGCAGGTCCACGTCAACAAATTCACCAATGTGCAAACGCGGCCCAGCCTGCCAGGCCTGTTCGCCGCCTTCCTGGCCATACCGCTCGCCAATCAGCGTGAGCTTCTCTGCCAACTGATATTCGAACCCCGTGCCCCAGGTCAGGCGATGTCGTTGATCACCGTCGTTGTAGGCGTGGCTCCAGCCGGCGTTCAGGTTCAGGCGCAAGGCATCCAGGGGTTGCCATGTCAGGGGGATGTTCAGGTCTGCGCCGTCAAGCCCGTGATGGCGATCCAGCGCGACATGCGCCCCGATAGCAATCGCCAGTTCCAAGCCCAAGTCTTGCCGTGACAGCACCTGCACCTTGGCTTGCGGGCTGATCTGCGTCTCACCTTTGCCTGCATCCACGGCCCGTGACAACGCGGCGCCCCATTGCACGGCTGGCATGGCGCTGAACGTGCAGGCGGGCGACAAGGTGCCGTTATGGGTACTGCCCGCGTGCCGCTGGGCGCTGTACCAGGCGTCGACATTGCATTCACCCGGCGTGTTGATCGCGCCGTCGTCAACCACATAAGCGCCGCCTGCGGCTTGCGCTTTTGAAATCAACGCGGCCACCAGGACAACGCCCAGGGTCACGCCGATAAAGATCAGGTTGCGCTGCAATGCACGGCGCTTTGCTGGCGGCAGTAACAGCAGGGTGTGGCGAGAGTGGCGTGCGCGATATTTGGCAAACCCGTCGCGGCGTGCCGGCGTGTGTTTTTTGTGCATGATGCACCTCGCTTGAGTTCAGCTTTCTACGGTCAGCACCGAAATGCCGCTGGCTTTGGCCTGGCAAACCAGCTCCGAGGTATCGTCACCGCCCGGCAGGGCGATGATCAGATCGGGGCGGCTGTCGGCCAGCATGAAGTGATTGCGCTGGCGTTCCGCCTGTTTGCCATGGCGCTGCCAATTGGGTGGATAACGCACCACGTCGATACCGATTTCCCGGGCCCATTCCTCGATCTCACTGCCCAGGAACTGGTTGCCGCCGTGGATCAGTACCTGCACCGGGCGCAGGCGGTGGTAAGCGTCCAGCACATGGCGGGACTTTTTGGTGTCGGCGTAATGACGACCTGCACAGATCAACACGCGCATGAGCAAATCCTTGTATTGCACGCAGGCGACCGGGCGGCCGCCTGCGTTTGAACGGCGGGGAGGGTCAGTACCACTGTTTGAAGCGGCGGATGTAGATCGTCTTCATCAGTTGGGCGACGCAGCAGTAAGCCAGCAAGGTGCCCACCAGCCATGGGAAGTACGCCAGCGGCAGCGGTTGCAGGCCCACCAGGGTGCCCAGCGGTGAGAACGGCACGTAGATGCCCAGGGCGATCACGATGCAGGTCATCATCAACACCGGCCAGGCGGCCGTGCTCTGGAAGAACGGGATCTTGCGGGTGCGTAGCATATGCACCACCAGGGTTTGCGAGAGCAGCCCTTCGATAAACCAGCCGGACTGGAACAGCGTCTGCATTTCCACACTGTTGGCCGAGAACACGTACCACATCAGCGCAAAGGTGGTGATGTCGAAGATCGACGAGGTCGGCCCGATCCAGATCATGAAGCGGCCGATGTTTTTCGCATCCCACTTGCGTGGCTTGGCCAGGTATTCCTTGTCCATCTTGTCCCACGGCAGGGCCAGTTGGGAGATGTCGTACATCAGGTTCTGCAGCAGCAGATGGATCGCCAGCATCGGCATGAACGGGATGAACGCACTGGCCACCAGCACCGAGAACACGTTGCCGAAGTTGGAGCTGGCAGTCATGTTCAGGTACTTCATGATATTGCCGAAGGTTTCGCGGCCCTTGAGTACGCCTTCTTCCAGCACCATCAGGCTCTTTTCCAGCAGGATGATGTCGGCCGATTCCTTGGCGATGTCGGTGCCGCTGTCCACCGAAATACCCACATCGGCATCCCGCAGCGCCGGTGCATCGTTGATACCGTCACCGAGGAAGCCGACGGTGTGCCCGTTGGTTTGCAGCGCCTTGAGCACGCGGGATTTTTGCAGCGGCGTGAGCTTGGCGAATACGGTGCGCTCTTCTACGCGGCGCAGCAGGGTGGCGTCGTCCATGGCTTCGATTTCCACACCCAGCAGCGGCTGGCCGGGTTCCAGGCCAACCTGGCGGCAGATCTTGCTGGTGACCACGGCGTTGTCGCCGGTCAACACCTTGATCGCCACGCCAATCTGTTGCAGCGCCGCAATGGCCGGGCCTGCGGTTTCCTTCGGTGGGTCCAGGAACGTCAGGAAGCCCTGGATCACCAGGTTGCGTTCGTCGCTGGTGGTGTACTGCTGGCGTGCCAGCGCTTTAGGGATATTGCGGGTCGCTACCACCAGCACGCGGAAACCGTCTTCGTTGTAATCATTGGCGAGCGCCAGTAGCGCCTCACGACGGCGGTCATCCAGGGGCAAGGCTTCGCCGGCCTCCATGACATGGGTAGAAATGCTCAGCATCTCTTCCACCGCTCCCTTGCATACCAGCAACTGATCACCGGCGGCATCCTTGACCACGATCGACAGGCGACGACGGACAAAGTCGAACGGCAATTCATCGACCTTGCTGTAGGCAAACGGCACCTGGAACTTGGGGTTCTGTTCCGAGAACTGCACCACCGCCTGGTCCATCAGGTTTTTCATGCCGCTCTGGTGAAAGCTGTTGAGCCACGCCAGGGACAGCACGGCGTCATCGCGCTGGCCAAAGGCATTGACGTGATGCTCGAGGATGATCTTGTCCTGGGTGAGGGTGCCGGTCTTGTCAGTGCACAGCACATCCATCGAGCCGAAGTTCTGGATCGCATTGAGGCGCTTGACCACCACTTTGCGCTTGGCCATGGCCGTAGCCCCCTTGGCCAGGTTGGCGCTGACGATCATCGGCAGCATTTCCGGGGTAAGGCCGACGGCTACCGCCAGGGCAAACAGGAAGGCATCGCCCCAATCGCCCTTGGAGAAGCCATTGAGGAAAAACACGATGGGTACCATCACCAGCATGAAGCGGATCAGCAGCCAGCTGACACTGTTCACGCCCCGGTCGAAGGCGGTTTGCACCCGCGAGCCGACAATCGCCTTGGCCAGGGAGCCAAAGTAAGTGCGCGGCCCTGTTGCCACCACCACTGCTTTGGCGCGGCCGCTGACCACGTTGGTGCCCATGAAGCAGATGTTCGGCAAGTCCAGCAGGTTGCCCTGGTCGGCGGCCAGGGTAGAGGCGGACTTTTGCGTGACATCGCCCAGGGTGTCGTACTTCTCCACCGGCAAGGCTTCGCCGGTCAGCACGGCCTGGCTGATAAACAGGTCGCGGGACTCGATCAGGCGGATATCGGCGGGGATCATGTCGCCGGCTGACAGCTGCACGATGTCGCCGGCCACCAGGTCGCGCATCGGCACTTCGCGCAAGAAGGGCTGGGCGCCAACCTGCTCGCGGCGCAGCACGGTGGCGGTGGTGCGTACCATGGCCTTGAGGGCTTCTGCGGATTTGGCCGAGCGGTGTTCTTGCCAGAAACGCAGCAGGCTGCTGAGCAACACCATGGTCATGATGATGATGACTTTGGTCAGGTCGACTTCTTCACCTGCCTGAAGTGGCAACCAATAGTCGGTGACAAAGCTGATACCGCCCAGGGTCAACAGCACGTAGATGAAGGGGTTGTTCAGTGCCTGCAGGAACTGGACGATAGCGTGTGGCGGCTTGTCATGGGCCACTTCGTTATAGCCTTCGCGTTGCAGGCGCGCCGAGGCGTCCAGTTCGGTCAGGCCGTCCTGGGTGGCGCGTACATTGGCGAGGGTGGCCGCCAGGCCATTGTGGGCTTCGCGGGCGGCACGCATCGACAGCCTGGTGTCGGCAGCGGTGCCATTTTTCTTGTGCAGAGGCGTGTTTTTTACGGCGCTCATTGTCTGTACTCCTGTCGCCAATTCTCGACAAAACATACCCTCTACTTACCTGCAGACAGGCGAGCGAAAGCATGCCGAGCCGCGGACTTCGCGATCGGTTCAAATAAAGTATTCAAATAACTTCTGAAGGGCCCGCTAACAGCAAGTTAGTTAACTAGCGTGCAGCAGGCTACTACTGGACGTGTTCATAAAGAACTCCAGGGTCATCAATAAGAAAGTTGCTGTTTCCAGCGAGGTCAGGCGGCGTGAGTACTCAGGTAGAAACCGAGCATCAAGCGCGCTTGCGCCAGGCAGGAAACCTGGGGTCTCTGCGGGTCTTGAGGGTCGGCATGATCCCAGTGCTGCACCAGGTGGCCGCTTTCAGGGCAGATACGCCAGTGCGCCAGCGGCGGGGCTGGGCGCACTTGAGGGGAGGGTGTGACAAAGATCGAGCGGCTTGGCGAAAAGCCCGCCGGCGCTCGGCACAGCTTGGCGCGCAGGGCTGCGACCAGTGTGCGCGTATCAGGCAAAACAAGGAGTTGGAAGGTCATAACACACCTCGGGACCGGACGGGCGACCGGTGAGGCAGTTACGGTGGAGCATCAAGCTCTAGCGCAGCTTACCGGACCTGGAACGCGAGTCCTGTCATATTCTGGGTTTGGCGCCCGATGCCCGCAAAGGCGGTGCTCGGACAGCGACTAGATACTGTGTCCATTGGCTTCTTTTGTGAGGTTTAAAAAAGGCCCCAGTTGCGGGCACGGGCAATCTACTCAGGGCGTCAGTGAATGTCAACGTATGATTAATTAAATTAACCAGTGTTCAGAGTTTGTTCAGACAAGAGGCGCGCGTAAGTTGTGGGTTGAATAACTTCATACACCTTGCGCGGCGAGGAGTGCCAGATAGATCAATACTAAACCGCAGGCCGCATAACTCGCACGCTGCCAAGTCGGTGATGCGTTCTTGCGTAGCAGGTTCACCAAGGCGGCGGTAAGAAAACACGAGAGTACCGACGCCAGCATGAAGCCGGCAAAAAACATCAGGGTCTGCCCGTGACTGGGGGTGGTGCCGACAATCCCCGACAGTGCGCTGCCCAAGGCGCCCCAGTAGACGATGTTTTTCGGATTAGCCAAGGAAATCGCCGCGCCCACCGCCAACGCATTTTTGCCTGAGCTGGCAGGGGCATTGTCCATTGCCGGTAACTGCCAGGCATCAATCAGGCTGCGAATGCCCAGCCAGGCCAGGTACAGCGCGCAGACGATTGTAAGTGGAACCCGCACTGCATCATGCTGGATCAGCAGTGCGATACCGGTGAGGCCAATCACGGCCCAGACGGCGTCGCCCACCAGTGAGCCGAACTGCACCAGCAACGCCGGCGTGAAGCCATGGAGCAAGCCGCGGCGCAGAGTCTCTGCCAGCACGGCGCCAGGGGAAAGGCAAAATACAAAACCGAATACCAGCGCATAGACAAAGATCGACAGCATGCTCAGTTCCTTTCGAGAAAGTGCCAGAGCATACGTCAGTCCGAGAGAGGGATACCACGCCCTCTGTAGGAACGCCCGCGATGGCGGCGCGTCAGCGACTGAATCTTCAACTGAACCACCGCTATCGCAGGCAAGCCAGCTCCCACACTGGCCGTGTATTGCCCACAGGATCAGCGCCCCCTGTAGGAGCGAGCTTGCTCGCGAAAAGCGTCAACGATAACGCGCGTTTCCTGAATGACCGCGGTGCCTATGAGTTTTTCGCGAGCAAGCTCGCTCCTACACAGGCTGCGGCGTTGAGGCAATGCGGTGGAGTTCAGCCTTCAATTCATCCGGCGATAGACGTGCAAAGGGCAGCGCAAAAAACGCCTCGCAGCGTGCGGTGATAATGTCGAGGGTGGCCTTGAATGCAGCCTCTACTTGCGCCTCGTCACCCTGCACTTCGGAAGGGTCCTCCAGGCCCCAATGCGTCTTCACCGCTGGGCCGAAATATACGGGGCACGCTTCACCGGCTGCTTTATCGCACACGGTGATGACCACATCAGGCGGGCTGTCTTGAAAGGCCTCATTGCCCTTGCTGTACAAACCTTCGATGCTGATGCCCGCCGCCTGCAGCGTGCTCAGGCTACGTGGCAACACCTGGCCCTTGGGAAAACTGCCGGCGCTGATCGCTTCAAAGCCCGGCGGCGCCAGGTGGTTGAACATCGCTTCGGACAAGATGCTGCGGCAACTGTTGGCGGTACACATGAACAGCACTTTCATTGCAGTCTCCTTTAGATGCTCAGGCGCAAGGCGAGGGCGGCGAGGGTGACCAGCAGGACGGGCAGGGTCAGCACGATCCCGACCTTGAAGTAGTAACCCCAGGTGATGGTGATGCCTTTGCGTGCCAGGATATGCAACCACAACAAGGTGGCCAGGCTGCCGATGGGGGTGATTTTCGGGCCCAGGTCGCTGCCGATCACATTGGCGTAGATCATCGCGTCCTTGACCACGCCCACGGCATGGCTGGACTCGATGGACAACGCGCCAATCAGCACGGTCGGCAGGTTATTCATGGCTGATGAGAGCAGCGCTGTCAGCACCCCGGTGCCCATGGCCGCGCCCCACACACCATAGGTGGCGAAGGTGTCAAGCCAGGTGGCCAGGTAGTCGGTCAGGCCGGCGTTACGCAGGCCATAGACCACCAGGTACATGCCCAGGGAAAAAATCACGATCTGCCACGGGGCTTCCTTGAGGACTTTACGCGTGGAAATTTGATGACCTTTGGCAGCAATCACCAGCAGCAGTACCGCACAGAACGCGGAGATCGCACTGATGGGAATGCCCAATGGTTCCAGAGCGAAACAGCCGACCAGCAAAATACCGAGTACCCACCAGCCGGCACGAAAGGTCGCACGGTCATGGATGGCACTGGCGGGATCTTCCAGGTCGGACGGGTTGTAGGTCTGCGGAATATCCCGGCGGAAAAACCACAGCAGCACCGCGAGCGTGGCGGCGACACTGACCAGGTTCACCGGCACCATCACCGCGGCGTATTCGTTGAAGCCAATCTTGAAATAGTCCGCCGAGACGATATTCACCAGGTTCGACACCACCAGCGGCAGGCTCGCCGTGTCGGCGATAAACCCTGCGCCCATGACGAAGGCCAGGGTCGCCGCCGGGGAAAAGCGCAAGGCCAGCAGCATCGACATCACGATAGGCGTCAGGATCAACGCCGCACCGTCGTTGGCAAACAGCGCCGATACCAGCGCACCCAGCAACACCATATAGGCAAACAACCGCCGGCCGCGGCCACGGCCCCAGCGCGCCACATGCAGCGCCGTCCAGGCGAAGAAACCGGCTTCGTCCAGCAACAGGCTGATGATGATCAGCGCGACGAAGGTGCCGGTGGCGTTCCAGATGATCTGCCACACCGCCGGGATGTCCGCCAGGCTGATCACCCCGCAGGCCAGCGCCAGGATCGCGCCCAGTGTGGCACTCCAGCCAACGCCCAGCCCCTTGGGTTGCCAGATGACCAGCACGATGGTGACGAGGAAAATCGCAATTGCGACAAGCATGAATAAACGCTCCGATGGCTCAGCAGCAGGTGCTGGCCCGTTGTGGTCTGTCGCCCATTGCATTCAGACGCAGTGCGTCATCCTGCAACCATGGCTGGTTGGCTTGTAGGGTAGTGTCGAGCACCTGGGTGACCCAGGCGGGCAGTGCCGGATTGATGCGGTAGTAGATCCATTGCCCTTGACGTCGGTCCACCAGTAGCCCGCAACTGCGCAATTGCGCGAGATGGCGGGAGATTTTTGGCTGGCTGTCGTCCAAGGCATGGATCAACTCACACACGCAAAGTTCGCCCTCGCGCAGGATCAATAAGGTCACCCGTGCACGGGTGGCATCGGCCAGGCACTTGAACAGGGTGGGAGGAGAGAAGAGGTCTGACATGGTCAAGGACTTTTCAAGTGGATATATTCGAATATACGTATTTCCATATATATAGGTCAAATCTTGTTTCAATTGATATGGATCAAATCCCTTTGAAAGCGCCACAACTGTTTGAAATTAAAATGAAACACAAATGTCCTAACGTGCCTGCCCATTGCTGATGAAGGAAGACCCCGCGTGACCCGAGCCACCCGCAACCTGCGCAAGACCCTGGATTCCGTCGCGGAAAATAACGAAACCGCGGCCTTCGACCTGATGCGCGCCGTGGAAAAACTCGGCGATGAAGTGCTGCGCCAGCGCCTGCTCAATACCATCCACCGGCTGAACCAGGATGCGTATGAATTGCGCGAAGCCCGGGATTCGGTGGAGCAGGTTTCGGTAAAGCTCGCCTGAGCAAGATCGTTCAAGACAAGCTTTCGTTCGTGCTGGCATGCTTGTCGACTGTCTGTCGATGAGCCGCTTCCATGCCCACTGCATTACCTCATTACGCCTTCACCCGCGGCGCCATCGCCGTCATTCCCTTATCCCTGGCCTGTGCGCCCTGGGGGTTGCTGGCCGGCTCCATGGCCATCGACGCGCAATTTACCCCGCTGCAAGCCCAAGGCTTGTCTGCCATTGTGTTTGCCGGTGCCGCACAACTGGTGGCCATCGGCATGGTCAAGAGCGGTGCCAGCCTGATTTCCATCGTGCTGACCACCTTGCTGCTCACATCACAGCATCTGCTCTATGGCATGCACATGCGTCCTACGCTGTCTTCGCTCAACACCCGTTGGCGCATGAGCCTGGGGTTCTTGTTGACCGATGAATTCTTTGCCCTGGTCAACCACTACGACCGCGAGACCTTCAATCGCTGGTACGCCTTGGGCGTCGGCCTGACGTTTTACCTGGTCTGGAACCTCTTCACCCTCGCCGGCATTGTGCTGGGCAAAAGCATTCCCGGCCTTGATCAATTGGGGCTGGAGTTCTCGATTGCTGCGACCTTTATTGCCTTGATCACCCCCGTGGTGCGCGACGTGCCCACGGTGGTATGCGTTGCCGTGGCACTGCTGAGCTCGGTCTGGTTGAGTTATCTGCACTGGGAGTCGGCGGTGGTGGTCTCGGGTGTGTTGGGGATGAGCGCGGGGTTTGCCTGTAAACGGCTGGGAGTGGGGCAACGATGATTTACCTGATGATTGTGGCCATGGGCCTGGTGGTGTTCTTCAACCGTTACCTGTTTATCGAGCCGCGCTTGCCAGTACGGCTCAATCGCGGTGCGCGTGAATTTCTGGGCTTCGCCGTGCCGGGCATGCTCACCGCGATCTGCGGGCCGATTATTTTCCTGGCTGACCATCGGCTCAACCTGAGCCCGAGCAACCCTTATCTGCTGGCCGGCATCTGCGCCGTGGCGTTGATGTACTGGACGCGCAGCGTGTTGACCACGGTGCTATTGAGCATGGCGCTGTTCTATCTGTTCCGTTGGTGGTTTTGACACCCGGGCAAAAAAAAAGCCCGCGGGGTGGCGGGCAGAAGGGAGACTTCTAAAAAATGAGCCTGGCCACTATAGGCGGCGTGTTTGCCCTTCACAGTGAAACAAAGTTCATGGGCGCGTCAGTTGGCAGACGCACAGTGGTAGAGTCACGGTTTTTCCAAGGAAGCAATGGCATGCACAAAGTGGTAATGGGCGCATTGATACTGGCGGCACTGACCGGTTGCGCCGGTTCGAAGATGAAGGAAGCGCGCGCAGGCAGCCCCTACAAGACCCTGGCATCAGACAAGGCCACTCTGGTCGTTGCCCAGTGCATCCAGTTCGGCTGGCAGGATGAAAGCGTGTTCGGCGTCGATGCTGGCGGCTTCAAGGAAGCGACCGAGGCGGGTGGTTTTACGGTGTATACCACCGCTGGCGATTACTTTGTCGATGTACTCAGCACCGGCGCGGGTTCTACGGTCAACTACTATGCAGCACAGGACAATATGCCGGCCAAACGTCGCCTGGCAGCACTGGCCACTTGTCTGTAAGTCGGTTGCCTTAGTCATATTCCGAAACGCCTGGCGGGACAGCCGCCGGGCATTGGCTTATGATTCACGTGCTCGTTCGACGTGATGGCTCTTTACCGGTACACGGATGTCGAGGCTTAAACGTCGAACGAGCTCCTCCACCCCAACCTCACCGGGGCATGAAACCCAAGTGCCAGCGTCGCGGAATCAACAGTGTCGCCACCCCCAGGGACGCAGCCAACGCACCACTGACCCACAATGCGCGCAGGCCCATCTGCTGTTCCAGCAGTGCACCGATCACAGCGCCAATGAACATCCCGCCCCACGGAATCAATTGCACGCGCCAGCCATTGCGGCGCTCGCCCAATAACCAACGGCCCAGCCCGCGACCAAAGCGTGACAGCGCTCCGGTGACGTAGGTCAGCCCCACCGGCAGCCCGTTCACTTCCTCGACGGCCGCGTTGAGCATGCCCATGGCAATGATAGCCGCGAGCAACGCGGGCAAGGTGTCGGTCGATGGCCACAACGCAGCAGCGCAGAGCAAGGCGCCGATGCACAGTAATAAGGGCAACGCATGGCGCTTGCTGAAACGGCTGACCAGCACGCCCAAGGCATTGCCGACCACGAAGGTGGTGACCAGCAATACCAGGCGCCCGGTGAGCCCCAGGTCGCCCGCACTGATGGCCACCGCCAGGCGCGTGGTGTTACCACTCATGAACGAGACGAAATCGCCGCTGGCCATGAAACCGATCGCATCGGTCATGCCCGCCAGTACCGACAGGCAGGCCACCAGCATCAAGCCCACGCGCCCGCGCCAGCGCTGACGACGGGCGAGCGTGGCATTGGTGTAAGGCTTGCGGGACGAAGGCAGCATGGGGCTGGTTTCCTCGGTGAGATTATCCGGCCACTACCGTAGGGCGCTTTGCCTGTCCGCGCAATGACCTCAGACACGCTCCAGTTGCCAGCCGGTGGCGTGCCACGTCAGATGGTGAGTCGGCTCGATCGCCTGCAAGAATGCCTCGTCGTGTGATACGGCCAGCAGCGCGCCGGTAAACCCCTTCAAAGCCTGCTCAAACGCTAGCACTGACTCCAGGTCCAGGTGGTTGGTGGGTTCATCCAACAACAGTAATTGCGCCGGTGTATCACGCCACAAGGCCAGGGCCATCGCGGCTTTCAAGCGCTCGCCGCCGCTGAGTTGCCCTGCCGGCTGCGTAACCCGCAGCGCGTCCAGCTGCAAAAACGCCAGACGTGTGCGCAGTTCGGCTTCGGCCAGCGGCGTGTCGAGCAGGTTGAGTTGCTCGACAAGGCTGCGCCGGTCGTCCAGCAGCGCCAGGTGCTGATCAATGTACGCACTGGGCACCGCTACGCTGCACTCGCCACTGACCGCCTGCCAGTGGCCGGCCAGCAGTTTGAGCAAGGTCGATTTGCCGCAACCGTTCGGTCCACGCACGGCAACGCGAGCCGGACCTGTCAGGTTGAGCGTCAGGTAGCTGACGGGCGCCAGGGGATCGAGCCAGGGCAATTGCGCCTGTTCCAGCACCAGTACCTGGCGGCCATTGGGGACGGTCGAGCCTGATAATGCGAGCAGTGTGGGCGTCTCATCCGCCACGCGCTCGTAAGCCTGGCGCACCTGGGCGTCGAGTTGGTTTTTGCACGCATGATGGGCGCTACGCACGCTGCTGACGATCTCCTTTGCGGCGCTTTTCCAGCGCGCCTTGGTAAAACGGTCGACGTTGGCGGTCTCGGCCTGTTTACGTGCGCGTGCGGCATGGCGCTGCAGGTCGTCGTGGTCTTTTTGCAGACGCCGACGCTCACGGCTGCGGGCCAGACGCGCCTGTTCCCACGCAGCAATCGCGGCCTGCTGGTGAGTATCGCGTTGCTGGCGATAGGCGTCGTAGTTGCCGCCGTAGACCTGAATGCCAAGGGGCGAAAGCTCAATGATGCGACCCATGACGTTGAGCAACTGTCGATCATGGCTGACCACCACCAGGCCACCTCGCCAATCGCGCAACACACGCAACAGCCAATCGCGCCCGGCAGCATCAAGGTGGTTACTGGGCTCATCCAGAATCAGCAACTGCGGCGCAGCCAACAACGCCCCGATCAGCGCGACCCTGGCGAGTTGGCCACCGCTGAGTTGATCGGCCGGGGTACTGGCACTGAGGGTCTGCAAACCCGCTGCATCCAGTGCCTGGCGCAGGCGCTCGGCGAGGTCCCAGCGATCGTCGATCAGCTCCAGGTCACCGAGGCGTGCATCGCCCTGGGCCATACGTGCAAGGGCAGCCAAGGCTGCGGCAGTTGCGGTGATATCGGCGATGGATTGCCCTGGTTGAGCCGTGATGGCCTGGGGCACATAGGCAACATGGGCCGGTTTTTTCAACGTGCCGGAGGAGGGCAGCAGCACGCCGGCCATCAACTTGGCCAGGATACTTTTGCCCCGTCCATTGCGCCCGACGATACCGGTAGGCGTTTGATCAATGGACAGGTTCACGTCGACCAGCAAGGTTTCGCCATTGGCGAACTGGAAAGACAGGTGTTGCAGGGAAACAAGTGCGGGCAGCCGTTTGACGTCAGTCATCAGCACCTCCAAAAAAATGTCGAACAGGCCAACAAGCGCGCCAGGCGGCTCGTTGCAGATACATTTTGGAAGGCTTAGATGTTCACGTCGGCGGTCATCCCGTGAGTCAGAAGGGAGGCAGAGCCTAACCCACCTTAACTTTGTGCGGCAAGTCTTCGGCCAGTTTTTCCAGGAACATCGCCAGCGCGACTTCTTCGGCTTTCAAGCCTTTGCGCACCCGCGGCTTGGGCAACTTCGACAATTCGCCGAGGCTGAAATGCTCGAGCACCGCCGGGTGGATATAGCACTTGCGGCACACCGCCGGCGTGTTGCCCAACTGCCGGGCGACATCCTTGACCATCGCCACCACATGCCGCTTGGCGTCGGATTCGGGCTGCCACGCCAACTCGCGCAATACTGCCAGCGCCATTGCTGTACCAGCCCAGGTGCGGTAGTCCTTGGCGGTAAAGTCTTCGCCGGTCAGGCTGTGCAGGTAGTCGTTGACGTCCTGGGAGCTGATGGTATGCCGCTCACCGTCTTCGTCCAGGTACTGGAACAGGTTTTGCCCTGGCAATTCCATGCAACGCTTGACCACCCGGGCCAGGCGCCGATCCTTGACGCTGACTTGGTGCTCCACGCCACTCTTGCCACGAAACTGGAACTGGATCTCACTGCCCTTGATGTCCACATGGCGGTTGCGCAAGGTGGTCAGCCCGTAGGATTTGTTTTCGCGGGCATATTGGGTATTGCCGACGCGGATCAGCGTGGCGTCCAGCAACATCACCACCGTGGCCAACACCTTTTCGCGGGTAAACCCCGGCTCGGCGATTTGCGCTTCGAGCTGTTTGCGCAATTTGGGCAACGCGGCGCCAAAAGCCTGCAAGCGCGAGTACTTGTCGCTGTCGCGCACCTCGCGCCAGCGTGGGTGGTAACGGTATTGCTTGCGGCCACGGGCGTCGCGGCCGGTGGCTTGCAGGTGGCCGCGAGGGTCGGCACAGATCCACACGTCGGTGTAGGCGGGCGGCACCGCCAAGGCGTTCAGGCGTTTTATTTCGTCCGCGTCGGTAATGCGCTCGCCCTTGGCGTTCAGATACTGGAACTTGCCTCGCACTTTTTTACGGCGGATGCCGGGCTGGGTGTCATCCACATAATGCAGGTCGCGGGGCAGGTCGGCGGGTAGCGAAGAGTCAGGCATGGGGCGGTTTCCTTGGCAACAAATCAGGCCGGTATGTCTGATTGACCGCAGCACCCTGCGGTCGTGCCAAATGGTTAAGCCAGCACCGCCACCGCCTTGATTTGCGCCCACAGTGTCTGGCCCGGATGCAGTTGCAACTGGTCGTGTGAGAAGCGCGTGATGCGTGCCAGCAAGGGCGTGCCGCCGGCGTCGAGGCGCACCAGCACGTGGGCGCTGTTGTCCGCGCCAATAGTCTGGGTGACGGTCACCGGCAAGCGGTTGAGGATGCTGCTGTGTTCCTGGGCCTGCAGGCTCAGGCTTACATCCCGTGCCTGGACCTTGACCCGCAGCGGGTTGCCCACCGCCAGCGGGACATGGGCCACGCGCATCTGCAACGGGCAATCGGGCAACTGCAGAGTGAGCAACTGATAGTGCGCGTCGTAGGCAACGACGCTGCCGGCAATCACCACGCCGGCATCGTCGCCCAGCGCCAGGGGCAGATCGAGGCGCGCCAGGGTCTCGCCGATCGGGCCGCTGGCCAGGGCCTTGCCGTCGCTGAGCAAGACAATATGGTCGGCCAGTCGCGCCACTTCGTCCTGGGCGTGGCTGACGTACAGCACCGGGATATCCAGCTCGTCGTGCAGGCGTTCCAGGTAAGGCAATATCTCGCTTTTGCGCTGGCTGTCCAGGGCCGCCAGCGGTTCATCCATCAACAACAACTTGGGGCTGGTGAGCAAGGCGCGGGCGATGCCGATGCGCTGGCGCTCGCCGCCGGACAAGTGTTGCGGGTGACGCTCAAGCAAGTGCCCGATGCCCAACAGTTCGGTGGCCTGGGCCATGTCCACGCGCCGTTGCAGACGAGGGATACGTTTGAGGCCGAACTCCAGATTGGCGCGCACCGACAGGTGCGCAAACAGGCTCGCCTCCTGGAACACATAGCCCAGGGCGCGTTTATGCGGCGGTACAAACAGCCCTTTGCTGCTGTCTTGCCAGACCTCGTCGTTGATCTGTACAAAACCGTGTTCGGCGCGTTCCAATCCGGCGATGCAACGCAGGCACGTGGTCTTGCCGGAGCCAGAATGCCCGTACAGCGCGCTCACGCCACGGCCGGGCAATTGCAGGTCAACATCCAGTGTGAAGGCGCAATACTTCAGGTGCAGGCGTATATCCATCATCGCGATCAGCTCCAGCCCATCTTGGTTTTACGGCTGGAATAGAGCGCCAGCAACACGAGGAAGGCGAACACCACCATGGCGCCGGCCAGCCAATGGGCCTGGGCATATTCCATGGCTTCGACGTGGTCGTAGATCTGCACTGAGACGACACGGGTCTTGTCCGGGATATTGCCGCCGATCATCAGCACCACGCCGAACTCACCGACAGTGTGGGCAAAGCCGAGGATCGAGGCGGTGATAAACCCAGGGCGTGCCAGCGGCAGGATCACCGTGAAAAACGTGTCCCACGGGTTGGCGCGCAAGGTCGCGGCCACTTCCAGCGGGCGCGTGCCGATGGCAGAAAACGCGTTCTGCAACGGCTGCACTACGAAGGGCATGGAGTAGATCACCGAGCCAATCACCAGCCCGGCGAAACTGAAGGTGAGGGTGCCCAGGCCCAGCCATTGGGTGAACTGGCCGACGTACCCGTTGGGCCCCATGGCCAACAGCAAGTAAAAGCCGATGACCGTTGGCGGCAACACCAACGGCAGTGCGACCACTGCGCCGATGGGGCCGCGCCACTTGGAACGGGTGCGTGACAGCCACAGGGCGATCGGTGTGCCGATGATCAATAGGATCAGGGTGGTCAGTGAGGCCAGTTTGAGGGTCAACCAGATCGCAGAAAAGTCAGCACTCGACAGGGGCATTTACAGCTCGTAACCGTAGGATTTGATAACGGCAGCCGCTTTCGGGCCTTTGAGGTAGTCCACCAGTGCCTTGGCGGCGGCGCTGTCCTTGCCCTTATTGAGGATTACGGCGTCCTGTTTGATCGGGTCATGCAGGGAGGCCGGAACAACCCACGCCGAACCGCCGGTGACTTTGCCGTCCTTGTAGATCTGCGACAAGGCCACAAAACCCAGCTCGGCGTTGCCGGTGGAAACAAACTGATAAGCCTGGTTGATGTTCTGGCCCTCGACGAGCTTGTCCTTGACCTTGTCGCTCAAGCCTTCCCTGGCCAGCAATTGGGTGGCGGCCAGGCCGTAGGGCGCTGTTTTGGGGTTGGCGATGGACAAGTGCTTGAATTGGTTTTTCTTCAGCACATCACCCTTGGCGTCCACATAGCCTTCTTTGGCCGACCACAGCGCCAGGGTGCCGACCGCGTAGGTGAAGCGTGAACCCCTGACGGTAGCGCCTTCGCTTTCGAGTTTTTGCGGGGTGGTGTCATCGGCGCTGAGGAACACCTCAAATGGCGCGCCGTTCTTGATCTGAGTGTAGAACTGCCCGGTGGCACCGTAAGCCGCGACCAGTTTATGGCCGGTGTCTTTCTCGAAGTCGGCGGCAATCGCCTGGATCGGGGCGGTGAAGTTGGCGGCCACGGCCACCTGCACTTCATCGGCATGGGCCGTACCCAAGGCAAAGGCGGCAAGCAGGGGGGCCAGGCGCGAAACGCGGGTCATCATGAAGCAACTCCTTGAAGGTGTACGGCAGGTTGTAGGTAAAGAGGCTTACCGCTATGTATGGGAATATATAGCGGTAGGCTATTGCCGGTACAGCATCAAGTTGCTGCGCAGGTCAGTCGCGGGTGAATCGGGTTATCGCGTGCTCGGCCAGTTCGCGGGTCAGGTCATAGGTGGACAGGTCTTTGCCCAGCCTCAGGGCCTGGCCTGCCCACAGGTTACTGAAACCGGCTTCATCCTTGGCCTTGAGCGGCATTAATGCGCCTCCGGCTTTGGGGAATGCCGGCGCCGCCGGGTTGATTGCGCCGAGTTCACGCATTACGCGGTTGACGATGCCCCGCGCCGGGCGGCCGGTAAACAGGTTGGTCAGCGCGGTTTCGCTAGCCTGGGCATGGCGCAGCGCGTGGTGATGGGAAGCGCTTACAGTGGCTTCGGGAGTGAACAGGTAGGCCGTGCCGACCTGCACGGCCGAAGCGCCGAGTGCAAAGGCGGCGACGATGCCGCGCGCATCGCCGATTCCGCCCGCAGCAATCACCGGCACGCTGACCGCGTCGACAATCTGCGGTAGCAGCGCCATCAAGCCGATCTGGCTGTTGAGGTCATCGCTGAGAAACAGGCCACGATGCCCACCAGCTTCGATGCCCATGGCGATAATCGCGTCGCAGCCGTGCTGTTCCAGCCACACGGCTTCCTCGACAGTGGTGGCCGATGACAGCACCTTGGCACCCGTGGCTTTTACCCGGTCCAGCAAAGACTTCTCTGGCAGGCCAAAATGAAAGCTCACCACTTCTGGCCGAAACGCTTCCACTACCTGGCAGGCTGCGTCATTGAACGGCGCGCGGTTGGACACCGGGGTTGGCGCATCGAAGTCGGCGCCCAGCTCATAGTAGTAAGGTTGCAGCAAGGCCTTCCAAGCCTGGTCCCGCGCGTCATCGGCATCGGGGGGTTGATGGCAGAAGAAGTTGATGTTCAGCGGCGCATGACTGGCCTGGCGAATGAGAGCCAAGGCATCGCGCAGTTGCTCCAGGCTCAGCGCCGCCGCAGGCATCGAGCCCAGGGCGCCGGCCTGCTGGGCGGCGATGACCATGGCGGTGGTCGTCGCGCCAGCCATCGGCGCCTGGATAATCGGCACCTCAATGCCCAACAGGTCAAGAATGCGGGTGTCTGGCCAGGTGCTCATGGGGTGCTTCTCCAGCGTTAGTAGGGCTTTTCGCTGTTTTAGCAGGGCAATCAGCACCCGGCCAGTCTGTTTTATTCACTGGACGGAAGCGGCGTTTTGTGGCGCTGGGTTTCGCGCTCGAGTAACTGGCGCTTGCGCTCTACGCCCCAGCGGTAGCCCGACAGCTCGCCACTGCTGCGCACCACGCGATGACAGGGAATCGCCACCGCCAGGTGGTTGGCACCGCAAGCCTGGGCCACGGCGCGAAAGGAGGAAGGTGCACCGATACGCTCGGCAATCTGCGCATAGCTGGCGGTGCTGCCCGCAGGGATTTCGCGCAACGCCTGCCACACCCGCTCCTGAAAGGCCGTGCCGCGCAGGTCCAAGGGCAAATCCAGGCCCACGGCAGGGGCCTCGACAAAGCCGACGACGTGGGCCACCAGTTGTTCGAAACCCTGATCCGCGCCGATCAACTCAGCCTTGGGAAACTGGTCTTGCAGGTCGCGCACCAGTTTGTCCGGATCATCACCCAATAAAATCGCACACACGCCACGTTGGCTTTGCGCCACCAGAATCGCCCCCAGCGAGCACTGGCCAACGGCAAAGCGGATGGTGTTATTGGCGCCGCCGCCTTTGTAGTCTCCAGGTCTCATGCCGAGCACTTGGTCGGCGGCTTCATAAAAGCGGCTATTGGAATTAAAGCCCGCGTCATACAGGGTGTCCGTCACCGAATGCTGGCCCTTGAGGCCGTCGCGCACTCTGCGCGAACGCAGGGCGCTGGCGTAACCCTTGGGGGTCAACCCGGTGTTGGCTTTGAATACGCGGTGGAAGTGAAAGGGACTCAGCCCGGCGCATCGGGCCAGCACATCCAGGCTAGGCGGAGTTTCGGCCTGCTCGATTTGCCGGCAGGCCTCGGCCACCAGTTGCCCATGGTGAGCGGCCAACTGGGTCTGGTCGCCGGCAGCGCGTTTACTGGGACGATAACCGGCGGCTTCGGCCTGCGCCGGCGTGTCGAAAAACTCGACATTCTCCGGGCGCGGCAAACGCGAAGCGCTGCTGGGGCGGCAATACACGCCGGTGGTTTTCACGCCGTAGACAAACAAGGCGTCGGCCTTGGCATCACGGGCAATAATGGCAGCCCAGCGCGGATCGTGTTCGTTGTTCATGGCCTGCACTCTTGACGGTTCAGGAGCAGATTAAGCCTGCCGCTCGCAATCGACACTCCGAAGCTTGCGGTCAAATTAACCGGCGGTGCGAAAGGTCAGGTTGATGCGCTGCGGGCCCATGACCGGATGCACGCCGTCCTTGATCGGCATCACGCCATGAAAGCGCAGGCGATCAACGCCGCCCCACACCACCACATCACCATGAAACAGCGAGACCTTTTGGGTTTTGTCGCTGCGCGCATGGCCACCGAACAGGAAAATCGCCGGCAGCCCCAGGGACACCGACACCACGGGCGCGCTGTAGTTGCGCTCGTTCTTGTCCTGGTGCAGGGACATCTTCGCCCCCGGTACGTAACGGTTGATCAGGCAGGCATCGGGTTGAAAACCGCCAAAGCCGGCCTCGGTAGCCGCAGCCACCGCCAGTTGGCGCAATGTGTCGGGCATGACGGGCCAGGGTTGCTGGCTGCGCGGGTCGAATGGGCTATAGCGATAGCCACGGGCGTCGGTGGTCCAGCCCAGCTCGCCGCAACTGCTCAGCGCCGCCGACATGGTAAAGCCGCCGGGGGTGACCATCTGCCGAAACGGTGATTGAGCCAGGACACGCCGCAGTTCAGGCAATAACCGCTCGATCCAGGGCAAGGCATAGCCCCTCAGTACATACGACTCTTCGCCAATTTGCTCGCGCCCGGCAGGCTGTTGCAGGGCCTCATCGGCAAACAAATCGGCGGTAGGGCCTGGCATGGCCTACAGCGCCTTGCTCACGTTGATGTCGGTGATTTCGTCGCTTGCATCATGAATTTTTGCCAAGGCTTGCTTGGCTTCTTCGACGCTGTTGTTTTGCAACTGGGCAAATTCAAAGCGGCGTTCGCCGTTGAGCTTGTACTTGATGACATATTTGGTTGTGGTGGTCACAGCTTTTTTCCTGTCAGGTGTTCGGGTCAGCTCAGCTTGCTGCTGGTACGACGAACGATACGAATCTTGTGGGACAACGCAGGCTTGCGGGTCACGCTGATGGCGCGACGGGTCACCACATCCAGGGTGATGTTCCAGAAGCCGGTGCTGGGCGCGGTGATCTTGGCCGGGAATTTATCAAATGCGCCGCCGTGGTAGGTATGGCGGCCGCCATTTTTGAAGCTGCGAAAGTTCGCATCGCTCATCAGGCGAATATTGCAGGTCTGCGAGCATTCGATGACGACAATGTCTCCCTCGTTGAGGTGCTCACGCTGGTGGATGAATTTCATGGGGGTGTCTCCAGAAGGGCTTTTTCTGAAAAATCAGAACGATACGTAGGTTAAGATGGAGTTTATCAGCCCCAGCGCGTTTATTATCGGGCCGTCGTCGACGACTTCGACAATTTAAAACAGTTATTTACCGAGTTATCACAGATAAATCCTACGTTGGTGGGAGAAAATTACCATCCCCGCTGTCGTAGGGTCTTTATCGGAGGTTTTTGTATGAAGTGGAGTGTGTTGGTGCTGGCCTTGGCAATAGGTGGGTGTGCTTCGGTTGCAGATATCAAGCAGACCCCGCCAACATTGGTGGTCATCTCAGGGAAGAAACCGCAGGAATATGCGGCGTGTGTGGTACGCAAATTGGAGGCGACCCGTCGGCCGCCGCAGATCGAACCCCATAAAGACGGCATTCAGGTGATCGTGCCGCAGAAGTTCTCGGCAGACCCGTCGGCGATCTTTGAAATCGAAGACCGCTCCAGCGGTAGCAGCATCAAGCTTTATGAAAGCATGTCCAATGTGCCGATCCGCCCGGGCGACGTGAAGAAGGCTGGGGAAGAATGCATTTCCGGTTGAGCTCCAGACTCATCCCTCACACCCGATAAAAAAAAGCCCTTACCCTGCAGGGACGGTATGCATCCGTTAAACTGTCGGGCATTCACTATAAAGATGCCGCTCAAACCCGGGGTTTGAGCGGCATTTGTTTTTCTGGAAAGCCGGTTATGAAACGAGAACACGTCAAAGCCCGCCATGCCGAAGGGCAGATCTCGGCCACCCATGTCATCCAGAACCCCGCCGATCTGGGCGAGTGGATCGTATTTTTCAAGAAGAGCGGCGGGCGCAGCTACTTCCTGGTGGACGAACAGGATGAGGTCGAATCATTTGCTCGCCTGGATGACTTGATCGAAATCCTGCGGGGCCTGGGGATCAAGTTCGCTGAAGTGCACTTGTAGCAACGTTACTTGCAGACCACCACCACGCTGCGGCCTTTGAAGTTGCCCACGTCCTGGCCCAGGGTCTTGTCGCTTTCCTTGAGTGCCGGCGTGCCATTGGTGCCGACGATGCGGTAACCGGTGCCCGCGCAGGAGGCGTCCGCCTTCTCGTAGCAACTGGCCCATGAATTGGCCTCGCCCGAGCAGTCGATGGTCAGGCCTTGCTCGCCATTTTTCAGCAGGGTGTCGGAGGCGGTGGTGCAGCCGGCGATTGCCAGTACCGCGGTCAGTGCCAGGATTTTTTTCATAGAGGGGGTCGTCATCGAGGGTATTGGAAGGGCGCGCTGACACTGTCGTGGCGTTGTTGAAGATTATAGCGAACTGCCATCTAGGTACAGACAAACACAAAAAAGCCCCGTTTAACGGGGCTTTCAAAGCAGTGCAAAGAGGCTTACTTGGTTTTCGGCCGCTTGCTCGATGCATGGCCTGCCTCATCCACAAACACTTCGGCGACGGCGATCGCCATGCTTTCGGACTCGAATACGCCGGCAACGCTGTCACCGTGAAAATTGATCAAGTGCCAGCCGTCTGCTCGCTTAGTGATCAGGTAGCCGTTTACACCTTTTGGTTCTGACATCTGTTGGCAATCTCGTGGTCTTGGTTCAAGGCGCCCATGATAGCGCCAAATGCCGGGGCAGGGCGCAAGTTGTTGCGGGTCAGTGTCAGGGGCGCAAAAGCGTGCTAAAACCATTGCAGCCCTTTCAAACAAGGGGTCGACGCGAGTTCTGACCAACCGTTGGTGACACCCATTGCAGGATCAGCGGAACTTACGCCGACATTTTTTCTCTATGATGACATCGCAACGCCAGCAGAACCCCATTGTAAGGTGACTGCGGCCTGATTAGACTGCGCCGAATTCCGTACGCACAGCCCTTTGTAAGGACTCATATGATCAAGAAATGCTTGTTCCCAGCAGCCGGTTACGGCACTCGCTTCTTGCCAGCGACCAAAGCCATGCCCAAAGAAATGCTGCCAGTGGTGAACAAGCCACTGATTCAGTACGGTGTGGAAGAGGCTCTGGATGCCGGTTTGAACGAGATCTCCATCGTCACGGGTCGTGGCAAGCGCGCGCTGGAAGACCACTTCGACATCAGCTATGAGCTGGAAAACCAGATCAAGGGCACCGACAAGGAAAAATACTTGGTCGGTATCCGTAAACTGCTCGACGAGTGCTCGTTCTCCTACACCCGTCAGACTCAGATGAAAGGTCTCGGCCACGCCATCCTTACCGGTCGCCCGCTGATTGGTGACGAACCCTTCGCCGTGGTCCTGGCGGACGATTTGTGCGTCAACCTGGAAGGCGACGGTGTGCTGACCCAGATGGTCAAGCTCTACCAGAAATACCGTTGCACCATCGTTGCGGTGATGGAAGTCAACCCAACCGAAACCAATAAGTACGGTGTTATCGCCGGTGACGATATTGGCGATGGCCTGATCCGCGTACGCGACATGGTCGAGAAGCCAGCGCCGGAAGACGCGCCATCGAACCTGGCGATCATCGGTCGTTACATCCTCACGCCGGACATCTTCAAGCTGATCGAAGAAACCGAGCCAGGCAAGGGTGGCGAGATCCAGATCACCGACGCTCTGCTCAAGCAAGCCAAAGACGGCTGCGTGATTGCCTACAAGTTCAAGGGCCAGCGTTTCGACTGCGGCGGCGCTGAGGGCTACATCGAAGCGACCAACTTCTGCTACGAGCATTTCTACAAGACGGGCAAGGCTTACTGATCCACGCTTGCCGGCACGTTTTAAGCGAAAGCCACCTTCGGGTGGCTTTTTCGTTTTTCAGCCCCATGTAAGTCGGTATGCTGGTGTACTGCCGAGGAGAGTGAAATGGCCTACGATTTTGACCTGTATGTAATTGGCGCCGGTTCCGGCGGTGTTCGCGCGGCGCGCTTTGCCGCGGGCTTTGGCGCCAAGGTGGCTGTGGCCGAGAGCCGCTACCTGGGCGGCACCTGTGTGAACGTCGGCTGCGTGCCAAAGAAGCTGTTGGTGTACGGCGCGCATTTTGCCGAAGATTTTGAACAGGCCAGCGGCTTTGGCTGGTCCCTGGGCGAGGCGAACTTTGATTGGGCGACCCTGATCGCCAACAAGGATCGTGAGATCAACCGCCTCAACGGTATCTATCGCAACCTGTTGGTCAACAGCGGCGTGACCCTGCATGAAGGGCATGCACGCCTGGTCGATGCCCATCAGGTGGAGATCAACGGTGAGCGCTTCACTGCCAGGCACATCCTGATCGCCACCGGCGGCTGGCCGCAGATCCCTGAGATTCCAGGGCGCGAGCACGCCATTGGCTCGAACGAGGCGTTCTTCCTTAAAGAGCTGCCCAAGCGCGTGCTGGTAGTGGGTGGTGGTTATATAGCCGTTGAGTTCGCGGGCATCTTCCACCGCTTGGGCGCGCAAACCTCATTGCTGTATCGCGGTGACTTGTTCTTGCGCGGCTTTGACGGTTCGGTGCGCAAACACCTGCAAGAAGAGCTGACCAAGCGCGGCCTGGACTTGCAGTTCAATGCCGACATCGAGCGCATCGACAAACAGGCCGACGGCAGCCTCAAGGCCACTTTGAAGGATGGCCGCGTGCTGGAAGCCGATTGCGTGTTCTACGCCACTGGCCGCCGTCCAATGCTGGATAACCTGGGCCTGGAAAATACCGGGGTCAAACTGGACGAGCGCGGTTTCGTCGCGGTGGATGATCTCTATCAGACCGCCGAGCCGTCGATCCTGGCGATTGGCGATGTGATTGGTCGTGTGCAGCTGACGCCGGTCGCCCTGGCTGAAGGCATGGCCGTGGCGCGGCGGTTGTTCAAGCCCGAGCAATACCGCCCGGTGGATTACGCCAATATCGCGACGGCGGTATTCAGCCTGCCGAATATCGGCACAGTCGGCCTGACAGAAGAGGATGCACGCAAAAATGGCCACAACGTGCAGATCTTTGAAAGCCGGTTCCGGCCGATGAAGCTGACCCTGACCGATTGCCAGGAAAAGACCTTGATGAAGCTGGTGGTCGACGCCGACACCGACAAAGTACTGGGTTGCCACATGGTCGGCCCGGATGCGGGTGAGATCGTGCAAGGACTGGCGATCGCGCTCAAGGCGGGCGCGACCAAGCAGCATTTCGATGAAACTATCGGCGTGCATCCTACGGCGGCGGAAGAGTTCGTCACCATGCGCACGCCTGTAGCGGACTGATCAGGTTGGCTCTGCCGCCTCTGGCGCCGTTGCAACGACGGTCGCCAGGCGCAGGGCTTCGATGCTTGCCTGGGCCTTGACCAGGTCCAGCTCAAGCGCCTTGTTGTGCTGCTGATACTCCAGCAGTGACGCTTGGCGCGATTGGCTGTCCAGCACGGCAACCCGTAGGCGCTCCTGGAGCAGGGTGCGCTCGCTGTCGATCTGGCTGAGCTGCTCCTTGAGTTTCAGCTGTAGCGCCTGGTCCTGGCGAGCTTGCTCCTGCAGCGTATTCAATTCCTTGGTTGTCACTCGCTGCTCACTCAGCAGGCGCTCGTTGTCGCGATGCAGTTGGGTGATTTCGTCCTGGCGCACCAGTGCGCTTTGCTGCGCCTGACGCAATTCGGCCTGTACCTGTTGCAATTGGCCCTCATGGCGACGCTGTTCCTGCTCGCGCTGCTCCTTGATGGCAGTGCGGTAATGCTCAAGCGCATCGCGGGCGTGCAGGTGTTTTTCTTCCAGTGAGCGAATCTGCTCGTCTTTGTCGTTGAGCCTTAGCTCGTAGTCGCTGCACGCCTGGCTCAGCCCGGCGTTACGGGTTTGCTCGGTCTGCAGGCTGGTGCTGGCGGTTTGCAGCGCCGCGCTTTCTTCAGCGAGGGCAGCGGCCTGGATATCAAATTGCTGTTTGAGTTGGGTATGCGCTTCTTCCAGGGTTTCTACCTGGGCGAGCAGGGCGGCTTTTTGTTGCTCGAATTGCGCCAGGGCCAGGTCGATCGGCTCTTGGGCCTTCTCTTTCAGGCGTTGGGACAGGCGTGCAACTAGCTCGCCCAGCTCATCATCAATCGGTGCTTGGGTGATGGTCTGGCGCGTCTCGCTTTCGTCCAGCTCTTTCAAATAGCGATGAATGGTGGTTTTCGAGCCGGTATTGCCCATTTCGATACGCACCGCATCGATGCTGGGGTTTTCGCCACGGGCGAGGATCGCCAGGCGTGCCGTTTGCACTACTGCTTTGTTTATGCCGCCGCGAGCCATGGGGTCTCCGTCGATTTAGTACTGTGGTACATAGTATGTATATACATACTATATCATGATTGAAAACTGGTTGAAATTCATGATTTAACAGATGGGATATTGGCGTATTATCCCGTGTCATAAGCATTTTCATCAGCCATCCACCCCTTCAGCAGTACGAAAACACGCCTATGAGCGACCTCGACCGATATCTCAACGCCGCCACTCGCGACAACACGCGCCGCAGCTACCGCGCGGCGATCGAGCATTTCGAAGTCAGTTGGGGAGGGTTCCTGCCGGCCACCAGCGAGAGTGTGGCGCGCTACCTCGTGGCGCATGCCGGGGTATTGGCAGTCAACACCTTGAAATTGCGGCTCTCGGCCTTGGCGCAATGGCATACCAGCCAAGGGTTTGCCGACCCGACGAAGGCGCCGGTGGTACGCAAGGTGCTCAAGGGCATCCGCGCCGTGCACCCGGCGCGGGAGCGGCAGGCCGAGCCTTTGCAGCTCACGCAGTTGGAGCAAGTAATCGCTGCTTTGGACATTGAAGCCAAACAGGCCAGCGAGCGTCACGACCAGCCGCGCTTGCTGCGGGCCAAGCGCGACGCTGCGCTGATTCTGCTGGGCTTCTGGCGCGGCTTTCGCAGTGATGAGCTGTGCCGATTAAGCATTGAGCACGTGCAAGCCGTGCCAGGCGCAGGCATCAGCCTGTACTTGCCACGCAGCAAAAGTGACCGTGACAACCTCGGCAAAACCTACCAGACCCCAGCGTTGCTGCGGCTGTGCCCGGTGCAGGCTTATAGCGAGTGGCTCAGCGCCTCGGCGTTGGTGCGCGGCCCGGTATTCCGTGGGATTGATCGCTGGGGCAACCTGGGTGAGGAGGGCTTGCACCCCAACAGTGTGATCCCGTTATTGCGCCAGGCCCTTGAGCGCGCAGGCATCCCCGCCGATCAATACACCAGCCACTCCCTGCGTCGGGGTTTCGCCACTTGGGCGCATCGAAGTGGTTGGGATTTGAAGTCGCTGATGAGTTACGTCGGCTGGAACGACATGAAATCTGCGATGCGCTATGTTGAAGCGACGCCGTTTCTAGGCATGACCCTGGCAACACAACCGCTGATTTGAGATTTTTTCTATTAATAGCGTCACCTGATAGAGAAACCCAATCGTCAGCATCAGGTTTGCCAATGAGCCATCGACCGAGAGAGCCGGTAGGATTCACCTCATCAACTTCTTAACCCCTGACGGAGAGTCAACGATGCCTATCATCAACAGCCAAGTAAAACCGTTTAAAGCCACCGCTTTCAAAAACGGCAGCTTCGTCGATGTGACCGACGCTGACCTGAAAGGCAAGTGGTCGGTTGTCTTCTTCTACCCAGCCGATTTCACCTTCGTCTGCCCGACCGAACTGGAAGACCTGGCTGACAACTACGCCGAATTCCAGAAGCTGGGCGTCGAAATCTACAGCGTTTCCACCGACACCCACTTCGCCCACGCTGCCTGGCACAACACTTCGCCAGCCATCGGCAAAATCCAGTACACCATGATCGGCGACCCAACCCTGACCATCTCCCGCAACTTCGACGTACTGATCGAAGAAGCTGGCCTGGCAGACCGCGGCACCTTTGTGATCAACCCAGAAGGTCAGATCAAGATCGTTGAACTGAACGATGGTGGTGTAGGCCGTGACGCTTCCGAGCTGCTGCGCAAGATCAAGGCTGCTCAGTACGTTGCCGCCCACCCGGGTGAAGTGTGCCCAGCCAAGTGGAAAGAAGGCGAGGCCACTCTGGCGCCGTCTCTGGATCTGGTCGGCAAGATCTAAGTCTGTGAACGCGTATCAAGGGCGGGTATCCGCACTTAAGTAAGCTGCATCCGCCCTCAAAACGCCCGGGCGAGATTCGCTCGGGCGTTTTTTTGTCTGCAATAAACCGAATGAACAGGAAATCGCCCGTATGTTGGACGCCAATCTTAAAGCTCAGTTGAAGTCATACCTGGAACGGGTCACCCAGCCGATCGAGATCGTCGCCTCCCTCGACGACGGTGCGAAATCCCAGGAAATGCTTGCTCTTTTGCAGGACGTAACCAGCCTATCCACGCTGATTACTCTGAACACCGATGGCAATGATGCGCGCAAGCCATCGTTTTCCATCAACCGCCCGGGTGCCGAGATCAGCCTGCGTTTCGCCGGTATCCCCATGGGCCATGAATTCACTTCGCTGGTGCTGGCCCTGCTGCAAGTCGGTGGCCACCCGTCGAAGGCCAGTGTCGAAGTGATTGAACAGATCCGCGCCCTCAAAGGCGAGTTCAGCTTCGAGACTTACTTCTCGCTGTCGTGCCAGAACTGCCCGGACGTGGTTCAGGCGCTGAACCTGATGGCCGTGCTGAACCCGAACATCCGCCACGTTGCGATTGATGGCGCGCTGTTCCAGGCTGAAGTCGATGAGCGCCAGATCATGGCGGTCCCGAGTGTCTACTTGAACGGGGTCAACTTTGGCCAAGGCCGTATGGGCCTTGAAGAAATCCTCGCCAAGCTCGACACCAGCGGTATCGAGAAAGCCGCGGAGAAAATCAGCGCCAAGGATGCCTTCGACGTCCTGGTAGTTGGCGGTGGCCCGGCCGGGTCTTCGGCTGCCATCTATGCGGCACGTAAAGGTATTCGTACCGGTGTGGCGGCTGAACGCTTTGGTGGCCAGGTGCTGGACACCATGTCCATCGAGAACTTTATCTCGGTACAGGAAACCGAAGGGCCGAAACTGGCCAGCGCACTGGAAGCCCATGTGCGTCAGTACGACGTGGACATCATGAACCTGCAACGCGCCAGTAGCTTGATTCCGGCAAAAAATGCCGGTGAGCTGCACGAAATTCGCTTCGAAAGCGGTGCGACCCTCAAGTCCAAGACCGTGATCCTGGCCACAGGCGCGCGCTGGAGAGAGATGGGTGTGCCCGGTGAGCAGGAATACAAGGCCAAGGGCGTATGCTTCTGCCCGCATTGCGATGGCCCGCTGTTCAAGGGCAAGCGTGTGGCGGTGATCGGCGGCGGTAACTCCGGCGTAGAAGCGGCCATTGACCTTGCCGGTATCGTCAGCCATGTCACCTTGCTTGAATTCGACAGCAAGCTGCGCGCCGATGCCGTGTTGCAACGCAAGCTCTACAGCCTGCCGAACGTGGATGTGATCACCAGCGCGCTGACCAGTGAAGTCAAAGGCGATGGCCAGAAAGTCACCGGCCTTGCCTACAAGGACCGCGACACTGGTGAGTTCAAGACCATCGACCTGGAAGGCATCTTTGTGCAGATTGGCTTGCTGCCCAACACCGACTGGCTCAAAGGCAGCGTAGAGCTGTCGCCGCGTGGCGAGATCATTGTCGATGCCCGTGGCGAGACTTCACTGCCTGGCGTGTTCGCCGCCGGAGACGTAACGACTGTGCCGTACAAGCAGATCGTGATAGCAGTAGGCGAGGGCGCCAAGGCTTCGTTGAGCGCGTTCGATCACTTGATCCGCGCCTCTGCTCCGGCGTAATCCTGGGCTGCAAATAAAAAACCCCATGAGCGATCATGGGGTTTTTCTCGTTCCCACGCCCGGCGCGGGATTCTCGTTCCCACGCTCCGCATGGGAATGCATCCGGTGACGCTCCCCGTCACGCAGTGCTTATTACATCGGCGCCGGCTGGATGATCTCCACCCAATAAGCATCCGGGTCTTTGATGAACGCGAGGCTCTTCATACGGCCATCCGTCAGGCGTTTCTGGAAGTCGCAACCCAAGGCTTCGAAACGTTCGCACGCCGCGACAATGTCCGGCACCGAGATGCAGATATGACCAAAACCACGCGGGTCGGTGTTGCCGTTGTGGTAGGCAAAGTCGGCATCGTTTTCGGTGCCGTGGTTGTGGGTCAGTTCGAGAATGCCCGGAATCGACTTCATCCACTGAGTGCGCTCGGCCGCGTCGGCCGGGATCTGGGCCTTGTCCACCAGGGCCAGGAAGTACAGGCTGAATTCGGCTTCCGGGAAGTCACGTTTCTCGACCAGGGAGAAACCCAGGATGCGCGTGTAGAAGTCCAGCGACTTGGTGATGTCCTTGACCCGCAACATGGTGTGGTTGAACACAAAGTTCGCCGTGGCGCTGTCGGGTTGGGCAGTGACGCCCGGGAAGGTGTTCAATTCGTGCAGGCTCATGGGCCCTCCAGAAAAAATGTGAGATGAGCGGTCCATTGGCTTGCGGCCTGCGTCCATGCAGGCGGGCCATGATACGCAAGCCGCACCGGGTGCGCCAAATGAAAAAGCGCGCCCAACCCTTGCAGTCAGCGCGTGCCGGGCCGCACACTTTGCCGCTGGAACCTTGGGTGTTATTGCAATGATCGAGTTTCGTAGGCCACTGTTGAGTGCTGTGTGCGTGTTGTTGGGCAGCCCGTTTGTGCTGGCCGCCGAGCCGGAAGTCCATTGGCCCAGCGGTTGGCAGGTCGAGGAAGTAGTGCCTGACGGCGAGCTCCTTGCCAAACCCCAAGCAGTGTCCCGGCAGCGAGCGATCAAGAATGATGAAAATGGCGCCACGTTGATGGTGATGGAGTTGACCGGAACGCCGATTGAGGCCGGCCATAAAGTTAATCTTCCCGGCGTGTTGCTGGAGATGCGCAAGTCGATCCAGAAAGACTTTGCCCGTGGTGGTTATCAAAGCGTGTGCAGCAAAATGCA
This sequence comes from Pseudomonas sp. NFPP02, assembly GCF_900119355.1. Lineage (NCBI taxonomy): Bacteria > Pseudomonadati > Pseudomonadota > Gammaproteobacteria > Pseudomonadales > Pseudomonadaceae > Pseudomonas > Pseudomonas sp. NFPP02. The sequence goes on from NZ_FPJI01000004.1 coordinate 250,809, forward strand.
CCCCACGACATTGAGTCGTCTTGATGCGCTGGAAACTACCTGTGTGATTACCGAGAACGGTCGACACGTATTGTCGCAAACATTAGTCGGTGCGCTGGATGTCGACAAAGCCTATGTTTTTTCATACGCAGGCCAGGCGCAAGCGTACGAGGCGAGCAAGGAGGAAGTCAGTCTGGTGCGCAACAGTCTGAAACTTTGACAGGTTCAAGCTGAGCGAATTTGAACAATACGAACCCTGAGTTAAGTTCGATTCCGAACCGTTAGAGCAAAAAAAGCCCCGCGTATGCGGGGCTATTTTTTAGTACATGTTTCAGCCACGAAGCCAGGAGTCTACAGTGGCGGCGCCGTACTGCTCTTTCCAGGCTTTGAGGCCGCGGTGGTTGCCACCTTTGGTCTCGATCAGCTCGCCGGTGTGCGGGTTGTGGTAAACCTTGACCACCCGTGCGCGGCGCTGTTTTGGCGCCGCGGCGGCCGGTGCGCCGCCTTTGCGTGGCGCTGGATCGAGGATGGCGATCACATCGCGCAGGCTTTTGTCGTATTTGCCCATCAGCGTCTTGAGCTTTTCTTCGAATTCGATTTCTTTCTTCAGGCCAGCGTCGTTCTTCAAGGATTCCAGCTGGGCAAGCTGCTCTTGAAGGGCTTTTTCTGCTGCGCGAAATTCGGCGAGTCTGGACAAAATATATACTCCAATAATGTAGTTGCTGATATCAACTGCAGACAAAGCTATAAGCCAAGAACGTTAAGCCACGTCAACGAAAAAGACCCTTCTGCGAGTTCTGCACAGGCAGAAAAAATTGTAGTAGTTAATTCATCTCGAGTAAATCATGTCTTTTAAAGAAAGACCAATCTTTCATGGTAGGTGGTACGCGGCTATTCAACGATACCCAACGATTTAATGAATTCATCGCAGGGTAATGGTCGACCAAACAGGTAACCCTGTAGGAAATCCACGCCCTGGGCAACGAGGTATTCACACTGTTGGGCTGTTTCTACGCCTTCGGCAACAATGCCTAGATCCAGCTTGACCGACAACTCTATGATGCTGTCTAGAATATGCCGCGACAGCGCATCCGCACCGATCATGGCGACAAAGCTTTGATCGATCTTCAAGTAGTCGACATTGAAATTGCGCAAATAGCCCAAGCTGGAGTGGCCGGTGCCGAAGTCATCAATGGCGATCATGACCCCCATTTGATGCAGCGCCTCGAACAGGCGGCGGGTGGTCTCGGTGGGTTCGATCAGTTCCCGCTCGGTCAACTCCAGCACCAGGGTGACCTGGCCGGGTGGGAACGCGGCGAGGAATTCCCGACAGTCCTGCACCAGCGCCATGTCCTGGCAATGGCGCGCTGTGATGTTCACGCCAATATGAAAGCCAGGGCTGAAGCGTGCGGCATGGGGCGCCAATTGCACGGCGGTCTGGCGCAGCAGGGCACGGGTCATCGGCACGATCAGGCCAGAGTCTTCGGCCAGGGGAATAAACAAGTCCGGGCGTACCAGGCCTTCTTTGGGATGCTTCCAGCGCATCAGGACCTCACAGCCGGCCCATTGGCGTGTGTCACCCCGTACCACCGGTTGGAAATACGGGATGAACTCATTGGCTCCCAAGGCGCGTTGTAACTCGTGGGTCGGCGCGGACGAGCGTTTTTGCAGCCAGTGAGCGAGCAGCCCCGCCAATATCCCGAAGAACACCACCAGGCTGAACAGCGCCGGATACCGCGCCTGCATGTAGCGCCAGACTTCACCCTCGGGCATCCCGGCCTCGACACTGTATTGATAGCGCTCGGAAGCCAGGCGTTGTGGCGCCACGGCAAATACCGGCAGCGCGCCTTGATGCACCTTGCCGTCGGCACCCAGCCAGTTCGGGCCGACGTGCAGTACCAAGTGCGCGTAACGGCTGATCAGGCGCAAGGCGTTGGTGAGGTGGTAACCGTCAACCGAGGCAAACGCGCCTTGATCGCCTTCCACCAGGCGATACACCAATAGCGCGGTATCGGGTGTAACGGGGTTGCCATTCATCAACCACAGGCGCCCATCGACATAGTCGTCCGGGTTGACGGGCGATTGGTAGCGACCGCCAAACAACGAACTGCAATAGATGTTTTTCTGCCAGGACAGCGTCGTGGCCCGCACAAACGGCCGGCGCGTGACTTGTTCACGTAGCGCCAACTTGGCGACGCTGTCACAAGGTTTACCGGCCAGCGGCAGCAAAGCTTGGGCAGCGATGGCGGTATTGTCCAGCATCAGGTCGAACTGGCGCACCGCTTCTTGAGCGGTTTGCGCTGTGCTTTGCTCGAGCGTGCGTTCGGCTTGCCAGTAAAGAATTACCACCCCCAACAGAATGGGCAGCAGCCCGCACAGGGTGCTGATGAAATAGCGTGCGGCTGGGCTTCGTGGGCCTTTGACGGTCAGGGGCATGGGAGCAGTCAATCGTGAAAAAGAGAGTGGACTCTGCCGATGATAGATGGCATTGCACGGGGCTGCTCACTTGTTTAACGCCTACTGACCTAGCCGTTCGGTCAGTTGTGGCGGGCACTTCAACTTGGCAACATAAACTTCATTGCAAAACGTAAGACTCGGTAGCCCTTAATCCCTACAGCCTCTTTCATAGCCGCTCAGCCCAATTTTGGCGGGAGGGCCGCGTCTCGCCCTTCGATTGATGAGTCATGGCTTGCAACTCTTTCACTGACATTCACGAGGAAGTATCTGTAATGAAAACTATCGCATTGGCCGTTGTATTTCTGGCGGTCACCGGCGTTGCCGCTCTGCCTGTTGTCGCCGCAGACGGCAAGATCACCTTGACCGGTGAAATCACCGGCACCACTTGCAGCATCAGTGGTGGCACGGGCTCTGCGCCCGGCACCAGCCCGGACTTTTCGGTGCCACTCAACAAGGTCCAGGCCAGCGCGCTCAAGGCGCCCGGCCAGACTGCCGGGGCGAAACCCTATTACATCCATGTCGGTTCCTGCCCGAAGGATACGACCGTCGCCGTGATGTATGAGAGCAGCAGCCCCGCGATCAATCCGGCGACCGGTAACCTGGTCAACCAGGCACCCGCCAAGCCGACGCCTGCCACCCTCGTTGAGGTGCAACTTGTGGATGGCGTCACCCACCAGCCCATGGATTTGCGCCTGGGCCAGAACTCCAGCCCCGCGAAAGTCCCGGCAAGCGGCGAGGTGTCGCTGCCCTTTGCTGCCCAATACATTGCCACGGGCACTGCTACGCCAGGCCCGGTCAGTACGCAAGTGCTGTATTCGGTGACGTTCCCCTGATCGAGGCCCCGTTGCCTGGCCGTGCGCCAGGCAAGGACAGACGAAATGCTTGCCCGGACATTGCTAGTGACCCCCCTGCTGAGCGCACTGCTGACCAGTGTCGGGTTGCTGTCCGCCGCTCACGCCGGCGTAGTGATCGACGGCACGCGGCACATCTATCCGCAGCAGCGTCGAGAAATCACGCTGCGCCTGACCAATGACGATCAGCGAGCGCCGCGCCTGGTCCAGGTGTGGCTGGACCAGGGCGACCCGGCGCAAGACCCCACCGGCAGCGACGTGCCGTTCAGCCTGTCGCCGCCTGTGTTTCGCATGGACGCGGGCAAAAGCCAGGTAGTGCGACTGGTGTATACCCAGGACCCACTGCCGGATGACCGCGAATCGTTGTTCTGGCTCAACGCCCTGGAGATACCGCCCAAGGTCAACGTGGCACCGGGCAGCCCGCAAGAGGCCCCTTCGAACCACCTGCAGTTCGCTTTTCGTATCCGCACCAAAGTGTTTTTCCGCCCGGCCCAATTGCCGGGCTCCGCGGACGAGGCGCCCACCCACTTACGCTGGACCCTGCACCGGAGTGCCCAGGGACCGCTACTGGAAGTGCACAACCCATCGGCTTATCACGTGACCTTCAATGAGGTTGCCTTGGCCATGGGCTCGGGCCCGGGTGCTCGCCTGTTACCGGCGGGAGAGGGCATGGTGCCCCCCGGCGGGAGCCTGAAGCTGCCCGTCAAGGATGTCGCACAAGCAATACCCGCCGACGCCCAGGTGCATTTCAAATACATCAATGATTACGGCGCATTCTCCGTGCCGCAGCGTGCTCCCCTGAAGTTCTGATCATGTATGCCTTATTGCAAATACCCGTTCACCGCTTTACGGCCTGGCTGTTTGCCAACCCCAACTTACTGCTGTGGCTGGGCCTGCTCAGTACCTTATTGATGTCGGCAGAAGCCGCGCCACTGGTGTTTGACATCGAGGCGTTCGCCAGCGGGCTGTCCTCTTCGGCAGATATCTCACGCTTCAATACCAGCAACGTGTTGGCGCCAGGTGTCTACCGCGTAGATGTGATGCTCAACGGGCAATCGATGGGACGCCGCGAGATCACCTTCGTCCCCCTTGCCGGACAGGACGACGCCCAGCCTTGCCTGAACGCTGCCGAGCTTGGCCAACTGGGGGTTTCTGTGCAGGCGCCGACGGATAACACCGAGCATGCCTGCCGGGATTTTGCCGAGTGGATACCCATGGCCAGCAGCCGCGTCGATATCGAGACCCTGACCCTGGATGTCAGCATCCCGCAGATCTATATCAACCGTTCCGCGCGCGGCTCCATTGACCCGTCTGAATGGGACAATGGCATTGACGCCGCGCTGCTCAACTACAACTTCAGTGCCGCGACGGCGACAGCGGGCGCCGGTGAGGATCGTGGCTACCTGGGCCTAAACGGCGGCCTCAACCTGGGCGACTGGCGGCTGCGCCATCAGGGTGGGCAGGCATGGGCATCCGGTAGCGGCCTGGCGCGTTATCAACACACCGCCACCTACCTGCAACGGTCCCTTGCCGCCTGGCGTTCACAACTGACCGTCGGTGACAGCTTCAGCAGTGGCCAGATCCTCGACGGTGTGCGTATACGCGGCATCACCCTGGCCACCGATGACCGCATGCTTGCCCAGTCGCAACAAGGCTATGCGCCTCAGGTGCGAGGCATTGCCGACAGCAATGCAACGGTGACAGTGCGCCAGAACGGCTACACCCTTTACGAAACCACAGTGGCCCCGGGGCCGTTTGTCATCGATGACCTGTACCCCACCGGGTATGGCGGCGACCTGCACGTCAGTGTCACCGAGGTCGACGGCCGGCGCAGCAGCTTCGTGGTGCCTTACGCCGTGGTGCCTTACCTGCTGCGTGACGGTGCCAGCCACTACAGTGTGACCTTGGGGCAGTTGCAGCAATACGGCGTCAGCGATGCCAGCCCGCTGATCTTGCAGGGTACGCTGCAGCATGGCCTGGGCGATCGTCTGAGCGCCTATGGTGGCAGTACGCTTTCCCAAGGCTACGGCCAGGCCAAGGCCGGCCTGGCGATGAGCACTCCGATTGGCGCGTTCTCCCTCGACAGCACCTACTCGCGCACTCAGGTTCGGGGGCTGGGCGTAGTCGGCGGGCAAAGCTGGGGCCTGGCCTATAACAAGAACCTGCCGTTCTCGGGAACGCACTTTGCGCTGGGCGCCTATCGTTTCTCCACGGCCGGGTACCTGAACCTGCCTGATGCGCTCAATGTGCGGGAACTGGCCCGCCAAGGGGGGAGTATCAACAGTTACGCCAGGCAGAAAAGCCGCCTCGACCTGACAATCAGCCAGCAGTTGGGCGCAGGCTCGCTGAGCCTGTATGGCAGCTCCATCGACTACTGGGCGGGCCGCCAAGGGCGCCAGACATCCTTCACCCTCAGTTATGCGGCTAATTGGAAGTCACTCAACTGGAACCTTTCGGCGCAGCGTTCGCGTGTCAGTGAAACCCATCAATTGAACGATCACGAGCGCAGCGACGAAATCTTTTTTGGCCGGTCGGCGCAAGCCGGGCGCGTGGATAATCACCTGGTTCTGACACTGTCCATGCCATTGGGCGCAGGAACGCGTGCGCCAACCCTGAGCAGCAGCCTGTCGCACGATGCTGGCGATTCACGCGGCAGCCAGCATCAGGTGGGAATCAATGGTTTGCTGGGTGACACCGGTGAAGCCAGCTACGGGCTGACTGGCAGCCGTGGCACGGGCCACCAGCAAGGCTCCAGCTTCAATGCCTACGCGGGCTATCGCAGCCGGGCTGCAAGCCTGCGGGCCGGCTATGCCCAGGCCCGCGACAGTTCGCAACTATCCATGAGTGCCGATGGCGGGCTGATAGCCCACGAGGGTGGCGTGACTTTCGCGCAAAACCTCGGTGAAGCCTCGGCACTGGTGTATGCGCCGGATGCACAAGGTGCCCGGCTCGGCAGCAGCGGGGCGCGTATCGATAAGCAGGGTTATGCTGTGCTGCCAGCCCTCAGGGCTTATCAGCGCAATGAAGTAGATATCGATCCCGAGGGCATGCCCATGGATGTCGAACTCAAGGAATCGAGTCACGCCGTGGTGCCGACGCTGGGAGCCGTCTCACTGGTCAGGTTCGAGACCGTCAGTGGCCGTGCCGTGGTGATCAAGGCCACTCATATGGGTGGCAAGCCGTTGCCATTTGCCGCGCAAGTGTTTGACGAGCGCGGCGTCGAAATCGGCGTGATCGGCCAGGCTGGCAAGGCTTTTGTGCGCGGGGTTGCCGACCAGGGGCGGTTGACGGTGCGCTGGAATGCAGGGGCGGCTGACCAGTGCTTCATCCATTACCGTTTGCCGCCGCGCAGGCCCGAGCAACGCCAGGAAAGCGCGGACCAGTTGGTCAGTCAATGTGCCGACCATGGTGATGCGGACGAGGAGCGCAGTTGATGACTCATCGATTGCTCCGCGTGCTGCTTGGCCTGGCCCTGGCGGTGCAGACAGTATTGGCCCATGGGGAAATCGTCATTGACCGCACGCGCATCATTTACCCGGCCAGCGCCGCTGGGGTAACGGTCAACCTGCACAATGAGGCCGACGGCCCGCGATTGGCCCAGGTGTGGATCGATGCGGGCGACCCGCAGGTCGCGCCCGAGTCCAGTGATGTGCCCTTTACGGTGACCCCGCCGATCCTGCGCCTGGATGCCGGCAAGCACCGCGCATTGCGGGTGATGTACCACGCGACCCAAGACAAGGCCATGGCCGTGCCTCAGGAGTTGGTGTACTGGCTGAATGTGCTGGGGATCCGCCCGTCTGTCGACACCGGCAACCAGCTGCAATTTGCCTTTCGCACACGGATCAAGCTCTTCCTGCGCCCGGACGCGTTGCCAGGCCAAGCGCAGCAGGCGGTGGATACGTTGCAGTGGCGCCTGGCGGGCGACGGCCCGGTCCTGCAGGTGCGCAATCCCAGTGCCTTTCATGTGACGCTTTCCAGCGTATTGCTGACCGTGGATGGCGTCGAGTACCACAGTGAGGCCCCGCCGATGCTGTTGCCGCGCTCGGTTGCCCGCATCGTGCTGGAGGGCCCGGCGCCGTGGGGGCAGGGTACGGTCGCGCTGCGATTTACCACCCTGGATGACCATGGCATGACGCGTACGCACACAGTGTCTTTGGGGCACACGAAGGATTTGGCGATATGAACGGTGTCCGGCAATTTATGTTCAGGTTTTTACAGATTGGCGTGTGCTTGAGTATTTGCGCAGTCGCGATGGACGCACAGGCGCATTTCAATGCAGGCGTCTGCACCCCCCAAGCCCCGGTGACGCTGTTCGTCCCGCCCATCACCCTGCCTGACAACCTGCAGGTGGGCGAGGCGATTGGCTACCCAAGTGGCTATGACTTCGCCGGCAATGGCTTTGTCATGCGGTGCCGCTATACCGACTGGCCATTGTCGCAGCCGGTGTCGGCCAACCTCAGCGTGGTCAATTCGCAGGCAACCGGCATGACGTTCAACGCAAATGGGCTGACGTTGCCCGTCTATGCGACCAGCTACCCTGGCGTCGGGTTCGTCATGATGGCCGGGGATCCGTCCCAGCATTTGAAGGTCATCACCCACACCGGCGTCACGCTGTTGGACACCAAGCACAACAAACCCAATGGCTGGGGCCTGCAAGGGCGCGTGTATCTGGTGGCGACGGGCCCGATCACCTCGGGCACCATCCCTGGGAACACAGTCGCCAGGTATATGCTGACCAATGTCAATATCGAAAGCCCCGGCGCTGCCTCGGTCAACTTTGCCGATACGGTGATATTGCCGCCGCAAAAGCCAACTTGCCGGGTGACCACGCCGTCGCTTGCAATGCCGCTGGGGCAGGTGCCCAGCCGTGATTTCAAGGGAGTAGGCAGCAGCGCCGGCAGCGTTAGTCGCGACATAACCCTGGACTGTGCCGGCGGCACCGGCGGCATCCTGGATGTATGGATCACCGTGACTGACCAGACGGAACCCGGCAACCGCAGTAACCAGTTGTCCTTGACCCGCAACTCGCACGCCCGCGGCGTCGCCCTGCAATTGCTCAGTGGCGATCGGTTGGTAAGCTATGGGCCCGATTCCTCCGGCGTGGGCAACCCGAACCAATGGCAGGTCGCAAACACGGGCAACGGCACCCTGACGATTCCCTTGACCGCCCGTTATGTTCAGACCGCGTCGACCATCAAGCCTGGGACCGCCAACGGCCTGGCCTCGTTTACCCTGAGTTACCGGTGAGCCCCGGGATCAGGGTACAGCGTTTGCGCCAGTGCGATAAACGCCAGGGTTGCGGGAGAGGCCTGGCGGCGATCCAGCACCGCCAGGCCTATGCGGCGCGGTACGCCCGGCGACAACGGGCGGGCAACGTAGCGCTGGTCGGCATCGGCCGGCAGTGAGCCCTGGGCCACGATACTCAGGCCGTCGCCGCGGCTGACAGCTTCCAGGGTAGTGAGTAGCTGAGTGCAGCGATAACGCACTTTAGGTTGCAACTGCGCGTCACCAAACAAACGCGTGACCAGCTCTGCTGAGCCTGCCTCGGTCAGGATGAACGGGTCATCGCACAACGCTTTCAAAGGTACCGCCATGCTTGCCGCCAAGGCATGGCCGACCGGTATCAGCGCCACCAGTTGGTCTTCGAGCAGGGCCACGGTGTCGAAGCGTTCCTGCTCCAGTACCACGAAGCCCACATCCACCCGGCGCTGATCCAGCCATTGAATGACCTGCCGGTCCGGCCCTTCGTCTACATGCACCTCGATACCCGGATAGTCCCTTCGAAAGTGGCTGAGAATGGTCGGTAGCAAACGGTTCGAAGCGGTGGGGCCGAACGACCCTATACGCAATGTCCCGCGCTTCATCCCGCGGGCATCGGCGGCTTCCTGCTGCAAGGTGTTGGCCAGGCCCAGCATGCCCCGTGCGCGCCCAAGTAACTGCGCGCCGATATCGCTCAGTTCCACCAGGGTCTGGTGCCGGCGAAACAACTCTACCCCCAGTTCCTGCTCCAGGGCCTTGATCGCATGGGACACCGCCGATTGGCTGATGCCCAGGCGATGCGCCGCACTGGTGAAGCCTCGGAGTTCGGCGACCAGGGAGAAGATTTCCAGCTGGGTCAGGGTCATGAGTAAAGCCTTGTTTTACGATGACAGATCATTAGTAAAAGAATAGTCCCATCCTTTCTCACGTTGAGCACATTCTTATGCATGCCCGCGAAGGCCTCACTTACCTGAAGCTGGCCGCTGTCACCATGATCTGGGGCGGGACCTTCGTCGCCGGGCGCTTTCTGGCCGATCACGTGGACCCGCTGCTCGCGGCCTGCCTGCGGTTTATCCTGGCCAGCCTCGCGTTGCTGCTGTTCCTGGCCTGCGCGCGCATCCCACTGGCGCGCCCAACTACAGGGCAAATGGCGCGGCTGGTACTGCTGGGCCTATGCGGCATCTTTTTCTACAATCTGTGTTTTTTCTATGGCCTTCACTACATCAATGCGTCGCGGGCGTCGTTGATCGTGGCATTGAACCCGGCAGTGATCGGCCTGGCGTCCTGGTTGTTGTTCAAGGAGCGCCTGGGCCGGGCCAAGTGGCTGGGTATCGGGCTGTGCCTGCTGGGGGCGGCTGTGGTGATCGTGAGCCGCAATCCCAACCTCATGCAGGGGGCCCGCAACGCTTGGATCGGTGACCTGTTGATCCTGGGCTGCGTAATGGCCTGGGGGGCCTATTCGCTGCTGTCTCGGGAACTCAACCAGACGTTGGGGCCGGTGCAAACCGTCACTTGGTCGGTGCTGTGGGGTACGCTGATGTTGACCCTTGCCACCCTCGCCACCGGTCGGCTGACGCTGCAAGGTTTCAGCGCGCTGCAGCTGGCGCAGTGGTACAGCCTGCTGTACCTGGGTGTGCTGGGTTCGGCCCTGGCCTATATTGGTTACTACGACGGCATCCGGCGAATCGGCGCGACCCGCTCCGGGGTGTTCATCGCCCTCAACCCGCTGACAGCGGTGATATGTGGCGCGTTGCTGCTGGACGAAGCCTTGACGGTGCCGATGCTGGCGGGTGGCGCGGTCATCCTGTTGGGCATCTACCTGTGCAACAAACCCCTTGCGCGGGGCAGGGCAATGGGGATTTGATAAGAGTACGGACAAACCTGGTTACGCTGTGTAGAATCAGTTTACGCATACAAGAATATGGACTTGCGCTCACGCAAGCCTCGGCCGTCAGAGACTGATGACACCATGAAGCTACTTGGCTCCCCCCTCATCTTTGGTGACTTCCTCGCCCGCAGCGTGCGAGGCCTTTCTTGTGCGCCACCCTCCAGCCTCATCCTTGCTTGCAACTAAACAATTGCTACCCACAAGAATGATGAGGCACCGAACATGACCGACCAACTCGACAACCCAATGGGCCTGATGGGCTTTGAATTCATCGAATTTGCATCGCCCACCCCAGGCACCCTGGAGCCGATCTTCGAGATCATGGGTTTCACCAAAGTGGCGACCCACCGTTCCAAGAACGTGCACCTGTATCGCCAGGGCGAGATCAACCTGATCCTCAACAACGAACCCGATAGCCTCGCTTCTTACTTCGCGGCCGAGCATGGCCCGTCGGTGTGCGGCATGGCGTTCCGCGTCAAGGACTCGCAACAGGCCTACAAACGTGCCCTGGAGCTGGGCGCCCAGCCGATCCACATCGACACCGGCCCGATGGAGCTGAACCTGCCGGCGATCAAAGGCATTGGCGGTTCGCCGTTGTACCTGATCGACCGGTTCGGCGAAGGCAACTCGATCTACGACATCGACTTCGTCTACCTCGAAGGGGTTGATCGCAACCCGGTAGGCGCTGGCCTGAAGGTCATCGACCACCTGACCCACAACGTCTATCGCGGGCGCATGATCTATTGGGCCAACTTCTACGAGAAGCTGTTCAACTTCCGCGAAGCGCGTTATTTCGATATCAAGGGCGAGTACACCGGCCTGACCTCCAAGGCCATGAGCGCGCCGGACGGCAAGATCCGTATCCCGCTGAACGAGGAGTCGTCCAAGGGTGCCGGGCAGATCGAAGAGTTCCTGATGCAGTTCAACGGTGAGGGTATCCAGCACGTCGCGTTCCTCACCGACGACCTGGTCAAGACCTGGGATGCGCTGAAGAAGATCGGCATGCGATTCATGACGGCGCCGCCAGACACGTATTACGAAATGCTCGAAGGCCGCCTGCCGAACCACGGTGAACCAGTGGACCAGTTGCAATCGCGCGGCATCCTGCTGGACGGCTCGTCGATTGCCGGTGACAAGCGTCTTCTGTTGCAGATCTTCTCGGAAACCCTGATGGGCCCAGTGTTCTTCGAGTTCATCCAGCGCAAAGGCGACGATGGGTTTGGCGAGGGCAACTTCAAGGCACTGTTCGAGTCGATCGAGCGCGACCAGGTGCGTCGTGGCGTATTGACCGCCGACTGATCCATGTGAGGCCGGGCAGGCTGTTCCGGCGCTTCAAGCACAGGCTCCGTATCGAAAGGTACGGAGCCTTTTTTTTGCCTGCCAAACAGGTCCGACCGATCTTGTAACAGACAAATCCTCGGGGCAGGGGAACGGCGTCGTCATGGCTTCCACTCAGGAGTGACGCAAGAGCTGATCTTCTCCTGTGTCGCAACCTTGCGTTTCGCGAACCCCAATTGTGAGGAAAGACTGATTATGACAAAACAAACTCTGGCGGCTGCAGTGCTCGCTTTGTGCGGCTTCGCTGCCAGCTCCGCGCATGCGGCAGACGGTACCATCACGATCACCGGCTCGGTCAGTGGCACCACCTGCACCATCAGCGGCGGTACCGGGGCCTCGCCAGGCTCAGGCGCCAACTTTCCGGTAGTGCTTGACCGCGTACAAACCTCGGCTCTCAAGGCAGCAGGCGATACGGCAGGCGCCAAGCGCTACTTTGTGTATGTGGGCGGCTCGGGCGGGTGCCCGGACGGTACCAAGGTCGCCGTACGTTATGAACCGACCAGCCCTGGCATCAACCCGGCAACCGGCAACCTGCGTAACACGGCAACGGCGACACCCGCCTCCCGGGTAGAGGTACAAATTCTCGATGGGGCTTCCAACACGCCAATGGACTTGCGCACAGGTAATAACTCGACCGTTGCCACCGTTACCAGTGGTCTGGCGACCTTGCCGTTTTACGCACGCTACATCGCCAACGGCGGAGCGGCAGGCGCGGGCAATGTCACCAGCAGCGTGCAGTACTCGGTTACCTTTCCTTGATGCAGCCAGGCTGATGACCACTGCGTTTGTTGCCTGAGATCCTCGCTCGACCCAGTGGTCGGGCGCAGGACAACCGTTTTCAAGGATTACCTGATGCAGGATTTACTGATGATCTTGAGTCGCCGTGTGGTGCGGGTCGCGCTGAGCCTGGCCTTGGGGATGGCATCGCACACGGTACACGCGGGAGTGGTTATCGACGGTACGCGACAGATTTACCCCGAGCCGCGACGTGAGGTCACCGTGCGAGTAACCAATGATGACAAACACGCGCCCCGCCTGGTCCAGGCGTGGCTGGACGCGGGTGACGCGCAGGAAGCGCCGACACTGAGCGATGTGCCTTTCGTCCTTTCTCCTCCGGTATTTCGCCTGGACGCCGGCAAAAGTCAGTCCATGCGCCTGTCCTACACCAAGGCACCGCTGCCGACGGATAGAGAGTCGCTGTTCTGGTTGAACGTACTTGAAGTGCCTGGCGCTACCAGTGAGTTTGACCCCACGCTTGAAGACAGCCAGCGGAATCACTTCAAGTTCGCGTTTCGTATCCGCACCAAAGTGTTTTTTCGTCCGGCGCAGTTATCTGGAACACCCGAGGAGGCGCCTGGGCTGTTGCGCTGGTCCGTGGAACGGGGCGCCCAAGGCAGCGTGATACAGGTGCATAACCCCTCGGCGTATCACGTCACCTTCAACGACATTGTCCTGCTCATGGGCTCTGGTCCCGAAGCGGAAAAACTGTCCCTGACGGAGGGCATGGTGGAGCCAGGAGGCACGTTGAAGATGCCGGTGCCGAAAGCCGCGAAGGTAATACCCGCCGATGCGCGGGTGGATTTCACTTATATCAACGATTTCGGCGGCTTTTCATCCGCGCAGCCTGCTGTATTGCACCGCTGAACGCGGCCCCGAAACGTTGCTGATGGCAAGCAAACGTACATTTCTCAGCGTCCACTGAAGTCATAACTATGCCTAGTCACATCCAAGTACGGGTGCATCGCTGCGCCCCGATTTTGCCATTCCAGCATCGCACGATAATGCTGGGCGGTCTGATGAGTGCGGCCGTGATCGCCAGCGATGTCGCGCTTGCGTCTGAGTTGAGCTTTGATCTGAACGCATTCTCCAGTGGCCTGGCGTCATCGGTTGACACGTCACGGTTCAATACCAGCAACCAGATGAGCCCTGGCATATACCGCGTAGATATCGTAGTCAACGGCCAGACCCTGGGGCGCAGGGAGGTGGAGTTTGTTGCGGCCCATGCAAAGACCGGGGCGCAGCCGTGCTTGAGTCGTGAAGTATTGGAAAAAATCGGTATCGCGATGGATAAAGTCGATACTGATGCCCATGGGCGCGAACTCTCGAACCCTGCCGCCGCCGGCCAGTACTGCGGCGACCTGGGGCAGTGGATTCCGATGGCATCCAGCACGTTCGATCCGGGTGCACTCGAGTTGGCGGCCAGCGTGCCGCAGGCCTACATGAAGCGTTCCATGCGCGGCTACATTGACCCCGAGTTGTTGGATGAGGGCATTGCCGCCGGGCTGCTCAATTACAACTTCAGTACCAATACGGTCACCGCAGGTGAAGGTGACGGTCGTACTTACCTGGGCCTCAATGCCGGTATCAACCTGGGTGCATGGCGCTTGCGACATCAGGGCGCCCAGGCCTGGAGCAACCGCACTGGCTTTGAGACTTATCAGAACACGTCCACTTATGTACAGCGCAGCATCATCCCCTGGCAGTCACAACTGACCCTCGGAGACACCTTCAGCAACGGACAGATTGTCGACGGGGTGCGCGTGCGGGGCGTCACTCTGGCCACCGACGACCGGATGCGCCCGCAGACGCAGCAAGGTTACGCACCGCAGGTTCGGGGGACGGCCGACAGTAATGCAACGGTCACGGTCAGCCAGAACGGCTACACCATTTATGAGACCACGGTGCCGCCCGGCCCCTTTGTTATCAGTGACCTGCATGCCACCGGCTACGGTGGTGATTTGATCGTCAGCGTGACCGAAGTCGACGGGCGTCGGAACACCTTCGTCGTGCCGTACTCGGTGGCCCCGCAGTTATTGCGCGCCGACGCGACAAAGTACAGCGCCACCTTGGGTAAGGTGCAGCAAAAGGGCGTTGATGCGAAGGGCGCCAACGTCTTTCAAGGCACTTTGCAGCACGGTTTGACCGATGATCTGACGGTCTACGGTGGCGGTAGTGTTTCCAAAGGCTATGAACAGGGAAAGCTCGGTATCGCGTTGAATACGTCCTTCGGTGCGTTCTCTCTGGACACTGCCACCTCCCATACCGAGGTGCCCGATCATGGGCGCCAGTCCGGGCAAAGCCTGGGGCTGGGTTACAACAAAAGCCTGCCGGCCTCGGGTACGCATTTTGCGCTGGGTGCGTATCGGTTCTCCACCGAGGGTTACCTGAACCTGCAGGATGCACTGAATGTGCGCGAAATCGCGAGCCGGGCAGGTGACATCAACAGCTATGCCCGGCAAAAAAGCCGGCTCGACATGACAGTCAGCCAGCAGTTGGGTATCGGCACCTTGAGCTTGTACGGCAGCTCCGTCGACTATTGGGGAGGACAGGAAGGGCGCCAGGTTTCATTCACCGCCAGCTATGGCTCGACCTGGAACAAGGTCAACTGGAACCTGTCGGCACAGCGTTCCAGGGTCCAGGACACGCGACAACTGACCCAAAGCGAGCTCAGCGACGATGTGTTTTTCGGGCGTATCGGCCAACCCGGACGTATCGATAACCGCTACATGCTCACACTGTCGATGCCGCTGGGGGGCGAATCGCGAGCGCCGACGATCAATACTTCGTTCTCCCGGGACACCGGTGATACACGGGGCAGCCAGCAGCAGGTGGGCATCAACGGGTTCCTGGGCGAGGACACCGCGCTCAACTACGGTGTTTCAGCCAGCCGCGCAACCAGTGAAAGCACGCACTCCGGCCAGTTCAACACCTATGCCGGCTATCGCACGGATGCCACCCAACTGCGTGCCGGATATAGCCAGAGCCGCGATAGCTCGCAGCTTTCGTTTGGCGCCGATGGTGGGGTGGTCGTTCATGCCGAAGGTATCGCGTTCTCGCAAAGCCTAGGCGAAGCCTCGGCGCTGGTGCATGTGCCAGGTGCAGAAGGGGCCAGGCTCGGGGGGAGCAGCGGTGCACGGGTCAACAGCAGCGGGTTCGCTGTCGTGCCCAATCTGACGGCGTTCCAGAATAATACGGTGGAAATCGATCCGGAAGGCATGTCGATGGATGTAGAGCTCCAGGAGTCGACGCGCAACGTCGTACCGACCTCGGGCGCAGTATCGCTGGTCAAGTTCGACACGCTCAGTGGCCGGGCGGTACTGGTCAAGGGCGTCCACGAGAATGGCAGCCCGCTGCCATTTGCAGCACAGGTATTTGATGCGCAAGGGCGTGAGGTAGGCGTGGTGGGGCAGGCCAGTAAAGCCTTCGTCCGAGACATCCCGCAGGAAGGTCGTCTGACCGTCAAGTGGGGCAGCAAAATCGCCGAGCAGTGCGATATCTACTACCACATGCCGCCAATCACCGAGGGCCAACGACAGGCCACTACCGATTACCTTCAGGGGGTGTGCGTGGCAAGCCAAGGGCGCCAGGTTGCGGGGCAGCTATGAGTGAGTGCCGATGGATGACTGTTGCGGCGCATGACTTATTCGATATGACAGAGGTGTTGTTTTCATGACTAGGTTTTCACTTGCCAGCGTGGTGCTGGGAGGATGGATGGTGGCGCTGGAAGCTCAAGCGATCACCTGTGCCCCCGGCCCGGCGGTGAATATTTCCATTCCCCCGATCACGGTTGCGGCCGGGCAGCAAATCGGGCAGGTGGTCGGGTCCGCCAATGGCTATCGCTTCGACAGTCCTCCATCGTCCGCGCTTCGGTGTACCACACGAATTGCTTTAGGGGCACAGGCCAGGCTGGCACTGGTCAATAGCACGCCGACGGGCCGGACATTTTTCGCTAGCGGGCTTTCAATGCCAGTGTATGCCACCAATGTGCCTGGGGTGGGGTTTGCCCTGATGGCGAGGGACCCGAACCGGCCGTTCATGGCCATCAACACGGCAGGTGTCACACTCATTGTTGGAGATGCCAGAGCAAGGCCCATCGTCCTTGGGCTTGATACCCGAATTTATTTTGTCGCCACAGGCGCCATAACGGGTGGCACGATCACCGCCAGAAACATTGCAAGGTATACGATCACCGGCACGCCCATCACCGGCGCTGGCTATTACGCAGTGAACTTCTCCAACGTCACCATCAATGCGCCACGAAAACCCACCTGCAGGGTCTCAACACCTTCGGTCGCCATGCCTATGCCGGCCGTGGCTGCTCGTGATTTTCGCGGCGTGGGCAGCTTCGCCGGCAGCGTGACCCGCAATATCACACTGTCATGTGCGGGTGGCATCGGCGGGGCAACGCGTGACGTATTTGTGACGGTGACAGACCAGACCGTGCCGGCTAATCGCAGCGACGTACTGTCCTTGACCCGTACCTCTATGGCCAGTGGCGTTGCTCTGCAATTACTACGGGGGAACACGCTGGTGCGCTACGGGGCTGACTCCACGACGATTGGGAACCCGAATCAGTGGCTGGTCGGCAGTACTGGCAATGCGACTGTCCAGATCCCTTTGACCGCACGTTATATCCAGACCGCCTCCTCGATCCGTCCCGGCAGCGCGAACGGGTTGGCGTCATTCACAATGAGCTACCGATGAGCAGCGCGCTTTGGCGCGGGGGCCTGGGCGTGCTGATGAGCTTGCAGGCAATCGCCGTGCAGGGCGAAATCGTGATTGACCGCACGCGTGTCATCTACCCGGTTACCGCGCGCACGGTGGTGGTCAATCTGCACAATGAGGCTGACGGTCCGCGCCTAGTGCAAGCGTGGATCGATGATGGCGATGCGATGGCGGCCCCCGAGAACAGTGATGTGCCGTTCACGATTACGCCACCCATCGCCCGTATGAACGCGGGTACCGGGCGCGCCTTGCGGATCATGCATGATCAAACGCCAAAACAGGTGGCCGACCGGGAGTCGGTGTACTGGCTGAACGTACTGGCAATCAGACCGAGCGTTGAGGCATCCGATGAAACCAACGCCCTGCAATTTGCCTTTCGTACGCGGATCAAGCTTTTCCTCCGGCCCGCCCAATTGCCGGGAAAGGTGCAGGACGTGGTTCATGCGCTTCAATGGTGCCTAAGCCGAGGGGACGACGTGGGGTTGGAGGTGCTCAACCCCACGGCGTATCACGTGACCTTGTCTGGTGTGGTTTTGACACTCGGTGGTGTGGAGCATCACAGCGAAGATCCGCCGATGGTTGCACCTTATGCTACTGCACGGGTTGCGATACCTGAGTTGCCTAGCGGCGACCTATCCGGCCCGCAATTACAGTTCACCACCTTGGATGATGATGGGGCTACTCAACATCATCAAGCACAGTTGCAGTTTGTCGACTGTTCGTCGGTCAAACCCTACGCTGCCGCACCAGATGCTTGAACCCTTCGAACACCAGCACCATGACCGCGATCCAGATCGGGATGTAGGTCAGCCATTGGCCTGCCTTGATCCCTTCACCCAGCAGCAGCGCCACCACCAGCAACAGCACTGGCTCGACATAACTGAGCAGCCCGAACAGGCTGAACGCAAGCAGCCGGCTGGCGATGATATAGCTCACCAACGCCGAAGCGCTGATCAGACCCAGTATCGGGATCAGCGCATACAAATTGGGGTGGGCATCCATCACTGCGAAGCCCTGTTCGCCGCTTTGCACAAACCACCATGCCACCGGCAGCATCAGCGCCATGTCCAGCCACAGGCCGCCCAGGTGGTCGGTCTTGAGGTATTTACGCACGATAAAGTACAGCGGGTAACCGATGATCACCACCAGCGTCGCCCAGGAGAACCCACCGGCCTGGTATAACTCGTTGAGTACACCGAGCCCGGCAAAAAAAACCGCGATCTTTTGCAGGTAGGAAAGCTGTTCGCCCCACACCAGGCGCCCGGTGAGCACCATGGTCAGCGGCAGCAGGAAGTAACCGACCGACACATCCAGGCTGCGCCCGTTCAGTGGCGCCCACATGAACAACCACAGCTGCACGCCGAGCAAGGCCGACGACACCAGCACACCGCCGATCAGCCGTGGCTTGGCCGCGAGCATGCGCAGCAGTTCCCAGACCCGGCGCCACTCGCCGCTGACAAGCATGAACACCGTCATGCAGGGCACGGTGAGCAACATGCGCCAGCCGAAAATCTCCAGGCCACTCAAGGGCGTTAGCAGTGATGTGAAGTAATACATCACGGCAAACAACACCGAAGCCAAGACCGATAACACCACACCTTTAGACACGTTGTCCTCGCGAAAGCCAATTATTGCGCGGGTAGTCTACAGGCGTGCCAATCGACCGGATACAAAATGCCCGACATCGTTGAAGCCGGGCGAGGACGAATGCCCCGGCGTGACCAGCGAATCAATGAACGCCTCGTCTTCAGCGCTGATCTTCACCGCCAGCGCCCCGGTGTAGGCGTCCCACTGCGCCTCGGTCCGTGGCCCGACAATCGCCGAGCTTACCGCCGCATTGTTCAGCACCCAGGCGATTGCGAACTCGACGATCCCCACGCCACGCCCTTGGGTGTATTGCTGGATCTGCTGGGCAATGCGCAGTGATTCAATTCGCCACTCGGTTTCCAGGATGCGTTTATCCTGGCGCGCGGCACGGCTGCCGGGCTCGGGCGTGACATCCGGTGCGTACTTGCCGCTGAGGACCCCTCGGGCCAGTGGACTGTACGGCACCACTCCCAAGCCGTAGGCCGCTGCAGCGGTGATCTGCTCGGCCTCGGCCTGGCGATTGACGATGTTATACAACGGCTGGCTGATGATGGGTTTATCGACGCCCAGGCGTTCGGCCACGCGAATCACTTCAGCGATGCGCCAACCCCGGTAGTTGGACAGGCCCCAATAGCGGACCTTGCCCTGGCGGATCAGGTCACCCATGGCGGACACGGTGACCTCCAACGGCGTGTCGTGGTCTTCGCGGTGCAGGTAGTAGATGTCCAGGTAGTCGGTATCCAGGCGTGCCAGGCTGGCGTCCAGCGCGTTGAACAGACGCTTGCGGCTCAAACCGCTGCGGTTGGGCACGCCATCGGTAGGGCCGAAGCCGACCTTGGAGGCCACCACCCAATCCTGGCGGTTGCGCGCGATCGCCTCACCGACGATTTCTTCGGAGCGCCCGCCTGTATACAGGTCCGCCGTGTCGATGAAATTGATGCCCTGGTCCCAGGCCTTGTCGATGATGCGCAGCGAATCTTCGGTGCTGGTCTGTTCGCCAAACATCATGGTGCCGAGGGTCAGAGCGCTGACCTTTAACCCGGACTGGCCCAATGTGTGGTAATTCATGCAAAGCTCCTCACGGAAATGTAAGTGATGCAATACCAGACCCGAGCGCTCTGGAACAAGCCCTGGGGGCATTTCTTCATGTGCGTAGCAAAGTCAGGCAGCGGGCCTGTAAAAAACGGTGCAGCACTTTCACGCGTTCCGACACTTGCAGGCGGTGCGGGCACATCAGGTTGAACGGCGAGGGTTCGCCTTGCCAGTCGGGTAGCAAGGGTACCAACCGCCCAGCCTGGATATCACGGGCCACATCCAGGTTGGCCTTATAGGCAATGCCATGCCCCGCCAACGCCCAGCGGCGGACAATCTCGCCGTCATCGCTGAGGTAGTCACCGCTCACCTCGACTTCTTGAAGCAACGCCCCCTGGCGGAAATACCAGGTGCTATTGGCCTGGCCCCGGCGCATATAGCGCAGCGTGCTGTGGTGGGCCAAATCTTCGGGCGTATGCGGAGTACCGTGGCGCGCCAGGTAGTCGGGGCTGGCGCAGGCAATGCGATGGTGATCGGGTACCACCGGCAGGGCCACCAGGCTGGAGTCTCTAGGCACGCCAAAGCGCAAGGCGATGTCGACCGTGTCGCGAAACAAGTCGGCATTGCTGTCGTTGAGCAACAGTTGCAGACGGATGGTGGGGTGCTCCAGCTTGAACTCATCCAGCCAGCCCAGCAGCACATTGCGACCAAAGTCCGAGGGCGCGGCCAACTGCAATAAACCACTGAGGCTTTGGCCCTGTTGCTTGATGGCGTGCTCGC
This sequence comes from Pseudomonas sp. NFPP02, assembly GCF_900119355.1. Taxonomy (NCBI): domain Bacteria; kingdom Pseudomonadati; phylum Pseudomonadota; class Gammaproteobacteria; order Pseudomonadales; family Pseudomonadaceae; genus Pseudomonas; species Pseudomonas sp. NFPP02. The sequence continues at coordinate 271,485 of NZ_FPJI01000004.1, forward strand.
CGTCCGACAGCGCCTCCAGTGCCACCCGCACACTGTCCAGGTAACGCCGGCCTTCTTCGGTCAGGCGCATGCTGCGGGTGGAGCGGGCGAGCAGGCGGATGCCGAGGCGGGTTTCAAGGCGCTTGAGGGCAATGCTGGCCGCCGCCGGCGTGAGGCCAAGGCCACGGGCGGCGGCCGTCAGGCTGCCGGTGTCCGCGCTGCGCACGAAGACTTCAAGGTCGAGAATGGAGCTCATTGATAAAAATCCTTTAAAGATCTTGTCGTTTTACCCGGATTTTTCATCGATTACCAAGCTGGGAAGATGAACGCTCACTTTCTGACCCAGGTAGTTTTCTCATGACCTCTTCTCTGAGCGGTAAAACCATCATCGTCATCGGCGGCAGCAGCGGTATCGGCGCGGCAGTGGCCCAGGCAGCCTTGGCGCGAGGCGCGCATGTGATCGTGGCCGGGCGCCGCTTGGCGCCAGGTTCCGACAGCGGGCTGCGCAGCGAGCCGGTGGACGTCACCGACAGCGCCTCGTTAACGCAACTGTTCGAAACCGTGGGGCGCTTTGACCATCTGGTCTACACCTCGGGGCCTTCGGTGCGGGCCAAGCCTTTGATTGAAACAGACCTGGATGAAGCCCAGGACAACTTCGATGTGAAGCTCTGGGGCGCACTACGCGCCATTCAACACGCGCTGCCCTTTTTGCACGAACAGGGCAGCATCACCCTGACCTCGGGCCAGTTGGGGCGCAAGTTGGCGGCAGGGCAGTTCATCAAGACGGGCATTAACGCTGCGACCGAGGCCTTGGGCAAACAACTGGCCAAAGAACTGGCGCCGCGTCGAGTCAATGTGATCAGCCCTGGGGTGATAGACACACCGGCCTATGCAGGGCTTGGCCAAGAGCAACGCTTGGCAATGTTTGCCAAGGCGGGCCAAGGGTTGCCGGTTGGGCGGGTGGGGCAGGCTGAAGAAGTGGCGGCGGGGTATGTACTGGCCATGGAAAATGGCTTTATGACCGGTGCGGTGGTTGATATCGACGGTGGCGGCCTGTTGTAAATACATGGTCCAAGTGGGAGGGAGCAGATCCCTCCCACGTTGAAGGCGTCAGGCCTTGAGCGTGCGCGTCATCCGCAATGCCAGAACACTGCCGCCCACAATCACCGCCGCCAGCAGGTACAACGCCACATCCGTAGACCCGGTGGCATCCTTCACAAAACCCACGATATACGGGCTGAGAAAACCCGCCATCTGCCCCATGGAGTTGATCAACGCCAAGCCACCCGCCGCCGCACCCGCGCTGAGCATGGCGGTGGGCACGGGCCAGAACATCGGCAGGCCGGTCAGGGCGCCCATGGTGGCGATGGTCAGGCCGAGAATGGCGATAGCGGGCGTAGTGGCGAAGTTAACGGCGATCACCAGGCCAATGGCGCCCATCAACATCGGTACCACCAAATGCCAGCGGCGCTCCTTGCGCAAATCGGCAGAGCGGCCCACCAGCAACATGAACACCGCCGCCAACAGATACGGGATCGCGCTGAGCCAGCCAATCACCAGGTTGTCGCTGAAGCCCATGTTCTTGATGATCGACGGCAGCCAGAAGTTGATCGCATACACCCCACTCTGGATGCAGAAGTAGATCAGACCGAATGCCCAGATCGCCGGGTTCTTGAACACTTCGGCCAGGGAGTCGCTGGTGGTTTTCGGCTTGTTTGCCAGGTCTGTGGCCTGGTCCGCTTCCAGTACCGCACGCTCGTGGGGTTTGAGCCACTTGGCGTTGGCGAAGCTGTCACTGAGCAGGAAGTAGGCGAGGGCGCCGAGGATCACGGTCGGGATGCCTTGCAGCAGGAACATCCACTGCCAGCCCGCCAAGCCACCTTGGCCTGCGGCAAAGTGATTCAGAATCCAGCCGGAAAACGGGCTGCCGAGCAAACCGGACACCGGGATCGCCGACATGAACAGTGCCATGATTCGCCCACGGCGGAAGGTCGGGAACCACTGCGAAAGGTACAACACCACGCCGGGGAAGAAGCCCGCTTCAGCGGCACCGGTGAGCAGGCGCAGGGTGTAGAAATGCGTGGGCGTGGTCACAAACAGCAGGCATGTGGAGAGCGTACCCCACACGATCATCATCAATGCGATCCAGCGCCGCGGGCCAAAACGGGTCAGCGCCAGGTTGCTCGGCACGCCGCATAGCACGTAGCCGATAAAGAAAATCCCGGCTCCCAGGCCGTATACGGTTTCACTGAATTTCAACGCGTCGAGCATCTGCAGCTTGGCAAAGCCAACGTTTACCCGGTCGAGGTAATTGAACAGATAGCAGATAAAAATGAAGGGGATCAGGCGCAGGGTAATGCGCTTGTAGATGGCGTTTTTATCGTCATCGCTGGCCAGTGCGGCAGTGGCGCTCTGTGACATGGGATTCTCTCTTTATTATGATTTTTCGCGGTGCGAGGGTAACGTTGACCGCCCTGACAGTCTCGGTGACGTGATGGGCAACTGTCTTTGTGCCGGCGCACAGTCAAGCCATCTTTGCGCTGTGCTGGTGAACAACCTTTTTCAGGAAATTAGCCCCATGTTCGAGCTGGATCATGCCCTGGCGCAGGAGATTGTCGATCGCACCATGGCAATCCTGCCCCATAACGTCAATGTCATGGACAGCCAGGGCTTGATCCTGGGCAGCGGCGAGCCGGAGCGTATCAATACCCGCCATGAAGGTGCCCAGCTAGTGTTGGCCAATGGGCGGGTGGTGGAAATCGACGGGCAGACCGCCAAGCATCTCAAGGGTGTGCAACCAGGTATCAATCTGCCGCTGCTGCATGATCAGCGCCTGATTGGCGTACTGGGTATCACCGGCGAGCCGGATGGGTTACGCACCTATGCCGAACTGGTGCGCATGACCGCTGAAATGCTGGTCAGCCAACGCCATCAGCAAGCCGAACAACAATGGCGGCGCCAGCGTTGCGATGATCTGCTGGCCCTGCTGTTGGCCGACAGCGGCGACTCCCCGCGCCTGGTGGACGAAGCCCAGCAACTGGGGCTCAAGCCACAACTGGCGCGCACGCCATACCTGTTTGAACTGGGCCCGGGCCAAACGGCGGAGGCCCTGAGCGCCTGGCTCGCCAGCCGCTACCCCGACAGTTGGTGCGTCAGCTCTGCGCAGTTTTCCTTGCTGTGGTGCCGACCTGCTGGGGTGCAGGTCGATAACCCCCGCTTGCTGGAAAAGCTCGACGGCCTGGGTTGGAACGTCCTGCGCGTGGCCATCGGCGGGCAAGCGGAGGGCTTGGCGGGACTGCGCCGCTGCTATCGGCGGGTGGGTGATCTGCTTGCTTATGGCCGCGATATCCTGCCGCAATCACGCCTGTTGACCCTCAACCGTTATCGCCTGCCGGTGATGCTGTGGCGTCATCGCAACGACGACGCCCTGGACGAATTGCTCAACCCGTTGCGCAAAGTGTTGGCCAAGGACAGCAACGGGCAACTGCTTGCCACGTTGCGCAGTTGGTGCGAGCACGATGGGCAAAGCCAGGCGTGTGCCGAAGCCTTGGGCATTCACCGCAACAGCCTGCGCTACCGCATGGAGCGCATAGCCGAACTCAGCGGCGTGGATCCGCTGACGCTAGATGGGATGCTTGCCTTGTACCTGGGCGTCCAACTGCTGCCCCACCCCCTGTAGGAGCGAGCTTGCTCGCGAAAAACGTCAACGATAACGCAGGTTGCCGGATTCACCGCGGCGCGTTCCGGTCTTTCGCGAGCAAGCTCGCGCCTACAACGGGCATTGTAGAAATGAACAACAAACCCGCCCCACACTTGTGCATCGGCCCCGCGTCATTGCCCCAGCCAACTGGCAGCATGGGCGTTATAAAAACCGGAGAACGTCCATGAAAATCGTGATCGCCCCTGACTCGTTCAAAGACAGCCTGAGTGCCGCAGGCGTCGCCCAGGCGATTGCCGAGGGGTGGGCCGAGGTCTGGCCGGATGCGCACGTGCTTCAATGCCCGATGGCCGATGGCGGTGAAGGCACGGTGGATGCGGTGCTCGCCGCGTGTAAGGGGCAATTGCGTCGGCAAACAGTCCGAGGCCCGCTGGGCGACAGCGTCGAAGCACGTTGGGGCTGGTTGGCCGACAGCCATACCGCGATGATCGAGATGGCCGAGGCCAGCGGCCTGCAACTCGTCGCGCCGGGGCAGCGCGACGCCTGTTCCAGTACCACCTATGGCACCGGCGAGTTGATCCGCGCCGCGCTGGATGCCGGGGCGCAGCGCATCATCCTGGCGATTGGTGGCAGTGCTACCAACGATGGCGGCGCGGGGGCGATGCAGGCCCTTGGCGTGCAGCTATTGGATAGCGAACGTCAGCCACTGCCGGCGGGTGGGTTGGCATTGGCACGCCTGGCCCATATCAGCCTTGAACAACTCGACCCGCGCCTGGCGCAGGTGCGTTTTGAAATCGCCGCCGACGTCAACAATCCCCTGTGCGGCCCCCACGGTGCCTCGTCGATTTTCGGCCCGCAAAAAGGCGCGAGTCCCGAGCAAGTGGCACACCTGGACGCGGCCCTTGAGCACTTCGCTGACCATTGCGCTCAGGTGCTGCCCAAGGATGTGCGCGACGAACCCGGCAGTGGTGCCGCCGGTGGACTGGGCTTTGCCGCCAAGGCGTTCCTCGCCGCCCAGTTTCGCCCAGGGGTCGAGGTAGTCGCTGAACTGGTTGGCCTCGATGAAGCGGTGCGTGGCGCCGACTTGGTAATCACCGGTGAAGGTCGCTTCGACGCCCAGACGCTGCGGGGAAAAACTCCGTTTGGCGTGGCGCGCATTGCCCGGCGACACGGCGTGCCGGTGGTCGTAATCGCGGGTACCTTGGGCGACGGCTACGATCAGATGTACGCCCACGGTGTGGATGCAGCGTTCGCCTTGCCGTCGGGGCCGATGTCTCTGGAGCAAGCCTGTCACGAGGCGCCGCGCCTGTTGCGTGAGCGGGCCTCTGACATTGCACGGGTATGGCGCCTGGCAGCTACTCGCTGACCCCGCGCGCCAGCCGCTCCACCCACTGCTCTTGAAACCCCTGTAGCTCCGCACTGGGTTGCTGCAACTGCACAAACTCAAGCATCGGGTCTAGCACCGCTGTGCGCACGCCGCTCAATTCCTCCAGGGTCGCCAGGCCGCAGAACGGTACATAGGCTTCGCTGTAGCCGCCTTCATGTACCAGCACCAGGCGGCCCTGGCACAGACGCTCGGCGGCCAGGCGCAGGGCGCGGGTCAGCAGCCGGAACGATTCACTGTGCAACAGCATACGCGCCAACGGGTCGACGGCGTTGGCGTCATAACCACAGGCGACGATGATCAACTCCGGCTCGAAGCGCTCCAGCGCGGGCACTACGATGCGTTCCATGGCGTGTAGATAGGTGGCGTGCCCACTGCCTGGCGGCAACGGAATATTGATGTTGGCCCCCACGCCGGCCCCGCGGCCTCGATCCTGCTCGCCGCTGTAGCCAGGCGGGTAGCAGCCGTCCTGATGCAGGGAAATCGTCAACACATCGGCCCGTTCTTCGAAGATCGACTGCGTGCCGTTGCCGTGGTGCACATCCCAGTCGATCACGGCGACTTTGCCCAGTCCGTTGCGGGCCTTGGCGGCCTCGATGGCAATGGCAATGTTGGCGAGAAAGCAAAAGCCCATGGCGCTGTCTGCCAGGCAGTGATGCCCCGGTGGCCGCGACAGCGAATAGGCATTGTACGCCTGGCCCTTGAGCACCGCGTCCACGGCGGCCAGGGTCAGTCCGGCGGACAGTTGCGCAATCTCGTAGCTGCCCGGCCCAATCGGCGCCTGGGGGCCAAGCTCACCGCCGCCAGCATCGCTCAGGGCCTTGAAACGCTGCAGATAGGCACGGCTGTGGACGCGCAGCAGATCCTCTTCACTGGCTGGCGACGCGCTGCGCAGTTGTAGTTGGCGGCTCAGCCCGGAGACATCCAACAGGCTTTTCAAGCGGCGCTTGGTCTCCGGTGACTCGGCATGCCCGCTGCCGGCCGGCGGCTGCACCCAGCCGCCCACGGGCAGGGTCAGCGCGTGGGCGCCGGCGCTGTGCCACAGGCTAATTTCGTCGAAGAAAAATGCGGTGGTTGGGTTCATACCGGTTCCAGTTCAGTGGGGGAGTGGGGACGGCTGGCGATGATCATCACCAGCGACAGCAAGGTGATAGCGGCTGCACCAAGCAGCAACAGGCTGAACCCGCCGCTGGCCTCGATCAGGCGGCCGGCGAGCGCTGGGCCGATGGCCAGGCCGCCGCCGATGACCAAGTTGGAGGCGTTCATCAGCTTGCCGCTGTGATCGAGGTCGGCCAGGCAGGCCAGGATCAGCGGCAGAATGAAGGTCCAGGTGAATTTGAACAGCAGCGCCGCCAAGGCAAATCGCAGCAATGCGGGCTGGCCAAGCAACAAGAGCACCGCTGCCGCCATCAACAGGTAGCCCAGCAGCAACAGCACTCCACGCGGCAAGCGGGCCCCGATCAGTGAAGCGCTCGCTGCCCCGGAAATGCCCATCACGGTGGCGATGGCGAGGATTTCGCCGCCGTGCTGCGCCGAAATCCCGGCACTGGCGCCCAAGGCACCGATAAAGGTCCATACGCCCCCCAGGCTGATGTAAAAGGCCAGCACCGCGCCAACCCCCAGGGCGGCTTTCCAGCGTGAACCGGGCAAGACCGGGGCGCGGTTGGCGGGCAACGCAGGGCTACCGGCGGGAAACGCCCGCGCCAATGGCAGCAGCAGAGCCATCAACCCCGCCAGGATCAAGTAGCAGGCATTCAAGCCAAATCGTTCGAACAAACCAGGCAACACCACCAGGCCAAGGGCACCGACGATCAACTGCCCCATCACCCACAAACCATAGACCCGGCTGGGGTTGGCGGTGGTGGCCGCACTGGCCAGGCAGAGGATCATCAGCGAGCCGCCGGCCAGGGCGCTGGCAGCGCGCAACACCAGCAGTCCGGCGTAGGTGTCGACCAGCATCGACAGCAGGTTGGCGGCCATGAACAGCAGCGCGGCGACCCGGGCGGCGGTGCGCCAGTCAACCCGCTTGAGCCACCACCAGGCGGGCAAGGTCGCCAGGCTCATAGCGCCCAGCTCCACGGAAAACAAGTCGCCAATACGCGCTGGGCTCAGTTGCCACTGGCTGGCCAACTGCGCGGCCACGGCGGGAGCGGTCATCAGGATGGTCGGGGTGATGGCGGCAAACAGCACGATCGCTGCCAGCCGCGCCGTTATCGCAGGGTTGGAAATGGGCATTTTCAAGCTCCAGGGAAAGGGGTCAGAACACATGCACCAAGCGCAACAGCGCTTCGGTGCCGGCATAGCCATTGGAAGCCGCAACGCTTTGCGAAAGGCTGACCATCAGTTGGTTCTGCCGGTCGAGCCAATGCCCGAGTTCGAAGCCGACTTGGGTGTAGCGCTTGTGGGTGTCGTCGAGGCGGCGGTTGTCGAGGCGCAGGGCGCCACCGTCGGCCTGGATCAGGCGCAGTGCACCGTAAGTGGCGGCGCTGAAGTCATACGAGGCAAAAGCCTGCAGGCGATACAGCGGGGCTTGCTTGAGTTCGCTGCCAAAGTAATCGTCATTGCGGCCATAGAGCTGGGCTTCCAGGTTGGCTTCCAGTACCCAGTTTTCGCCGATGCCGTGGGTGTAGTTGTAGACAAAGGTGGCGCCCCAGCGATTGGCACCGGGAGAGACGTCCGGGTTTTGACTGTGGTACTCACCCACCGGCACGGTGATCAGGCTCAACAAGCCGCTGTAAGTGCGCGAAGCCGGGTCGTTGACGAAAAACAGCGTGCCGCCCACCTGTGGATCGCCCATGCCGCGCTCGCGGCTGCGCTGGTTGGCGCCGGGCAGGCGTGCGCTGATGTCGGCAAAGGGCAGGATGAATTGCGGCGTGCACAACGTGCCGCAGGCGTCGGTGAAGTACACCTGGCGGTAAGCCACGGCGTTGACCCTGAGGTCAGCCTTGCCTGTGCTGTCGGCGGGGCCATGGAAATCGCCGGCACGGGTGGCGGGCAGGTACAGCACACCCAGGCGGGTGCCTGGTGGAGCGGCGAAAAAGTCGCGGGCGTTGAGGTCGGCAGCCTGGCTGTCGAGGCTGAACAGGCTGGCGCACAGCACTGCCAGGTTACGTAAGCGTGTGGAAGTCATGGCGAAGCGTCTCGTGTCAGAGAAGGCCGGAAAATGGGCAACAGCAGCCCGAGACCGTAAAAAACGACCGTGGCAAAACCGTGGGAGAAACGGGCAGGGTCAGTCGGGCGGGGCGTGCACCAGGTGCGCTATGCGCGCCTTGTCCTTGACGCCGAGCTTGGCGTAGATGGCGCGGATATGGTGACGCACGGTGTTGGGTGAGAGGCCAAGGTCGCGGGCCACTTCCTTGTAGGTCTTGCCCTCGCCAAACCCTTGGGCTACGTCGTTTTCCCGTGGGCTGAGCTGGGGCAGGGCGCGGTTGAGGCGCGCGGCCAACAGCAATTGGTCGCCCACCGGTGACGCCTGGATATGGATGCGCTTGCCGTCATGCCCGCGCTCATCCAGCAACACCGGCAGGGTGGGGCCACGCCATTGCGGCCATTCGCTGAGCAGCAGGTCGACAAAACCGCGCTCGGCGCATTGCAACACACCCCGTGGGTCACACACCGCCAGGGCCAGATTGCGCGGGCTGGCCAGGGTTTCGCGCATGGCCACCAAGGTGCGAATCTGGTTTGCCGAGACCGCCGCCACCAGATGCAGCATCAGGTTATTGAGCAACTGGCAATCCTGCGCGTTGAACGTGGGCGCAGTGGGCTGGCGGTAGAGCGTCAGGTGGTGACTGAGGTGGGTTTGCGGGTCGATATGGATCACACACAGCAATTCACCCAGGCCGTGGCGTTGCCCCAGCCAATTCAAGGCGCTGCCGTTGGCGGGGTCGCGCATATCGATAATTACTGCCTCGCCAGGCGAGGCATGCACCCGTGCAACGGTAACGTCCAGATGGCGGATCGACTGCCAGTCCGCCAGGTAGTCGGGTGGCAACTGATAGAGGTAGCTGTTGTGCTCTTGCGGCAGACCGTGGATGACAGCCGAGCGTCCCCACCAGGCACTGTCGAAGGCCAGCAATTGGCTGACGCGTGCCAGGGCATGGCGCTGGAAGTGTTCGATGTCCTGATGTTGGGCCAGGCGTTGCAGGTCCAGGGTCAGGGTGCTGAAGGCCTGCAACAGGCCCGAGTGATCAAAACGGCTCATGGGTGTTCCTCTGTGGGACTTTTTTTGTTGTTCTCGTCACAGGGTGAAGGCCGAAGCGTCGGGTTGACGGGGCAGGGCCTGGGCAGAGTATCGGCGCTGCGCATATGGATCGCCATCGTTCAGATGCAGGATGGTGCTGGTCGGCCAGTGGGAAAACTCCCGGCTCGTCAGCCAGGCGCTTAGCCTCTACACTGGCCCGCCACTTGTCTTTCAAAGGATGAAATGCAATGCACCCACCTGAACCGTCTATCGTGATCCAGCGTTTTACCGAGGCCCACCTGGAGGGCGTCGCCGCGCTCTACAACGAACCGGCTGTTTGTCGTCAGGTGCTGCAAATGCCTTTTCAGTCTGTTGAGATGTGGCGCAAGCGCCTGGTGATGGATAACGAGCGGCGCCTGCAACTGGTGGCGGTGCAGGGCGGTGAGGTGATTGGCCAACTGGGGCTTGAGCAATATCTGCGTGTACGCCAGAGCCACGTTGGCTCGTTGGGTATGGGCGTGGCGCCCGCCTGGCAGGGCAAGGGTGTCGGTTCGCGGCTGTTGGCGGCCGCGCTGGAGGTGGCTGACAACTGGATGAACCTGCACCGTGTGGAGCTGACTGTTTACGCGGACAACGAGCCTGCGCACAACCTGTACCGCAAGTTCGGCTTCGAAGTGGAAGGGCGGCTGCGCGATTACGCCCTGCGCGACGGTATGTTTGTCGACACCCTGAGCATGGCGCGCCTGCGCACGTCGGCTTGATCCTGTAAAACCGTGGGAGCTGGCTTGCCCCAATGCCAGTCAGTTAATACAGAATCGGTAACTGTGGCGAGGGAGCTTGCTCCCGCTGGGGCGCGAAGCGGCCCCAAAAATGGGACTGCTACGCAGTCCAGCGGGAGCAAGCTCCCTCGCCACAAGTCACTGGTTGTCTGCTCTAGCTCTTAACTGACTGGCATTAGGGCAAGCGCGCGAAGGCGGAGTGTCAGTCACTGAATCTACAACTGAACCACCGCTATCGCAGGCAAGCCAGCTCCCACACGGGTCATGCATTACCCACAGAATCAGCGTCTGGTACAGATCCCCTGTGGGAGCGGGCTGACCGCCCGCCAGGATGTTGGATCAGACCGAGTACATACCCGTTCAGGCAAGGACCACAAAGTTGTGTAGACACCTAAGCCTCTAAGGCAAACCCCACTGCGGCCTGCGCATGCAACGCGGTGGTGTCCAGCAGCGGCAGGGCGCTGTGTTCGGGCTGGATCAGCAAGCAGATTTCCGTACAGCCGAGGATGATCGCCTGGGCGCCTTGTGCAGCGAGTGCCTGGATCACCCGCTGATACACCTGGCGTGACGCGTCACTGATGATGCCCACGCACAGTTCTTCATAGATGATTCGGTGCACCTCCTGGCGTTCATCCGCGTCTGGCACCAGCACGGTAAGCCCCTGGGCGGCAAGGCGGGACTTGAGGAAGTCCTGCTCCATGGTGAATGCGGTACCCAGCAAGCCTACCGTCAGGGTCCCGGCCTCCAGAGCCGCCGCCGCCGTGGCATCAGCAATATGCAGGAAGGGGATCGATACCGCCGCCTCAATACGCGGTGCCACCAAGTGCATGGTGTTGGTACACAGCACCACACAATCAGCGCCCCCGGCCTGCAAGCGCCGTGCGGCATCTTCCAGGATCAGCGCGGCATCGTCCCAACGCCCGGCATGCTGAGCCTGTTCCACCGGGCCGAAATCTACGCTGTACATCAACACTTGCGCCGAGCGCAGCGGGCCAAGACGGTCGCGCACGCGCTGGTTTATAAGGCGGTAATACTCGGCGCTGGACTCCCAGCTCATGCCGCCGATAAGGCCGATGGTGCGCATAGGGTGCTCCTGAAAAAGGATGAGCCTTCACCTTACCCACTCGAGGCTGATGAGTCATACGCAGTTGCCGACCCATTCACCGGAGCAGTTCAAGCAACGTGGGTGATCGGTCATCGTCCGGTGCTGAGCGACTCGTCCATACCTGTGAGAAATGACAGTATATTTTGCTGAAAACCCCATATCTAATCAGCACGAACGACCGAGCAGCCCCTGAGCGCTCATGATGGCGACGCTCCGTTTTCCCCTACGCCGAAAGACCGCCATTGCCGAGTGACCTTCGGATACCTCTCACATCCAGAGTTTTTGATTTCAAATAAGGTCAGCCCTACTGAAAGTTTGATTCCAGAGGAGCGTTTCATGGCACCGCAACACTGTGAAGGCGACACCGATACCCGCCACAACAGTCATTCGTCACCGGCGCCGCTCACGATTCCCGATATCCAGCTACCTTTCGCCGTTGCACCGCCGCGTGCCGACACTGAACGGCTGCGTGCGCATGCGCTTGCTTGGGCGCAGCGATACGGTTTGATCGGCAGGCGTGGCGCGCATCGGTTGACCACCACGGCACTGCTCGACCTGGGAATAGCATTGTGCGGGCGGGCGCCCACGCACCGAGCGCAGACTCTGGTGTGCTGGTACCTGTGGGCGCTTACGCTGGATGACCGTATTGATGACGGACCCTGGGCGGAAAACGGCGCGCTGGAGCATTTCATCGCCGCCGTGCAGGCGTTGACCGACAGCGGCGATGCTGTGCCGTCAGGTGAACGCGACCGGTTCGAGGACCCGATGCTGGCTGTTCTGGTCGATGACTTGTGGCCCGAGACCCAGCGTTGGGGCAGCGGGCCTTGGCGGCAGAGGCTGGCGGGGCACTTAATCCAGCATCTGCGCGCGCAGGCGGCGCAGGTACGCATGCGAGAAACCGATACGGCGCTCGCCCTGGCTGAGTATCTGCCGTTGCGCCGGGATTCCTTCGGCGCCCTGTTCTTTTTTGATCTGATCGATGGTGCCGAAGCCCTGGACCCGCACGAGCATCCTGCGCAGGTGGAAACATGGAGCAGGTTGCGTAAGCACGCTGCCGATATCATTGCGTGGACGAACGATATCCACTCGGTTGCCAAAGATGTGGTGTGTGGCGAGCGCTTCAATCTGGTGTCAATACTCGCGCACACCGCCGGCCTGGACTGGCCTGGCGCGATAGAAGCAGCCCATCAGATGATCAACACGGCAGTTGCTCAATTCACGGCAGCCGCTACCGAGCATGCCCATTACCCGCCGTGCGCTGCGACCGATCCGGACCGGTTGCGTCAGGTTGTCCGGGCGGCGGGGGACTGGCATCGCAGCGTTTCGCGCTATCACCTACAGGCCGATGGCTGCGCGGTACAGCACAGCCGACAAGTGGACCTGGCGCTGACTCCGCCGACCCTCAAGTCCCGCCAGTTCGAAATCGACCCGTACCCCTTGTATGAGCGTTTACGCACCACACTTCCGATCGCGTACGACGAGCCCACCGATGTGTGGCTGGTCAGTCGCTATGTGGATGTCAAAGCCGCGCTGACCCACCCAGGGGCAAGCAATCGCAACTACACCTGGCAGATTGGGCCGCTGCTGGGGCACACCATTGTGACCATGGACGGCTGCGAACACGCCCAGCACCGAGCATTGCTCACCCCGTCGTTTCGCAGCAAGGCGCTGGTGGCGCTCGAAGCGTCTGTCACCGCAGTGACCGCAGACTTGCTGGCGCGTATGCAGGGCCGGCCTCAGGTCGACCTGATTGCCGATTTCACCGCTGCGCTGCCGGTGCGAGTGATGGCTCATGCATTGGGCCTCCCGGCACACACACGAGAGGAGGTGGAGCGGCTCAAGCGTTGGTGTGCCATCGGCTTCGCGTACATGGGCAACTATCGTCAGGACCCAGCACTGTTGACTGGCGGGTTATCCAACCGAGACAGTTTTTACCACTTTATCCAGCCCTACATCGACGCTCGGCGTATAGAACCCAAGGACGACTTGATTTCACAACTCCTGGCGGCACGCATTGACGACCAGCCGTTGTCCGAGTCCTTTGTACGGTCCTATTGCGCGATCCTGATGACGGCAGGCAGCGAGACCAGTCACGGCGCCCTGGCGAATCTGATTGTCAACCTGTTGAGCGAACCTGGCGTGAAAGAGGCGGTGATCGCTGATCCAGCACTGATGGACAACGCCCTCACTGAAACCCTGCGACGCAACCCGCCATTGCAACTTGTGCTGCGGGAGGCGACTGAACCGCTGCAACTGCCCTCGGGAACAATTCCGGGTGGCGCAACCCTGGCCTGCCTGATCGGTTCAGCCAACCGTGATCCGGCCCGGTTCAGCGACCCGGACACCTTCAATATGTTGCGCGCCGAACAGGCGACCAGCCATTTCGCTTTCGGAGCGGGGCGCCACTTCTGCCTGGGCTCCATGCTCGCCCGGATGGAGATCACGATCGGTGCGCGCATGCTGCTGCAGACCTTTCCCAACCTGCGCTGGGCTCCGGGGTTCAAGCCCGAAGAGCGCGGGTTTCTCAATCGCTGCCCTGATCAATTGGAGGTCGTGCTTTGACCACATCTGTTTCCACCGAGCAACCCGGCTACACCCGCAGCTATCTCGCGGACCAACACGCAGGCCAATTGGCGAGGTTGCAAACCCTGGAGCGCGCCTTTGACCCGTTAAGCCATAAGGTTTTTGAACGATTGGATCTGCCGGACGCGCCCGCCATCCTTGATCTGGGCGCCGGTGCCGGATCGCTCGCCGGCTGGTTGAGCCAGCGATATCCCGACGCAACGGTTACCGCCACGGATATCGATACCCGCTTCCTGGTCGATATCCCCGGCATCAAGGTGATGACCCACAATGTCACGACCGATGATTTTCCTGCCGCATCGTTTGACGTGGTGCACGCCCGGGCGTTGCTGTGCCACCTCACTGACCGCGAGGAGATAGTGACGCGAGCCGCCACTTGGTTACGTCCCGGAGGCTGGTTGGTGATCGAAGATGTGAGCCTGCAACCGAGCCTCAGAACGACGAACCCGTTGTTGCGCAAAGTCGCCCAGGCCGGAATCACACTGTTGGAGCAGTCCATCGGGTCTGACATGTTCTGGGCCGATCGACTGCCTGATCGGCTACGTGACCGGGGGCTTGTCAACGTGGGGCATCGCACCCTCGAAGGCCGAATCGGCGACAACAGCCCGGCAGATGCCTTCTGGGCGGCAACCACCGCGCAGGCAGGGCCTGCATTGTTGGAACTTGGGTTACTCACCCAGGCAGAGCTGGATGCCATGGTCATGCTGCGTGCCGATCCAGCGTTCACCGACGCCGCGTTGACCTTGGTCAGTGCCTGGGGACAAATTCTTTAGCTCGATACTGTGTGGCGTGCGCGCCTCATTGCACAAAAGGAGATCCAGCATGATCCACGAGGTAGTGTTAGTCGACGCACAGGATGTACAGATTGGCGTGTGCGATAAACGCGATGCTCACCTGGGAGCTGGGCAGCTTCATCGCGCTTTTTCAGTGCACTTGATTGACAGCCGTGGGCGTCATCTGCTTCAGCGTCGGGCGGCGGATAAAATGCTCTGGGCAGGTTTCTGGTCGAATGCCTGCTGCAGTCATCCGGCACCTGGAGAGACTATTCTGGATGCCGCCTCTCGTCGTCTGCGTGAAGAGCTAGGCGTCTGGGCTTCGTGTCGAGCTCTCTATTACTTTGAGTATCATGCTTTGTTTGGCTCGATCGGCGCCGAGCATGAACTCTGTCATGTGCTGGTTGCTCAATCTGACGCTGAGGTCTCGCCCGTCCCAGAGGAAGTCAGCGATATCAAGTGGCTGACCCGCGCCGAAATAACGGCCCAGCTTGCAGAGCCCCGAGCGCCATTCACGCCCTGGTTTCGGATGCAGTGGCAGCGCCTTCTATCAGAGCATCCTTCGTTCGATGCGCCCAGGGCCGAGGCCACGCTCCCACCGCTGGGTCGCGGAGCATGAGGTAGATAGGCGTCGGCTGCCAAGTGAGTTTTTGGAACTGTTTTGCGTAGGAATACCACTGATACGCAGGTCGCCGGCCTGCCGTCAGGCGAGTAGACAAATGCCAAGTTCCCATAGGACTACCTCATGAATATTGATCCGAACATTGCGTTGGCAAGAGCATGCGCCACCAGCGTTGCACACAGGACTGTCGTTGAAATTGCTCATGCTGACGACCGCGGCGATAAGATTAAACATCGCCAAGTTTCATTGTCCATGGACCAAGTATTAAAAGGGTCAAAAGGTGCAGCCGGATTTGCCGGTTCACTGGGTTCCAGGGACCCTGCGGAGGTGACGTATGAGTTCGCCAATCGTCCCGAAACGGGGGGCACGACCAGCCAGTTCACAGAAGCACAAAAAGGCGTGATCCGTGAGACCCTGAATAATTTCAGCGATACTGCAAATATTCGGTTCAAAGAGTCTGTCAATGCACAATCCCATCATATGCAGATCAAGGTTGATGGCGGTAGCTTCAAGTGGCAGGCCCCCTGGTATACGCCCGTGTCCGATGACGAGCCCGGCAAGGTGCAGGTATCGCTGAACCAGCGCCATGCCGATGAGCTGGTAAAACCCAATAGTTTTGGGCGTCACATCATTGCAAAGGCTGTGGCCTTTAAATTAGGTCTTCCTGACCCAGCGTCTGCAGTATCGAGAAGCAACTACGCGGAAAATACGTCGGCTTACACGGTAAGGAGTCCTTTTCTGGAAACCCGCTCAGACCATCGCTTTAATAAGTTCCATGGTGATAAGACTCAGTATTCAAGTGCGCTGATGATGGATGATATTGCAGTCACGCAAGATAAATTTGGTGCGAACCTCCAAACGCGGACCGGGGATACGACGTATGGCTTTAACTCCAATGCTGATCGTGACGTATTCAAACTGCAGTCGAGCGACGACTTGCCGGTGTTTTGCGTGTGGGACGCCGATGGTAATGACACCTTCGATTTCTCCGCCTTCAGGCAAGATCAGGTTCTCAACTTGAAATCGGGCAGCTTCTCTAATGTTGGGGGAGGCCTAGGCAACGTTTCGATCGCCAATGGCGTCACCATCGAACGGGCTATTGGCGGTGCGGGCAATGACATTTTAATTGGCAATGACGTCGGTAACGAACTGGAGGGCGGCGAGGGCGATGACATTCTTTATGTCAAGGCGAACTCGGGTTTTAACCGGCTGACAGGCGGGCCGGGTAAAAATACCTTCGTTATCGGCGCGAACGACTCATCTGCCAGCTTCGCAAACACCGTAATAATGGATTTCGTCAGCGGCAAGGATAAATTGGATATTTCAGCCCTGCGCGCAGCCCACCCTCGACTCACCTTCACCCACGAATATTATCGCAGCCATAATCTCACCTTTTTGCGTTTCGATTTCGATGGCGACAAAAAAGAAGACTTCATGGTGAACATATATGGGCGAATCGCGGATTCCGATTTCCGCTTCTGACCTGAATGTTTAACGCATGTACTGGCTGGCGCCGAGCGAAATCAGGTGTGCTGCCCAAGTATTGGCTATACCTATAGCTCATTCTTACGATGATGGTCGCCAGGGAGTTCACTAATGAAGCTAAGGCTAATAATCGGCACAGTGTGCGTCGCCTCGCTCGGTTTGGTTGGTTGCGCCAGCAAAGTGGTGCAACCGAATGAATATTCAGGGTTCCTTTCCAACTACAGCCAGCTCAAGGAAGCCAAGTCACCGTCGGGGGCTGAGGTGATGCGCTGGGTTGATCCACAGCTGGACCTGAGCCGCTACACCGCGGTCTACATCGAGCCTACCCAGTTTTACCCCAAGCCCCAGGCCACTTCCCGAATTCCCGAGAGCACGTTGCGGGGCATCAATGACTATTACAACCAGGCGCTCAAGCGCGAGCTGGGTCAGTCACTGCCCGTGGCCAATGCCCCAGGCCCAGGGGTAATTGTTGTGAGAGCGGCGATTACCGCCGTGAGCAGCAAGACCGAGAGTCTCAAGCCATATGAGTTTATTCCCGTCGCCCTGGTGGCTGCGGCAGTGAGCACGGGCACCGGCATTCGCGACCAGGAAACCACCCTGGGCACCGAGGCGCAGTTCATCGATGGCGCCACTCATAAAGTGCTGGCCCAAGTGGTGCGCAAAGGCACCGGCAAGCCGCTGGCTAATGACTCCCAAGTGATGAAGGCCGACGATGTGAAAAGCGTTATCGACGGTTGGGCGTCGGACCTGCACCAGTCCTACGTGAAACTGAAAAAACACTGAGTCAAAAAAAAGCGCGGCGGGTCATCGCCCGTCGCGCTTTTTTTATTCGCCGAGCTTATTTAAGCGGCGTCAACGCTGGTAGCTTCCACTGGCCGCTGCCAACTTCAGGCTTGGGCAGGTAAATGCGCAAGACCGCGTAAAACGGGCCGGGTGGGGCCGGCAACCAGTTGCTCTGCTCAGCCTTGGGAGGTTCGTGGTGCTGCAGCGCCAGGGTCAAGCCACCATCGGCATCGAGCTTGAGGGTGGGCAGCATCTGCGAGTTGATCAGGTAGCGCTTCTTGTGATTCGGCACCAGCAATTTGGTCTTTGCGTCATACATCGTCAGCGACCAGAACGCATCAGCCGGCGGCAACTGATCCTTGGCAAAATGCACGGTGTAGCTGTGGCGTGCACCATTGGCCGGCTTGCCCTCGCTGTCAATGACGTAGCTCAAGTGCGCGGCTTCATCACTGGAGTTGCCGAACATCCCCAGCTCGGCACCGGCGTAGCGGTACAGGTAGTTGTTTTGCAGGTGATCGCGGCTGCCGTACAGGTCTGCGCCGGTTACTTGGTGGGTGTCGACCTTGGCCTTCTTGAACGCGGCGAATTCTGCGCGGCCATCGGCGATGCCGTCTTCCAGAGCCTTGCGCTGCTCGGCGGTCAACTGGTTGACTTTGAACGGCGCGCCCGGCGCAATACCGATCCTGGCAAAGCGCGCCAGCAGGTCTTTTTCATTGTCCTGGGGCGCGGCGAAGGCCAGCATGAAGTTCAGGTAGCGAAACAGCTGCGGGCCTTCGGTCATCGTCGCCATCGGCTTGGGCCATTGGATCTTCGGCACGTTGGCGGGGGCGGGTTGCTTCACATAACTGCTCAGCGCCTGCACCTTGTAGCCGCTCTGGATCTGCTTGACCTTGCTCAGGTCTTTGTCGTCAAACAGTTGAGTGCGGTAAAGGGCGTAGGCGATGTTGCTTTCGCTGTAGACCACACGGTCGATGTCCACCGGCTGCTGACCTTTCCAGTCTGGCCCGGCGATCATGTAGTGGCCGCCGTTATTGCCGGTACTGCGGGTGCCCAGGTAGGCGAAATTTTGCGTATAGAGGTCGATCAACTGCACCGAGTAATAGCGGTTGTCTTCAATCTTGGGCAGGGTCAGCACCAGCGGCTCTTTGCGCAAGTCCATCCACACGAACGAGTAGGGCGTGTCGACGTTCGGGGTGGTAACTGCGTTGTCCTTGGGGGTGAGCACCTGGGCGCTGTTTTCGATACGGTTGAACGGCGCCTTGAAGTGGGCACCGCCTTTATCAACGGCCTGGGTGTAGAGCGTCTTGTACATCTGCACCACCGGGAAGCCGTACAAGTAGGCTTCCTTGGCAATGGCCCTGGCTTCGCTGGGGCTTGCGGTGAAGTCAGCCCAGGCGCCGGAGCTCATGAGTATCGAGAGGCTCGCCAACAGCAGGCGCGTCGGTTTTCCAATCATGTTGTTGCGTCCTTCCTGAGTGCTATCTGAGAGCGTGGCGTGAAGGCGCTGAGTTTCCTGTTTTATTGGCCGGTCGTCACGTTAATCTCTGCAAAGGACCATGGGGAAGGGGCGTTAGAGCATGGATTTGACTTTGTCACGCAACTGATCGATCGAAAACGGCTTGCCAATCACCTGCATGCCGTCGGGCACATCAATGTTTTCGGCATAGCCGCTGGCAAACAGGATAGGCAGGGTAGCGCGCAGTTCGCGGACCTTGGTTGCCAGTTGTTTGCCGTCCATGTCGGGCAGGCCAACGTCGGTCATCATCAGGTCGATGATCTGGTCGGTATTTTGCACCTGCGCCAGTGCTTCCCCAGCATCCGCGGCTTCGAGCACCGTGAACTCCAACTCTTCGAGGACATCGACGATCAGCATGCGCACGATGGCGTCGTCTTCGACTACAAGGATGGTGGAGGTGTGAGACATAGTGGACTTTCCTGAACAGTGAGAGCGCTGGGCTTAAAGGCAACTAGATTGTGAGTAATAACAATGCCAGCAAGTTCCGAAGCAATTGCTGGCATTGTGACCTTAGCGGCGCAAAAAGTCCCGTCCGCTTGCGTGCTGACTCACCAAGGTGCAGGCGCCATGAGCTAGACCGCATCCGCTGCCAATCAACGCACAAACATAGCGTTGAGCGACGTTATTCGGGCAAACTTGCGGTTTTCCCGCATTTGGCCAAGGCATGCCCATGACACCCGCGTCGTCCGTCGATGAAAAAAGCTTTCGTACCTTGCTGAGCCGTAACGTGGCCCTGCCCTTGGGCGTGGGCGTGCTCAGCGCGGTGTTTTTCGTCTGCCTGATTACCTATTTGCTCTCGGTGATCCAGTGGGTGGAGCACACCGACCGCGTCATTAACAACCTCAATGAGACGTCCAAACTGACGGTTGACCTGGAAACGGGTATGCGCGGGTTCCTGATCACCGGTGACGAGCACTTCCTTGATCCGTACGAAGTGGCCAAGCCGCGGATCATTGCCGACCTGCGCAATTTGCAGGATCTTGTGGCCGACAACCCGCAGCAGGTCGACCGACTCAAGCGCTTGGAAACCTTGCAAACCGAATGGAACAACTACGCACAGTCGATGATTGAGCTGCAGCGCAACAGCGGTGATTACCGGGGCGCGGTCAAGGCGGGCCGGGGCAAGCGGCTCACCGATGAAATTCGCAAGGAATATGAGGACGCGGTGGCGATGGAACAACAGTTCCGTATCACCCGTAACGCAGAGGTTACCCGCACGACGGTGATCAGTGTCACGTTGTACCTGGCGTTTGTACTGGGGCTGAGTGGTTTTCTGGCCTACATCGGCAGGAAGAATTTAATTTCACTTTCAAAGAGTTACAGCGCAAACCTCGCGTCACAACAGAAGATTGCACGGCGCCTGGAGCAAACCGCCTGGCTGCGCAATGGCCAGACCGAGCTGGCCGAGCAAGTGCTGGGCCAGCTGACCCTGAACATGCTGGGACGCAATATCCTGCAGTTCTTCGCCCAGTACATGGGCTCGGCCGTCGCGGCGCTGTACGTGCGCGAAGAACACGGCGGCCTCAAGCGTGTGGCCACGTATGGCTTCTCCCGCGAGCAGGAACAACAGGAACAGTCGATCTACAACGACGAAGGCATCGTCGGGCAGGCCGCCCAGCGCGATCGCCTGATTCGCCTTGACGATGTGCCGGTGGATTACTTCAAGGTCAGCTCGGGACTGGGCGAGGGCGCGACCCGTAGTGTGTTGGTGGTGCCCACCAGCGATGACGACCGCGTCAACGGTGTGGTCGAGCTGGGTTTCCTGCGCCCGCTGGATGAGCGTGATATCGAGCTGCTGGAGCTGATTGCCGGCAATATCGGCACCTCCATCGAAGCCGCGCGCTATCGCCAGCGCTTGCAGGAAGTGCTGGCCGAGACCCAGCAGCTCAACGAAGAACTGCAAGTGCAACAGGAAGAGCTCAAGACCGCCAACGAAGAGCTGGAAGAACAGTCGCGCATCCTCAAGGAATCCCAGGCCCACCTGGAAACCCAGCAGGCTGAGCTGGAGCAGACCAACGAGCAACTCGCCGAACAGACCCAGACCCTGGCCGAACAGCGCGACGCCATGGACCGCAAGAACATCGAGCTGAACCAGGCCCAACTGGAGCTGGAAGACCGCGCCGATGAGCTGCAGCGTTCCAGCAAGTACAAGTCCGAATTCCTGGCCAACATGTCTCACGAGCTGCGCACACCGCTGAACAGCTCGCTGATCCTGGCCAAACTGCTGGCAGATAACCCCCAGGAAAACCTCAGCGCCGAGCAGGTCAAGTTTGCCGAATCGATCTATTCAGCCGGCAATGACTTGCTCAACCTGATCAACGACATCCTGGATATTTCCAAGGTCGAAGCCGGCAAGCTGGAAGTGCGCCCGGAAAACGCTAGCGTCGAACGCCTGGTGGATGGCCTGCGCGGCATGTTCGAGCCGCTGGCAATGGACCGCAAACTGGGCTTCCAGGTGGACGTGCAGCAAGGCTCGCCAACCCTGCTGTTTACTGATCGCCAACGCCTGGAGCAGATCCTCAAGAACCTGTTGTCCAACGCCATCAAGTTCACCGAACAGGGCGAGGTCAGCCTGTCGGTGTCACGCGCGCCGGGGGAGGGCATTGCCTTTACCGTGCGCGATTCCGGCATAGGTATCGCCCCGGATCAGCAGGAAAGCATCTTCGAAGCCTTCCGCCAGGCCGACGGAACCACCAATCGCCGTTACGGCGGTACTGGCCTGGGCTTGTCGATTTCCCGTGACCTGGCCACCTTGCTGGGCGGCTATATCAGTGTGACCAGCGAACCGGGCAAAGGCAGTATTTTCACGCTTGTACTGCCTGAACAGTATGTCGAACGCGACGAGGACGCAGCGCCGATCGAGCCACCGCGTCAAGTGGTGGTCGCGCCGGCACCGGCGCCCGTCAAGGTGTCGCCATTGCCGGTGGCCGACGCCAAGCTGATCCCACGCTTTGCCGACGACCGAGAAAAAGCACCGTTCAGCACCCGCTGCATCCTGGTGGTGGAAGACGAGCCGAATTTTGCGCGAATCCTGTTCGACCTCGCTCACGAACTGGGTTACCACTGCCTGGTCGCCCACGGTGCCGACGAGGGCTATAGCCTTGCCGAGCAGTACATCCCCGACGCGATCCTGCTGGACATGCGCCTGCCAGACCATTCCGGGCTGACCGTGCTGCAACGCCTCAAGGAACACGCCAACACGCGCCATATCCCCGTGCATGTGATTTCCGTGGAAGATCGCGTCGAAGCCGCCATGCACATGGGCGCCATCGGTTATGCCGTCAAGCCCACTACCCGCGAAGAGCTCAAGGACGTGTTTGCGCGCCTGGAAGCCAAATTGACCCAGAAGGTCAAACGCATCCTGCTGGTCGAAGACGATGACCTGCAGCGCGACAGCATTGCCCGCCTGATCGGTGACGATGACATCGAGATCACCGCCGTAGGCTTTGCCCAGGAAGCCCTCGACCTGCTGCGCACCACCATCTACGACTGCATGATCATCGACCTCAAGCTGCCGGACATGCTCGGCAACGAGCTGCTCAAGCGCATGGCCACCGAGGACATCTGCTCGTTCCCGCCAGTAATCGTCTACACCGGGCGTAACCTGACCCGGGATGAAGAGGCCGAACTGCGCAAGTATTCACGCTCGATCATCATCAAGGGGGCGCGCTCGCCCGAGCGTCTGCTGGATGAAGTCACGCTGTTTCTGCACAAAGTCGAATCCCAGTTGTCCCATGACCGCCAGAAGATGCTCAAGACTGCCCGCAGCCGCGATAAGGTCTTCGAGGGGCGCAAGATCCTGCTGGTGGACGACGACGTACGCAATATCTTCGCCCTGACCAGCGCCCTGGAGCACAAAGGCGCTGTGGTGGTGATCGGGCGTAACGGCCAGGAAGCCATCGACAAGCTCAATGAAGTGGACGATATCGACCTGGTGCTGATGGATGTGATGATGCCGGAGATGGACGGTTACGAGGCCACTGCCTTGATCCGCCAGGACCCACGCTGGAAAAAACTGCCAATCATTGCCGTGACGGCCAAGGCCATGAAGGACGATCAGGAACGTTGCCTGGCAGCAGGCTCAAACGATTACCTGGCCAAGCCGATTGACCTGGACCGCCTGTTCTCACTGATTCGCGTATGGCTACCGAAGATGGAACGCATTTAAGTGGAGCAGTGTTTCTTGGATAAGAGCAGCGATATTGAGCTGCGCCTGTTGATCGAGGCGATTTACCTCAAGTACAGCTATGACTTTCGCGACTACTCGGGCGCGTCGGTCAAACGCCGTGTGGCCCATGCCTTGCGTCAGTTCGACTGCGCGACCATTTCCGCACTGCAAGAGCGCGTGTTGCACGACCCGGCCGCGTTCATGCAGTTGCTGCAGTTCTTGACCATTCCGGTGAGCGAGATGTTTCGCGACCCGTCGCACTTCCTCGCGATTCGCCAGGAAGTCGTGCCGCTGCTCAAGACCTACCCGTCGATCAAGATCTGGATTGCCGGCTGCAGCACGGGCGAGGAGGTGTACTCCATGGCCATCCTGCTGCGTGAAGAAGGCTTGCTGGAACGCACCATCATCTACGCCACGGACATCAACCCCGCGTCGCTGGATAAAGCCAAGCAGGGCATCTTTTCCCTGGAGAACGTGCGCGCCTACACCGCCAATTATCAGCAGGCCGGCGGGCAACGTTCATTTGCTGACTACTACACAGCGGCTTACGATTACGCGATCTTCGACAAGACATTGCGCGAGAACGTGACCTTTGCCGACCACAGCCTTGCGACCGACAGCGTATTCTCAGAAACTCAATTAATTTCATGTCGTAACGTATTGATTTATTTCAATAAAAAATTGCAAGATCGAGCGTTTGGCTTGTTTCATGAGTCGCTGTGTCATCGCGGCTTTTTGGTGCTGGGCAGCAAGGAAACCCTGGATTTTTCCGCCTACAGCAAGCAATTCGAGCCCTTGGTCAAGCAGGAACGGATTTACCGAAAATCATGAGCGACGCGCCAGACACCCCGATTTCGGGGATCGAAGCCATCGTCGTCGGCGCTTCCGCCGGCGGCGTTGAGGCGTTGCTGAGTATTTTCGGCCAGTTGCCGAGCACCTTCGCGCTGCCGATCATTGCCGTGCTGCACCTGCCGGACGAGCGCCGCAGCCAACTGGCAGAAGTCTTTGCCCGGCGCCTGAACATCCCGGTCAAGGAGGCCAGGGACAAAGAAGCGCTGGAGGCGGGCACCTTGTACTTTGCCGGGCCCGGTTATCACCTCTCGGTAGAGCAGGACCGCAGCCTGTCCCTGAGCCAGGAAGACCGGGTGCACCATTCCAGACCCGCCATCGACTACCTGTTTTCCTCGGCGGCCGATGTGTATGGGCCTCGCCTGCTCGCCATTTTGTTGACTGGCGCCAACCAGGACGGCGCAAGCGGGCTGGCCCACGTCAAGCAATCGGGTGGCATTACCATCGTGCAGGACCCACAAGAGGCACGCATTGCCGTCATGCCCCTGGCGGCCCTGGCCTTGCACACACCTGACCATATTCTTTCCTTGAGCCGAATCGGCTCATTGCTGGCTTCCCTGGAACCCTTCCCATGTTAAGTACTGTCCAGGCCAAACTGCTGATCGTCGACGATCTGCCGGAAAACCTGCTGGCCCTCGAGGCGCTGATCAAGCGTGAGGATCGCCAGGTCTTCAAGGCATTGAGTGCCGACGAGGCGTTGTCCCTGTTGCTGGAACATGAATTCGCCATGGCGATCCTCGACGTGCAGATGCCTGGCATGAACGGTTTCGAACTGGCCGAACTGATGCGCGGCACCGAAAAGACCAAGAACATCCCCATCGTGTTCGTCAGCGCCGCTGGCCGCGAACTCAACTACGCCTTCAAGGGATATGAAAGCGGCGCGGTGGACTTCCTGCACAAGCCGCTGGATATCCATGCGGTCAAGAGCAAGGTCAATGTGTTCGTCGACCTGTATCGGCAGAGCAAGGCGATGAAGCTGCAAGTTGAAGAACTGGAGCGCAGCCGCCGTGAGCAGGAGCTGTTGCTCACGCGCCTGCAGGCCACCCAGGCCGAGCTGGAACAGGCGGTGCGCATGCGTGACGACTTCATGTCGATTGTCGCCCACGAAGTGCGTACGCCCCTCAACGGGCTGATTCTGGAGACCCAACTGCGCAAGATGCACCTGGCCCGGGACAACGCCGCGGCGTTTACCCTGGACAAGATGCGCGCCATGGTTGACCGCGATGAGCGCCAGATCCAGAGCTTGATCCGCCTGATCGAGGACATGCTCGACGTGTCGCGTATCCGTACCGGCAAGCTGTCGATTCGCCCGGCACGCATCGACCTGGCGCAACTGGTACGCAACCTGGTGGATAACTTCGCGCCGCAAGTGGCAGCCGCCGAGTCGTCCATGCAATTGCAGGCCGAAAGCCCGGTGCAAGGCTGCTGGGATGAGTTCCGTATCGAGCAGGTGATCACCAACCTGCTGACCAACGCCCTGCGCTACGGAGCCAAGAGCCCGGTGCAGGTGCGGGTGTATACCGAGCATGGCGAAGCGCGGGTAGAGGTACGCGACCATGGCATTGGTATCAGCGAGGAGAACCAGAAGCGTATTTTCCAACAGTTCGAACGGGTTTCGGCCAACCATTCCGCAGCCGGCCTGGGCCTGGGCCTGTTTATTTCCGAGCAGATCGTGGCGGCCCATGGCGGCACGATTGAGGTCGAGAGTCAGATAGGTGAGGGCGCCCTGTTCCGGGTATGCCTGCCTTTGGAAGTGGCCGAGTGAAATCAATCGTCACCCCGACGCAACCTCTGCGTGACCCCATGGTCGTAACTGCAGCAATTGACCGGACAAAGGCTTCCCATGAGTGAAGATGCACAAGATGTCGTACTGATCGTCGAGGACGACGAATCCATTATGTTTGTGCTGGGCGAGTACCTGGCAGGCTTGGGCTACCGGGTCTTGAAGGCGATCGACGGGGAGCAGGCCTTCGAAATCCTTGCGACCAAACCGCACCTGGACTTGATGGTGACCGATTACCGCCTGCCGGGTGGGATCTCGGGCGTGCAAATTGCCGAGCCGGCAATCAAATTGCGTCCGGAGCTGAAGGTGATCTTTATCAGCGGGTACCCGCAGGAAATTCTGGACTGCCACAGCCCCATCACGCGCAATGCGCCGATCCTGGCAAAGCCGTTCGATCTGGATACGCTGCAGGAGCATATCCAGCGGTTATTGGCGTAATACCGCACAACTTGAGACTCTGCGCATCTCGACGCTCTTCTTTTTAGGTGGCGTGACCGCCTCAGGCCCTGATCATTTCTCGGACCTTGGCGGTCAATAAATCGAAGGTAAACGGCTTGGTGATCAACTGCATGCCCGGATCCAGGAATCCCCCTCGCACGGCGGCATGCTCGGCATAGCCGGTGATGAACAATACCTTGAGTTGAGGACGAATCTGCCGGCCGATTTCCGCCAGTTGCCGGCCGTTCATACCGGGTAGGCCGACATCGCTGATCATCAGGTCAATGCGCTGTTCGGATTCAATAATCGGCACCGCCGTATTCGCATCCCCAGCCTCGATAAACCCATACCCCAGTTCTTTGAGCACAGCGCTGACCAGCACCCGAACCGCGGGGTCATCCTCGACAATCAACACCGTTTCCCCAGCATTGGCAAACGGCAGCAGTGTCGGGTTGAGCGGCGCCTGTGCCTGGGGCTCACCGATGAAGCGCGGCAGAAACAGGCTGACCGTCGTGCCTTGGTTGACTTCGCTGTGGATGGTCACATGCCCACGAGACTGACGAGCGAAGCCGTAGATCATCGACAACCCAAGACCGGTGCCTTGGCCGATGGGTTTGGTGGTAAAAAACGGATCGAACACGCGGCCCATCAGATGTTGCGGTATGCCGCAACCGTTGTCGCTGACACTCAGCTCTACGTAGTCGCCCGGGGTCAAGGTGCCGTAGGCGGCGGTAAAGACACTGTCGAGGTGGCGATTGGTGGTCTCCACGGTCAGCGTGCCACCCGTGGGCATGGCGTCGCGCGCGTTGATCACCAGGTTGAGCAAGGCGCTTTCGAGCTGGTTCGGGTCGGCTTCGGCGGTCCACAGGGCATCGCTCAGACGCATGTCCAGGCTGATGCTTTCGTTGATGCTGCGTTGCAGCAACTCGCCCATGGCTGCCACCAGTTGATTGATCTGCACGGGCTTGGAGTCAAGCGATTGTCGGCGCGAAAACGCCAGCAACCGGTGTGTGAGGCTGGCCGCGCGATTGGCGGAGGTCACACCCAGGTCGATCAGGCTGTCCAGGTCATCCAGCTTGCCTCGGGATACCCGCCTGCGCAGCAGTTCCAGGCTGCCGATAATGCCCGTGAGCATATTGTTGAAGTCATGGGCGATACCGCCGGTCAACTGGCCGACGGCTTCCATTTTCTGCGACTGGCGCAAAGCCTCTTCGTTATGGCGCAGTTGAGCCGTGCGTTCTTCCACTTGCTGTTCAAGCGTTTCCAGGGTGCGCTGCAGCCGCAGTTCACTCTCGCTCAAGTCAATCAACCGGTCCCGTGCTTCGTATTGGCGACGCCGACCGCGCAGCGCGGCGCTCACCAGGCTGATCAGGGTAATGGGGTGGAAAGGCCGCTCCAGAAACGTCACGTTGCCCAGCAAGCCACTGAGCCGGGTGGAGCCGTTCTGCTCTTTGCCGCCATGATGGGTCATCAGCACGATCGGCAGGTCGGACCACGCCGGCTGCTGGTGCAATTGCTCGAGCAGTGGTTCAAGGTCTACGCCACGCAGCGCCTCGGCGGCAATGATGAGCAGGCCGGCGCCTTGCGCCAGTTCTTCGCACACTTGCCCCAGGTTGCTGGCGACGATCCCGCTGTAGCCGGCTTCGTTAAGCATCATCAGCGCCAATGAACCATCGCGGCCCATGGGCGCCAGCACGATGGCGCGCTCGGAGATGGGGGAGAGGGCCGGCACTAGCCCTCATCCTTGAGCAGAGGGGAGCCGGCGCCCATATAGGTTGGAATGCCGCGCAGCACACCCTGGAAGTTATCCAGGGGAACACCCACGGTCATGCCACGGCTGCCGATGCGATATTCGCGGATAGTCGACTCATGGGAGCCAGTCCTTTTCTTGATGATCGAAATGGCCCGGCGAACTTTGCCCAGAGCCTCGAAGTAACGCAGCAGGATCACGGTGTCAGCCAGGTAGGTGATGTCGACCGGGGTCTGCATATCGCCCACCAGGCCGTGCTGGGCCACCGTCATGAAGGTCGCGGCACCGCGGCGGTTGAGGTACAGCAACAGCTCATGCATATGGAGGATCAACGCGTTTTCTTCAGGCATTGCGGCCTGGTAGCCGTTGATACTGTCGATGACCACCGTCTTGATGCCGCGCTCATCCACGCAGCGACGAACCCGGTGCGAAAATTCGCCGGGGGAGAGTTCAGCGGCGTCTACCTGTTCGATCAGCAGGTTGCCGGTGTCCCGTAGCGCGGCGAGATCAATGCCCATGTTTTTCATGCGCTCGAACAGCAGGCCCAGTTCTTCATCGAAGATAAACAGCGCAGCCTTTTCGCCTCGCGCCACGGCGGCGGCGGCGAAGATCATCGAGATCAGCGACTTGCCGGTGCCCGCCGGGCCGAGAATCAGGCTGCTGGAGCCGGTCTCGATACCACCGCCGAGCAAAGAGTCCAACTCCTCGATGCCACTGCTCAACGTTTGACGGTTATAACCACCGCGATGCTCGGCCGCTACGAGGCGCGGGAACACGTGAATGCCGTCGCCCATGATGGTGAAATCATGAAAGCCGCCACGGTATTTCTGGCCACGGTATTTCACTACGCGGATACGCCGACGCTCGGCACCGTAGGTGGGGGTCAGTTCTTCCAGGCGAATCACGCCGTGGGCCACGCTGTGCACGGTTTTATCCAGGGACTCGGTGGTCAGGTCGTCCAGCAGCAGTACGGTGGCGTCATAGCGTACGAAGTAGTGCTTGATCGCCAGGATCTGCCGGCGATAGCGCAAGGAGCTTTGCGCCAAAAGGCGGATCTCAGACAGGCTGTCGACCACCACGCGGGTCGGCTTGACCCGTTCTACCACTTCAAAGATCTGGCGGGTGGCTTCACCCAGTTCCAGGTCGGAGGAATACAGCAGACTTTGCTGGTGATCGGCGTTGAGCAGGCTTTCCGGTGGGGTCAGCTCGAAGATATGAATATGCTCATCCAAGTCCCAGCCGTGGGATTTGGCACCCTGGCGCAGTTCGTGCTCGGTTTCGGACAGGGTGATATATAAGCAACGTTCGCCGTTCTGCGCACCGGCCCGCAGAAAATGCAGGGCCACGGTGGTTTTACCGGTGCCGGGTTCGCCTTCGAGCAAAAACACGTGGCTTCGCGATAGCCCCCCGGCAAGAATGTCATCAAGACCTTCGACGCCGGTGGCCGCCTTTTCACTCAACAGCTGTTTGGATGTACTCAAGAAGTGCCCTCAGGTCACGTACAAGTAGAGGGGCACGCCGAATGGGACGCGCCATATTCACTTGACCGTAGTGGCACGTAGCGGTTCAACGTTTTGTAAGAAATGCAGCCGTGTAGGAGCGAGCTTGCTCGCGAAGATCTGAAGGGCGCCACGGTGAACCAGGCAGTCCGCGTTATCGTTAACGATCTTCGCGAGCAAGCTCGCTCCTACAGGCCCTGCTGTAGCGCCGGATCATCCGGGTTCTGTTGCTCCAGTTGAGCGAGCAGCACCTGGACGTTCTGCAACTGGCCGGTCTCTTTCCAGTAGGTGACCAGCAGCACGCGGGCTTTGCGGTTGGCGGGGTGACGCTGGACGATTTCTTCCAACTGGCGCTGGGCCGCCTCTACTTCGTCCTGG
Organism: Pseudomonas sp. NFPP02; assembly: GCF_900119355.1. Lineage (NCBI taxonomy): Bacteria > Pseudomonadati > Pseudomonadota > Gammaproteobacteria > Pseudomonadales > Pseudomonadaceae > Pseudomonas > Pseudomonas sp. NFPP02. Next base: position 301,197 of record NZ_FPJI01000004.1, read on the forward strand.
GCGTGCAGGGTCGTGGCCAGGTCGTAGCGATAATCCGGGTTGTCCGGCGCAAGCTCCACCGCCTTGGACAGGCCGAGCAGGGCGTAGGGCCGCTCGCCATGGTGCAGCAGCCACATGCCCAGAGCATGTTGCAGGTAGGCCGATTCGGGGTGCGCAGCCAATTGTCGGGCCAGCAGTTGACGCGACTCGTCAGTCTTTCCTTGTTTGTCCAGCAGTTCGATTTGCGATACCACCGCTTGCAGGTTGTCCGGCTGCAAGCGCATTGCCTGCTCCAGGGCGTTTTGCGCCTCCGGCAGCAGGGCGCTGTGGATGTACAGGCGCGCCAATTGAATCCAGCCTTCAGCCGTTTCGGGCTGGGCCTTCAGCGTTGTCACGAATTCGTCGAGCACCTGCTGCAGTGGGCCAAAGTACAAACCCAGGGTATCGGGCGACAGGCCGAGCAAGGCGTTGGCGGCCGCAAAGCGCACCGATTGTTCCGGATCGTCCAGCACCGGGCCGAGCAGTAAGGTGCGCTGGCCAGTGGGCACCAAGCCGACGATGCTGTGAATCGCGGCTTCGCGCACCAGCGCCGACTTATCGGCGAGGTCTTTATCGGCCAGTTTCAGCGCCTGGGGGCTGGGGTAATTGGGCAGCTCGGCGTGCAAGGCGGCGCGGCGCTCGGGCGACAGGTCCGGCCGGCCGAGCTGTTGGTACAACACACGTGCGGCGCCTGGCTCGCCATTATGCGCCTGCTTCAAGGCCTTGGAATAGCCATGGGCGATGGCCGGGGGGACGGCCACTGCCGGGGTACGGGAGAAAAACCAGGTGATCAGTACGATCAGCAACAGGGCGCACAGGCCGATGATGGAGTAACGGCGAGACTTTGACATGCAGGCGTCCGAAAGCTTGGGCAGCAAAGTTCCAAGCTTCGGTCAGTGCGAGGCGAGTGTCAAACCCGCGTCAGGTCAGCACGTAGTCCGCTGGCTCCAACGCTGGCGGCAGGTTGACTTCACCCAAGGCGGAGAGGATCTCGCGCTCCAATGTCCGCAGGATAGCGTCACACGGCAAGTCGTTTTCGTCGAAGCCGAAGGGGTCTTCCAATTCATCGCCAATCGCATCCAGGCCAAAGAAGGTGTAGCTGACAATCGCGGTGAACACTGGCGTCAACCAGCCAAGAGGCTCGGCCATGGCGAATGGCAGCAAGATGCAGAACAGGTAGATGGTGCGGTGCAACAGCAGGGTGTAGGGAAAGGGCAGTGGTGTGGTCTTGATGCGCTCGCATGCCGCCTGCACCTGGCTCAGGCTGACCAGCCGGGCTTCCAGTTGGGTGTAGCGCCATTCGCTGATCACGCCCTGTTGTGCCAGGACCGAAAAGCGCGCACCGACTGCTTGCAGCACGCTGTCCGGCAGGTTGGGGTGGCTCGCTGGCACGCTGATCCACGGGTGTATCGCCCGGGCTTGATCTTCATGGCGCAAATGCGCGACCAAGCCATGGGCAAAACCGCACAGGCCGCGCAGCAGGCCAGCACGCTCGGCGGTGTCCCCCAGCACCTGGGTCTCGCGAATCAGCGAGCGCACGTCAATGACCATTTGCCCCAGTTGCTTGCGGCCCTCCCACCAACGGTCGTAGCAGGCGTTGTTGCGAAAACTCATGAAGATCGACAGTGACAGGCCCAACAAGGTGAAGGGCGTAGCGTTGACCTTGGAAAAATAGGCGGGGTGCAGGGTTTCCACCAGCACGATGACCGAGGCCAACAGCGTGACCAGCAGGCTGCGCCAGGCAATGCGCTTGGCAATGGAGCCTTTGAGGGAGAACAGGATACCCAGGACGTTGGGTTTAGGGCGAACGATCATGGAGGGCTTCTGTGGCGGAGCAGGCTGTCAGATTAGAAGCTGCTATGCATCGCGTCCAATCACTTGGATCGACCGTCTGATCAGTCAACTCAATGACTAACGTGGGAACCGGCAGTACATAACCCTGTGGGAGCAGGCTTGCCTGCGAAAGCGGTGGTGCAGTGACAGTCGGGGTGACTGACCCACCGCCTTCGCGGGCAAGCCCGCTCCCACAGAAAAGCGAAAAAGCCCCCGTGTTCACTACGGACTGGCCAAACCAGTCAGCCAAGTTGAAGGCTTTGACCATTGCCGCTGCGCCGCTCTGGAGCGACTATTTCAGCGGTTTATCGAGTTGTAAACGTCCTGAAAATAAAAACACAGAAGGATAGGAAGCGATGCGTGAGTATTTGGCTGCCACTACCGAGTTTGATTACCAGCATACCGCCGACGCCGCACTGGCCGGCAATCTGCAGGCGCTCAATGCCTGTGTTGAATGCTGTGACCGTCACGCGCTGCCGGGGCGCATCGCGTTGTTCTGGGAAGGCAAGGACGGGCGCAGCGCCACCTCTACCTTTACCGAACTGCAGGAGCAGGCCGCACGTTTCGCCAACTTCCTGCTGGCCCAGGGCGTCAAGCGCGGTGACAAAGTGGCGGGCCTGTTGCCTCGCACTGCCGAATTGTTGGTGGTCGTGCTGGCAACGTGGCGCATCGGCGCGGTCTATCAGCCGCTGTTTACCGCGTTCGGACCCAAGGCGATTGAACATCGCTTGAACAGCTCTGGCGCAGCGCTGGTAGTCACCGATGCAGTGAACCGTCCCAAGCTGGCGGAGGTCGCCGACTGCCCGACCATCGTCACAGTCGCCGGGGCTAAAGGCGAAGGTATCGTGCGGGGCGACTACAGCTTCTGGGCCGAACTGCCCAATTACTCTTCTCACTGCGAGCCGGTGCTGCTGGGCGCAGAGGAGCCGTTCCTGCTGATGTTCACCTCCGGCACCACCGGCCCGTCCAAGGCGCTGTCGGTACCGCTCAAGGCCATCGTCGCGTTCCAGGGCTATATGCGCGACGCCGTGGACTTGCGCCCCGAGGACGCGTTCTGGAACGTTGCCGACCCTGGGTGGGCCTATGGCATCTATTTCGGCGTGACCGGGCCGTTGTCCATGGGGCACCCGATTACCTTCTACGATGGCCCGTTCACTTTGGAAAGCACCTGCCGGGTCATCAATAAATACGCGATCACCAACCTGACCGGTTCGCCCACGGCGTATCGGCTGTTGATTGCCGGTGGCGAACAGTTCGCCCGTTCGATCAAGGGCAAGCTGCGCATCGTCAGCAGCGCCGGCGAGCCATTGAACCCGGAGGTGATCCGCTGGTTCGCCGACAACCTGGGCGTGACCATCCACGACCATTACGGCCAGACCGAGCTGGGCATGGTGCTGTGCAATCACCATGGTTTGGCGCATCCGGTGCATGTCGGCTCGGCGGGTTTTGCCTCGCCAGGGCATCGCATCGTGGTGCTGGATGACAACCATCAGGAGCTGCCAGCCGGCCAACCCGGCATCCTTGCCATCGACCGCGAGCAATCGCCTATGTGCTGGTTTGCCGGGTACGACGGCGTGAAAACCAAGGCGTTCGTCGGCAAGTACTACCTCAGCGGCGACACCGTGGAGCTGAACCCGGACGGCAGCATCAGCTTTGTCGGGCGCAGCGACGACGTGATCACTACATCCGGCTACCGCGTGGGCCCTTTCGATGTGGAAAGCGCGTTGGTGGAACACCCTGCGGTGGTCGAGGCTGCCGTGGTCGGAAAGCCTTGCCCGGAGCGCACCGAGCTGGTCAAAGCCTTTGTGGTGATCAGTGAGCAATACCGTGCCACCCCGGAGCTGGCTGAAGAGTTGCGCCTGCATGTGCGTCAGCGCCTGGCCGCCCATGCGTACCCGCGGGAAATCGAATTTGTCAGCGACTTGCCCAAGACCCCGAGCGGCAAGCTGCAACGCTTTATTTTGCGCAATCAGGAAATAGCCAAGGCCCAGGCGGCCGTGGCGTGATCCCTTTAAAAGGAAACAACGATGCAGATTGAAAACAAGGTATTCCTGGTCAGCGGCGGCGCGTCGGGCCTCGGCGCGGCCACGGCTGAAATGCTGGTCGCCGCAGGTGCCAAGGTGATGCTGGTGGACATGAACGCTGACGCCGTGGCCGCCAAGGCCGAGCAACTGGGCGACAACGCCCGCAGTGCCGTAGCAGACATCAGCCAGGAAGCCGCTGCAGAAGCGGCGGTGAAGGCGGCGGTCGAGGCCTTTGGTGGCTTGCATGGCCTGGTCAACTGCGCGGGTGTGGTGCGCGGCGAGAAGATCCTCGGCAAGAATGGCCCGCACGGCCTGGCAAGCTTTGCCCAGGTGATCAACGTCAACCTGGTCGGCAGCTTCAACCTGCTGCGCCTGGCCGCTGCGGCTATCGCTGAAACCGAGGCGAATGCCGACGGCGAGCGCGGCGTTATCATCAATACCGCCTCGGTGGCGGCATTCGATGGGCAGATCGGCCAGGCTGCGTACGCCGCCTCCAAGGGCGCGATCGCCAGCCTCACCTTGCCTGCCGCACGGGAACTGGCGCGCTTTGGTATCCGCGTGATGACCATTGCACCGGGCATTTTCGAAACCCCGATGATGGCCGGCATGACCGACGAAGTCCGCAACTCGCTGGCTGCCGGCGTGCCGTTCCCGCCACGCCTGGGCAAGCCCGCCGAATATGCCGCGCTGGTACGCCACATCGTTGAAAACAGCATGCTCAATGGCGAGGTGATCCGTCTCGACGGTGCCTTGCGCATGGCCGCCAAATAAGGAGCAATTGCCATGAACGACCCTATTGTTATTGTCAGCGCCGTGCGCACGCCCATGGGCGGTTTCCAGGGCGACCTCAAAAGCCTGACCGCACCGCAGCTGGGCGCAGCCGCCATTCGTGCGGCGGTCGAGCGTGCCGGTATCGCCACCGATGCTGTCGACGAAGTGCTGTTTGGCTGTGTGCTGCCCGCCGGGCTTGGACAGGCGCCTGCCCGCCAGGCTGCCCTGGGCGCCGGGTTGGACAAGGGCACGCGCTGCACCACCCTCAACAAAATGTGCGGTTCCGGCATGGAAGCGACGATTCTGGCCCACGATTCGCTGCGCGCTGGCAGCGTGGATGTGGTGATCGCAGGCGGCATGGAAAGCATGTCCAACGCCCCGTACCTGCTGGATCGTGCGCGCAGCGGCTACCGCATGGGCCACGGCAAGGTGCTGGACCATATGTTCCTCGACGGCCTCGAAGATGCTTACGACAAGGGGCGCCTGATGGGCACCTTTGCCGAGGACTGCGCCGAGCACAATGGTTTTACCCGGGAAGCCCAGGACGCGTTTGCCATCGCTTCCCTGACCCGCGCACAAGAGGCCATCACCCACGGCAGCTTTGCCAGTGAAATCGTCCCGGTGCAGGTCACCGTGGGCAAGGAACAAAAAACCATTCTGCACGATGAGCAACCGCCGAAAGCCAGGCTGGACAAGATTGCCAGCCTTAAACCGGCGTTCCGTGACGGCGGTACAGTGACAGCAGCCAACTCCAGCTCGATCTCCGATGGCGCCGCGGCGTTGTTGCTGATGCGTGAGTCCGAGGCGCTCAAGCGTGGCCTTAAGCCGTTGGCAGTGATCCACGGGCACGCCGCGTTTGCCGATGAGCCTGGGCTGTTTCCGGTGGCGCCGGTGGGGGCAATTCGCAAACTGATGAGCAAGACCGGCTGGAGCCTCGACGAGGTGGACCTGTTCGAAATCAACGAGGCCTTCGCCGTGGTCAGCCTGGTGACCATGAGCAAGCTGGAGATTCCCCACGACAAGGTCAACGTGCATGGTGGTGCCTGTGCATTGGGCCACCCCATTGGTGCCTCCGGCGCACGCATCCTGGTGACGTTGCTCGCGGCCCTGCGCCAGAAGGGCCTCAAGCGTGGCGTCGCCGCTATCTGCATTGGCGGCGGTGAAGCCACGGCCATGGCCGTTGAATGCCTGTATTGAGGATGACCAATGTTGCCCAATGACGAACAACTGCAAATCAGCGACGCCGCCCGGCAATTTGCCCAGGAGCGTTTGAAACCCTTCGCCGCCGAGTGGGACCGCGAGCATCGTTTTCCCAAGGAGGCCATTGGGGAAATGGCCGAACTGGGATTTTTCGGCATGCTGGTCCCGGAACAGTGGGGCGGTTGCGACACCGGTTACCTTGCCTACGCCATGGCCCTGGAAGAAATCGCCGCTGGCGACGGTGCCTGCTCCACGATCATGAGCGTGCACAACTCGGTGGGTTGCGTACCGATCCTCAAGTTTGGCAATGACCAGCAGAAAGAGCAGTTCCTCACGCCCCTGGCCAGCGGCGCCATGCTCGGTGCCTTCGCGCTGACCGAACCCCAGGCCGGCTCCGACGCCAGCAGCCTGAAAACCCGTGCGCGCCTTGAAGGCGACCACTATGTACTCAACGGCTGCAAACAGTTCATCACCTCCGGGCAAAACGCCGGGATCGTGATTGTGTTTGCGGTCACTGACCCCGCCGCAGGCAAGCGTGGAATCAGCGCGTTTATCGTGCCCACCGATTCGCCCGGTTATACCGTGGCACGGGTGGAAGACAAGCTGGGGCAGCATGCCTCGGACACTTGTCAGATCCTGTTTGAAGACGTGAAAGTACCGGTGGCCAACCGTCTGGGCGAGGAGGGCGAGGGCTACAAAATCGCCTTGGCCAACCTGGAAGGTGGCCGCGTGGGCATCGCCTCCCAGTCGGTGGGCATGGCCCGCGCCGCCTTCGAAGCGGCCCGCGACTACGCCCGTGAGCGTGAAAGCTTTGGCAAGCCGTTGATCGAACACCAGGCCGTGGCCTTTCGCCTGGCCGACATGGCCACCCAGATCGCCGTCGCCCGGCAGATGGTGCATTACGCCGCCGCCCTGCGTGACAGTGGCAAGCCGGCGCTGGTGGAAGCGTCCATGGCCAAGCTGTTTGCGTCCGAAATGGCCGAGAAAGTCTGCTCGGCCGCCTTGCAAACCTTGGGCGGTTACGGTTACCTGAACGACTTCCCCCTTGAGCGGATCTACCGCGACGTGCGGGTCTGCCAGATTTACGAAGGCACCAGCGATATTCAACGCATGGTCATCTCACGCAATCTTTAAGGAGCCGATACATGAGTTACGAAACAATCCTGCTTGACGTCCAGGGCCGTGTCGGGCTGATCACGCTCAACCGTCCCAGCGCACTGAACGCCTTGAATGCACAACTGGTCAGTGAGCTGAACCAGGCGCTGGACAGCCTGGAAGCCAACCCTGAAATTGGCTGCATCGTGCTGACTGGCTCGAAAAAAGCCTTCGCGGCCGGTGCCGACATCAAGGAAATGGCCGAGCTGACCTACCCGCAGATCTATATGGACGACTTGTTCAGCGACAGCGATCGCGTGGCCAATCGCCGCAAGCCGATCATCGCCGCCGTGAATGGCTTCGCCCTGGGCGGTGGCTGCGAACTGGCCCTGATGTGTGACTTTATCCTTGCCGGCGACACCGCCAAATTCGGTCAGCCGGAAATCAATCTGGGCGTGCTGCCGGGCATGGGCGGCACCCAGCGCCTGACCCGTGCAGTGGGCAAGGCCAAGGCCATGGAAATGTGCCTGACCGGGCGTTTTATTGACGCGGTAGAGGCCGAGCGCTGCGGGATTGTCGCGCGTATTGTGCCCGCCGATGAGTTGCTGGAAGAAGCGCTGAAAGTGGCCACCCTGATCGCTGGTAAATCCGTACCGATCAGCATGATGGTCAAGGAAAGCGTGAACCGTGCGTTTGAAGTCAGCCTGTCCGAAGGCGTGCGCTTTGAGCGCCGGGTGTTTCATGCGGCGTTCGCGACCCAGGATCAGAAGGAAGGCATGGCCGCATTCGTGGCCAAGCGGACGCCGGAATTCAAGGATAAATAACCCTGCCAAACCCCGCATAGCAACGGTGGGAGCTGGCTTGCCTGCGATGGCATCGCCTCGGTTAGCTGATGGACCGAGGTGTCTGCATCGCAGGCAAGCCATAATGCCAGACGGTCAAGGCATTTTTGTAGGAGCGAGCTTGCTCGCGAGAAGCTCACAGACGCCGCGGTCAGTCAGCAAGCACGCGTTATCGTTGACGTTTTTCGCGAGCAAGCTCGCTCCTACAGAAGGCGATGGTGTCATGTCCGTTAGAGCTGGTAGTTTTTCAACTCCCTGGCAATCACCATCCGCTGAATCTCGCTGGTTCCTTCATAAATCTGCGTGATCCGTGCATCCCGGTAGTAACGCTCCACCGGGTAATCCTCCAGATACCCATACCCACCATGGATCTGCATCGCTTTGGAGCAGACCCGCTCAGCCATTTCCGAGGCGAACAGCTTGGCCTGGGAGGCTTCGGACAAGCACGGTTTGCCGGCAGTGCGCAGGCGTGCGGCGTGAAGGATCAGCAGGCGCGCAGCGTTGAGCTGGGTTTGCATGTCGGCCAGCAGGTTGGCCACGCTCTGGTGTTCGATGATTGCCTTGTCGAACTGCACCCGATCACGGGCGTAGGCCAGCGCGGCTTCAAACGCGGCGCGGGCGACGCCCAGGGCCTGGGCGGCGATACCAATGCGGCCGCCTTCCAGGTTGGAGAGGGCGATGGCCAGCCCCTTCCCGCGCTCACCCAACAGATTGGCTTCGGGAACCTTGCATTGGTTGAGGGTAACGGCGCAGGTGTCTGACGCACGAATGCCCATCTTGTGCTCGGTGCGGTCGACCACGAAACCTGGGGTATCGGTGGGCACCAGAAACGCCGAAATGCCTTTCTTGCCCAAGTCTGGATCGGTCACGGCGAACACGATGGCCAACTTGGCCCGCTTGCCGTTGCTGACAAACTGCTTGGCGCCATTGATGACCCATTGGCCATCACGCAGCTCGGCACGGGTGCGCAGGTTATGGGCTTCGGAACCGGCCTGGGGTTCGGTCAGGCAGAAGCAACCGATGGCCTGGCCACTGGCGAGTTCGGCCAGCCAGGTGTGTTTCTGTTCGGTTGTGCCGTAGTTGAGGATCGGCCCGCAACCCACTGAATTATGGATGCTCATCAACGCGCCCGTCGCAGCGTCACCGGCGGATATTTCCTCCACGGCCAGGGCATAGGCGACGTAATCGACATAGGTGCCACCCCATTCTTCCGGGACGACCATGCCTAGCAGGCCCAGCTCGCCCATCTTCGCCACCAGGGCGTCGTCGATCCAGCCGGCTTTTTCCCAGGCTTGGGCATGGGGGGCGATTTCGCCTCGGGCAAAATCCCGCGCCATGTCGCGGATCATCACTTGTTCTTCAGTGTATTCAAGATCTTGCATGGCTTATTTCCCAATCTGCACGAAGTCGCGGAAGAAGCTGTCCACATGGCTGGCATCCAGCGCATGGAGGGTGGGCGGGTTCCACTTCGGAGTCTTGTCCTTGTCGATGATCAGTGCGCGAACCCCTTCGATCAGGTCGCCGCGCTCGAACCATTGGCGATCCAGATGCAGTTCGAGGGCAAAGCACTGTTCCAGTGGCAAGTGGCGGCCACGGCGCAGCATCTCCAGGGTCACGGCCATGGCCAGGGGCGAGCGGGTCTGCATGAGGTTGGCGGTGGTCAGCGCCCAGTCATGGCTATCGGCCACGGTGACTTGTTGCAGTTGCTCGACGATGCTGGGCACGTCCGGCAACCCGAAAAAGTGGTCAATGGCCGGGCGCAAGGCCGCCAAGGGGGCGTCGGGCAATTGCTGCACGGCGAGCTTGGCGAGTGCGCCTTGCAGGTCCTTGAGCGGTGAGTCATGCCATTGCAGGCCGTCGAGTTTCTGATCCAGCTCAACCCACTTGGCGCTGTCGATGTACCAGTCTGCCAATCCGCAGTACAACGCATCGGCCGCACGGATCTGCACGCCAGTCACCCCAAGGTAAGTACCCAACTCACCCGGAATGCGTGAGAGGAAATAGCTGCCGCCGACATCCGGGAAGTAGCCGATGGCCACTTCCGGCATCGCCAGGCGGCTGCGTTCGGTGACTACCCGCAGGTCCGCGCCTTGCACCAGGCCCATGCCACCGCCGAGGACGAAGCCGTCCATCAACGCCAGTACGGGTTTGCGGTAGTGGTGAATGGCCAGGTCGAGGGCATATTCCTCGACGAAGAAGTCCTGGTGCAGGGTGTCGCCTTGCTTGAAGCTGTCGTACAGCGAGCGGATGTCGCCGCCGGCGCAAAAGGCTTTCTCACCGGCGCCGCGCAGTACCACGGCATAGACCTCGGCATCGTCGGCCCAGGCCTGCAAATGCGCGGTTAACTGGCGGACCATGTCCAGGGTGATGGCGTTCAAGCCAGCGGGACGATTGAGGGTGAGGTGGCCGATATGGTTGCGCACGCTTGCCAGGACAGCGTCCTGCTGCACCTCGGCGTGGCTTGCTTGGGATGAAACCTGAGCAGTCATCTCTAACTCCCTGCTTTTATTGTCTTTATCAAGATGTTCGCGGGTGAACTCTCTCGTGATCGTACCAGTGCAAATTTGCCCAGTACAACCCGGAATCCTGCAGGTCGTTGTTGCATTTATGCAGTGCCGGTCAAACCACCCGGCTGGCCAGTACCTCACCGATACTGCGACGTCGGGCATGGCCCTCGGCGGCGTGGATCAGTTGCTCCAACTCTGTCGGTTCGACATCGTAGAACTGCTCCATCTCGGCCAACGCGAGCTTGAGGTCGGCTGCCGTGATGCTCGGCTCGCTCACGGCATTGGCAGTGCCCGGGATAACCGGGGCTGGCTCGGCAAGGCCCTTGGGATAACGCGTGCGCGTGGCATTGTTATAGGCCAGCGCGCAGGCGAGCAGGGCGCCGGCGCCGAGCATCACCGGCGCAAGCTCGTACCAGCCGAGGTTGACCGATGCCGGATCGGCCAGCACCAGGGTCATGGCCAGGCCGCCGGCCGGTGGGTGCAGGCAGCGCAGCCAGCAGATGAGAATCACGGTCATGCCCGCCGCCAGGCAGGCGCTGCCCAAGGTGCGCCCCAAGACGCGGGCGACCAACAACGCGACGATGCCTGCACACAGGTAACTGCCCATGATTGACCAGGGTTGGGCCAGCGCCCCCGACGACACGGCAAACAACAGTACGGCCGATGCGCCCAGAGGGCCGAGCAGGTGCAGGGCCACCTCCATGCCGAACACCTGGGCACAGGCCCAGACACTGAACATCGTGCCCAGGGCCATGCCGATGGCTGCACGGCTCCATTCGGCGGGACGGGTGTTGATTGCAGCGGGTAACCAGCGAGCGAGCATTGAGAGACGGTCCATAAACAGCGGGCGAAAAAAAAGGCCTGCCTGGTTTCCCGGAACAGCCCTTTGAAGGTTCCAACATTTGGGGGAAGGAACCTGTGCAGTGTGCAGTGCTTGATAACGCGGCGCCAATGCATATTAATGAGGGTTAAATGCAAAATAAATGCAGCTAAAAGGCCTCGCCGTAGGTAATCGGCCCGGAGTCTGCGGGTGTAGACGGATTGATCTTGCCCAGCACGCGACTATGGGTTTCTTCATTGAACAGACGCGCTTGCAGGTCTTCGCGCAGCCTTGGATCGTCGGCCAGCGGCCCCTTCAACGCCACCAGTGCGTCACGCAACGCCATCAAGCGATCCAGCCTGGGTAAAGGGAGGGTTAACAGGTTTTCTCGCACGGCATTGTCCTCTCGATGAAGTAAGCCATCGCGCGCGGGCAGCCTACAACGTCCTTGTTGTCATGAAGTGCCCTGGCCCAAGCGTTTCAGGGCAGTCCTGGCGGTCGGGTGGTAGATAGTAAGTGCACGTGGCAGCGAGTCTACAGTTGGGCTCCGAGCACCGGAAGGGAAAGTGCACCAGCCATTACGCAAACAAATGTAGGTGTTTTCTTGGTACCTATGATGAAAGTCGCCCACTCGTGGAGGAGTGGGCGTTCTTTCTTACAGTGCAGCGGGCAAAGCACTCAAGGCGTCGTGGCTTTTGCCAAGTGCAGCAACACATACGGATTTTTGTCGAACGCTGCGGTGAGCGTCGGCGTGATTGAGCGCAGGCGCGGATCGTCCAGTGCCTGGAAGTCAGCCTGGCTCATGACCAACCATGCCGGCGCCTGGACCGGTTTCAATTCGGCAGGCAGTTGGGTAAACAGCGGCACCTTGTCGCAATCGAAGTTGACCATGAACTTGATAGCTTTCGCGTCTTTGCCCAGTGCATGCAACACCAGCGGCGCCGGTTGCTGCTGAACGTGCGCCTTGACGGCAAGGCTGAAGGTGCGGGTGTCGTACACCTGACGTTCCAGGGGTTCAACCACCATGATGTAGGTGGTCCAGAGGGCGAGCACGGCGGCCAAGGCGGGGCCGTAGGTGCGCAGCCGCGAGCGGAGCAATGCCAGCAGGGCCAGCACCTGTAGCGTGCCGAGCACGACGAAGATCAGCTCAAGGTCGGCCAGCGGTTCCGGGTAGCGCCGCCGCGCCACCATCAAGCCAATGGCCAACAGCGTTGGCAACAGCGTCCAGATGCCCAGCATCAAGGCGCGTAGCCACGCAAACTGTCGCCCTTGCGTGACCGCGAAGGGGTACGCGGCAATGATCGCGGCCATCGGCAGCATCGGCAGGATGTAGCGCGCTTTCTTGGCTTGGGGTACCGACAGGCCCAGCATCACCAGCACAGCCGCTGCCGCGCAGTAGAGCACTAGCTTCAAGGCCGGGGCCGGTGCGCGTCGACCGTCCATCAGCACCGCCAGCAGCACTAACAATGCCAGTGGATAGGCCAGGGCGTAGTTGCCCAGGGAGCTGGTGAAGTAATACAGGACGCCGCCGGAGCCTTCGCTGCCATCCATTCGCCCCAGGAACTGCATGCGAATCACGTCATGCATGAAGTCTTCGCCGCCGCTGAGCTTGGCCAGCAGCAACAACAGGCCGACGCACGCCGCCAGCAGCGCCAGTGCCAGCAGGCCGAAGCTGAACAGCTGGCGCCACTGACGGTTGATCAGGTAGTAGCTGCACAACACGCCCGTGGGGATCACCAGGCCAATCGGGCCACGAATGGCAAACCCCAACAGCAGCAGAAAAAACACCCAATGCAGGCGCTTGGCTGCAGCGAAATGGTCATGGGCATAGCCCAGGTAGAACACCGCCAACGCCACGGCGGCGAGCATCTGGTCGAGGGAGACTGCGCGGGTTTCGCTGACGAAGGTACTGCTGAGCAGCAGCATCGCAATGCTCAGCAGGCCCCAGCGCGGCGAGTAGGGCGCGGTGAGGCGATAGACCAGCACCACGATCAGCGCCGACGCGACCGCCGTGGGCAGCCACGCTGTCAGGCTGGTGACCTGACCCAAGGGCAACGACAGCAGCCATGTCAGCAGGGTCGACGTTGCCAGGTAATCGGCATACGGCTGACCATAGGTGGTGGGAAAGAAACTCGGGCCATGGCGCAGCATTTCCTGGGCAAACAGCACAAAGCGCGAATCAAAGCCGATGATCGCCTGGTGCCAGTTGCCGACGATAAACAGCAGCAGCGCCAAGAGCCCAAGCCCCAGGGACTGGCGACGGATCGTTGCACGCTGCCCGGACGGTAAGGCGATGTTCACTTAGCAAGCGTCCTTGACCTGTTCCACCCAGTTTTGCTGGGGGATCGGTAACTCGCAGGAGTCGCCGCGGCCGATGGGGAAGTACTTGAAGCCTTTGCGCGTCAGGCGCTCGCCGTCGTACAGGTTACGGCCGTCGAAGATCACCGGGGTTTTCAGGCGCTGGTGAATCAGGTCAAAGTCCGGTGCCTTGAATTGCTGCCATTCAGTGCACACGATCAATGCATCGGCGCCGCCCAAGGTGGATTCCGGGGTGCCCATCAGCATCAGGCGCGGGTCATCGCCGTAGATGCGTTGGGTTTCCTGCATGGCTTCAGGGTCGAAGGCGCGCACATTGGCCCCGGCAGCCCACAGGGCTTCCATCAGCACGCGGCTGGGGGCGTCACGCATGTCATCGGTGTTGGGCTTGAAGGCCAAGCCCCACAAAGCAAACGTCTTGCCCTTGAGGTTGCCCTGGAAGAACGCGTTGATGCGCTCGAACAGCTTGCTCTTCTGGCGCTGGTTGATGGCTTCCACGGCTTCGAGCAGGTCGCTGGAGCAGTTGGCCTGCTTGGCGCTGTGGATCAGGGCGCGCATGTCTTTGGGGAAGCACGAGCCGCCATAACCGCAGCCGGGGTAGATAAAGTGGTAGCCGATGCGTGAGTCGGCACCGATGCCCAGGCGCACCGACTCAATGTCGGCACCCAGGTGTTCAGCCAACTCGGCGATCTGGTTGATGAAGCTGATCTTGGTGGCCAGCATGCAGTTGGCGGCGTACTTGGTCAGTTCGGCGCTGCGCAGGTCCATGAAGATGATGCGATCGTGGTTGCGGTTGAAGGGCGCGTACAGGTCGCGCATCACGTCGCGCACCTCTTCACGCTCGCAGCCGATGATGATCCGGTCCGGGCGGCGGCAGTCGGCAACGGCGGAGCCTTCCTTGAGGAATTCCGGGTTGGAGACGATATCGAACTGCAGCTCACGGCCGGCGGCGCGCAGGTTATTGAGGATGTGGTCGCGCAATGTGTCGCCAGTGCCGACCGGTACAGTGGATTTTTCCACCAGGATCACCGGCGCCACGCGATGGCGGGCTACCGCATCACCCACCGACAGCACGTATTTCAGGTCGGCAGAGCCGTCTTCATCCGACGGCGTGCCCACGGCAATAAACAACACTTCACCGTGCTCGACGGCGAGTTTTTCGTCGTGGGTAAAGCGCAGGCGCCCGCTTTCCAGGTTGTCCTTGACCATGGCTGCCAGGCCCGGCTCGAAGATGGTCACGTGACCTTTCTGCAGCGATTCGACCTTGTGCTTGTCAACGTCCATGCAAATGACATCGTGACCGACTTCGGCTAATACCGTGGCCTGGACCAGACCAACGTAACCACTACCAAATACACTGATTTTCATGGGGTATTCCTGGGACTTGAGGTGCTAGCACGACGAGAGTTGATAACCAGTACGCCGAGGATGACCAAGGCCACCCCCAAGGTTTTTGAAAGCGAAAAAGTTTCGTTGAACGCCGGCAGGCTGGCGGCCAGCAAATACACCAGCGCGTAGCTGATACTGAGCAGCGAATAGGCGCGGCCCAGGGGTAAGTGCTTCAGTGCGCCGAGCCAGCACAGCATCGACAGCGCATAGGCGATGATCGCCAGGATCACCACGCCCAAGGCCCCCAGGTCGATTCTGTTATCCGTGAAGGCAGCCAGCCATTGGGTGGGAAGCGGCAGGCGCGTCATGCTCCAGCGCATGCCCAGTTGGGCACCACTCACTAGGCCGACACTGCCCAAAGCCAGGGCGAAACCCCGCACGCGACTCATACCTGGCGCCCCAGCAAGACCACGCCGGCAATCACCAGCCCCACGCCCAGCCAGTGACGGCCATCAATGGGTTCGTGAAACACAAAGCGCGCCATCAGCGTGACCAGCACAAAATTCAGGCTGAGCATGGGGTAGGCAATGCCGACTTCCAGGCGCTGCAACACCAGCAGCCAAACCAGCAAGCCCAGGCCCAGGCACACCAGCGCCGACCACAACCACGGCGAGCGCAGTTTCAGTGCCCAGCCGTCTGGCACGCCGCGCCAGCTTTCCACGGCGAATTTTTGCGAGACCTGGCCCATGCAGGTCAGCAGGCAGGCCGTGAGCAGTAGCAGCAGGGTGATCATGGCGTGACCTGCGGGAAAATCAGGATCACGATCTTGCCTTGCGCATAACGCTTGCCGTCAGTGGGCAGCAGTGCGAGTTCTTCTTTTTCGCCGGTGCTATTGACGCGCATCACCACGCCCACCGCGCCGGTACGCCGGGTTTCGGCCATCCACGCCTGGATGCGGTTACGGTCGACCAGACGCGGGGCCGTATCCTCGTAAGCCAGGCCGTACTTGACCTCACCCGAGGTGTTGTACAGCGTGATATCGGGACGCTTGAGGCGCCAGGACAGCGCCGAGGCGGCGCCCAGGTCGTTGCTCAGCAGGGCAACGCTGGGTTGCAATTCGTCGATGTGATCAATGATGAACTGGTCCGGGGTCTTGTTGTAAACCACCGAATGAGGCAACGCCGCAGGCACCAGCAGCACCAGCAATCCACTGCCGATCAGCGGCGCGGCCCACAATGCCAAAGGGCGCGCCGCTTGCAGCAGATTGACCACGATCCAACCGAACAAAAAGATGAACACCAGCACCAGGCTGAGGGTTTCTTCTCCCGGTTCGTATACCGGCTTCTTCAACTGGAACCAGCTGAGGGCCAGCAAGACCAGCACGCCGATCACCAGGTTCAACCAGCCATTGATGCGCAGAACGCGGCCGTGGCCTTGAGCCAGTTTGTCGCTCAGGGCCGAGCCCATCAGCAAGGCCAGGGGGAGCATGCACGGCATAATGTAGGAGGGCAGCTTGCCTTTGGCCAAGCTGAAAAAGGCCAGGGGCATCAACAGCCACAGTAGCAGGAACGCGGTTTTCGGCACACGCCGTTGCAGCCAGGCCTGCTTGAACGCGGACGGCAATAGCGCAACCCACGGCAGTGCGAACCCTACCAGCAGCGGCAAGTAATACCAGAAAGGTTCGGCGTGCTGGGCGTCTTCACCGGCAAAGCGTTGGATGTGCTCGTGCCAGAAAAAGAAATGCCAGTAGTCCGGCTCTTGCAGGTGCACAGCCAGGGCCCACGGCACGCTGACCGCAATCGCCACCACCACGGCAACAGGGCCAAATTTGCACAACTCGCCAAAACGTTTTTGCCAGACGGCGTAGGGCAGGGCGACCAGCACCGGCAGCAACCAGGCCAGGAAGCCCTTGGTCATGAAGCCCATGCCGCACGCCAGGCCCAGCAAGGCCCAGGACCACAAGCGCGCACGCCGCGTGGTGCTGTCGAAGCAGAACCACAAGGCCACGCCGGTCAGGTTGACCCAAAAAGTGAACTGCGGGTCCAGGTTGGCATAGCCGCCCAGCGCAGCCACGCTGACGAAACTCATGTAGAGCAACGTGCTGACCAGGCTTTTTTGCGGATCATTCCACAACCGGCGAGAGACCAGATACACCAGCAGAATGCTCAAGCCGGTGCTCAACGCCGAGGCAAACCGTACGCCGAACAGGTTCTGGCCGAAGATCGCCTGGCCCAGCGCGATCATCCAGTAGCCGGCCGCAGGTTTTTCAAAGTAGCGAATCCCCATGAAGTGCGGCGAGGCCCACTTGCCGGTCATCAGCATTTCCTGGCTGATTTGTGCGTAGCGGGTTTCATCGGGAATCCACAGGCCATGGGTGGCCAACGGCAGCAGGTAGAACACCGCAAACGCGAGCAGGAGCAGGGGCAAGGCCCAGCGGCGGATCATGCCTGCTGTACTCCAAGCCAGCCCTCGCGGCCGCTCAAGGCGCCGCGTACCAGCTGTTGCTGGGGCAGGGTGGTCACATCCGTGGGCAACAGTTCGCCCAAGGGTTTGAAATCAATGCCGCGCTGCCCTGCCTGGGCGAGCAACTGGCGAAAATCATTGGCCATCAGAATCCCTTCTACTTCTGCGTGGATCGTATAGACGTTCAGCTTCGACGCGCTGAACCTGTCGAGAATGAAACGGTTGAAATCGTTGGCAGCCACCACCGGCCCGACGACTTCGTCGAAGGTCGGCAGGTCTACCGGAATTTGTGGGGTGCCCGCACTGCCATCGGCCAAGGTTGGTCGAAACAGGCTGGTGCCCCGGCAATCGCTGTTGTAGCGAAAGTTGAAGCCTTGCTTGGCTTGCACCACGCGCTCATCGGCACGCCAGCCGGCGGCCGCTGAACAGTCGACGCGCTCGCCGAGGATGTCGCTCAAGGTGTCTACGCCGCGCCGAATCTGCTCGACCAGCTGTGCCTCGCTCCAACGCCCGGTGTTGGCCTGCCAGCCATGGTGGTCCCAGGCGTGCAGGCCGACTTCATGCCCGGCGGCCTTGGCCTGGCGCATCAAATGCCCCAGGTCGCGGCCAATCGGCTTGCCTGGCCAGGCGGTGCCGGCCAGCAAGATATCCCAGCCATACAGGCCGGCAGCGTTGGAACGCAGCATCTTCCACAAAAACTGCGGGCGGATCAGGCGCCACAAGTGGCGCCCCATGTTGTCTGGCCCGACACTGAAGAAGAACGTCGCTTTGACCCCAGCTTCGGCCAGGGAGTCGAGCAACCGTGGCACACCTTCACGGGTGCCGCGGTAGGTGTCGACGTCGATGCGAAGACCTGCCTGCATTACTTTTTATCCGCAATTTCAAGCATGGCTTCACGCAAGAAGAAATCGAGCGTGTTGCCGATGGTTTCGCTCATCTGCACGCTCGGCTCCCAGTTCAGCAGGCGCTTGGCGTTTTCGATGCTCGGCTTGCGGTGCGCCACGTCCTGGTAGCCTGTGCCGTAGAACGCCTTGCTCTCGACGTCGCGGAAACCGGCGAACGGCGGGAAGTTGTGGCGCAGTGGGTGAGCCTCGAACTGACGCAGCAGTTCTTCGCCCAGCTGGCGAATGCTGGCTTCGTTTTCGGGGTTGCCGATGTTGATGATCTGGCCGTCGCAGACGCCATTGTCGTTATCAATGATGCGCGCCAGGGCTTCGATGCCGTCGGCAATGTCGGTGAAGCAACGCTTCTGCTCACCACCGTCGAACAGACGGATCGGCGTGCCTTCCACCAGGTTCAGGATTAGCTGGGTAATGGCGCGGGAGCTGCCGATACGCGCCGAGTCCAGACGGTCCAGGCGCGGGCCCATCCAGTTGAATGGACGGAACAGGGTGAACTTCAAGCCCTTGTCGCCGTAGGCCCAGATCACGCGGTCCAGCAGTTGCTTGGAGACGGAGTAGATCCAGCGTTGCTTGTTGACCGGGCCCACCACCAGGTTGGAGGTGTCTTCGTCGAAATATTGGTCTTGGCACATGCCATAGACTTCGGAGGTCGACGGGAAAATCACGCGCTTGTTGTACTTGACGCAGTAGCGCACCAGCTTGAGGTTTTCTTCGAAGTCCAGTTCGAACACGCGCAGCGGGTTACGGGTGTATTCGATCGGCGTGGCGATGGCCACCAGCGGCAGCACCACGTCGCATTTCTTGATGTGGTACTCGATCCACTCGGTGTGGATGCTGATGTCGCCTTCCACGTAATGGAAGTTCGGGTGGCTGCGCAGGCGCTCGATGGCGTCGGAGCCGATGTCCAGGCCATAGACTTCGTAGCGGTCGTCACGCAGCAGGCGCTCGGACAAGTGGTTACCGATAAAACCGTTCACGCCCAGGATCAGCACACGGGTACGGCGCGGCTTGCGACCCGACTCGGCGCCGCGTAGCACGGAGCCATCCACCAGGCCCAGTTCATCGGCCAGGGACGGGCCGGCCAGGTACAGGCCGTTTTCGTTGCGCTGGCCGAACTTGACCACCAGGGAATCTTCACCGCAGGCAATGCGCAGCGGGTTGACGCTGATTACACGGCCAGGCGCCAGACCTTCGTTGCCCTTGACCACGTCGGCTTGCCACACGATCAGCTTGTGCTCGCCCACGGCGCAGAAGGCGCCAGGGTACGGCTGAGTCACTGCACGCACCAGGTTGAACAGTTGCTCGGCAGGTTTTTTCCAGTCCAGCTTGCCATCGGCGGCAGTGCGACGACCGAAGTAGGTGGCTTTGCTCTCATCCTGGGCGGTTTCGCTCAGCTTGCCCTGGGCCAACTGCGGCAGAGCATCGCGCAACAGGGCAGTGGCCGCCTCACGCAGCTTGGCGTGCAGGCTCAGGCCGGTATCGCTGCGCTCGATGGTGACTTTTTGCTGGGCCAGGATGGCGCCGGCATCGGCACGCTTGACCATGCGATGCAGGGTCACGCCGGTTTCGGTTTCGCCGTTGACCAACACCCAGTTGGCCGGGGCGCGGCCACGGTATTTAGGCAGCAACGAGCCGTGCAGGTTGAACGCGCCTTTGCGGGCGGTGGCCAACAGCGGCTCGCTCAGCAGGTTGCGGTAGTAGAACGAGAAGATGTACTCCGGGTTCAGCTTGGCGATGCGTTCGATCCACAGCGGGTGGTTGGCGTCTTCCGGTGCATGTACCGGGATGCCATTGCGGGCGCAAAGTTGGGCGACGGAACCGTAGAAGTTGTTTTCCTTGGGGTCATCGGCATGGGTGAACACGGCGGCAATGTCGTAACCGGCGCTGAGCAGCGCTTCAATGCCTGCGCAGCCAATATCGTGGTAGGCGAATACAACAGCTTTTGAACTCATGACTGGACCTGATCCGAAGAAGAAGTAGAAGTATGGGAAGACACCAGGCCGTCGACCACGACGACTGGAGCCGGTGCTGCCGGTTGGTTGCGCAGCACTTTTTCAATAAAGAAGCGTGGGCGGGCGCGGACATCGCTGTACATGCGGCCCAGGTATTCGCCCAGCAGGCCCATGCCGATGAACTGGCCACCGGTGAACACAAACAACACCGCAAACAGCACGAACAGGCCATCACCGGCCCAGTCGGCGCCGAAGGCCAGGCGCATGACGATCAGGGCAAAGGCAAACAGCACGCCCAGCGCCGCCAGGCTGAAACCGACGATGGACAGCAGGCGCAAGGGCGTGGTGGTCATGCAGGTCAGCAGGTCGAACATCAGGCTGATCAGGCGCATGGCGCTGTATTTGGATTCGCCGTGCTCACGTTCGGCGTGGTGCACCAGGATTTCCGTGGTGTGCCGGGCGAAGCCGTTGGCCAGGATAGGAATGAACGTGCTGCGTTCACGGCAGGCGAGCATGGCGTCGACAATGGTGCGTCGGTAGGCGCGCAACATGCAGCCGTAGTCGGTCATGGCCACGCCGGTAGAGCGCTGCACGGCAAGGTTGATCAAGCGCGACGGCCAGCGGCGGAAGGCCGAGTCCTGGCGGTTATTACGCACGGTGGCGACCACGTCGTAGCCCAGGGCAGCTTGCTCGACCAGGCGCGGGATCTCTTCCGGCGGGTTCTGCAGGTCGGCGTCGAGGGTGATCACCACTTCGCCACGGCACTGTTCGAAGCCGGCCATGATCGCCGCATGCTGGCCGTAGTTGCGGTTAAGGATCACCGCTACCACATTGCTACCATCTTCCGCGGCGGCGTCTTCGAGCAATTGGGCCGAGTTGTCGCGGCTACCGTCATCCACCAGGATGATTTCGTATTCGTAGGCCAGCTGCTTGCAGGCTGCCGTGGTGCGACGCAGCAACTCAGGCAGGCTTTCTTGTTCGTTGTAGACCGGGATAACGATCGACACGCAATGAATAGGGTAGGGTTTCAAAGATTCATGACCTCGGGCTAAAGCGACTTCAAGCGTGAAAACAGCAGCGTTCATTGGGCGAAACTACAGCCCGCAGGTTACAAAACGGCGCTAAAGATGACGCGTTTTCAATAGGTTAGTCGATAATCCACGGATTGCTCTTAAGTGTTGCGTACAAGGTTAAGCGCAAAAATGTGCAACGAATATGAAAGGCGGATGAAAAACTCGTTTATTTGACAGGCAGACAGCTAGGGTTCAGCTAAGTAATCAAGGCGTTACATGTAGGTCTCACAGGGCGACATCGGAGCTTCGTACGAGACGCTTGGTTCAATCTGAGCGAGGCGATCAGCCCAATGCTCGCCCTTCAACAATCTTCTCTGCATTGGCGCTCAAGTGCCGGTAAAGTAAGCCCTCTCTTGCCAGGGTACTCGGATGAATAGCGTGCAGCTTTTACGCGGCCAGTTGCGGCCAGCGCTGATGGGATTGTTGATGACGGTGGCCTGTGTCACCAGCGTGCGGGCCGATCAAGGCGTCGCGCTGACCCCGCTGGACCAGGTGCCGGACGGGGTGGAAGTGCGCGGCAAGCAGGTCGCGGCTTATACCTGGGATGACCGCCAAGGCAAAAACCTGCTGGTACTCGCCGAGCAAGTCGGTGAGCGCGATGACGATGGTACCCAATCGGCCTTTGTCTACGCGGCGCAATACGTGCTGAGTGGCGAGCGCCCCAAGCGCGTGTGGATGCTGTACGACGATGTGCAGCACTGCGAATTCGACGCAGGGCTGCGCTTTGACCGGGCTGCCACCAAGGTCACCGACCTGCTGGGCGACGGCAATACCCAGGCCACGGTCGGTTATTCGCGGGCCTGCACCAGTGATGTCAGCCCCAACGAATTCAAGCTGATCATGCATGCCGGCAAGTCCGAGAAGTATCGTCTGCGTGGCCTTGACCGCTTGGGCGCCAGCTGGTGGGACGAGGACGCTGGTGCCTTGCGCGGCATGCCCCTGCCCACCGACTGCAGCGTCGCGGCGCAGCAAGCGCTGGTCAGCCAATACAAGGAGCAGGGCACCGAACTGCCACTGCCAGGTTGCTATGGTGACGAGAAGGACTTTGCCAAGGCGCCGGACAATTACCTCGCCTTTATGCGCCAGCATTGGTTCGCGCTGATGCAGCAACAGGACGCTGACTGGAGCCAATCCCAGGCCCAACCCCAGGCAGCCAGCGAAGACGACGAATCGGCCCCGTGATTTTGTGCCAGGGCCGGTCCTGAGTTAGACTCGGCCTTCGCCAATCCACTAAATACATCGACTAATCAAATAGTTGGTCGGTGTATTTAATCCAAAGGCTGATCTACCTTGACCGAGTCCATTTGCAACCCACTGACCCTATATCTCACCCGCCTGGCGCCTTCCAGCCAACTGACCATGCGCTACGTGCTGCAGGATGCCGCCGACCGCTTGGGTTTCGAAGACCTCAACCTCGAAGAGATTGACTGGCACCTGCTGCAGCCTGAACACGTCATCGCACTGGTGGCTGCCTTGCGCGAGGACGGCTTAGCGCCGAACACTTCGTCGCTGTATGTGAATGCGGTGCGCGGGGTCATGAATGAAGCGTGGCGCATGAGCTTGATCAGCCAGGTCCACCTGTTGAAGATGCGCTCGGTCAAGGCCACACCTGGCACGCGCCTGAGCCAGGGCCGCAACCTGCGCCGCACCTTGATCCGCGAGATGCTCGACGTCTGCGCCGCCGACCCTCGGCCCCAGGGCCTGCGGGATGCCGCAGTGATCGGCCTGTTATATGGCTCGGGCATGCGCAAGTCGGAGTCGGTGAACCTGGACCTGGAACAGATCAACTTTGACGAGCGCAGCTTGCGCGTGATCGGCAAGGGCAACAAAGAGCTGGTCAAGTACGCGCCGGACTGGGCGTTTGCCAAACTGCAGGCCTGGCTGGCGTTTCGTCGCGAGCACCTCAAGGAAGGCGAGCAGGACGACAGCTTCCTGTTCAACCGCATCCGGCGAGGCAGCCATATCACCCGAGAGCGGATCACCAAGCATGCGATTTACTACATCGCACGCCAGCGCGGTGATCAGGTGGGGGTCAAGATCATGCCCCATGATTTCCGTCGTTCGTTTATCACCCGGGTGATCGAGGAGCATGATTTGTCGATTGCGCAGAAACTGGCGCATCACACCAACATCCAGACCACTGCCAGCTATGACGTGCGTGACGACAATGAGCGGCGGCGGGCGGTGGACAGGTTTGATCTATAGGTTCGCGCCCGCCCTTGTAGGAGCGAGCTTGCTCGCGAAAAACGTCAACGATAATGCGTGCTTCCTGAATGAACGCGGCGCCTGTGAGTCTTTCGCGAGCAAGCTCGCTCCTACAGGGGGGGATACGTCCGATGGCGATCTCAGGATGAGGCCAGGTGGGCCGGCAAGCGACGTATGGTCCATAGCGTGGTGAGCATCGCGGCAAGCGCACACAGCGCAATGCCAATCAACATCGGCGCCGGTGTATGGTCGGCAAAGATACCCACCAAGGTCATCGCCACAGCCGCTGTGACCATCTGGATCGCACCCAGCAGTGCAGACGCAGAACCTGCCACCGCACCATGATCCTCCAGCGACAGTACCCCGGCCGCCGGCAATAGCAGGCCAAGAAAGCCGAAACCGATAAACAACAGCCCCATCATCAAGCCCAGGCTGTCACCCCACAGTGTGGTGCCCGCCAGCAAGCTCATGACCGCCGCCACGCCCACCACCGACCAGCGAATCAACGGCGCCAGGCCAAAGCGGGCGCTGAGGCGGGCGGTCAATTGGCTCATGGCGAAAAACGAGGCCGCGTTGAGCGCAAAGCACAGGCTGAACTGGGTCGGTGTCAGGCCAAAAAACTCGATGTACACGAAGGGCGCGCTGCCGATGAACACGAAGAAGGTGGCCAGGCCAAACCCGCACACCACCGACAAACCCGTAAAGACCGGGTCGCGGAGGAGGGCGCCATAACTGCCGAACGCCTGGCCCAGTGTCTTGCCCAGGCGGCGCTCGGCTGGGTGGGTTTCTGGCAGTTGTACTGCGGTCATCACCAGGCACAGCACGGCCACCACCGCCAACACGGCAAACACTTCGCGCCAACTCCAGATCGAAATCACCAGGCTACCGGCCAGTGGCGCGAGGATCGGCGAAACACTCATCACCAGCATCAACAAAGCCATCAGACGCGCCGCTTCATGGCCGGTGTACAGGTCACGGACAATCGCCCGTGGAATCACCATCCCCGCACAGGCACCGAACGCCTGCACCGCACGAAAGCCAATCAACACTTCGATGGTCGGTGCCAGCGCGCAGCCGACACTGCCAATGGCAAAGATCACCAGGCCCGCATAAATCGGCGGTTTACGCCCGAACACATCGCTGAGGGGGCCGTAGAACAACTGGCACACGCCGATAATCATAAAGAACACCGTCAAACTCATCTGCACGGCCGCCGGCGAGGCCTGGAGGCTGGCGCCCAGGGTGGGCAGCGCCGGCAGGTAGATGTCGATTGCAAACGGGCCAACGGCGGTGATCAAGCCCAGCAACAGGGCGAGACGGGCGATACGTTGAGGCATTTGGCAGATCCAGGTAGAGCAACGGACGGTCAGCTTAAGGGAACCGCGCAGATCCGCAAACTTAGGCTTCACTAACAAGCAACAGCTGCCGATACAGCTAGCAGCGACATTGAAACGGTTGGGTTCCCAACCGGCGTTCCTGGCACGGGGTACCACTATGACGATCAAATTACGCTTGGTGCTGTTGATTGCGACCGGGTTGCTCACGGCTTTGATCATGAGCCTGGCTGGCTACCTGGGCAATACGCGGATGGCCGATGCGGTACAGGACAACGACGTCAGCATGACGGTACTGCGCAACCACATGGAAGCCGACATGATGCACGACGCCCTGCGTGCGGATGTACTGTCGGCGATGTTGGTCGGGCTGAGCAAAAGCACCAGTACGCCGGCCGAGGTCAACAGCTCGATCAAGGAGCATGCCGAGCACTTTCGCGAGGTGCTGGCGGACAATCTCAAGCTGCCGTTGGACGCCTCGATCAAGGCCAGCCTGGAAAAAATCAAACCCAGCCTGGACACCTACATCAGTGCCGGCGAGCGCATCGTCGCGCTGGCCCTGGAGAATCCAGAGGCCGCACGAGGGGAACTGCAGACCTTCAATGCCGCGTTCAGCCAGTTGGAAGAACAAATGGCGGCGTTGAGCGAACTGATCGAAAACAATACCCAACTCACCAGCACCGGTACCCGGCAAACCATCAGTAACGCTAACTGGACCTTGATTATTGTATTGGGGGCGAGCCTGCTGTTGCTGCTGGCACAAGGACGTTGGGTGACCCTGAGCATCATGGGGCCGTTGCGCACCGCCAGCCGTATTGCCCAGAGCATTGCCCATGGCAACCTGAGCGAGCCGATTGCCGAACCCAAGAACCAGGACGAAGCCAGTGCACTGATTCGCAGCCTGGCGACGATGCAGCGGGATTTGCGCGGCATGATCGAAGTGGTTCGCAGCAATGCCCATGGCGTGAATGGCATGAGCGAGCGCCTCAGCCAGGGTTGCCATGAAGTGGCAGGCAGCAGCCAGCAACAAAGCGTCGCCGCCAGCACCATGGCCGCCGCCGCGAGTGAAATGACCGCCAGCATCGAAGAAATCACCCGTCACGCCCAACGTGCCCTGGACATGGCCAGCCAGGCTGAAACCCTGGCCAAGGACGGCGGCCGCGTCATCCACCAGGTGGTCAGCGACATGGACGGCATCGCCCGTTCTGCCCAACAGTCGGCGCAAGTGATCCGCACGCTGGACAAGGAGTCCGAGGCGATCTACAGCATTATCCAGGTGATCAAAGGGATTGCCGACCAGACCAACCTGCTGGCCCTGAACGCCGCCATCGAAGCCGCCCGCGCCGGTGAACAAGGGCGCGGCTTTGCAGTCGTGGCCGACGAAGTGCGCAGCCTGGCCGGACGCACCAGCGCCTCCACTCAGGAAATCGCCAGCATGGTCGGCAGTATCCAGCAAAACACCCGTGAAGCGGTGATCAGCATGGAGGAGGGTGTTGCCCAAGTGGACAAGGGCATGGCGGTGACTGCCGAAGTGGAACGCGCCATTCGCGAGATCCTCCAGGCCACGTTGAGCACTACTGAATTGGTCAATGATATTTCTCGCACCATCAGTGAACAGAGCTTGGCCAGTAATGAGATTGCTCATCAGGTGGAGAGGATTGCGGGGATGTCGGAAAGTAACAGTCGGGTGATTGGCGAGACGGCGTCGACGACGGATGAATTGTCGAGTTTGGCGGGGAAGCTTTCGCAGTCGGTGGATAGGTTTAGGCTCTGAGGCATGACAATCAGATATAACTATACTAAATAGTCATTTAGCATAGTTATTCTTTATGGCTATATTATGAGGGCAGGGTAGCCCACCTGATGAGCTATGTTCCGATGGCATGCATCTTTAAGGATCTCTGTTAAATGAATCACTTTCCAGGCTGGATGCTCGAAAGCGCCCATAATTATCTCAAAGCTTCTGAGCTTCTAGACGCCCAAAACCTCCCACATGTTTCCATGGTTAACGCAGCGATTGGCATGGAAATACTGCTGAAAAGCTTCATTTTTGTACCAGACCAGCATCAAGATACGTCCGGTGAAACCTACACGATTGACGTTGATGCACTCAAAGCGGCTCACAAGCATCTTCAGTCAACCGGCAAGACGCCAGCCGATCAGCGTCGTGACGGTCACGATCTGTTGACCTTGTTTCATGCCGTGCCTGCAGACATTCGTAAAGCGTTGGCCTTGGACAGCCAAGAAGATTCGTTCGAGCGGTACCGAGATGTTTTCACCAACAGCCGGTATCAGTACGAGTCGAGCAGCTGGAAGTTTTCCGATCCGGTGCTAATGAGGTTGCTGCGGTGGACGCTGGCCAACGTGGTTGGTTATCACAAGGAGCGCGGATCGGAGGACGCATTCATTGTGAGTTACATCGCCAGTCTGCAAGCTGGACCAGGTGATGCGTAAGAGCCCGTGCCAGGCTTCAAATCTGACCACCAGAGCCCTCCAACCCCGCATACGACGGTTCGCATAATGTATATTATGTTAAATAATGTATTATGTCGGATATGTTCATAAGCGACGTAAGTCACTGATTCGACGAATTCGTTATTACGCCTACTCTCCCAATGAGCCATGTCCATAGTGCTCATGACGAGTCCTCTTCAGGTCAACGACTACCGCTGCTCGGGCAAGCTGGTGACGCGCGCCGTTGCCCATGCTTGTCCGCTCATGTACGTCCAACTCAAACTCAGGCGCCGCGTTTTCAATACTGCGGCGGCGCATCTACGATGCGATCCAGGCTTTCTATAGCTACGCAAAAAGCCGATACCTGGATAAGGGCTGTGCGCTCAGACAAGGTGATGCTTGGCACCGAGTGAGGACTGCGCAGCTGAAACCCTCATCTTTGATCGTGACGGCGCCGTTGCTGGTATGCACAGATCTTCAAGATTCTGTCATCGTAATGGCTCTTCATAATTAACATAACTGCCGTTGTGTTTAATTTTGAGGGCTGCTAGCATCGAAATTGCCACGTGGCATTTTCGAGGAGAAAGCTCTCATGCAACTCTCTGTGCGAAAGGCGTTCCTGGAAGACGGGGCCGTCCTGATCAAAGGTTTTCTGAACAAAGATCAATTGGCTGAGTGCCGGGCAGCCTATGACTGGGCAGTCGAGAATCACGGCCCTCATGCAACCCGAATGTTCGACGGGACTGAGCAACAGTCCCATGTTGACAATGCCAACCCCGTCGCCAAAGCCCGTCTTGAAGAACTCGTAACCTCCCTGCCCTTTGGCCAGCTGTTTGCGCAGCTCTGGGGCTCGGAAAACGTGTGGTACTTCGCCGAAGAGGTGTTTCTCAAAGCAGGTGGGCGCGGATCTCGCACGCTTTGGCATCAGGACACGTCTTATCTACCATGGGCCGGAAGCCACTGGGCCAATGCCTGGATCAGTTTTGAATCAGTGCCGAAGAAAAACGCTTTGGAAATCGTTCGAGGTTCGCACAAAGGACCACGCTACGACGGCACTACGTTTCGCGATCCTAACGATCCGACTCAACCGCTGCATGGCGGCGACGCATTACCACGCCTGCCGGATATCGAGGCGCTGCGCCAAAACGATCCCGAATCATTCGACATCATTTCGTGGGCTACCGAGCCTGGCGATATCGTCTTGCTGCATCCGGGTTCACTGCATGGTGGCGCTCCAGTGGATGAAGCTTTCCCGGATCGTCACACCTTCGTTTTCCGTTTCTTTGGCGACGACGCCACCTTCCATCCTTTACCAGAAAACAGCGCGAGCGGTTACCCGCAGCAAGGCGTGCTGTTTACTGAAGAACTGTCGACCCTGAAAGCGGGAGACGGCTTCCGCCACCCAACGTTCCGCCAATTAATATAAAGGAGCATTGCCATGAACACTCAAGTCCTGCAGCGTCAGTCCTTCAACCCTGGTCACACCCAGGCAATCTACGACAACTTCCACTTTTCCCAGGCAACACGCGTCGGCAACATGATCTGGGTGTCCGGCCAAGTCGGTATCGACGAGGCCATGGTTCCCGCCGAAGACATCCAGGCGCAATCCCATCTGGCGTTTCAGTCTTTGCGGACCATCCTCGAAGCTGCCGGCGCAAGCCTGGCTGATGTCGTCGAGTTGATGACGTTTCATACCGATCTGCAGGGCGAAGTGCACGCCTTTGGACAGGTAAAGGACGAATACTTCCCTGAACGTTATCCAGCCTGGACCGCTGTCGGCATTTCACAACTGGCAATGCCGGGCTTGCGCGTGGAGGTTCGGGCCGTCGCGGTGATTGGCAGCGGTCGAATCTGAACGATTGCATGATCGCGACGTGCCAAGCCAAAATGGCGTTCGCAGCCGCTGCCGGCTCAACGCCTTCAACCAACGGAATCACTTTCTCTCATGCATGATGCTCAAGCGCCTTCCACGGATAGTCAGCACTCCAAAGACAGTGATTCAGCGCCCGCCCCACGTCGCGGCCGCCCGGTAGGTAATCGTCTGGAAAAACGCGGTGAACTGTTGACTGCAGCCATCGAAGTCATTGCGCAGGAGGGTTATGCCGGGACGTCTCTGCGCAAAGTTGCCAGCCATGCCGGCTGCACCACGGGCGCCGTGACCTATTACTTTGCCAATAAAGAAGAAATGATCACGGCGGCGGCGCAGAGTCTGTTTGACGAGTTCGATCACTTGCTGGATGCCGATCAGGAAAAAGTCGATATCAGGGCAATGATCGAGCAGTGGTTGAACCTGACTCAAGCCAACGACTCGGCGCGTTGGCTGGCCCTGTTTCAGATGCTTGCACACGCCCGGCACGAACCGGTGTTTGCCGACGTAATCCAGAAACGTTACTCGCGCTTTCGCGAGGATCTCGCAAGCATTCTGGGCAAAGGACAAACCCAGGGCATCATTCGCAAGGACATTGCTGCCGATCTGCTCGCCGATCAGCTCAGCGCGCTGAGTGACGGCTGGATGATGATGTTGCCAATCGAGCCAGAGCGATTTGAAGCCAAACGCAGCAAGGCCTTGATGGATGCGGTCATCACGCTGATCAGCCCCGCTCGCTAAACCCTACCCTGCCCTCAGGCATCCAGAAGATTCGCTTCATTTGCGCAGCGAATCCTGCTTGATGGCGCCCGCCTATCTCTCACCCCCTCGGTTAATCGCCATTGCGCCGATTTCACTTTGCTGAATTCCTGTTCCGTCATATATTTGCATAACATCTGTGATTATAACTAAAAGACGGAGGTGACGATGGATGCGGATCTCGATGAACTGTCGACGCAATCACGACAGCGACGATTGTTATTGCAAGCGGTTGGAGGCTCGGCCCTCGCCGGAGGGCTCGGTGTCACCGGGCGTGCGATGGCGCAAACCCAACCTTTAGACACCTCGATACTGGATGTGGTGATCATTGGCGCAGGCCTGTCCGGGCTTACGTCTGCCAGAGACCTCCAGGCCGCTGGCTGCGAGTCGTTTGTCGTGCTTGAAGCCCGCGATCGCGTCGGTGGTCGCACCCTTAACCATGACCTAGGCAATGGCGTAATCTGCGAGGCCGGTGGGCAATGGATCGGCCCCGGTCAAACGTCAATCGCCGATCTGGCCAGACAGCTTGATGTCGCAACCTTCCCTACGTACTACAAGGGCAAGGCGGTCTATCTGATAGACGAGGTAACAGTCCAAGAGGACGTCAGCGATGGTCCGAACTCCAATACTGACATCGTCGCAAAACTGAACAAACTCGCCGAAGGCGTCCCCAGCAAAGCGCCGTGGAAAGCCAAGGATGCGGGTGAGCTGGACAAACTCTCGATTGGCCAATGGCTGGCCGGGCAAGGCATCAGCAATGTCGACAAGATCGGCTTCAACATGTCCGTGAGCCTCACCTTCGGTACCACGCCGGCCGGCATGGGGCTCCTGCATTACCTGGCGATGATCAACTCCTCTGACTGCCGTCTCGAAAAGCTCGAAGGTGTCCAAGGGGGTGCACAGGAATCACGTTTGGTAGGCGGCTCGCAAATCCTCAGCTTGAAGATGGCGCAAGCTCTCGGAGAAAAAGTCCGATTGGCGTGCCCAGTGCGCAAGATTGTCGGTTGGGATCGTGATGTCGTCGAGTTGCATACCGATCAGGGCATCATGCGCACGCGGCAGGTGATTGCCGCGCTGAGCCCGGCGCTGTGCAATCAGATCGTCTTCGATCCACCCCTGCCCTCCGGGCGTGCCGAGCTGCATCGGCATTGGCCGGCCCATGCACCGATGCGCAAGACCGTGCACGTCTATGAGCGCCCGTTCTGGCGCGACCAAGGCCTCAACGGCCAGATCGTGCAAGTGGAAGGTCCGCTGATCTGGGCCTTTGACAATTCGCCGGAGGACGCCAGCCTGGGTGTGCTCAGCGGCTTCGTCAGAACTGGCCAATTACCCCATGACCCCAAAACCGCGCAGGACACCTTGTCGGCGATCTACGCCAGCGCCATGGGCGAACAAGCCCTGCACCCGATTCAGTTTCATGATCTGGACTGGGGCAAGATCGACCCGTGGAGTTTGAGTTGTATTTCCCCCATGCCTCCCGGTTTCTGGACGCAATGGGGCGAGTATCTGACGCCGGCGGTCGGCCGCATGATCTGGTCGGGTACCGAGACTGCGCAGATCTGGGCCGGGGCAATGGACGGTGCAGTCCGCGCCGGACATCGCGCGGCAATGGAAGCGCTCCAGGCGTTACTTCAACCTCGGAGGAACGCCTGATGAAGCGGATTATGATGGTTGGAGCCATCGTCGTGAGCGCAGCGTTGGCCGGATCAATTGCGATGTATGGACCGGAACTGTGGGCGGGCTATCGTTTCATGCAGGCCGTGGATCAGCACGACGCTGCATACCAGGCCAATGGCGGTGCGTGGCCACAGTTACAGGACACCTGCGCGCTTTGCCATGGCGCTAACGGTCAACCGCGCGACGCTCAATACGCAGCGCTTGCAGGGCAGACCGCAGCGTACATCGAAAACCAGTTGCACGCGTTTGCCGAAGGACGTCGCCACAGCGCACAGATGGAGCCACTGGCGGCCAATCTGACGGACGAGCAGATCAAACGTCTGGCCGCCTATTTTTCCGAACAGAAACCTGGTGTGACTGAAGTCCCGACGAAGGATGATGCGCTGGACCAGCGCGGTCAGCGTGTGGTCGCCGCCAACGGGTGTGCAGCCTGCCACGGCGAAAAACTCTCTGGCGGCCCCCTGGCTCCGCGTATCGCCGGACAAGGGCAGCTTTATCTGAGCGATCAATTGAGCGCTTTCAAGTGTGGCCAACGCACCGATCCGACGCAGGCCATGAATGCCATGGCGGGCACCCTGTCCGATGAAGACATCAAGGCCGTGGCGCATTATCTGGCCAAGCTGAACCCTTGATCCTGCACGGGCAAGGATGCCCCCCGCCCTCCTCTGCATCACGCAAAAAAGCCGCCAGAACGGCGGCTTCGAACACTTCAACTACCCCTCAGCGCGTTTGCAGAGCTGCCATTGCGCCCTTCGCGCGCTCCAGCGCGCAATACGCGTAATGCAGGTGCACCAGCAGATAAGCCCAGGTCGTCAGTGCAAGCACGTAGAAGTTCAGCAGTACATTGCTATCGTCGCCGGGGATCTTGTAGAAGTCGTAGATGCACGCAATGGTCAGTGAGGCGAGCATGCCAAACATCACTCCGATCGCGTGCAGTGACTCTCCAACGGTTGCCAGGCGTACTGCGAAATACACCAGGTAGACCGAAAATATCACCCACATCAGCACGTAGAAATACGGTAGGAGCGGGACCAGAACCTTGGCCGAGATCAACGCGAGTGTGCCCAGCAGAGCGCCGGCAAACATCATGAGTTCCTTGCCCACAGACGGCTTGTAGGCATGCGTCACCGCCATCAGCCCGAGCGCGGTAATCAGCGGAATCCCAAAGGCTCTGGAGAACGCGTCGCAAAAGTATGAAATCAGGTAGGCATACTCCGATCCCGTCAGGAAAAAAACCAGGAAGTTTGTTGCGGAAAAGGCAACCACAAACCACTCCAGAGCCAGTAGCAGGTTTCTTTTCTTCAGAAACCTGATGCCGAAGGTCAGCCCATTGGCAAGCAGCAAGAAACAGGCAAGGCACAGCACAATATTTCTCGGTTCCATAACGATAGCCTCGGTACAGCTGACAGATAATTTGATGGATTAGCGGGGTTGAGGAACGAGTGCGGCCAGATAAGCCGCAATCGCTTGGCGCTCCTGCGCTGACAGCGCTGCGGCCATGGCTTGCATGGCACCACTGGGCTCAATGCGCTCGCCGCTGGCAAAAGCGTTGAGCTGGGCCAAAAGGTAGTCCTGCCCTTGTGCAGCCAGGCGTGGGAAGGCGTCTTGGCCCATCAGTTGGGCACCATGGCAGGCGGTGCAGCCTCGGGTTTGCACCAGTTGTTTGCCCTGATCCCTCAGCCCCTCGTCAGGACTGACAGCCGCATGGGCAACGACCGATTGCCGGGCATAAAAATTCGCCAGTAGATCAATATGATCCGGGCTGAGGGTCATCGCCAACGGCCCCATGTTGGGCGCAAGCCGTTGTCCGCTCGCAAAATTGCGCAACTGGGCAGACAGATACGCGGCGGGTTGCCCGGCCAGGCTCGGATACCTCGAGTTCATCGAGTTACCGTGGCTGCCATGGCAACCGGTGCAGGCATCGGTCAGATGGGGCCAGTTTCCGCGTTCGGCCTGGTAGGCCTCAGTGGAGGTGGTGATGTAACTCTGCAGCCGATACAGATCGAGCAGATCGCGGCCAAAAATCGCCAACAGCACCGCAATGACCACGATGACGCCAAGCGCTATGATTTTTTTCATTGCCGCCTCCTACACCCTACGTAATGCGTTGAGCACCTGTAAGGCGCTGTGGCGTCCGGCGCGCACGGCACCGTCCATGTAACCTGCCCAGATGTCAGCGGTTTCGGTGCCCGACCAGAACAGATTGCCGCAGGGCGGACGCAGTGCCTCGCCATGTGTCGACCAGAAACCGGGGGGAATCGGCGACACGCACGTAATGGTCCACGGGTCGGCATGCGCCCAGTCATGATCGTGATAGGAAACCGGCTCGAGCGCTGCGTCCCCCAGGGCACGTGCATAGATTTCGGTCTGCATACGCTTCGCGGCCTCTAGGTCGGTGGGGGCTGCGGCATTCAAAATGAACGCATTGATCACACCGATTTCGCCGTTTGGCGGCGAGTTGTCGTATGCCCAGATGACCGGCCCACCGACCTGAATGATATGGCCGTTCAAGCCTTTGTCGCGCCAGAAAGGCCGCGGGTAGACCATTGTGGTCTTGCGTGCCGGCGAGTGCGCCGGCCAGGCTCGCTGCAGGGCGGCGCGGGTTTCGGGCAGCGGTGGATCGTACTGCAGGCGTTGGCACAGTGCTGGATGAATCGCCATGATCACGCGCCGGGCGCGGATCTCGCCCTGATCCGTTTGCAGTCTGACGATGTCGCCGTTCCAGTCAGCAATTTTGCGCACCGGGCACGACAAGCGAACCTTGTCACCCAGCAATTGCGCCATTTTGCTGCTGAGAACCTGTGAACCGCCGACGACCCGCGTCCCTTGCGCGCTGTCCTTGATCGAGTCGAGCCGCATGTATTCGCTGCCGGCCGAATTGATCATCGACAGAAAATGCAGAAAGCCCATCTTCGCTGGTGTGACGCCGCAGGTCAGGAGAAAGCTGGCATTCCACCCTGCGCGGTCTTCCGGTTTGATGTTTTGCTGAGCCAGCCAGTCGCCTGCCGAGAGCTTGTCCAGTTCGGCCAGTCGGGGGGATTTCCATGGCGCGCCGCACGGCACATCACGCGACAGCTCGCTGAGTTTTGCCGAGACGCTTTCGTCGGTACCGAAGGTGCCTTTCAAATCGACGGCGACACGTCCATCGCCACCGAGGATCACGGTTTCCCCCTCATAGAAACTGGGAAAGGTGCCGACCTCAAGCTCACGGGCCAGGTCCGCTACGGCGGTTTGTCCGGGGCCGATCCACTGGCCTCCGGCCTCGGAGATATAGCCGGAACCCAAGTCATGATTTAGCGTGCGGCCACCGACACGATCACGCGCTTCAAGCACCAGCAGCGACTCGCAACCCGCCAGATGCAGATCACGAGCGGCGGTCAAACCAGCCAGGCCGGCACCGATGATCACCACATCAAACACATCGTCCGGGTTGTCTTTGAGCAGCGCATCGGCGGCAGTGGCCAGGCCAATGTTCAAACCGATCGATCCCACGGCGGCAGTGGCACCGGCCAGTTTAAGTAGTTGCCTGCGCTTCAAATCAGGAGGGGCGTCAGTGCTCATGTTCGTTGCCTCACATCACGTTATTGTTGAATTGAACGCCCGTGGCCGAGCGTGGGTGCGGCAGTAAAAAAGGGGTGACGAAAACGCAAACATTCGTTTGTCTTTCTGCAGGCGAACGCCTACCGGCCCCAGGACTTCAAGGTCAGCGTCATCATGCAAACTCAGCGTGTTGGTTCTATAAGCCTCAGCCGTCAGGCATGAGGGCGCGCAACTTTGCGGTTGGTGTATTCGTCCAGCAGATGTGCCCCTCCCAGCGCCACATTCACGGCGCACCACTGCAGCGGTTCGGGCAGGGTTTTCGGGGTTTTATGCCGCAACGCGGCGAGCAGCGGATGCTCGATACCGCCGATTCTTTCCGCCAGCAGGTGACCGATCAGCGACTGCGATGCGACGCCGTGTCCGGAGCAACCCGCGGTATAGAGAATGTTGTGGTGCGACCCGGTTTCGCCCACCACCGGCAACGCGTCGTAGGCCATGCTGACGTAACCACTCCAGCACGCTTGAATGCCGACACCGCGTAACGTCGGGAAACGCACGCCAAGGTTGTCTTGCAACGCGCGGTAGGTCACCTCATCGGGAATGTTCGGGGTTTTCGAGCCGTAGGCATAACCCAGCCGTTTAGTGGTCATCAGCAGCGTATTGCGTGCGGTCAGGCGATGGCTTTCCATCACCAGGTGCGGCGTGGTCAACCCTTCCCGCCCTGCCCAGCCCAGCGATGCCAACTGCTGTGGTGTCAATGGCTCGGTTTCGACCGCCGACACTCGAAATGGAACGACTTTGTCGCGCAGAAGACCGAGTTGCGGCGTATAGGCATTGGTGGCCAGCACCACTATCGGCGCGCTCGCCTGCCCGCGTGGCGTCCGGCAGGTGATCGTCGACCCGTCGGAGTACGACTCAAGCTTGGTGTTTTCATACAGCCTCACTCCCGCCTGAAGTGCAGCGCGGCGCAGGCCCATCACATATTTGCCAGGGTCCAGCGTACCGCCGTGGCGTTGCAGGCAGCCAAACAGAAAGGCCGGTGGAATCCCCCGCGCGCGCATTTGTGCCTGATCCAGAAACTCGGTTTGCGAACCCAATTCGTGGCCCACGGCCATGCTTTTGCGCAGCCTTTTCTCCTGCGACGGATGGATGCCCGCCCTGATGATGCCCGATGCGTTGTAGTCGCAGTCGATCTCCAATTCGCGTAAGCGACCTTCGACGTAGGCGACAGCTTCGTCATAGAATTTGACGATTTTTTGCGCTTTTTCCTTGCCAACACGTTTCAAGAATAACTCGAACTCAATGCCGACGCTGCCGCCCAGATAGCCGGCATTCCGCCCGCTGGCGCCGAAACCGGCAAACGCCTGCTCCAGCACCACAACCTTGGCCCCCAACGCCGTCAGTTCCAGGGCGGTGGACAGCCCGGCGAAACCGCCACCGATCACGATGACGTCCGCGCTGACATCGCCCTCAAGCTCGGGTTGCAGATCAGCCGGAGTTTCGACCCAGCCACCCAGCCGACGGAAATGCCCGCCGGCGAAGTGGCTTTCCAGCTCTCGTGATTGGTAGGTCATGGACATGTGATGTGCTCCTATCGACTCAGGATGTGAATAGCGACGGCTGCTTCCTCTACACCTTGCAGACCGCCACCGTTTTCCTGGATGGCATGCCGCGCACCGGGTACCTGGCGTGCACCGGCCTCCCCGCGCAACTGGGTGGTCAGCTCGTACAACTGACCGATCCCTGTCGCACCCAGCGGATGGCCCTTGGATTCCAGGCCGCCAGAGGGATTGATCGGCAGGCGACCACCCAGGGTGAAATCGCCGCGTTCGGCACACACCCCACCCTCCCCCAGCGGCGCAAGCCCGAGGTTTTCCGCCTGGATGATTTCGCCCATGGCCGAGGCGTCGTGCACTTCGGCCACGTGCATGTCCTGCGGGCCAAGGCCGGCGATTTCGTAGGCTTCACGCGCTGCCAACAGGCTGACGTGCTTGTGCGGCTCGTCGAGCCCACGCAGGGTGAAGCTGCGGATCACGCTGGCGGCGATCCGCACACAACGTTTCGGGTCGGCACCAATGCGTTTCAATCCCGCCTCGGTACAGAGAATCGCGGCGGCCGCGCCGTCGGATAACGGCGCACACATCGGCAGCGTGATCGGATAAGTGATCGGCGGCGCGGCGAGCACTTCTTCGATGGTGAAGGTCTTGCGAAATTGCGAATACGGGTTGTGCACCGAGTGTTGATGATTCTTGGCGCACACCGCTGCAATCTGTCGCTGAGTGGTGCCGTAGGTCTTCATGTGCCAGCGACACATGGCGGCATAGATGGCCATGAACTTGCTGTATGGACGATCGGATTCCGAGCCCGGCGGCACCACGATGCCCTCGCCCATTTTCACCAGCGTCGCGTAGTTTTCCTCGGCGGTGGAAACGTCCCAGCCGGTTTCGAACAGGGCCAGCGCCCGCGCCTTGTCCGGCACGTTCATTTTCTCCGCGCCCAACGCCAGGGCTACGTCGGTAGCCCCCGAGCGCAAGCTCTGCACTGCCAGATGAACCGCGGTACTGCCCGAGGCGCAGGCGTTTTCGACGTTGTACACCGGCACCCCTTCGAGGCCGATCTTGCTGCACAGCACCTGCCCGGGAATCGACAGTTGCCCTTGCAGATGACCGTTGGTGATCCCGGCGTAGAACACCGCACCGATATCGGCGCGCAGGGCACCGGAATCGGCGAGTGCGCCTTGCAAGGCCTCCAGCGCCAGATCCTGAAGGCTTCGGTCCAAGTGGCGACCGAACTCGGTCATGGCAATGCCGGCGATGTAAATAGGTTCCATCAGATCATTTCCCTCAGATACGCCGCTCAACGTTTTGCCAGTAATGGGCACGCAGATCTTTTTTCAGTACTTTGCCGACCGGGCTGCGTGGCAATGCATCAATGAAATCCACGGTTTTCGGCGACTTGACCGAACCGAGCCGGGTCTTGCACAGCTCGATCAACTCCTCAGCAGTGACGGTATGCCCGGCGCTCAACTCGACCACGGCCTTCACGCCCTCGCCCCATTGCTCATCTGGCACACCGATGACGGCGCAGTCCTGCACCGCCGGATGACTCCACAGCACTTGCTCGACTTCACTGGGATAAACGTTAAATCCGCCGGAGATGATCATGTCTTTCTTGCGGTCGGTAATGTGCAGGTAGCCGTGCACATCGAAATGGCCGATGTCGCCGGTGTGCAGCCAGCCATCGACGATGGTTTCTGCGGTTTTCTGCGGATCCTTGTAGTAGCCCTTCATCACCAGATCGCCGCGCACACAGATTTCTCCGGTTTGGCCCTGGCCGAGAATGTCTCCGGCGTCGCTGAGAATTTCCACCCGAACCAGCGGATTAGGACGGCCTACCGATGACAAACGCTCGTCCGTTGCAAGACGTCCACCGTGCAAATGTTCGGCGGGCGGCAGGTTGGAAATCGAGGCCGGCGCTTCCGTCTGACCGTAACCGCCGGCCATTACCGGGCCAAAGGTCTCGATGGCTTGCTTGAGCTTGTCCACCGACATCGGTGCCGCGCCGTACAGGAAATACTTCAACGAGCTGAAATCGACCTTCTGCGCCAGATCCGGAACATCCAGCAGTCGATAGATAACCGTCGGCGGTAGAAAGGTCTCGGTGACCTTGTATTTCGGAATCATTGCCAGCATCAGTGCAGGATCCGGCTTAGTAATGATCACCACGGTGCCTCCGCGCGAGGTGCACGGCAGGGACAGCGTGCCGGCGGTATGCGTCATCGGCGCCGCCGCCAGGTTGACCGGCGGATGCTCATCGGCATATGGGAAATTGATCATAAAGTGCGCGCAGAACGTTTGGATGCTGCGATGAGTGTTCATCACCCCTTTCGGCAGCCCCGTGGTGCCGCCGGTTGGCGAGAGCGCCACGACATCATCGAGTTGATACTCGACCTTCGGTGCCGTGGCCGGCTGATCCGCGATCCAGGACTTTAGCGACGGCGCCCCGGGCAAGTGCTCGTCAATGCAGATCCACAACCGGATTTTCGGCAGGCTCGAACGCAACGCGTCGACGATCGGCGCGAACTCTCGTTGAAAAAACAGCACCTCGCAGTCGAAGGCATCGAGCACGTGACGGTTCTCTTCGGCGCTGTTGCGTGCGCCGATGGGAATCCAGCACAGGTTGGCGCGCCAGAGCCCCAGGGTGCAGGTCCAGGCCACCGCATCGTTGGCCGACCAGACTGCGCCCTTGGTGCCGCCGGGCAGGTCGGCGGCTAACAGCGCGTTGGCGATCCGGCTAGACAGGTTGCGGACTTCGGTGAAGGTGAACACCCGATCGTCCTGGATGTACGCCGCGCCGTGCGGATTGATCCGCCAGCCACGGTCGAAGAAATCAATAATCGCCATGTTATTCACTTCACAGTTGAGTAACGGTTGCGCGGGCCAGGCCACGCTGCTCGAGGAAGCCCAGCAGATAGCGATGACCGAAGGCTTTCGAGGCCGAGGCGAAACCGGTTCTGGCGGTGTCGTTATTCAACAGTTTGACCACGGCTGCGGCGTGCAAGGCCCCGGTGGCGATGTAAGGCGTGATGCCATGCACGGTGGCACGCACGG
This sequence comes from Pseudomonas sp. NFPP02, assembly GCF_900119355.1. Lineage (NCBI taxonomy): Bacteria > Pseudomonadati > Pseudomonadota > Gammaproteobacteria > Pseudomonadales > Pseudomonadaceae > Pseudomonas > Pseudomonas sp. NFPP02. The sequence continues at coordinate 340,788 of NZ_FPJI01000004.1, forward strand.
CCGTCAGTTGACCACGACCGATTGCGAAGTCAACGGTGCGTTGCAGAGTGCTGCGTTCACGCGGTGGCATGCTCGGGGTGGTCGATTGCACGAGGCTCTGGATCACCGCGTCCTGCTGTTCTTTGGGCAGGTGCTTGTATTCGGCTTCCCACTTCTCACCCAGGCCGTGGACCATTTTCATCACCGGGTTGTCGTAGAAGCCGACACAGGACATGCAACTGCGTACCCGGCCATCCTCTTCGTAAAATACCGGTAGTGAAGTGCCGCCCCAAGGCAGGCAGAACACAGCTTCCAGCAGATCAGGACAAACCACGTTGAAGCTTGTGTTCGGCGCATAAGGCACCAGTTCCTTCTCCCACAGGTAGGCGCCGGGGTAACGGACGCCCTCGAAAATGGTCGCCGTTGAACCGACAGTCACCCCAGCGGCACCGGTGCGTGGGCCGCGGGTCAGTGTCGCGGTTTCCAGCGAATCGACGCCCGGTGTTTCCAGGGCCAATTCGGCGGCGATCTCGGCGTAGGTGTACATGTACGCCAGCGATGGCGACAGCAGCAGCCCGGCCTGGCGATACAGCTCGCCGAACTGATCACGCAAGGCTCGAATGTGCGCCTGCTCTCCGGCTGGATCCAGATAATGGCAGCCAGCTTTCAAGGCCGCTTCTACGGCAGTCAGGCCAAAATTGATGAACGGGCCGACCGTGTTGCACACCACGCGCGCACCTTTGAAAACCGAGACCAGCGCGTCGACCTCGTGGGCGCATTCAATGATTTCGTAAGTGGCCGACTCCAGGCCGACGACGCGTTGTGCCATCATTTCCTGAGCACGGGCGGCGTTGCGAGCGACGGCGGTGAACGGGATGTGCTGGTCGATCAACCAGTCCATGATCAGCATGCCGGTGTAACCACTGGCGCCATAGACAACGACAGGATATTTGGCCATCGGGATTTACCTCATTTGTTATTGTTGGATGAGTGATGTCGGGTGCATTCAGAATCAGTTGTTAGCCCAGCCTTCGGCGTACAGCTGCTGGGCGAGCAGCCCCAGGCGCATGGTCAGGACCCGGTTTTCGCCGTCCTCGATCAATGACGACTGGGTGTCACGCAAGAGTTTTTCGATCGGGTATTCACGGGTGGTGCCATTGCCACCGAACAGGCGGAAAGCTTCCTGCACAACGGCCATCGCCTCTTCGGTCACCGTGACTTTGGCGGAGGCGGTGGCGTACGGATGGGTTTGCGGCGACAGGCGCGCGAAGCTCAGCGAACGTCGGGCGACCGCACGGGCCGTTTCGACCCGACGCAACATGTCACCCAGGCGCAGACGGGTCATCTGGTGGTCGATCAATGGGTGCCCGCCCTGGCGGCGCTCATGGCAGTACTGCAGGGCCATTTCGAAGGCGGCTCGTGCGACACCGGTAAACACCTGGCCCATGTGGGTGCCAGCGAACGACCAGGAAGAACTGACGGCGCCGTAGTAGTTGTCGCGCTCGGCGATAGCAAAGCGCCGAGGCACTCGTACGCTGTCGAAGTAGATTTCGCCTTGAGGCAAGGATCGCTGCCCGATTTTGTCCAGCGGCTTGCCTTTGGACACGCCCTTCAGATCAAGCGGAATAATCAGCGCAATCCCGTGCGGCCGGCCGTTCTCATCGTAAAAACCGTCACCGTAATCGGCGCAGATCAAGCCCAGTGCCACTTGGGCAATGACGCCGTTGGAGACCCACGCCGAGCTCTGGCCGTTGAGGATGACTTCATCGCCAACCACTTTGGCGGTCAGGTTGCCGATATTGCCGAGCTTGCCCGCTGGCCAGTCTCGCGCCATGTCGAAGATCTGGTTGTCGCTGCCACGGTCGGGTTGGGTGGCCATCCAGCAGCCGATCCGGCCCTGGCAGAGTTCGACCAGTTCGGCATTGCCGGCGGCAACGGCCATTTGCAGAGGGAAACCGGCGCAGCCCAAAGAGATCGCCAGCCCGGCGTCGCCCCAGCCGAGTTCTTCACCGATCAGCGATTCGATTCGCACCGCCATGTCCGGCGGCAACTGTGCCAACAGCGCCGGGTCGAGGCCGAGCTTGGCGAACTCGGCAAACAGCGAGTAGTAAGGCGAGCCAGGGGCAACCACCTCTTCGGCGGTCATGCGGTCCAGCTCGCGACCCAATGGTCGCAACACTTCTTTGGCGAAGCGGTGCACGGAGGCCTGAATCGCAGCCTCCTCTTCCGTCAGCGGGGTTTCGAAACCGGTGAGTCCAGCGGCTGGCAGGGTGAGTGTCGACTTGAGCGAGATCATCAAAGTACCTCCATCGAGAGTGGCAGCCGCTGCGCTTGCAGCGTGCTGCGTCTTGTTATTTGCCATCGACTCTAACAAGCAAAATTAATTAACGCAACATTCGTTATGTTTATTATTTTGCACCTATAAAAACTCATTCAGGCATGGAAATTCGGCCGGAAATCAGCAGTTCGTTTGAGAAAAAATCGCGCCGACGTGTCGGGAAACGAGCATGGCGTTCGACTCCCGACATACCGCCGGTATCAGTGCCGAGAAACGACGCCTCTACGGGAAAAGACGATCGGCGAGCCATCCCCGTTCAGCAGTGTCGCCGTGAGCGAAACCCCGTCGCCGCTGGGTTGTTCATGGAAACTTTGGCCACCGTCGTCGCTGCGCACGATCAAACCGTCCAGACCTACGGCGATGACTGTTTGCCCGGAAACATCGATGGCGGTGACCGAGCTCTTGCTTTGCAGCGACACGCGCTGCCAACGTGCGCCGTCGGCGGAGCCGTGCAGCAACGTGCCGCGTTGCCCGCCCACCAGCAGCGAGCCGTCGCCCAGCACCGCCCCCGTCCACAGCGTGCCGCTGTAACCGGTATCCACATAGCGCCAGTGCTTGCCCTGATCGTCTGAGCGCAATAACTGGCCGCGTTCGGCGGTGGCGTACAAGCACCCTTCCCCATCGGCAAACAGCCCCATTAGGTTTAGGTCGGCCCGCTTCGAACCCGGCGGAGCTTCGAGTCGCTGCTCGGTCCAGTGCTTGCCGCCGTCATCGGTGGTCAGCACCAGCGACCACAGCCCCACCGCCACCCCTTGCTGCGGATTGAAAAAGTGCACGGCAAACAGTGGCCGATCTTCTGCACTGGAAAGGCGCTGCACCTGCCAGGTATCGCCGCCGTCAGTAGTGGCCAGAATCGCCCCCCAGTGACCAACGGCCCAACCCTGACGGGCATCGACGAAGGACACCCCCGTCAGAGGGGTGGCCAACGGCACGGATGTCGCTTGACGGAAATGCCCACCGTGATCATCCGACAACAGCACCACGCCGTGATCGCCGACGGCAACGGTTCGCTCCCCGGCCCGGGCAACGCTCAACAGCTTCGCGGCATTGGCGCTGGCCGTTTGTGTAGCCGGTACAGCCGACAAGGACGAAGCCTGCAATAACGCCGGCAACATCAGAACCAGTAAAGGCATCAGGTTTCGCATGGCTGTCTCCTCAATGCACCAGTGAGCCGATCAGGCGCACTGGGCGCCGTCGCGGGAATGTCCGCTCCAGCCATACTGCGAAGGCTGGGAGAACGGTCATAGCCATGATCATGTTGACCAGAAACATGAAGGCCAACAGCTTGCCCATGTCTGCCTGAAACTTCAGATCGGAAAACGCCCAGGTGGCGACGCCCGCCGCCAGGGTGATCGCAGTAAAAATCGTGGCGACGCCGACCTCCAGCAATGCATGCTCCACGGCTTTGGTGATCGGTTGCCCGAGCGCCTGATGCAGCTGCAAACGGTTATAGATGTAGAACGCGTAATCCACGCCGATGCCGACCGCCAGCACCATGACCGGTAAGGTGGCGATGGTCAGGCCGATCTGCAGCTCCTTCATGAACCAGTAGCCGATGAAGGTCCCCAGAGTCAGCGGCAGGCAGCAGACCAGCACTGCGCGCCAATCGCGGTAGACGACAAACACCAGCAGCGCGATAGCGCCGTAGACGTAAAGCATCATCGGCAACTCGCTGCGTTCCACTTCTTCGTTGATCGCCGCGATCACGCCGGCGTTACCGGACGCCAGACGTACACTCACCCCGGGCTGAGTGAACTGGCTGCGGAAAGCCTTGGCCGCGGTGATCACCCGGTGAATGGTGGTTGCCTTGTGATCGGCGAGAAACAAATGCACCGCGGTCATACTGCAATCAGGCCGCATCATGCCGGGCACGCGAGCCACCTCGGCGGCCATCGACGAGTAGTTGGTCGGGTCGATGGGCACCGCGTTCATTTTCGGGTTGCCCTCGTTATAGCCCTCGTTGAACTGGCGCAGGCTGTTGGAAAACGAGGTCACCGAGACCACACCAGGCACACCTTGCATGGCCCAGACAAAACGGTCCTGATATTGGCCGAGAGCGACGTTCTCGCAGTCGTTCGCACCGCCATCGACCTTGACCTCGAAGACCACACTGAGCCAGTCCAGACCAATGTCGTAATTGCTGGCGATCGACAGCGCATCCCGATTGAAGCGCGCATCCTCGCGCAGTTCCGGGGCTCCGGCCTGTAAAGAACCGACGACTCGATCATGGCTTTGCCACGCCGCCGTGACAAAGATCAGCACGGCCATACCCAGCACCCAGCGCACGTTGTGCCATTCGCTCAAACGGGCGAGACCGTGTAACCAACGGACACGGCGCTGGCGAGAAACTTCCTCGGCTGCGGCGTAACCGTCATGCACCCTGAGCATCGAGGCCAGCACGGGCAGCATCACCAGATTGGTGACGATCTTGAACGCCACCCCGAGTGAAGCGGTGATTGCCAGTTCCCGCACCATGGGTATCGGGATCAACAGCAACGTCACGAACGATACGAATGCGGTGACCAACGCCAGTGTGCCGGGAATCAGCAACCCACTGAAACTGGCACGCGCCGCGCCCTCCACCGACTTGCCGCAGGCGATCTCGCGAATGATGAAGTTGATCTGCTGCACGCCATGGGATACCCCTATGGCAAACACCAGAAACGGTACCAGCACCGCCAACGGATCGAGGCCATAGCCGAGCAGACGCAAAGCGCCGAACTGCCAGATCAGCGAAACCAGCGAGCAACCCACCGCCAGCAAGGTGAAACGCAGCGAATGGCAGTACCAGAACACCGCAGCCGCTGTCAGCAACAAGGCCAGCAGACAGAACTCGAAAACCGCCGAAGCGCCCACGGCAATGTCCCCGATCTGCTTGGCGAAGCCGATGATCTGGATCTCGAAATCCATGTCCTCGAACTGACCGCGAATCTGCTGCTCCAGGACCTGGTTGTAAGCCACATAGTCCAGGCGCTGGCCGTTAGTATCGAACTCGTTGAGGTCGACCGTGATCATCGCGCTGCTTTGGTCGCGAGCCACCAGCGTTCCGATAAAACCACCCTGCGCCGTCGAGTTGGCGATCATGGCTATGCTCGTATCATCGAGACTTTCCGGCGTTACCGTCCCTGGTACCAGCGGGTCGGCACGAAAGCCCTCTTCGGTGATTTCATTGACGAACGCGTTGGGCGTCCACAACGAACGCACGCTGCTGCGCGACACGTTGGGCAGAAAGATCAGCGCCTGGGTGACGTCATACAGACGGTTGAGCCCTGCCTGGCTCCAGATCGTCCCTTGGCGAGCCTTGACCACCACCGTCAACCGATTCGCGCCGAGCAAGTCATTGCGATAGGTCTCAAAGGTCTCGATGTATTCATGGCCGATGGGCAACTGCTTTTCAAACCCGGCTTCCATGCGCAACTGCACGGCAAACCAAGCCATGCCCAAGGTGAACAGCGCCAGGCTCGCCAACGTCAGCATGCGATGCGAGAACAGCCATTGTTCGATGCGCGGTAACACGCCGCGCGAAGTGCTTTGCTTAAGGTTCAGGGAACTGTTCACGGCGCGCCTCACAGGGTTCGGGAAACCACAAGGCCAACGTAATCGCGATCACGCAGCAGTTGATCGTAAGGGGTCTTGCCGCCCATGAACTTTGCGTAGTTGGCCGAGATTTGCCAGCTCGCCGGATTGCGCACGAAGTTGAGGTAGAGGTTCATGCTGCTGGCGTCTTCGGTGAAGGTGGCCGACAGGTTCGGGGTGCGTCCGTTGATCGAGCGCGAGTAGAACACTCCCGGCGTGACCTGCCAGCCAGGAACGAGCGTGTTGTCATAGGTCAGGCTCAAATCGAGGCTGATGCCAGAGGAGGTTTTGTTACCCTTGGCGCTCGGCGCGATGGCCGGGTCCAGTTGCCAGGTATTAAGGCCGGCGGCGATGGGTTCCCCGGCGTAGTCGTTATGCAGACCGGGGTATTTCACGACCACCAGTTCGCTCAACAAGGTACCGGTGCTGGCACCGGTGAATTCGAGCAAGGTCGGCGAGTTGGACGGCGTCATGCTGTAGATGCCGGTCAGGTGCCATTGCAGTTTCTTTGCGTCTTTCCAGCATTTGCCACCGTTGGCGGCGCAAGCGTCGATGACCGGGTTGAGCGGTACCGCATCCTTGGGACGATAGGACAACTCGGTGCCCAGTGCCCAGTCGCCGACCGGCATATTGGCGCTGATGCCGTACATCATGCGGTCTTCCGGATATTCCCAGGTCGGCGCCGCGGCGAAGGTTTGCGGATCCACCTGCACGCTCAGTGACGGCAGTTTGTCGTGATAACGCATCACGTACAGACCCAGGTTGAGATCGGTGTTGTCAGGCTGCCAGCGCAGTGACACGCCCCATTGGCCGCTGTTGCGCGCCTCTTTTTCATCGTACCCGTAGGTACCCCTGCCCTCACCCAGCGCGTGGGTGGTGGACCAATAGCTCCCTACCGGGGGCAATTCACTTTTGTTCCAATTGAACTGCCAATACGCCTCGATATTCACCCCGGCACCAAGCCCCGACGCCAGGCTCAACATCGGGGCCGGCAGCAAGGCTTCCTTGAGCTGGGTACCGGGACGCGACAATGCCATGACATCGTAAGCGTTGGTGTTGTTGATGCCGCCAGCAGCGAACAGACTCTCGCCCCAGTTGATCACCTGATTACCCAGGCGAGCGCGAACACGTTGGTCACCGACATCGAAACTCTTGCTCACCCACAGATCCAGCAGACGCGCCTTGAACTCCAGATCGTCTCGGGCGCCACTGGTGAGGCCGTCGCTACCGACACCTTCAGGCCGGTTAGCCGATAGCGCACCGCTGGTGTCGGTCGCGGCAAAGTCCCGAATCCAGCTACCGCGCGCCATGAACGTGTAGTCTTCGGGAAACTTCAGCACCAGTTCATGGATGCCTTTTATGTAGTTGGTGAACAGGTCGCCCCGGTCGTAGTTCAAGTCGCCCTGGTCACCAACACCTGCGCTGGGCGCCAGACAGCCGCTGGGTGGATTGTGCCCGCCGGGGCCGCTGGTGATAAGGTTGCAGCCGCGCGATTCGGTGCGCAGTCCCATGCCCACGGCGATGGTGGAGTCGAAAGAGCCGCGAATGTTTTCGGTTTCAAAGGTGAACGCCATGGCAAATGGGGTTGCACACGCGATGACAAGACCTGAGGTTCTACTGATTATTTTTTTCATGTCTGTTCCCGAAAGCCGCTATCAGCGTTCGCTGTTGGCGCGCAGGTTGTCGGAGGTGTAGAAGTCGCGTTTCAGGCGCGGATTGCTCGCCCCGTCGGTCAGCCAGCGATGGTCGTTCTTGCCGGTGCCAATGGAGGTCATGTCGTACAGGTAGCGACCATCAACCAGGTTGTATTGCGCCTGGGCTTCCATGTCGCAGGTGCCGGTCTCGTACACCGGGATCGTGTAACCCTCGCGGACCTTCCAGATTTGCCCCTGCTTGTCGTAGTCCACCGCCATCAGCGCGTTCCAGCTGTCTTCGTCGATGTAGAACAGACGCTTCGGTGCCTGATGGCGCATGCCTTGGCGGACGGTCGCTTCGACCACCCACACGCGGTGCAGCTCATAGCGACGCGATTCGGGAGCGATGAAGTCGCGCTTGGCCACCTCCTCGATCTTCGCCGAGTTGTCGTAGGCCCCGAACGAGTTGTAGGGCACAAGCATTTCCTGCTTGCCCAGCAGCTTCCAGTCGAAGCGGTCCATGGGGCCGAAGAACACGTTGGATTCATCGATGGTGTATTGATTGTCCAGGCCGATTTGCGGTGCGTCGTAGGAATACGCCGGCATGCGCCGCACGCGGCGCTGGCCCGGGAAGTAATAGAACGTGGTGGCTTGCTCGCCGGCCTTGGTGGTGACCACCCCGGCTTGTCCGGCAAGCGCGGCGGGGTCGGTGTAGCTGAAGTAGGTGGCGACTTCCAGGCGATCGAATGACGAGAACAGCGCGCTGCCCTTCACGCCCCATGGTGTGTACATGAACCAGTCGGTGGAGGTGCGCAGCCAGTCTTCACTGCCCTTGCGTGGCGAAATTCCGGAAACGGTTTTCGACATATCGAAGCCAACGCCGCGATAGCGCATTTTCATGTTCCACATCACTTCGGCACCCGAGGCTGGAAATGGAAACGGAATGCCTGGAACATAGGCTTCCTGCAACGCCAGGCCGTCGCCGTCGAGCTTGGCGAAACCGACGTTCTTCTTCGTGTTCTGCGCGACGAAATCCGGCACGCCACAGCTGCGTCGTGTCGGGTACACGTCCATCCGGTAGCCGGGAATCTTCTTGAACATTTCTACCTGGCCCGGTGAAAGCTTGCTGGCGTATTTATCGACGTTGCCCGAGTCGATGCTGAACAGCGGCTTGTCATCCTTGAACGTCCATTGCTTGCCGCGCACTTGGCCATGGGTCCAACTGCCACCTTGAGGACCGGGTGCTGTCCACGCGGGAATCACCCCGTCGGCACTGGCCGCCGCCTCGCCTCCCAGCGGAGTCAGTTTGGTGCCGAGTAATGCTGGATCCTTATCTGCTGCCTGTGCCGTACAGAAAAACGCCGAGGCCGCGACGGCCGCGACCAGATGCCGGATTACGACGCCAATAGAAAAATTGTTATGGGGGCGCTCAATCACTGTGTTCATGGGAGGGATCCTCGTGGGCCTTGATCAGCAACGGGGTGGTCTTTACGGTGGCAACCCGTTGCCTGCGCTAACCTAATCAACTGACTTGATCAAATGACCAAGTCGAGTAATCAAAGCAAGCCCGGTGCCAAGATCCACAGAGCGGGAATTAGTCGTTTCTTATCAATCGATTGCGCGATCGCGGGGTATACAGCGCGATAAAACTGCCGGAGGATGTTTCCGTTTGTTTCGCCGAAACGCACCGATTCGGGAAATAACGAAACAGTTGTTACCATTATTGGTGCAGCCGTTTCATGTCCCCTTTCCATTCATGACGCCTGGTGATTTGTTGCTGTAGGATCCGCAAGCGTCGACATCGCCCTTGTCGTTATAGGGCGCCAGGAATAAAGGAGATTGCTGAACCATGGCCAGAATGGGCGCTGAATTACGCCGGCAGGATTTCGTCGAGGCAACGATCAGAGTGATCGCCGAGCATGGCGTAGCCAATGCCACGACCCGCCGTATTGCGGCGCAAGCCGGCTGTCCGTTAGCTTCGTTGCATTACGTGTTCCATACCAAGAACGACCTGTTTTATGCGGTCTACGAATCGCTGTTCAGCCTGCCACCGCAAGCGCTGGAACAGGTACCGGCCGGGGCCACTGCTGCGGCGACGGCAGCCGAAGTTCTGCGGCAATTGATCACTTGGTTCATCGATCATCCGGATGCGGCCAGGGCGCAGACCGAGTTGTTCTTCTGGGCAATGCGCAATGACCCGCAAATGGCCAGCAAGATTTACTCGGTGGCCATTGAAGCCACCGAGCAGGCGCTGCAGCGAGCCATGGGAACTGAGTTGAGCGAAGCGTTTTTAAAGGCGTCCAGCCGCTTGCTGATTCAACTGGTAGACGGGCTGACCATTGCCTGGTCGGCCCACGGTGATCTGGATCGATTGCGAGCCGAAACCGAAACTGCTTGCACTGCGCTGGCCTTGTTGGTGGCCAGTCACTGAGTCGATCCTTGCCCAGGCGCCGCATGGGGATCAGATCGCGCAGGCTTCTTACAATTCATGACATTCGAACGGTGCGCAACGCCGATCCCGTGATGAACAAAAACTGTCTCAGATGAAGTCATTTGCTCTATTTCGGTGGTTTTCGTTGCAGTAATGAGCTTTTCCTGCACAATTCGGCGGATTGAAACTCGATTCGAGACCGACTGATGACCCTGACTCCTCAAGACGAACGACTTATCAAGGCGCTGGCCTTGGCCATCGTGGATCGCCCTCGGGCGACACTCAAGGAACTGGCTGAAGCGGCTGGCGTCAGCAAGGCTACGCTGCATCGTTTTTGCGGCACCCGTGACAACCTGGTGCAGATGATGGAAAGCCACGGTGAGACGGTGCTGAACCAGATCACCACCACCACCGACCTGTTGCACGGCGAGCCGGTACAGGCGTTGCGCAGTTTGATCAACGAGCATCTCGCGCATCGGGAAATGCTGGTTTTCCTGCTCTTTCAGTACCGCCCCGACACGTTTGCGGTCAATGGTGAGGGCGACCGCTGGCAGACTTATGCTGACGCTCTGGATGCTTTTTTTCTGCGTGGCCAGCAACTGGGCGCGTTTCGTATCGATGTCACCGCCGCGGTTTTCACGGAGCTGTTCCTGACCATGATTTTCGGCATGGTTGATGCCGAGCGCCGTGGGCGCGCGGCCAGTGCCAACTCGGCCAATGTGCTGGAACAGATGTTCCTGCATGGCGCGGCCGGCGCAGCGAGTGCGTTGTAAGCCTTACTCGGTTTTCCTGGAAAAAAAAGCCCCGAGACCTTTCGGTCTGCGGGGCAAAGGCGGTTGGATGCGCCAACCAAAGGAGCTCTTGTCAGGCGTTATCTAACGGTTGTCGGCGTGGACCAACCTCCGCCCAGCGAACGGAACAGATCGACCAGAGCAATCTGGCGTTGCGTGCTGACCTCGATAAACGTTGTTTCATTGACGAAACTGGTGCGCTGCGCATCGAGATAACGCAGGTGGCTGTCGATACCGCCTTCATATCGGGCCTTGGCCAGACTCAGGGTTTCAGTGCTGGTATTGGCCAGCGCGCGGCGCGCGGCCTCCTCCCGGCGCAAGGTGTCGGTGGCAGCCAATGCATCGGCGACCTCGCGGAACGCCGTCTGAATCGTGCCTTCGTAGGCCGCCACAGCTGAATCCTTGCGGGCTTCGGCCAGACTCAGCCCGGCACTGTTGCGACCAGCATCGAACAACGGCAGCGAAAGGTTCGGTACGAAACTCCAGGAGCGCGAACCGCCGTCGAACAGACCGGACATCTGCGCGCTGGAAGTACCAAAGCTGCCGGTCAGGCTGATACGCGGAAAGAACGCCGCCCGTGCCGCGCCGATATCGGCATTGCGCGCTTGCAGTCGATGCTCGGCCGCAAGAATGTCCGGCCGGCGCTCGATCAGCGTCGACGTGGTGTCCGCAGCGATGTCTTGCACCAGCATCGGCTGCGTCGTCAGCCGCTCGGGAATCACCTTGCCCGCGTCCTTTGTGCCCAGCAGCAAAACCAGCGCGTTGAACGCCTGCTGCTTCTCGCGCAGATTGCGTTCCTGTTCGGCCCGCGCCTGTTCCACTAGCCCCAGAGCTTCCTGATAATCCAGCGCTGTCGCCGTGCCGCTGGAGCGGCGCTGACTGATCAGCGCGAACGAGTATTCGCGGCTGCTCAGGGTTTGTTGGGTCAACTCCAGCCGACGCTGGGCGCCGTCGTGAACCAGATAGGCCTGGCTGACTTCGGCGATCAGCGCGATCTGCGCGGCGCGGGCTGCTTCTTCGGTGGCAAGGTATTCCTGCAGCGCAGAGTCACTGAGGCTTTTTACCCGGCCAAACAGATCCAGCTCGTATTCGGGCAGCGACAGACCGACCTGATACTGGCTGGCCACCCCTGCCCGGCCGTCACTGGCCAGGTCCGACGGTAAGCGCTGGCGATTGCCGGACGCGCTTGCGTTCAGCCCCGGAACCCGATCGGCTCGCTGAATGCGGTACTGCGCCCGGGCCTGCTCGATGTCCAAAAGGGTCTGGCGCAACGAGCGGTTGTTAGCCAGCGCAACACCCACCAGACGGCGCAGGTCGGGATCGACGATGAACGACTGCCACGCCAACTGGTTGATCGGAGCGCCCTGTTTCAACGACTCGCCCGCCCAGTTGTCCGCAATCGGTGCGATGGGCCGCTCATAGGTCGGCGCCAACGAGCAACCGGCCAACAACATGGCGATCACCAGCGTAGAAAATCCTGAAATACGCATGTGTCACTCCTGAGCCAAAGCGGGTTGTTCAATGGGAGCCGGTTTACTGCGCAACATCGACAGCACCCACACAAAACAGATCGGTACAAACAACACACCCAGCAGTGTCGCGCTGAGCATGCCGCCGATCACCCCGGTACCGATTGCCCGCTGACTTGCAGCCCCTGCCCCGGTCGCCAGTGCTAGCGGCACCACGCCGAGAATGAAGGCCATGGAGGTCATCACGATTGGCCGGAAGCGCAGCCGTGCGGCCTCGATCGCGGCGTCACGCAGGCTGTAACCTTTCTCCCAGAGTTCCTTGGCGAACTCGACGATCAGAATCGCGTTCTTCGCCGCCAGACCGATGATGGTGATCAAACCGACCTTGAAGTACACGTCGTTAGGCATGCCGGCGACCATCACCGCGAGTACCGCACCGATGGCGCCGATCGGCACAATCAGCATCACGGTCAACGGAATCGCCCAGCTCTCGTACAGCGCCACCAGCAGCAGGAACACCACCAGAATGGCCAGCGCAAACAGTTGCGTGGCCTGACCACTGGAGACCTTCTCCTGGTAGGACAAACCGGTCCACTCGTAGCTGAAACCGGCCGGCAACTGCGCGGCGATACGCTCCATTTCTGCCATGGCTTCACCGGTGCTGTAGCCCGGCCCGGCATCACCGACGATGCGCACCGACGGATAACCGTTGTAGCGCACTACCTGCACCGGACCTTCCTCCCAATGCGTGGTGACGAAAGCGCTGAGCGGCACCAGATCGCCCGCGCTGTTGTGTACGTACAGTTTGAGCACGCTTTCCGGAGTCATCCGGTCGCCCTGCTCGGCCTGCACCACCACGCGCTGCTGGCGGCCGGCATTGGTGAAGTCGTTGATCACCTCCGAACCGAAAGCGGCAGACAACGCACTGCTGATCGATTCAAAACTCACCCCCAGGGTGCGCGCCTTGTCACGGTCGATCACTACGCGCAATTGCGGCGACTCCGCCAGACCTTCCATCATCGCATAGAGAATTTTCGGGTTGCCGTTGGCCTGACCAAGCACCTGATCACGAGCAGCGAGCAACGCTTCCCGACCCAGGCCGGCACGATCCTGCAGGCGTAGGGCGAAACCACCGGAGTTGCCCAGACCGTCAATCGGCGGCGGTGGCACGGCCATCACCGCACCGTCGTTGGCCACGGCAAATTGCTCGTTCAGCGCATTGACTTCTGCCATGGCCGATTGATCTTCGCCACGCTCCGACCAGTCCTTGAACACCGGGAATGCCAGCGCTGCGTTATCGCCCATCCCGGAGAAGCTGAAGCCGGACACCAGGAACGTCGACTGAACCGCGTCACGGGTAGCCAGGTAACGCTCCAGTTGTTCGCCAGTCGATTCGGTACGGGTACGGGTCGCGCCCGGCGGCAGCTGGACGTCGACGATCATGTAGCCCTGGTCCTCCACCGGCACAAACGATTCCGGCAGGCGCAGGTAGAAGTAACCGAGCATGGCGATAATGCCCAGGTACACCAACATCATCCGGCCGGAACGCGCCACCAGCCCGTTGTTCAGGACTGAATAGCGATCGGTGAGCTTGGCAAAGCCACGGTTGAAGGCGCCGAAGAAGCCGCGCTTTTCATGGTGCCCTTGTGGAATCGGCTTGAGCAGCGTGGCGCATAGCGCCGGGGTGAACGTCAGCGCGAGGAACCCGGAGAACAGAATCGACACCGCCAGCGATACCGAGAATTGCTGGTAGATCACACCGACCGAGCCGGACATGAATGCCAGCGGCATGAACACCGCCGAAAGCACCAGGGTGATACCGATGATCGCGCCCGATACCTGCCCCATCGCTTTCACCGTGGCGTCGACCGGCGACAACCCCTCCTCGGCCATGATCCGTTCGACGTTCTCCACCACGACAATGGCGTCGTCCACCAGAATGCCGATGGCGAGCACCATGCCGAACATGGTCATCATGTTCACCGAGAAGCCCAGCACGTACATCATCAGCAGCGTGCCCAGCAGACACACCGGTACCACGATCGACGGAATCAAGGTGTAGCGGATGTTCTGGAGGAACAGGAACATCACTAGGAATACCAGGACCATCGCTTCGATCAGGGTATGAATAACCTTCTCGATCGCGACATCAACGAAACGCGAGGTGTCGTAAGGAACGGAATATTCCACGTCATCCGGGAAGTAGGCCGACAGTTCGGCCAGGCGCTGCTTGACCGCAGTTGCGGTCTGGATCGCGTTGGCGCCCGGCGACAACTGGATCGCCGCTGCCACGGCGGGTCTGCCATTCAGGCGCGAGTTGAAGTTGTAACTTTCCTGACCGATTTCCACGCGGGCGACGTCGCCCAGTTTGACCGTCGAACCGTCCTCGTTGGCACGCAGGACAATACGAGAGAATTCTTCCGGATTATCCAGCGTACCTTTCACCGCCAGGGTGGCGGTCAGTTCCTGCTGGCTGCTGGTCGGCGTACTGCCGAAGCTGCCAGCCGGCACTTGCACGTTCTGGCCACGGATGGCCGCGCTGACGTCGTCGATGGATAGCCCGTAGCCCACCAGTTTCTGCGGGTCGAGCCAGACGCGCATCGCCGCTTCAGAGGAGAAGAACTGCAGCTTGCCGACGCCCGGAACCCGGCGTAGCTCGTTGTTGATATTGCGCGCGGCGTAGTCGCCCAATGCGGTGGTGTCACTGTGCTGGGTGCCTTCCTTATAGTTCAGCGCATAGATCAGCAGGAAACCGGCACTGGTTTGCTCCACCTCCAGACCTTGGGTCAGCACGGCTTGCGGCATCCGCGCTTCGGCTTTTTTCAAGCGGTTTTGCACATCAACCTGAGCGAGCTGCGGATCTGTGCCCGGCTGGAACGTCACTGCAATTTCGGCGATACCGTTGGAGTTGTTGGTCGACTCGAAATACAGCAGGTTCTTCGCACCGTTGAGCGACTCTTCGATCACGCTGGTGACCGAGTCCACCAGCACCTTCGCGGAGGCGCCGGGATAGGTCGCCGTCACCTTGATCTGCGGCGGCGCGACGTTGGGGTACTGCGCTACCGGCAGCATCGGAATGACCAGCAGACCGGCCAGAGAAATGAACAGCGCTACCACCCAGGCGAAGTTCGGGCGTTTGATAAAAAACAGAGACATCGGAATATCCTCGCGGCGACGGCGCCCTTACTGGTGCGACTCAGGCGACTGAGCCTGGGCTTGGGGCTGGGCGGGTACGACCTTGGCACCTGGTTGCAGGCCGCTCAGTCCGCTGACAATCACCTGATCGCCAGCCTTCAGGCCTTCACTGATCTGCCAGCGCGAACCCTGCATGGAACCGGTCGCCACATTGCGCGCTTCGGCGCGGCCGTCGGCGCCGACGACCATGACCTGCGCGCCGCCATCGCTGCCGCGCTGCACCGAGCGCTGGGGCACGAGAATGGCCTGTTTGTCGGTGCCTTGAGGCGTGCGCACGCGCACGAACATGCCCGGCAGCAACACGCCGTCGCTGTTGGCGAACTTGCCGCGTAATGACACCTGCCCGGTGCCGCGATCAACGGCGATATCGGTAAACATCAGTGCGCCCTGACGCTCAAAAGCGGTGCCGTCGACACGAATCGACAACGTCTTACTGTCATCAGCGGAGAGTTTTCCGCCATTGAGCGATTCGCGCAGGCGCAGCGCGTCGGCGGCCGACTGAGTGAAATCGACATAGACCGGATCAAGCTGTTGAATCCGCGCCATCAACGTCGCGTCCCCCTGACCGACCAACGCACCTTCGGTTACCAGTGCACGGCCGACACGCCCGGAAATCGGTGCAGTCACCGAAGCATAACCAAGGTTCAAGCGCGCGCTTTGCAGATCGGCCTGAGCCGAGCGCGTGGCCGCCTGGGCGCTGCGCAGGTCGGCCATGGCACTGTCGAAGTCTTGCTGGCTGACCGCCTCGACCTTCACCAACGGTTCATAGCGCTTGACCCGCGCCTGTGCCTCAAGTGCGACGGCCTGGGTGCGGGCCAATTCACCCTCTGCTCGCGACAAGGCCGCCTTTAGCGGCGCCGGGTCGATCTGGAACAGCAGGTCCCCGGCTTTGACATCCGCGCCCTCTTCAAAACGCTTTTGCATCACGATGCCTGGCACGCGCGCGCGCACCTCGGCGACTCGCATGGGCTCTACCCTGCCCGGCAAATCCGAAGTCAGAGCCAGAGGCTCCGTCTTTACTGCCAGCACCTCTACAGCACGCGCCACTTCGGCCACATCCGTTTGTTCATTCGACGGCCCACACCCGGCCAGCGCAATGGCCGCTGCCAGCGAGCCTGCCATCCCTATCGCACGCAAATTTCCCATCTCTCACCCAAGGCTTGATTGAACTTGGTGCGGATGCTACTTTGCAAACTCTAATGAGTCAACATTGTCTCATATGAGAATATTGTGATCCCTGTATAAACATCGCTAAAGGCGTGGTGATGACACCCAATTCCCATGATGAACAAATGCTCAAGTCGCTGACTATGGCGGTTGTCAATCGCCCCCGGGCGACAATGAAAGAGCTGGCGCAACTGGCGGGCATGAGTAAAGCGACCCTGCACCGCTACTGTGGGACACGGGAAAATCTAGGGCAGAGACTGGAGGAGTACGCCGAAAGTACGCTCAATCTGATTATCCGCAGCGCCGGTTTGCAGCACCTGCAGCCCTTGGACGCGCTGCGTCGATTGATCCGCGAGCAATTGGCTCATCGCGAATTGCTTGCCTTTCTTATGGCGCAATACCGCCCAGACTTCCTCGACTTCGAACGGGGTGACACACGCTGGCAGTTTTACCTGGCGGCGCTAGACGAGTTCTTCCTCAGAGGTCAGCAAAGAGGACTGTTTCGCATCGACATTACCGCAGCGATTTTTACCGAGCTGTTCATCACCCTGGTCTACGGCTTGGTGGATGCCGAACAGCGCGGGCGTGCAGCCAACGCCGAGTCGGCCCGAACGCTGGAGCAAATGTTCCTGCACGGAGCACTTTCTAGTGGCGAGTTCCGCGAGCACGCCTCTGTGCAGGAGCACGCTTCAGTCCTCAGAAATGCGTGAAGGCATCGCTGATGCTGGCAACCGGCGGGTGATTGGCATGATGAACAACATTGTGGTCAGCGGGCCGTGGCTGAACATACAGCGCACCCGAAATCAGCGCGACCACCAGCAAAGCGAACAGAAACCGACGCATCGTATACCTCCATCGTCCAGCCTTGGGCCGAACGCAGGTCTTTTGTTATTGGTCGTTCGAGTGTGGTCTCGGGACAAGGGTGAAAGCTTTGCATATCGCGCCAGAGATTTTGCATATCGTGCCAATACTTCTAAGGCCAAAGGCAGTATTTCATTCGAGAGGCTCAGATGATGTCCACAGTGCGTGGTGTTGCTTTGCTTGGTTTCAAGGCGTTTGCTACCAGTCAGGGGATTGATCCGGTTTCGGCGCTGGCGGAGGTAGACCTGCCCGAAGATCCGCTGAACGCTCAAGTATCCGGCGCTCAATTCAATGCGTTGGTCCAGTTATGTGCGTTACGGTCGAGCAATCCCTTGTTCGGCTTACAGTTAGGCTTGCACCAAGGCACGCAAAGTCTAGGCACTCTGCTGTACGCCATGCGTAACGCGGCCAATGTGGGCGAATCGCTGAATCTGCTGACACGCTATTTCCATATACACAGTGACGGCGCACTAGTGCGCCTTGAACGCCGAGGCGGCAGTGCCCTTCTTGTGTACGAAGTCATTGACGGTACGTTGGCCTCAGTACATCAGACAGTGGAACTGGCGATGGGAGTTGCCGCATGCTTGCTCCGCGAACTGCTAGGGTACGCCTGGAAACCGAGAGCTCTGATGTTGCGCCACAGCGCTCCGGCCAGCCGCATTGCCTATCGCACGCTGCTGGGTGTCCCTCCGCGCTTTGACAGCACCGTCAATGCCTGGGTTTTCGATGAGTCATTACTGGCGAGACCTCTCGGAGCTACAGACTTCAGGTGTCAACTATTAGCCCAGCAACAGATCGACAAGTTAGCGCGCGTAACACTGCAAGAATTACCGTCTTATGTGCAAAAAAGGCTACGCAATGAGCTTGCCAATGGTCCGGTCACGCTTCGCGACATGGCCAAGTACATGATGATCAGCCCGCGCACCTTGCAACGTTATCTTCGGGCACAAAACACGCGATTTCAGGAGCTGCTGGACGAAACGCGCCAGACGATGGCCGCACGCTACCTCTGCGACTCATCGATCAGCCTGACACAGCTGGCAGGTATGTTGGGTTATGCCGACCTGAGCACCTTTTCCCGGGCTTTCACGCGCTGGAATGGCGTCAGCCCGCAGAAGTGGAAGCAGCGCATGCAACAAACTCTTGGGTAAAAAATGGCGTCCAATCCATTTATTCGTGCAATCAGTCTGACAGGGTTCGATCAATTTGCCCGGCGTCAGGGTCTGGACCCAAGCCGTATACTGCTACAGGCCCGTGTGCCTGCGATGTCGCTGCAGCGCCCGGAAGATATCCTCTCCTTCCAACAATATTGCAGCTTGTTGCAAATGTGCCGGCAGCGTTCGAATAACGCATTGTTCGGCCTGGAATTCGGGCTCCACCAAGGTGTCGACGTCTTCGGTGATATGTTTTTCCTGATCCACAACGCTCGAACCATCGGCGATGCATTGCTCGAACTGCGCGCGAATTTCGGGCTGTACAACGGCGCGGCACAGGTTGATTTGGAGGTTGTCGAAGGCGTCGCGTTGCTGAGTTATCGAACCGATGAGATGTCGATTGTCGGATTGCCTCAAGCAGAAGAACTGGCGTGTGGTGTCGGTTTAAAACTGATGCTCGCGTTGGCGGGGGATCAATGGCAACCTGAGGCGGTAATGCTTCGTCATCCGCCCCTTGCCGATGAGTGGGGCTATCGCCAGGCACTGGGTATTACACCAACGTTCTCAGCAGCACGTACTGGTCTGCTATTTGACGCATGCGTGCTGGCGCAACCACTGGATCGCTCCAGCGAAGCACTACATCAGATTCTTGCTACACATCTATCAGGTATAGAGCGCTTGTCGACAGACGTGATGCCTGGCTACGTCAGGCAATTGCTGCGTAACTTGTTGCCCAGCGGACGTGCAACGATCGACAAGGTGGCCGATTGCATGGCAGTCACCCCAAGAACCTTGCAGCGCCACTTGGCTCAAGAAAATACGTCTTTTCAGCAGTTGCTGGATGAGACTCGCCAACAACTGGCACGCAATTACCTGCTGGTTCCGACAGTCAGTCTTACACACGTGGCGCATCTGCTGGGTTACGCCGATGTCAGCACTTTTTCGCGGGCGTTTCATCGCTGGTTTGGTATGTCTGCGCTTGAGTGGTGCAGCCAGTCGGGGGTGAGCAGGCAGCCTTTATTGATTACGAGCCGGATGAAAGATCAGCTTTGAGCGGAGCGACCCAGCCCCTGCGTTTGCGGGGAAGACAAACCACGTCCAATGGCTCGTCTTGCGGCCCGCGCGCAGCTCGTCCATGACCCGACTGAACACCCGGCGCTGCGCCTCGACGAAACGGGACAGATTGAACGAATCCTGCATTATTCGCTCCTCCTACGATGAGCGCGTCGGTAATCTCAGTTCAGCGCACAGTCCGCCGCCTTCGCGGTTTCTCAAGGTCAGGGTGCCGCCGAGGGCTTGTGCCAGTTGCTGGGCGATAGCCAGGCCCAGGCCCGTGCCGCCGGTGCTGCGGTTGCGCGAATTTTCCACGCGGTAAAATGGCTCAATCACACGGGCCAGCTCCTCTTCGGCAATGCCGGGACCACGATCCATCACGGTCACCGAGAGGCTGTCGCCCTCCTTCGGCTCCACCCGCAGTTGCGCTGCACCGGCGAATTTGAGCGCGTTATCCGTGAGGTTTACTAGCACTCGGCGCAGCGCGTGGGGCCGCGTGTGAATCACTGCGTTGCTTTTGCCGCTGAGCTGCACGTCCTTGCCCATGTCCTGGTAGTCGAACACGAGGCTGTCGAGGAATGAATCAAGATCGGTACGGCGGCTTTCCTCGGTGGCGCCATGCACGCTGCGGGCATAGGCAACGCCTTCACGCACCAGATGTTCCATCTCGCCGAGGTCATTCCACAATTTGTCTTTGTCACCGCAGTCGTCCATCAACTCGGCACGCAGCTTCATGCGCGTGATCGGGGTTTGCAGGTCGTGGGAAATCGCCGCCAGCAGTTGCATGCGTTCTTTCAGATAGGCCGCAATGCGCGCCTGCATGGCATTAAAGGCGATGGCAGCGTGTGCGACTTCGGACGGGCCTTGTTCATCCAGATGCACCGGGTGAGTGTTGGGATCAAGGTTTTCCACGGCCTGGGCCAGTCGGGTCAGCGGGCGTATGGCAATACGCACAGCCAGCCACGTGCATAGAATCATCAAGGCCAACTGGCCCAGCAAAACCACCGGCAGCCACGGCGACAACGGCACCATCGAGGGGCGCACGTCGATGGTCACCGGGCTGCCGTCGGCCAGTTTCAGATGGACCTGGAAATGTTTGATAGCCCCGGGAATGTCTGTCACGGTCATCGGGTAATCCTTGCCGATGGCCTCCTTGATCGAGGTCACTGCAATCGGCGTGTCACGCAGAGCGACGCCTGGCGAGCCTTCGCCGAGCAAATAGCGGTAATTGCGTCGATCCAGTTGTTTCAACCAACTCATGCGTTCCTCGGCGGGCAAGCGGTCAAGGATGGCAATGGACGTCGATACATCGGTTTCCAGGTTACCGAGCATGGTGTTTTTCGCGGTTTCGTAACGCTCGTAATACTGCACGCCGAAGGACAAGGCTTGCGCCAGGGTCAACCCGACCAGAAAGATCAGCGACAGCCGCGAGATGAGGGTACGAGGCCAATGCAGCGAAGGCTTCATGCCGGTGCTCCAAGCACTTCCACTGGCAGCGAGAAGACATACCCTTCGCTGCGCACGGTTTTGATGTAAGCCGGCTCGCGGGCATCGTCAAGCAGGCGTTGGCGCAGGCGGCTGACCAGCAGATCAATGGAACGGTCGAACAGGTCGGCGTCACGGCCCTGGGTCAGGTTGAGCAACTGGTCGCGATTGAGTACCCGTTGCGGATGATCGAGGAACACCCGCAGCAGGCGATATTCGGCGCCGCTGAGGGCGACCATGGTGCCGTCGTTATCGAGCAGATGGCGGGCGGATGTGTCCAGGCGCCAGCGCCCGAACCCCAGCAACCTTCCGGTTTCGGTAACAACCAGGTTGGGCGGCAGCATGCGCGTGCGGCGCAGCACAGCGTTGATGCGCGCCAGCAATTCACGGGCGGCGAACGGCTTGACCAGGTAATCGTCGGCGCCCATTTCCAAGCCGATGATGCGATCGGTTTCGTCGTTGCGGGCGGTCAGCATCAGCACCGGCGTGGCCTTGTGTTTGCCGGCGCGAATGTCGCGGCAGAGCACCAGGCCATCGTCGCCGGGCATCATGATGTCCAGCACGATCAGGTCTACCGGCGTGGCCTCGAGAAACGAGCGCATCTGGCGGCCATCGGCAACCACGGTGGTCCGCAGGCCGTTCTTTTTCAGGTAGTTGCCTACCATCTCTCGAATCTCACGGTCATCGTCCACGATGAGGATGTGATCAACGTGTTCCATGGGCCAAGCCTCTGTCAATGGGAATTGCGGCTCAGTCTATAGGGACTGAGCCCGTTCGCCCGCGGCGGTTTGTATTGCAGTGTATCTGCTGTGGCGAAGGATACATGCAGAGGCAAAACAACAATTTCCTAGGTTTTGTATGGCTGTGTATCGGGACGGGGTCCTGATACGAACCGATTTATCCGCGCCTGTTTTTGACACAGACGAGATACCTCGCGGGCTTCTAATGAGCCACATCGAGGCCAACCCTAGCGCCTCGGCTCAACTGAACTACCCAACCCTTGAAGCCTTGAGGAAACGACCATGAACACCAATACCCTCTATGCCACTTGCCTGTTTGCCGCCCTGAATATCTGCACCTTCTCGGCCCGCGCCGAAGCCGACGTCACGCCGCAGACCTACACCTACGGCACGCACCTGGACATCCAGAAAGTGGTGGCATTGACACAGGATGCCGGGGCTGCCTGCGACATTGTCGATGCCCAGCTGACCTACCTGAATTCGCAGGGCAAGACCGAGATCCTGAACTACCGCAAATTTGCCGAATGCCACAGCGATAACTGAGCCCTGCCCACATTTCATCAGGAGACCCTTATGTTCCTCATCGCATTCCTGGGCGGCTTATTGACCGTCCTCAGCCCTTGTATCCTGCCGGTCGTGCCATTTCTGTTCGCCGGTATCGACCGCACACGCTCCTCGATCCTGCTTACCCTTGGTGGCATGGTTCTGACCTTCGCGCTGATTTCCAGCCTGGCCGTGGTCAGCAGTGAATGGGTGATTCAGGCCAACAACGCCGGGCGTTATGTGGCACTGGTGGTGATGGCGCTGTTTGCCTTGTCGCTGATCTCGGCACGAATCAGTGGCTGGCTGGCCAGCCCGTTCGTGTTACTGGGCAATCGCCTCGACCCCCAGACGCGCAAAATGTCCGGGCCGCTGGGTTCACTGATGATCGGCGTCGCCACCGGCCTACTCTGGGCGCCGTGCGCCGGGCCGATCCTCGGGGTGATCCTTACCCGCGCCATGCTGCAAGGCGCCAATGCGCAAACCAGCCTGCTGCTGGTGGCCTACGGCCTGGGCAGTGCACTGTCTTTGGGTACGCTGATTTTCGCCGGACGCGGTTTAGTCAATCGCCTGAAGGCCTCGATTCCGGTCACTGGTTGGCTGCGGCGCGTCACCGGTTTTGCGGTCCTGGCCGCAGCGCTGATGATTTCTACCGGTGCCGACAAGACGCTGTTGGCCGGGGCGTCGTCCGAAGGCGTCAGCGTGCTGGAAAAAGGCGTGCTGCAAAGCGTCCCCAAAGTCGTCGAATACTTGGTAAGCAAGGCCAAGGCCGAACCCACCCTCGACAACGCCCGAGGCCCGATGCCGTCGCTGTCCGGCGCCGTGGAATGGCTCAATTCGCCCGCACTGACCAGTGAATCGCTCAGAGGCAAAGTGGTGCTCGTCGATTTCTGGACTTACGACTGCATCAATTGCCAGCACACCCTGCCGTACGTGAAGGACTGGGCGCGGAAGTACGAGAAGGATGGCTTGGTGGTAATCGGCGTCCACACCCCGGAATACGGTTTTGAACGCATCATCAGCAATGTCAGGGATGAGGTGAAAAAGCTCGGCATCACTTACCCGGTAGCCATCGATAACAACTACGCGATCTGGCGCAACTTCGATAACCAGTACTGGCCCGCGCACTACCTGATCGACGCCAAAGGGCAAGTGCGTTTCACCCACTTCGGAGAAGGTCGCTACGAGACGCAGGAAAAGATGATTCAGCAACTGCTGCAGGAGGCGAAAGCTCCAGCCGCGTAACCCTTGAAAACCCATGGCCCACAGGCAACGTGCTGTGGGCCATTAGCTTTTTCTCCTGCGGCCTGGGTTGCGCGACCACCCTCTCCCGCCAACCCCAGGCTAATCCGACACGATGCTTTTGGCCTCAAGAAATGCTTCCAGCCCAAAGACTCCAAACTCCCGGCCGACACCGGACTGCTTTACCCCGCCGAACGGCGCCAGCAGCTCTGGCGAAATTCTGTTGATCAACACCGAGCCGGCCTGCAGCTGGGTCGCCAGGCGTTGGGCACGTTCCGGTTGCCGGGTAAACACATAAGCCTGCAAACCGTAGAGACTGGCATTGGCAATAGCGATCGCCTGTTCTTGCGAGTCATACGCAATGATCGATAGCACCGGGCCGAAAATCTCCTCTTGCGCGATGTCCATGTCATTGCTGACGTCGGCAAAGACCGTAGGCCTGACGAAATAGCCCTTGTCCAAGCCGGTCGGCCTGCCCTCCCCGCCGATAATCAACGTCGCGCCTTGCGCCTGCCCGCGGCGGATGAAAGCTTGTACGCGGTCGAATTGGGCGCGATTGACCAGCGGCCCGAGAGCAGTGGCCGGATCCTGCGGATCGCCGACGACCATCGCTTCAACCAGGCTTTTCACGCGCTTGATAATATCCTCGGCGTGCGAGCGTGGCACCAGCAGACGTGTGCCAGCGACACATGCCTGACCGTTGTTCATGAACGCAGCATTCAGAGCCAGGGGAATGGCGATGTCGAGATCGGCGTCATCCAGGATGATAGAGGCCGACTTCCCCGTGAGCGACAGGCTCACTCGCTTCATGGTCTCGATTCCGGCAAGTGCAATGAGCTTTCCGGTGGCGGTGGACCCGGTGAATGAAATTTTCGCGATGAGTGGGCTGGCGCTGATTTCGTCACCCACGTCACTGCCGCGTCCCAACAGAATATTGAAAACTCCGTTGGGCAACTCTGCGCGATGCAGCGCTTGGGCGAGCACGGTGGTTTGCAAGGGGCTCAACTCGCTCGGTTTGATGACCGAGGCACAACCCGCCGCGATGGCCGATGCCAGTTTGCTGCATATCGTCCCGGCGGTGCTGTTCCAGGGGGCAAACAGCGCCGCGACTCCGACCGGCTCCATCACCACGGTAGCGTCACCGACCGAACGACTCAGGTCGAAGTGTTTCAACACCTGCGCCGCATTGGTAAATGACTGTGAAGCGTAGCGACTGACCCATTGCGCACGGGCAAACGGCGCACCGTACTCTTCGATGGCGGTATCGCGAATTTCATTCGTGCTCGCCAGCACGGCAGCCTGCAACTGCTCGAGCATGTCGATACGTTCGGCCTTGGAGGTGCGGCCCATCGCGACTTGAGCATGCGAAGCCGCCGCGATAGCGCGCCTGGCATCTTCACGATCAGCCAGAGTGAGCGTACCGATGACCGCCTCGGTAGCCGGATTGATGCATTGCACCGTTTCATTGCCATGAACAGGAACGAATGCTCCGTCAATGTAACTGTGATTGATCTTCCACATCGTGGCGTACCTGATTGATTGCGGTTGCCCGCGATAAGCACAACGCCCGGTGTGCCCAGGCGTTGGCCGCGTCGAATACCCCCCTCTCTTGCGTTTCAGCGTTGCACAACTTCAAAACGAAACCCGCCGGGCGACGTGCAAAACTCGCCTCGGCGTAGAGCGCTGAAAGCGCCGCTTCGCCCTTGGCGTGTCATTTCGCCGTGGCGGCTTTTTCGATGAGGCGGGCAACCGGTTCCGGGTTCGAAACCATCACCACATGTGAAGCGCCCTTGACCACTTCCACGGCTTTGGCAGCGGCGCGCTTGGCCATGAATGCCATGGCTTGCGGGGGAATGTTCTTGTCCTTGTCGCCGTAGATGTACCAGGACGGAATATGCTTCCAGGCAGGGCTGCCGGATGCTTCGTTGAGCGCCGCTTCCGTTACCGGGCGTTGGGTGGCGGCCATCAATGCCGCCTCTTTCGCGGGGACGTCAGCGGCGAACTGGTTGTGAAATTTATCCTGCTGGATGTACAAGTCCTTGCCCCCATCGGCCAACGGTACAGGCGCAGCCAGCGTTGGACCCAGCGTGCTGCCCGGGAATTTGCCGGCCAGCCCGGCGACGGTTTCCCCGGCCTCAGGTGCAAACGCACTGACGTAAACCAGGGCTTTGACGTTTGCATGATCGTTGGCCGCATCACTGATAACGTTGCCGCCATAGGAGTGGCCGACCAACACCACCGGCGAATGAATGCTCGTCAGCAATGCCGAGATTGCCGAACCATCGCTCTTTACACCGCGCAATGGGTTGGCAGCGGCAACCACCGGGTAACCGTCCTTCTCGAGAATCTTCACGACGCCATTCCAACTCGACGCATCGGCAAAGGCGCCATGTACGAGCACAATCGTGGTTTTTTCAGTTTGCGACCAGGCGTGTGTCGCCATGCTCAGGCTGACGGCGACGGCCAGTGCGGTTAATACTTTTTTCATTGTTGACTCCGGGTTTGACGGGAAATCAGGGAGCGAAGCGCGTGAAGACAAAGTCGTGATTACGCACTCGCGCCTGGTGACAGGCGAAGCAGGTTTCGTGTTGGGCTTCATCGGCCGGTTTACCGTTGATAAACCGCCCGAATCCCCAGCCACCGGTTGCTGCATATCTTTTCGAGTCCTTGACCATCACCTGCACGGTGGTGGCCGGCCCCGGGATGGACGCCGGCTCGAATTCCGGGGACTGCACATGTTTCCAGGCCAGCTTTACCAGCACCGTGCCATCAGGGAACGGCAGCGTTGAATCCTGATAAGCCTTGATGGCCAAGTCATTGCCCAGCACGGCTCGCAGTTCGTTCAAGGGGGCCGCTTCCTGCGCGGGCGCAATCAGCGGCCATAGGCGGTAGTTTTCAGGCAATTTCACGCCATAGATCGGCGAGGCGTCGCCCTTACTGGCGTCGCCCGAGGCAACACCGGTAGCGGTCAACGCTGCGATTGCAATGGCAGCCGACATCGCGGCCAGAAATTTCAGCTTCATTCTCGCCATCCTCTCCGCCGGTTTTCAAAGATGATCGGCGTCGATCACCGCCTGGGCGAAGGCTGTCGGCGCTTCCTGCGGCAAGTTGTGGCCTACTCCACCGGTGATCAATCGGTACTCATACTTGCCAGTGAAGCGCTTGGCGTACGCTTCGGCAGGTGGATGCGGTGCGCCGTTCGCATCACCTTCCAGGGTGATGGTGGGCACACTAATGGATGGAAATGCCGCGAGTTTCTTCTCCAGCGCGTCGTATCTGGCCTCGCCCTTGACCAACCCCAGGCGCCAGCGATAGTTGAAAATCGACACGGCCACGTGATCAGGGTTTTGCAAGGACGCCGCGCTGCGCTCATAAGTGGCGTCGTCGAAATTCCACTGTGGCGACGCCAGCTTCCAGATGAGCTTGGCGAAGTCATGGGTGTTTTTCTCGTAGCCCAGGCGCCCACGCTCGGTCGCGAAGTAGAACTGGTACCACCACTGCAGTTCGGCGGCTGGCGGCAATGGCGCCTTGCCTGCCTCTTGGCTGCCTATCAGGTAACCGCTCACAGCGACCAGGGCTTTCACTCTTTCCGGCCACAGTGCCGCAACGATATCTGCAGTGCGGGCGCCCCAGTCAAACCCACCCAACACCGCGGTCTTGATCTTCAGCGCGTCCATGAAGTCGATCAGGTCGGTCGCCAGCGCAGCAGGTTGACCATTGCGAGCAGTCTTGGCCGAGAGAAAATGCGTATCGCCATAACCACGCGCAGAAGGGATCAACACTCGATATCCCTTGCCCGCCAAAGCAGGAGCGACATCAGCGTATGCGTTGATATCGTAGGGCCAGCCGTGCAACAAAATGACCACAGGACCATCGGCTGGGCCGAGTTCCGCGTAAGAAACGTTCAGCAGCCCCGCTTTCACATGCTTAAGTGCACCGAGAGAGGTGTGAGCTCCCGGGGTGATAGCCCCAATGG
Source organism: Pseudomonas sp. NFPP02 (assembly GCF_900119355.1). Taxonomy (NCBI): domain Bacteria; kingdom Pseudomonadati; phylum Pseudomonadota; class Gammaproteobacteria; order Pseudomonadales; family Pseudomonadaceae; genus Pseudomonas; species Pseudomonas sp. NFPP02. The sequence goes on from NZ_FPJI01000004.1 coordinate 368,419, forward strand.
TGGACGCGGGTACATCAGCCGCGCTGGCTTGGGAAAAACCGACAGCCACCGCCGCGAATTGCAGCACCGCTGCTGCCAACAGCGATGGGGCAAGACCCCGCAGGCGGCTGGATTTATTTTGATTGTTCAGCAAGGTCATCTCCATGGTATTTCTCCGTAGCGAGCCGCCGAATAGCGGCCAGGTGTGTTGGCTGGGTTGCGTGTGAGCTACTGGGCTGTCTTCGTTGCGCTCAGCTTGGCGCGCAGCGGCCGGAAGGCCTCCCGCAACTCTTCGCTGAACAATTGAGGTTGCTCCCAGGAAGCGAAGTGGCCGCCCTTGTTAACCTCGCTGTAGTAGGAAAGTGATGGGTAAGCGCGTTGCGCCCAGCTTTTAGGCGCCTGATAGATCTCGTGCGGGAAGACCGTGATCGCCACCGGCACCTTGATGCTTGCGGTGTTCTGCGCGGCAGCGCTGAAATTGTTGTTGTTGTTTTCCCAGTAGAAACGCGATGACGATGCGCCTGCGTTCGTCAGCCAGTACAGGCTGATATCGTCCAGCATCTCGTCACGGGTCAATACCCGTTCAGGCTGGCCATCACTGTCCGTCCACGCGGCGATTTTTTCGTACATCCACGCCGCAGTTCCGGTAGGCGAATCGGCCAGCAGGTAACCGATAGTCTGCGGGCGCGTAACCATCATCGCGCCGTATGCTGCATTGCGGCCGAAGAAGGTGCTCAAGGAATCAAACGCCTTGCGTTCAGGCTTAGTGAGCCCTTCAGGGGCCGGGTCACCACTATTGATCGGCTTGACCAATTCGGGCGGGATGGTGGCCGGCATGTTCAAGTGAATGCCCAACAGCCCCGGCGGATTCAGGCGGCCCAATGCATCCGATATGACCGAACCGTGATCTCCGCCCTGGGAGACATAGTGGGTATAACCCAGACGCTTGATGAGCACATCCCAAGCCTTCGCGACCCGATCCGGCCCCCAGCCCAATTCAGTTGGCTTACCGGAAAAACCGTGTCCCGGAATCGATGGAATGATCACGTCGAACGAATCTTCAACCTTACCGCCGTAAGCAACGGGATCCGTCAGCGGGCCGATCGTCTTCAGGAACTCAAACTGTGAGCCAGGCCATCCGTGTGTCAGAAGCAGCGGCATCGCGTTGGGGTTTGGCGAGCGAACATGGATGAATTGAATATCCACGCCGTCAATAGTCGTGATGAATTCAGGCAGCGCATTGAGCTTCGCTTCGGCCTTGCGCCAGTCATAGCCGCTGCCCCAATACTTCACCAGCGCCTGGACCTGGGCCAGCTGCACGCCTTGGGAAACGTCACTGACGGTCTCTTTGTCCGGCCAGCGGGTCGCCGCAATGCGCTTTTTCAGATCGGTCAATTGAGCCTCATCGACGTGAATTCGATAAGGTCTAATCGATTCGGGATTGGTCGAGGCCGAGGCAATTGACGCATCGGCGGCCGGGCCAGCAGCCCAGGCACCACCGCTGCCGGCTATCAGGGCCAACCCCAAAGCGCCCATTCTCACGGAAGAAGCCAGACAATGGCGCCAGGTGAAACCGAACGTAGCTGCAGGCATTTTGAATTTCCTATAAGTCATTGGTCGACAACGTCGCGAAACGCGCAGAGATAGCCGCGAGTTAAATGAGTCATCCATTGAAGAAGGTTTGCGCCTTCTCGTTGGGTTCATTTAGAGCCCCGCAGGTATCCCGTATGTGTCATCAACCGACTTAAAGGAATCGCTGTGTATCTATCCAAAGCGCAGATACAAAACGATACAAACCGACCACTCGCTCATAAAAAAGCCAATGCCCCGACTTGTCGGGGCATTGGCTTTTCTGGGACCTGGAAAACATAAGGGCTTTTCAGCCCATCAAGCTCGGCAAAGGGCATAGAGACCGCGTCGATTGCCAGGCAGCATGACTTGGTTACCCAAGGAACAGGCAGATACCCCGCTCCACTTCACGCCCTTCCACGCCTGCAAGAAACTCCAGAAATTTGCCCCTGATTCTGGTTAGCGTTCACCATCGTCTCTACCGTGCCAGCAATCTTATTGAAGCTACTGCTGTTCAGCGACCAAGCAATCTCTTCAGCACCAGTAGAGCAACAGCCCCGATTGCCAGTGCAGCAACCGGTTTTTCCTTGACGAATGTAGAAACGCTGTCCAGTGCGTCACCATAGGTTTGCGTCAGTTGACCCGCAGCCTGGCGTCCAGCGCCCTCAGCTTCCAACTTCGAATCGCCAAAAAGCTTCCCGACTGCGCTCTGCGCTTTGCCAGCAACCTTTTCTACAACGCCTTCTACCTGTTCGCTCTTCATGATTAACCAAACCTTCGTGTGTGATTGGGTAACCCAGGAAAACCCCGGGCTTGAGGCAACGTGCAAAGCGTTAGGTGGACAGGCTTAGTGATTAGTTCAAAGTTGATGAAGCTCACTTGGTCCAGATCAACCGATAAGTCTTCTTCCCTGTAGCGGCATCGTGATAGGGATTTTCGCCCGGGACCTCTCGCGTGCGCACGCACGGGCGTCCCTCGCAGTCAATAATGGCAGCTTCACCACCCTGGCGTTTCAACGCTTCTATGTTTTGCTCAAGCACCGCTAACTCTCGTTGCCTTTGCGCAATCTCATCGGTGCTGGGGACCGCAAAGAAAAACAGCAACGCCAGAGGCAATACCACACCTAGATGAATGGCGAAGATGCTGAGCCAGAATCGACGCTTAAGGCTGTCACTGGCGGCCTGGTACTTTTGCGCCGCATCAAGCGCCGCGGCATCGGCCTGTCTGAACCTGCCAACCAACTGCTCGGCCGCCTTTGAAGCCACTGAATCTGCGATCTGCGCCGCTGAAGCGCCCAGTATCGTCGGAATCTGTTGCAGGCTCTGCTCAACACGTTTTTCCAGATAGCCAAGACGCGCAATCGCCTGCTCAGCGGCTTTTCTGTCATTTTCCGCTGCGCTCATGATGCCCTTGGCAGCAACGGCCATGGCCCGCAGGCTGAGGTCATTCTCGTTCACGTGTTCGTCCATGGGTCATTACCTTCCATATTCGGGGCCGTCGCGGTGTTTGGGACGCTTCATGCTTCGCTCCAACGCAGGCACAGATCGCTCCAGCTGCGGACCGCTCATTTCCAGCTCCAGCCATTGCCTGTGCGGCATACTCAAATCACAGACGTCTCGCAGCTGAACAAAATGCATTGCTCCACCTGCGCCCATGACCAGAAGCACACCACCTGCGCCCACCGGGTCGTCAGCTTGAATATTGCGTAAAAATCGCAGGTATATCTGTGAGCGCTCACGCAACATCGGGTCCAGGCCGCGAACAGCTTCGCGCGCGGTTTGCTCCACGAGTCGTTCAAGGCTTCCCGCGGACAACGCCAAGTGTTCTTCGTCGAAGGCGTCCAGATAAGGCACGGCTCGCGAAACCAGAGGCGTGTCGGTGTCATTGGCGCCCACCTCCACATACCAGTGCAGGCTTCTGGACGTTTCGACCAATACCTGATTTTCACCTGCCAGGGCGGCCATGAGTAAACGATGTCGCAGTCGTTCTTTTTTCAGGCTGGCGCCCTTCATCTTGAATTCGATCAAGCGCACGACACCTGGAAAGCTCAGCAGTACGTCAGCCAGCTCGTTGTCTGCAGGTGTCTGCTGTAGCAGGTTGACCACGCTTGGGATCGAGGTGTTTGCGTCTAGACATGACCGCACGGCGAATCCGAGACCGTACAGGAAGTTTCCTATCACGACGTTTTCATAGAGTTTCTTCGTTCGGTGACGTTTGTTCTGATGACCAACATCATCCTGATCTTGCTGGTTCAACGGCACTCCGTTACTCCTGATGCTTGGGATGAAGGACCTTATATATCTGCAAAACCACCCGCCTCACCGCCTCTTCGATCGTCCCTTCATTGCGACACATGACCCACCCCTGCTCCACAGCCGCTCGCTCAAACGCCTTGGTACACGCAACTTGCTCCTCCAGCTTAGACATCACCGTACTGCTCAACCCCCGCCGTCGTGCTGCTGCCCGCGCCCAGGATATTTGCGCCGCGGTGACAACCCCCACGTGCAGGTCCGGCACTTGCACCTGCCGATTAATGTTCAGCTCAAGAATGTCTGCAAAGGGTATCAACCGACGAAACGCGGCATCAGACGGGTACCAGCGATCCATCAGGATGATGCTGTCAGGTGGCTGCGCGGCCAGTACGTTCCGAGTAATCCAGCTGCGGCTGTCGGCAAAGCGCTCACACACCTCAAGCTCCAGATCCCGGCTGGGATCTCGGGCGAACGTGTTAACCAGAGCCATCGTTTGCGCTCGACAGGGATCGCTCTTGCGCTCGCACAGTCGCACGACCTTTATGTTGTCGGCCCTCAACGCTGTCGTAACGGCCTCCAACAGCGTGGTTTTACCGGTGCCTTTGGGGCCATCCATCGAGATAAACAGCGCACGAGTCATACGGGCGCTGCATCATCGTTCAGGTTGTGCAGTTCCATGGGGCCTCGGGGTCTGAGCGTTTGGGCGAGTTGGCCTCCATTATGGGCAACCCTATTGCCCAATGCGAGGCTGGACTGGCCGACGCGCCCTCCCCGCGTCGACGGTCAGTCATTCAGCATCCGGCTTTCCGGCACACCAGCCTCATACCTCAACGCCCATGGCGCAATCAACCGCTGTGGGGTCTGGCAGGCTTTGCGTTTAAACACGAAGTTGCGGCATTTCTCGGCAAACTGCTGGCGGTTTTCCACCATGTCCAGTCGCATCTGTGCCAGCTCCTGCTCGCGACAGCGTTCAACTTGCTGAGTATCCAGCATGGCTTTTCGCGTGCGTGCGTGAAGGTACTTATCATCGGTCAACGCACGGTCAGCCTCTTGCAAAAGCCACAGGCCGAATGCCTGCAGACAGCGGGGCCCGATGCCCTGGACCATGCCGTACTGCTGGGCCTGGATGGCGCTGATGGGCAGGCATTCTTCGGTGAGCTTATGCGCGATTTCGCTGCCCACCGCCCGTGGCAGGCTGTAGGTCCAGTATTCGGAGCCGTAGAGTCCCATGGTCTTGTAGTGCGGATTGAGCACCACACCTTCGCGAGCCAATACAATGTCGGCGGCCAGCGCCAGCATCACGCCGCCTGCGCCCGCGCTGCCAGTCAGGCCGCTGATCACCAGTTGCCTGGCGGTGAGCAGCTCCAGGCACACATCGTCGATGGCTTGAATGTTGGCCCAGGCTTCCAGCCCTGGCACTTCGGCGGCCTGGATGACGTTGAGGTGAACGCCATTGGAAAAGCTGCCACGTCCGCCCTTGATCAGCAACACCTGGGTATCTCGCGCCTTGGCCCAGCGCAACGCTGCGACCAGCCGCTGGCATTGTTCGGTGCTCATGGCGCCGTTGTAGAACTCGAACGTCAGTTCGCCGATATGGCCGAACTCTTGGTAGCGAATGGGTTGATAGACCCGCTCTTTGAACGCCTGACGGGCTATTGAGCTGTCCAGCACCGGAACGCCGGCCAGCCTTTGCGCCAGTACGTGCCGTGCCGGCAGCTTGAAGGTCTCCGGGCCTTTGGGTTTGAGCGAGCCGATCCACAGGCTGTGATCTCCGGCCGCCACCAGCACAGCGTCGTCCTGTACCGCGAGGATTTCTCCGGGAGCGCCCTGGCGGGCGTCCAAGTGCGCGTCGTAGAGGTAATATTGCCCGCCCAACAGGCTGGCCAACACGCCGGGCTGGCCATCGGCAGCGTCGATGCTGCGCTTGATAAATCCTGCGCAATCGAACCAACTGAAGGTGCGGTCGGCCTGGGTCATGTTCGGCTGCAAGTGCCCGATGACGCTGGGTTGGGTGTAATCGAGCGGTGTGGGGACGAAGCCCTTGGCGAATTTCGCCACGACGTCACGAATGCAAACCATCGCGGCGTCGCTCACCAGGCCGTTGTACAGCTCGGATTTGCGCACCTGGTCGGGCATGTCGAACTCACAGGTGGACCATATCGGTCCTGCATCCATTTCTTCCACCGCTTGCAAAGCAGTGACGCCCCAACGGCGGGCCTGCTGGGTGATAGCCCAATCCAGCGCACTGGCACCACGGTCACCAACAATGCCCGGATGGATGATCACCACCGGGCGCTGCGGATGGCTCCATAGTTGGTGCGGCACACGATCCTTCAGAAACGGGCAGATCACCAGGTCGGCACCTGACGCCTCGACCTGCTGGCACACCGTGGCTTGATCGGTGAACACCACAACGCTGGGGTCGTGACCCGCCTGGCGCAGATCCAGCCAGGCTCGTTGGGTCAAACCGTTGAATGCCGATGATAACAACAGGATCTTGAGTGATCGCATGGCTGACTCTTCCTTGAGAATGTGCGACCAGAGCTGCTCGTTGAGCCGTCCCTGGCCATCGATAAGCGCCCAAGGTTATAGAGCGGGCCAGCACGGCCACCTGATCGAGATCAATAGTCGGGTTCTGTTGTTCTCAAGGTTCGGCCGGTGAAAGCGGCTTATATTTTCTGAATCACTGCGCAGCCCACTCATCAAACGAACATGCCCTGCTCGGGTTTGCCTTGTTAACCGTAACGGAGCCACGTTCATGTTCGAGAAAGCGCATTACCTCATCAGTTTCATCCTCGACAACCAGCCACAAAGCCGCACGCTTGAGCACGATGCCGACACGCTGGACCCGCAATGGGCCGAGTCCCTGCTCAGGCAGCGCTTCGCAGAGCTCAAGGACGCGAAATTGAGCGACGTCCAGGTGCAAAAGCGCAACAAGCCGGCCGATGAAGGCCATGACATCCCAGGGCATTACCAGCAGCCCTGATTTACGTATCAGAACACCGCTGCCCGTTTATCAATCACTGAATATTCGGAGGACCTATGAACCCGACAACTCAAGGTTGGACCTGCGCCTGCCCAGGCTGCACCTGCCAGGTGACCCATGACACGCGTCACCAGCGCAACGGCAAAGCCTACTGCAGCCAGGCATGCGCCGACTTGCACCCCCAGGGTCAAGCGTGCCCCAGTGCCGATTGCCATTGCGAGTCGAATGTGAAGGTGCAAGACCGCGCTGTCAGCGATAGCCAGCTCGACGAGGCGATCGAAGAAACCTTTCCTGCGAGCGATCCCATATCGCCTTGATCATTCAGACCCATTAGGAAAACGGGGGCTGCATCGTGGCTCTAGGGTCTAGCAGTTGACAGCCCCCGGCAAAACTCAACAACCTGCACGTGTCACCGCCCTGCCCTGAGGCTGCCCTTGGACTATTTCACCGCGCTCACCGCCTTCATCGAAGCCGCCGAAGGCAACAATTTCTCGCGTGCCGCCGAACGCCTGGGAATCAAGGCCTCAACGGTTTCACGCTATGTGAAGGACCTTGAGCAAGACTTGGGCATCGCGCTGTTCAACCGCTCCACACGCACGCTGCATCTGACCGAAGGCGGCCAGACCTTCCTGATACACGCACGCAGGGTATTGGATGAACTGGAACACGCCAAAGCCGCCACGTCTGCGCTGAACCAGCATCCCCGGGGCGTGTTGAAACTCAACCTGCCGCCGGCGTTTGCTCGGCATCACATTCTGCCGGCGTTGAATGACTTTCTGGTGCGCTACCCGCAGATCAGCGTGGAACTGGTGCTGGATAACACCCAGGTCAATTTGATTCATGCCGGCGTCGACTTAGCCATACGCATTGGCGAGCTGGCCGATTCGACCCTCAAGGCACGCAAGCTCAGCGACGGCCACTACCGCTTGGTGGTCAGCCCGGCGTTTGGCATGCAGCACCCTCCTCCTTCCACGCCCACCGACCTGGCCGGTTTGCCTGCGGTGCTGGGCACGGCTACCACCGGCGATATCAGTTTTGTATCCGCCGGCCGCGCGCTCCCGTTGCAGCATGACGGCGTTATTCGAATCAATGACCTGGACGCGCAACTCATCGCCGTGCGCCAAGGCTTAGGCTTTGGGCTGTTGCCGGACTGGCTGGTGGCGCGAAGTATCGAGGCCGGCGACTTGGCAGTGTGGCTGCCCGAATGGCATATCCAGGGCGTGGAGCGGGCGTTTGCGGTGTGGTTTGTGTACCCGCCCAAGCGCATCGTATCGTCCAAGGTCCGGTGTTTTATCGACTTTATCGTTGAACGACTGGGCGAAACACCGGACTGGAAGTGACTCAACTGAAGCGGATATCCAGCGCACGCAGGTAGGTTTGCAGCCCCGCATCCTGAATCGGGATCAGGAACGCCTCGCTATCCGATTCATTAAAATGCGCATGCCAGTAACCCGGTGGCGTGACAAACGCCAGGCCGGGAGACCAGTCGACCCGCTGCGGGTTACGAATTTGCCCATCCGCGTCCAGCTCGGTGCCCACCAATGAATAACAGCCCGTGGGGCAATCAATAATGAAGTCCAGTGCAATCGACTGATGCCGATGGGGTTTCTGCACCGATCCCGCCGGCAGAATCCCGTACATGGCCCACAGCACGTGGGTCACCGTGCGCGTCTGCGGGAAATGACGGTTGCCCAGCAGGATGCTGATGCGGCTGCGGTCCTGTGCCCTGGGATCATCGGCCGCTTCACGCAACTTCGCGTTAGCCAGTGCTGCTGGGTACAGGGTCGGCGCAAAGCGATCGGCGCGGGGTGTCACCCCCAGGTAACGCAGCAACGGCTCATCGTGCACATAGTAAAGACGTGCATCCTCGCGGGCACTGAAGTGCGCTTGCTGTAATCCCGGCAGGGCGATAAAGCAGCCCTTGGACCATTGAATCTCATACTCCCCCTGAACCACGCTGCCCTCCCCGGCAATCACGTAGAACACCTGGGAAGTGGCGTTGGGTTGCAGGGTCAGCGTGTCGCCACGGTTAAGGCGCATGAAGTTCGCGCATAGCCCGGGGCCTGTCGCAGGGCCTTCGCAGCCCAAGGCGTCGCTGAGGTCCAGCGGTACCACGCGGGAGGGGCCACTGTCATACAGCGAGGCCGGAAAGCTGTGGTAGGGAATGCGGGAAATCAGGTTGGCACTGATGGGATTCGCCGCCTTGCTGTACTCGAAGTACTCGGCGTCCACTTGGTTGATATCCGTCAGTGCGGGGTCGAATTCACGGTTCATCAGGCTCACCTCAGTCTTGGGCTGGATCGCGCAGCACGGTTGAAGCGCTGCACGGGCTAAGTGGACTATAGGCATTGCCCACTGGCGGATGAATGCCTGTAACGGCACAGCAGTTATGCGAAACGGGGCAGTTAACGCAATTGGAACCAGGTGGTTTTCAACTGGGTGTACTTATCAAACGAATGCAGCGACAAATCGCGCCCGAACCCCGACTGTTTGCCGCCGCCAAACGGCACGGTCACGTCCAGGGCGTCAATGGTGTTGACCGACACGGTACCAGCATTCAGGGCACGCGCCACGCGATGCGCACGGTTCAGGTCATCACTCCACACCGATGCCGCCAGGCCGTAGACGCTGTCGTTGGCTTGCTGTATCGCCTGTTCTTCGGTATCGAAGGCACTCACCGCCAGCACGGGGCCAAACACCTCATCACGGGACAGGCGCATGTCAGCGGTGACGTTGGCAAATATCGTCGGCTGGATGAAGTTTGAACAACCCTCGATGTTCAACTGTTGGCCACCGCTCAACAGCGTGGCGCCTTCTGCGCGAGCCTGCCCGATGGCTTGCATGATGCGTGCGGTTTGCCCGCTGTCGACAATTGCACCGGCGGCGCTGGCGGGGTTCAGTGGGTTGCCGGGCATCCAGGCGTGGGATTTATCGATCAGGCGCTCGATGAACTCGTCGTGGATGCAGCGTTGCACATAGAGGCGCGAATTCGCCGAACACACCTCGCCCTGGTTGAAGAATATCCCGAAGGCCGCCTTCTCCGCCGCCAGGTCCAGGTCCTGACAGTCTGCAAACACCAGGTTCGGGCTCTTGCCTCCACACTCCAGCCACACCTGCTTGAGGTTGGACTGCGCGGAGTACTGCATGAAGTACTTGCCCACTTGGGTCGAACCGGTAAATACCAGGCAATCGACGTCCGGGTGCAACCCCAGTGCCTTGCCGGCGCCCTCGCCCATGCCTGGCACCACGTTCAGCACGCCCTCGGGGACGCCCGCCTCGAGCGCCAGTTGGGCCAGGCGCAGGGCGGAAAACGGCGATTGCTCAGCGGGCTTGAGTACCACGCTATTGCCTGCCGCCAAGGCGGGTGCCAATTTCCAGGCGGCCATGTCCAGCGGGAAATTCCACGGCACCACCGCTGCAATCACGCCCAATGCTTCGCGGGTAATGGTCGCCAACGCGTTGTGGGCAGTCGGCGCGACCTGATCGTAGAGCTTGTCCAGGGCCTCACCGTACCAGGCGAAAACATGGGCCGCGCCGGGTACGTCGACGTTATAGGCGTCCATTACCGGCTTGCCCATGTTCAGGGAGTCCAGCAGTGCGAGTTCTTCGCGGTGGGTCATCAACAGGTCGGCGAGTTTGATCAGGACTTTTTTGCGTTCGCCTGGAGGCATGCGCCGCCAGGGGCCGTTGTCAAAGGCGCGGCGTGCGGAGCGTACTGCCAGGTCGACCTCCGCTGCACCGCAGGCGGCGACCTGCGCAAGCAAGCGGTTGGTCGCCGGGTTGATGGTGTCGAAGGTCGCCCCGCAGAGTGCACCTACGGGCTGGCCGTCGATCAGGGCGGTGCTGATGAAGGTTTGGCGGGCAGCGCGTTGCTGCCAATAGTCGAGGTTGAACATGCTGTACTCCTGAATTGGGCCGTAAGGCTTTTGTAGGAGCGAGCTTGCTCGCGAAAAACTCAAGGGCGCCGCGTTCATCCAGGAAGAACGCGTTATCGTTGACGTTTTTCGCGAGCAAGCTCGCTCCTACGGATGAACCGAGGTGGGGCCTGTTCATTCGGCCATTTGCAGCTCCGGCATGCGTACCCGGAACCCACGCGTGACGCAGAACAAACACAGCAGCCCCAGGGCCATCCAGCACAGGCCGATGGTGAACGACAGGCCGGACAGGCTCGTCCACAACCACAGCGTGCTGAGAAACCCCAGGCCCGGCAGGGCGGCGTACAGCAGATAGTTGCGTGTACCGCGCAGCTTCTGGTCGCCCAAGTAATGCTTGATCACGGCCAGGTTCACCGCCGAAAACGCGAACAGCGCGCCAAAGCTGATCATGTTGGCCACGGTGTCCAGGCTGATGAACAGGGCAATCAGCGAAAACAGGCTGACCAGCATGATCGCGTTGGCCGGCACGCGTTTTTTCGTCACCAGCTTGCCGAATACCCTGGGCAATGCGCCGTCGCGGCCCATGGCGAACAGCACGCGGGACACGCTGGCCTGGGAGACCATCGCGGAGGCGAAACAGCCCGCCACATAGGTGGCGGTAAACGCACTCACCAGTAGCTCGCCGCCGACCCGGCGCATCACATCGACCGAAGCCGAGTCGGGATCGGCAAAACTATTCCATTCCGGGAAGACCATCTGGGCGCAATACGACACCACCAAAAACAGCAACCCACCGATCAGCGACACCGCCATGATCGCCTGCGGAATGGTACGACGCGGGTCAGGTGTCTCCTCAGCCATGGTCGACACGGCATCAAACCCCAGGAACGACAAGCACAGCACCGCCGCGCCGGTCATGATCAGCGGCACGCTGAAACCTTCATGGTGAAACGGCTTGAGCAGCGACACCGGCTCGGCTTGCCCGCTGAGGTTGTGGATCGACGACCCCACGAACACCACGATGAACACCAGTTGGGCCACGATCAGCACCCAATTGACCCGGGTAATCGACTCGATACCCACTAGATTCAGCGCCGTCACCAGGGCAATGGAGCCCAATACCCATACCGCGGTGGGCACGGTAGGAAAGTATTCGGACAAGTAGATGCCGATCAGCAAATAGCTGAGCAGCGGCAGGAAGATGTAGTCCAGCAGCAAGGTCCAGCCGGCGATAAAGCCGAAGGAGGCGCCAAACGCCTTGCGCGTATAGGTGTAGACCGAGCCCGAATACGGGTGCGCCTTGACCATGCACCCATAGCTGTAGGCCGTCAGCAGCATGGCAGCCAGGGTCAACAGGTAGGCGGTGGGCAGGTGCCCCTTGGTCATTTGGGTCACCAGACCGTAGGTGGTGAACACCGCCAGCGGCACCATATACGCCAGCCCGAACAGTACAAGCCCGACAAGGCCCAGGGGTTGTCGAAAGCGGCGCGATGAGGTTGGTTGGGTTGGGGTTTGATGGACGGGAGTATCGGCTACGTTTGTTATTGTATTCATTGCTGACTCCTGGAAAGTGGAATGCAGGGCGCCGCGGCGTTCGATCAAATCGACACCTTTGATGAGTCATCCATTGGGAGCGGTGGGCAGGCCGCTATGGGCCGCCCACCCTGTTCAACCGAAGCGGCATGCGGGGGCTCAGCCCTTCACAGTTTTCCCGCGATCCGTGCGGTGCGGTCCACCGCAATGCGGGTCTTGTCGACCAGTTCATCGAGCTCCACGCGGCTGGCTACCAGGGCCGGCGCCATGATCATGCGGCCCAGGGTCGAGCGAATGATCACGCCTTCTTCAAAGCCAAAAGTGCGGCATTGCCAGGCCAGGTCGTTTTCATTGGCAAAGCGTTTGCGCGTGCCTTTGTCCTCGACAAACTGCAAGGCTGCCAGCAGGCCGGTGCCCTGGATCTCGCCGATCAGCGGGTGGTTGCCAAAGACTTCGTGCAGGAGCTTGTGCAAATACGGCCCGGTGTCGTCCTTTACCTGGCGCACGATCCCTTCGTCACGCAAGGCCTTGAGGTTGGCCAGGGCCACCGCCGCCGCAACCGGGTGCCCGGAATACGTCAGTCCATGGGCAAACACCCCGCCCCGCTCTACCAGGGCTTCGGCCATGCGCTTGCTCAATACCAAACCGCCCATGGGCAGGTAACCTGAGGTCAGGCCCTTGGCGATCGACAACGTGTCGGGTTCGAAGCCGAAATGCTGATGGGCAAACCACTCACCTGTACGACCGAAACCGCCAATCACTTCATCAGCGCACAGCAGCACATCGTATTGGCGACAGATACGCTGGATCTCTGGCCAATAGCTTTCTGGGGGGAAAATCATGCCGCCGGCGCCCTGGAAAGGTTCAGCGATAAAACCGGCGACGTTTTGCGCGCCCAACTCCAGAATCTTTTCTTCCAGTTGCAGGGCGCAGCGCCGCCCGAACTCGGCCGGAGTCAAGTCACCGCCCTGGGCGTACCAATAAGGCTCGTCAATGTGCGCGACGTCCGGGATCAAGCCGCCCATTTCATGCATGAATTTCATGCCGCCCAGGGCAGACGCCGCCAGGGTGGAGCCGTGATAGCCGTTCCAGCGACCGATCATGATCTTCTTCTGCGGCTTGCCGAGCACTTGCCAGTAGCGGCGTACGGTGCGGATCAGCACCTCATTGGCTTCGGAACCGGAGTTGGTGTAGATCACATGGCTGTAGTGCCCTGGCAACAGGCTGAACAGCAACTCGGACAGCTCGATCACCGCCGGATGGGTGGTGTGAAAGAACATGTTGTAGTACGCCAACTGATCCATCTGCGCAGCCGCCGCAGCCGTCAGGTCCTTGCGCCCATAACCCAGCTGCGTGCACCACAGGCCCGACATCCCGTCCAGGTAACGCTTACCCTCGCTGTCCCACAGGTACAGGCCCTCACCGCGGACCATTACGCGCGGGCCTTCGGCATTCAGCGCCTTTTGATCCACAAAGGCATGGATATGGTGGGCCGCGTCCGAGGCCTGGTAGTCCTGGGTCTGGCGTTGCGGTTCAAAGGGTAGGTTCATGGCTTTTTCTCTTGTTGTGGGTAGTCATGCAGCCGGTCAACGGCCTTTGCTCATGTAGCGTTCGAGGGGGTCTTTGCTCAGCCCGCCCTGGGCCTCGGCCAACGAGTCGATAAACAGGGAAAACAGTTCCGATTGCGTGCCGATGTCGAGCTTGCTGTAGATGTGCTTGCGGTGGGACTTGATGGTGTCTTCGGAGACCCCGAGGCGCTCGGCCAGCGAACGTGTGGAGTGGCCGCGCAGGATCAACTGGGTGATCCGGCATTCGCGTTCGGTGAGCAGCGAGGAGCCGAAGTTGTTGAGTGCCGAGTGAATACGCTGTTCCAACAGGCTTTCGAAACGCGCGCCCTGAGTCTCCAGGCCGACGAAGTGCTTGCCCAGCACTGCCAATACCCATGGTGCTATGCGCTTGAAATGCTCGGTGGTGTCCGCGTCGAGCTTCTGCGTAAAGGCCAGCGACACCGCCAGGCTCAAGCCGTTGCTGGCCTGCAGGATGTAGTTGAGCTCATCCTCCAGGTGCGAATGCCGGTAAAACGACTGGTAGTACTCGCTGTGCTCAAAGTGGTCGGGGGCCACATCGGCGAGGTCGTAGCAGCCGGAAGCCGCCCCCTCCACGCAGGCGCCGTAGAACGGGTCGAGCAAGTAAAAACCGGAGAGGTACTGGCGCACATTGCCCTGGGGCAGCCATGGCCCGTCCAGTTCGAACAATGCGCTGGGCATGCCGTCGTGGGGGTACAGGTACAAGGTCGTGGCCTGAATGGGGTGGATACACCCCAGGGCATCGAACAACGTGGCGGCAAACCCCGCGTGCCCGATGCTCTCGGTCACCCTGGCTATCTGTTCGAACCACTGGGCTGAAGACAGTCGATCATTATCCACTTCGAAGACTCGCCGTCATAACGGTTGGGTGCGACACCAGATCACTGGCGCCGGGGACTGAAGTGATAGTCCCACACCCGCAAAGTCATCGAAATCACCCCTTAGGGTGAGGGGGTGCGCTGGAACCTCGGAATCGCCAAGCCCAGGCTTTCGCGCAAGGTCGAGCCCTCGTAGGCCGTGCGATAAACACCGCGCTCTTGCAGCAAAGGGATCACCTCCTGAGTAAAGCGATCAAATTGCCCAGGGTGCCCGATGTAGATATTGAACCCGTCCACCGCCCGTGCCTCGAACCAATCCGCCATTTTCTGCGCCACCGTGGCCGCGCTGCCCACGAACGCGCCTGGGCGCAATTGCCGGCCAAATTCGACGGCCTGGCGCAGGCTGAAGCCCTGCTCCCGCGCCTGGTCGGCGATGCGTTTGGCAGCGGTGAAAAAACTGCTGCGCGCGGCCTCCAGGCTCTCTTGCGGGAACGGCGCATCCAGGTCGTATTGGCTGAAATCATGCCAGCCAAAATTGCGCCCGAACTCCTTGAGTGCCAGCGCAAAACTGTGGTCGAGCTGATGGTAGTGCTGCTCGATTTCCTGGGCATGGGCATCGGTGTCGCCCACATAAATTTCCGCACCGGGCATGATCAGTACCTGTTCCGGATCGCGCCCCCGTTGTGCCGCCCTGCCCTTGATATCCCGGTAAAACGCCTGGCCCTGCTCGATACTGGCCGCGTGGGTGAAGATCACATCGGCGGTGGCGGCGCCTAGGTCGCGGCCTTGCTCCGAGTCGCCGGCCTGGAAAATCACCGGCTGGCCTTGGGGCGAGCGCTGGATATTCAGCGGGCCCACCACCGAGAAGTGTTCGCCCTGGTGATTCAGGCTGTGCAGCTTGCTCGGGTCGAGAAACTGCCCAGTGGCACGGTTACGCACAAACGCATCGTCTTCGTAAGAGTTCCACAGCCCCTGTACCACCTGAACGTGTTCGGCGGCACGCCCGTAGCGGGTGGCATAGTCGTAATGTTCGTCGCGGCTGTAATTGCCGGCGGTACCGGCATCGCCACTGGTCACCACGTTCCAGCCGGCGCGGCCTTTGCTGATCAGGTCCAGGGAGGCGAGGCGCCGGGCGACGTTATAGGGCGAGTTATACGAGGTGGTCAGCGTACCGACCAGGCCGATATGCCGCGTGCTCACGGCCAGTGCCGACAGCAAGGTCAGCGGCTCCAGGCGATTGAGGTAATGAGAAGGCGAGCTCTCGGTGATGAACTGGCTGTCGACGATGAACAGCAGGTCGAACAGCGCCGCCTCGGCCTGGCGCGCTATCTCGATGTACCAATCGACGTTGACGCTGGCATCGGCCGGCAACTGCGGATCAAGCCACAGGTTATGGCGGCCCGGCCCACCGCAGCCCATGGTCAGGGCGCCCAGTTTGAGCTGTCTTTTAGTCATTGCGCAGTAGTCCTTCAAGCGGTCAGGGCTGGGTGGTGGCGACGGCGGGCTGCAAGGCGGCTGCAAATGAAGGGTCGAACAACGTGGCGGCCGAGTAAGACTTGACCAGGCCCAGGCCGGCAAAAAAGTCCACGGTCTTTTGCGCCTCAATGGGCGCCTGAGGCGTCAGCGGCTCGACGGTGGTGCGTGCGCGGGCAAACCAGACGCGAGCGATGTCGGCATCAGCGCGGGTGCGCTTGGCCCAGGCATCGGCATACGCGTTGGCGTTGGCCGGGCTTTGGCGGGCCCAGTCGCGGGCTTTTTTCAGGCGCTGGACGAAGTCGCTGATGGGTTCACGCTTGGCCTCGACAGCACTGGCGTTGGCGGCAATGAAACTCTGGGCCGGGATCAAGTCTTCAGCGGTTGCCAGCACCCGCGCACCTTGGCGTTCCTGTTGCGTGACGTAGGGTTCCCAGGTGGCGATCACGTCAACTGCACCGCCTTCCAGCGCGTGGGAGGCATCCAGGGCGCTGAGGTAGCGCCATTGCAGCGAATCCCGCGCAACCCCGGCCTTGTCCAGTGCGGTCAGCAACAGTTGCTGGCTCCAGGAACCTTTCCAGATCGCAGCGCGCTTGCCTGCCAGATCGGCCAGGCTGTGGATCGACGAGTCTTTTTTTACCAGGATGGCTACGCCGTCGAGATTTTGCCGGCTGACGGCAATCACCTTGATCGGTGCACCCAAGGCGCCCAGGAACAACACCGGGGCATCCCCGAGCAGGCCCAGGTCCAGGCTGCCGACGTTGAGCGCTTCGGCCACCGGCGACCCGGCCGTGAACTGCTTCCAGTCCAGCGTGTAAGGCAGGTCATCGAGCACCCCCGCCGCTTCCATCACGGCCTGAGCGTTGTAGCTCTGGTCGCCGACCACCAGGGTTTGGGCCTGCGCCGTCAGGCACAGCAAAGAGGCGGCCAACCCGGCCGCCAGGGTTTTGAGGTAACGCACGTTCGTCTCCAGATGCCTTGTGGGGCATTCAAATCGATCCGCACGCACGGTCTCGGTTTTAAAAAGCTTTTATCTGTGGCGAGGGAGCTTGCTCCCGCTGGGCAGCGTAGCGGCCCCATGCTCCTGACAAAGAGCAGGGCCGCTTCGCGCCCCAGCGGGAGCAAGCTCCCTCGCCACAGGTTTTTGGTGTCCGGGCTATTTTCGTGGTGCTGAAGGCGAGATGTAAAATACTGATAACGCATAACCTAATTCATTAATAATGCGCATATCGCATCACGCTAGCGCGGCAATTCAACCCGAGCCGCCAACCCCGAACCACGTCGATTGCTCAGGCTCAGCTCACCGCCCTGCTCGCGCACAATGGCCCGCGCTGCCGAGAGCCCAAGCCCTACCCCGCCGGTATTGCGGTTGCGTGAGGTCTCGAGACGAAAAAAAGGGTCGAACACACGCTCCAGGTCCGCCTCGGGAATCCCCGGGCCCTCATCGTTGACCTCGATACATACCCTCTGATCGTCAACACTCAGAGCAATGCCGGGGTGACGGGCATACTTGGCGGCATTTTCCAGCAGGTTGACCACCACCCGTTTAAGCGCCAGTGGCCGGCCGTGATAGACCAGATGGGGCGGCCCCCGGAAGTCGACCACCAGCTGCTGGTCGCGATAGTCGTCGATGATGGTTTGCAGCAGTTCAGACAGATCGAATGCCGTGCTGTGCTCCAGCACCGTATCGTCGCGGAAAAACGCCAGCGCGGCGTTGATCATCGACTGCATTTCCTCGACATCGCGAATCAGCTTGTGCTGATGGTCCAGATCCTCCATGAACTCACAGCGCAGGCGTATCCGCGTCAAAGGCGCGCGCAAATCATGGGAAATGGCTGCCAGCATCTGGGTGCGTTCGCCGATGAAGTGCTGGATCTGCGCCTGCATGGTGTTGAAGGCGATAGTGGCCTGGCGTATTTCGTCGGGGCCTTCGATGTCGATGGGCGGTGCGCGCAGATCGCCGCCGAAGCGTCTGGCGGCACTGGCGAAACGCTGCAACGGCTTGGCCAATTGCCGGGTGGCCACCCAGGCGACCAGCAAGGTGGCGATCAACCCCAGGATGATGATCACCGCAATCCGCGTGGGTGCGCTCAGGCCCCAACTGCGTTCGGGTGGGATGAAGGACAACCAGCTGCCATCAAGTAACTGCACCAGCGCGACATAATGCGCGTCGGGGCTGCCACGGGGCCAATCGTCCGGGCTGTACACCTGAATGGTGCGCCCCGTGCCAAACAACGCCTGTATCCCAGGGACTTCGCCCGCCTGTAGCACGTTGCCTCCGCTGGGCAGGCCGAAATCCACGGGGTCGGTATGCCACGTCACCTGCAACCGCGCATCGCTGGCCGCTGCCGCCAGGTGCGAGCGTAACGGCGCAGGCGCCGCCTCGATCACTTTCAACGTCGCGGCCATTTGTTCCAGCAACCCCGTGCGGTCGATGGGCGGACGCGCCCACACCCCGGCCACCTGCACGAACAAGGCATTGAGGGCGAGTGAGGCGAGCATCGCGGCGAGAATGGTCAGGGCGATCCGCCGATTCAGGGTGTCGCGGCGCAGCAGGCGGCGAATCATGCGCGGGTCACCGGGGCAGTGAACAGATAGCCGCCATTGCGCACGGTGCGGATCAGGTCCGGGCGCTTGCAATCGGGCTCGATCTTGCGCCGCAGCCGGCTGACCTGCACGTCGATGCTGCGGTCGAAGGCGTCGTGGCCCTGGCCGTGGGTCAGGTCGATCAACTGGTCGCGGGTGAGGATGCGCTGGGGGTGTTCGAGAAACACCACCAACAAATCGAACTCGCCACCGGACAGCGGGATCATGACGCCCTCCGGCGAACGCAGCTCGCGACAGGTGATATCCAGATGCCAACCGGCGAAGGCAATCACCGGGCGTGAGCGCTCGTCGGCCGCGATGACCGGCTGTCCCGCACGCCGTTGCACAGCGCGCAGGCGCGCCAGCAATTCGCGTGGGGCGAAGGGTTTGGTCAGGTAGTCGTCGGCGCCCAGTTCCAGGCCAACAATGCGGTCGCTCAGCTCGCCCATGGCCGTGAGCATGATGATAGGGATGCCGAACTGCGCCCGCACTTTCTGGCAGAGGCTGAGGCCGCCTTCGCCGGGCAACATGAGGTCGAGGATGATCGTGTCCGGCCGCTGTTGTGCGATGGCCGCCCACATGGCCTCGCCGTCGGCGGCCACGTCGACTTCATAGGCGTGCTGGACGAAGAATTTCTTCAGCAATGCCAGCACTTCCACGTCGTCATCGACGATCAGCAGTCTGCTCACGTTCACAGATTCCCAGGCCAAAAAAAGAACGCCATCTAAAACCATTCCGGCGCCGGGGTCATTTATTTCAATCGAGCAACATTCCTTCGCCACGGACACAACCCGGACATCTTTGGGCAAAACCTGTCGGGCATTCTGCACGTCTTCCACCCAAGGAGACGCCTATGAAAGTTTCGAGCAGCAGGTACACCGAGCAAGCAGCAGGCGATGCGCGGCCACTGGTACTGAGCCAGCGCACCTCTTCCCCGGCTCAGGACAGCCCGATGCTGTTCCAGGAATCCTGCCTGGGGCTGAACGCGGACCTGGACCGTATCGTGCTGCGTCGCTACTTCGAACACTACAGCCCCGACGCCGGGCGCTGGGTCGAGTACGCCCACTCCATTCCCATCGCCGACCTTATCCACTGGATCATGACCCATGGCCAGTTGCATATCGAATCGTCACACGACACTCCAAACGAACAGGCAACCCATTGATGGCCCGTAAATGCTCACTCCTGCTACTGATGGCGGCCACCCTGAGCCTGATGGCTTGCAGCAGCAACAAGGTCGAACCCGAGCGATATACAGGCTTTCTTCATGACTACAGCCTGCTTAAAGAACAACAGAGCCCGTCGGGCCAGACCGTACTGAGTTGGATCAGCCCAGCCTTGAAGCGCGGCCGCTACAAGCAGGTCTACCTGGCGCCTAGCCAGTTTTTCCCGGCTGTTGAACCCACCGCTCAGATCCCCCAAAGCACGCTCTCCCACGTCACCGGCTACTACGACCTGGTACTGCGCTCGGAACTTGGCAAATACGTTTACCTGGCCTCAAAACCTGGCCCTGACACCCTCACAGTACGCCCTGCCATCACCCGCATCGCCACCAGCCCCCAGGGACTGCGGTTGTATGAGTGGCTGCCGATCACCCTGGTCGCAGCGGGCGTGAGCGCCGCCACAGGCATACGCGATCGAGACAGTGAAATCGCCACGGAGCTGTCATTGGAAGATGGTTCGACCGGCGATGTCGTGGCGGCCATGGTGCGTAAAGGCACCGGCGCACCCCTGGCCAATGACAAGCAAGTCATGACCGCCGACAACGTCAAGGACGTGCTCGACGGCTGGGCCCGCGACCTGGGTACGTCGTACAGTGCAGTCGCTCGATAACCCTCGCCGCGCTCAAACGTCATAATCACAGGGGCATCTGCGTGGTAATCTCCCGGCACCACGAATAGACATTGATCGTCACTTGACGATGACCAAAGCCAGGAAAGACCATGCCCAAGATTTCTCACTCAGCGCTACGCCGTAACTTCCGTGACCTGCTGGCAACGCCCCTGTGCGTTGAAACCGCCTCCGTATTCGACCCCATGTCTGCCCGCATCGCGGCCGACCTGGGGTTTGAAGTGGGAATCCTGGGCGGCTCGGTCGCCTCCCTGCAGGTGCTGGCGGCCCCCGATTTTGCGTTGATTACCCTGAGTGAGTTCGTCGAGCAAGCCACCCGCATCGGCCGTGTGGCCCAGTTGCCCTTCATCGCCGATGCCGACCACGGCTACGGCAACGCCCTGAACGTGATGCGCACCGTCGAAGAACTGGAACGTGCCGGCGTCGCAGCGCTGACCATCGAAGACACCCTCTTGCCCGCGCAATTCGGGCGTAAATCCACGGACCTGATTTCCGTCGAAGAAGGCATCGGCAAGGTCAAGGCCGCGCTAGAGGCGCGTGTCGACCCGGCGCTGTCGATCATTGCGCGCACCAATGCCGGCGTGCTGCCCACCCGCGACGTGATTGCGCGGACCAAGGCCTACGAAAAGGCCGGTGCTGACGGCATCTGCATGGTCGGCGTCAAGGACTTCGACCACCTGGAGCAAATCGCGGAGAACCTCAGCGTTCCGCTGATGCTGGTGACCTACGGCAACCCACAACTGCACGACAGCGAGCGCCTGGCCAGCCTGGGCGTACGCATCGTGGTGGCCGGGCATGGCGCCTATTTCGCCGCGATCAAGGCCACTTACGACAGCCTGCGTGCCCAGCGTCAGCTGACCCACAGCACCTCGAACCTCAGTGCGACGGAATTGACCCACACCTACACCTTGCCTGAGAGCTATGTGGCGTGGGCCGAAGAGTTCATGGATGTAAAAGAGTAATCAATCACTCACGGCTCAGCCGTTGGCGCATCCCTGCGCTGGCGGCCGGGCCGGGCTGTACCACGCACTGATCCATCGCCACCCACGCACCCTCCTCCGTCGCCATCATCGGCTGCACCGGCCGGCCCGTCTCGCGTTCCACCACCTTGACACTGATGCCCTCCTCGGCGTAATGCCGATTGCCCCACGCCACCAACGCCATCAGCACCATACGAAAGTCTTCGCCTCTGGCCGTCGGCACGTATTCGTACCGTGGCGGCCGCTCGCTGTAGGCGCGGCGCTCCAGCATCCCCGCCTCTACCAAACCATTAAGGCGGCGCGTCAGCATGTTGGGCGCGATGCCCAGGCTGCGCGAGAACTCGTCAAAACGGCGCAAGCCGTGCAAGGCGTCGCGCATGATCAGCATGCTCCACCACTCCCCTACCCGTTCAAGGCTACGGGCGATGGGGCATTCGGCACTGATGAGGGATTTGCGCTGCATAAGTATTCCTGTGTGCGAGTACAAACTTGTATGACGCCATGTTACTTTCATGATGATAGTGACGTCCATACGCTGTGTACCCTTCAAGCAACAGGAGTCGATTGAGCATGAGTAAACGTATCGTCGTGACGGGCATGGGCGCGCTGACGCCGCTGGGGTCGAGCGTGGAATCCACTTGGCAGCGCTTGCTGGACGGGCAGTCGGGCATCCGCCGGTTGCCGCAAGAGTTGATCGGTGATCTGGCGGTCAGCATCGGCGGCCAGGTGCAGAGTGTGTTGCAAGACCCCGAAGCCGGTTTTGATCCTGATCGACTGTTGGCAGCCAAGGAACAGCGCAAGATGGACCGCTTTATCCTGTTTGCCCTGGCGGCGGCGGATGAAGCCCTGAAGCAGGCCAATTGGGCCCCCAGAACACCCGAGGAGCAGGAACGCACGGCAACCATCATCGCCTCCGGCGTCGGCGGTTTCCCGGCCATTGCCGATGCGGTGCGCACCACCGACAGCAAGGGCCCGCGTCGTTTGTCGCCCTTCACCATTCCATCGTTTCTGAGCAACATGGCCGCCGGGCATGTGTCGATCAACTATGGCTTGAAAGGCCCTCTGGGTGCGCCAGTAACCGCGTGTGCCGCCGGGGTTCAGGCTATCGGCGACGCAGCGCGAATGATTCGCGCCGGGGAAGTCGACGTCGCGGTATGCGGCGGTGCCGAAGCGGCGATTCATCGCGTCAGCCTTGCCGGATTCGCCGCAGCGCGAGCGCTGTCCAGCGATTTCAATGCCACCCCGCAGCGCGCTTCGCGACCCTTCGATCAGGCGCGCGACGGCTTTGTGATGGGCGAAGGCGCCGGCATTCTGGTAATTGAAGAACTCGAACATGCCCTGGCGCGGGGCGCGCAGCCGATTGCCGAACTGGTGGGCTATGGCACCAGTGCAGACGCCTATCACATGACCGCAGGGCCTGAAGACGGTGACGGTGCGCGCCGGGCAATGACTCAAGCGTTGCGCCAGGCGGGCATCGAGGCGTCGCAGGTGCAGTACCTGAATGCCCACGCGACCTCCACACCTGTGGGCGACAAAGGCGAGCTGGCGGCAATCAGGACGCTATTCGGTACTGGCGGTAGCCCGGCGATCAGCTCGACAAAATCCGCCACCGGCCACTTGCTCGGTGCTGCGGGGGGCATCGAAGCCGTCTTCACCGTGCTTGCCCTGCGTGACCAGATCGCGCCAATGACACTCAACCTGGAAAACCCGGACGCCCTCGCCGACGGCCTGGACATGGTGCGCGATGAGGCGCGTCCTATGCCGATTGAATATGCGCTGTCCAATGGCTTCGGCTTTGGCGGCGTGAACGCCAGCGTGCTGTTCCGACGCTGGATATAAGCCGGGGTTTGCCCCTGGAGTGAATTTCACCGACCATGGCGCCTTTCTGTTCCTGCCAACACGAGGTGCCCATGGCCAACCACGACCTGTCCTATACCCCTGACCCGGACGCCGATTCCATCTCCTCCGACGTAATCGGCTTCAACGGCATCCTGGTCTCCACCCAGATTCCCACCCATGCCGATGGCAGCCTGGAACTGGGCGATATCACCCTGCAAAGCGAGTGCACCCTGCAAGCGCTGAAAGTCGCGCTGGAAAAAGCCGGCAGCTCCATGGACCGGGTCATGCACCTGACCATCTACCTCACCGACATGGCCGACCGTGCTGCGTTCAACGAGGTCTACAAGCGCTTTTTCGCCAAGCCCTGGCCAGTGCGGGCGGCAGTGGGCGTTGCCGCCTTGGCGGTGGAAGGTATGCGGGTGGAAGTGACGGCGATGGCTGCCAAGGCTTGAATCTGTGACGCCGTTAACGCCGATCTGATAGGAATGTCGAACGCGGTCAAAGAGGTGGGCTTGCCTGCGATAGCGGTGGTGAATGTTCCATCGCCATCGCAGCATAGGTATCTACACAACTGTGCAGTTCGCCGCAGCCCCCGGTAACTACGATGCGAAGCGAGCCGCTCTTGATCTTGATCTGCTTTTGATCTTAGGCGCCCCGTTAAACCACGATGGCCGGAATTCGACAGGGATTTGGGGGGTAAACCGGCAGGGATGCCGGTTTAGCCGCCCCGCGCCATGGATGGCGCGTGGCGGCGGCCCCCCAAATCACTGGCGGATTACGGGCACACCGAGCCTAGGCGAGGTGCCGAGTGGTGGGGCAAGAGCCCTTTGGTTACTTTGGGGCTCTTTTCCAAAGTGACCCGCCGTCAGGCGGAACCCTAAGTGGCAGTTACCGCAGGAATGGATATGTACACGGTCCAACTGGGTTGACTGTCAGGCCGTCTTCGCAGGCAAGCCAGCTCCCACATTTGGACAGCGGCGCGTCAGTTAGAACAGCGCTGGCTGTCAGGCCGTCACGGGAGCAAGCTCCCTCGCCACAGGTTCAGCGTCGCACCAAAATTGTGTAGATACCTATGGCCATCGCAGGCAAGCCAGCTCCCACATTGGGGCTTCGTTGCGTTGAGTAATGCGTTCGCTTAACGGACTTGCATTAGGCCCGACAGCCCTGCGGTAGATGCCGCCCAGGCATTTCACGGCTACAATGCGCGCCTCGACCGTGACAAGCCTGACTAAAAAAACTATGTCCTTGCCCAAGCATCACCTGGAATTGCTCAGCCCTGCCCGCGATGTCGCCATTGCGCGCGAGGCTATCCTGCACGGCGCCGACGCCGTTTATATCGGCGGGCCGAGCTTCGGCGCCCGCCATAATGCGTGTAACGAGGTGAGCGATATCGCTCAACTGGTGGAATTCGCCCGCCGTTACCACGCCCGCGTCTTCACCACCATCAACACCATCTTGCATGACAACGAGCTGGAACCTGCGCGCAAGCTGATCCATCAGCTCTACGATGCCGGTGTCGATGCGCTGATCGTGCAAGACCTGGGCGTGATGGAGCTGGATATTCCGCCGATCGAGCTGCACGCCAGCACCCAGACCGACATCCGCACCCTAGGCCGGGCCAGGTTTCTCGACCAGGCCGGTTTCTCGCAGTTGGTACTGGCCCGCGAGTTGAACCTGCAAGAGATCCGCGCCATTGCCGACGAGACCGATGCCGCCATCGAGTTCTTTATCCACGGCGCCCTGTGCGTGGCGTTCTCCGGGCAGTGCAATATCTCCCACGCGCAAAATGGCCGCAGCGCCAACCGTGGCGACTGCTCCCAGGCCTGCCGCCTGCCCTACACCCTGAAAGATGACCAGGGCCGCGTGGTGGCCTTTGAAAAGCATCTGCTGTCGATGAAAGACAACAACCAGAGCGCCAACCTGCGTGCCCTGGTCGAAGCGGGCGTGCGTTCGTTCAAGATCGAAGGCCGCTACAAGGACATGGGTTATGTGAAGAACATCACCGCCTACTACCGTCAGCGCCTCGACGAGATCCTCGAAGACCGCCCGGACCTGGCCCGCGCTTCCAGCGGCCGTACCGCGCACTTCTTCCTGCCCGACCCGGAAAAAACCTTCCACCGTGGCAGCACCGATTACTTTGTCAGCGACCGCAAGATCGACATCGGTGCCTTTGACACCCCGACCTTTACCGGCCTGCCCGTGGGCACCGTGGAAAAAGCCGGCAAGCGCGACTTGCAGGTGGTCACCCATGAGCCACTGTCCAACGGCGACGGCCTCAATGTGCTGATCAAGCGTGAAGTGGTGGGTTTTCGCGCCAATATCGCCGAGCCCAAGGGTGAGTTCGAGGAAGACGGTGAGAAGCGCTACCGCTACCGCGTCGAGCCTAACGAAATGCCGGCCGGCTTGCACCAACTGCGCCCGCATCACCCGCTCAATCGCAACCTGGACCACAACTGGCAACAGGCCCTGCTCAAGACCTCGGCCGAGCGCCGTATCGGTTTGTCATGGGTCGCGCGCCTGCGTGAAGAGCAGCTGCAAATCACCGCCACCAGCGAAGAAGGCATCAGCGCCAGTGTCACCCTGCCCGGCCCGTTTGGCGTGGCCAACAAACCGGAACAGGCGCTGGACACCCTGCGCGACCTGCTCGGCCAGCTCGGCACCACCGAGTACCACGCCACCCGTATCGAACTGGATGCGCCGCAAGCGTTCTTCATCCCCAACTCGCAGCTCAAGGCGTTGCGCCGTGAAGTGATCGAAGCACTGACCGCCGCACGCGTCGCCGCACATCCGCGGGGTGGGCGCAAGGCTGAAACTTCGCCGCCGCCGGTGTATCCCGAGGCGCACCTGTCGTTCCTGGCCAACGTCTACAACCAGAAGGCCCGGGACTTCTACCACCGTCACGGCGTGAAGCTGATCGATGCGGCCTTCGAAGCCCACGAAGAAACCGGCGAAGTGCCGGTGATGATCACCAAGCACTGCCTGCGTTTCTCGTTCAACCTGTGCCCTAAACAGGCCAAGGGTGTGACCGGGGTGAAGACCAAGGTGGCACCCATGCAATTGATCCACGGTGACGAAGTGCTGACCTTGAAGTTCGACTGCAAACCCTGCGAAATGCATGTGGTGGGCAAGATCAAGGGGCATATCCTCGGTCTGCCGCAGCCTGGCAGTGCGGTGGAGCATTTCAGCCCGGAAAACCTTATCTACCAGGGCACGCACTAACCCTCTTCTGTAGGAGCGAGCTTGCTCGCGAAGAACGAGAGAACGCCGCGTTTCAACCCTGATACGCTGCGTCATCGTTAACCTTCTTCGCGAGCAAGCTCGCGCCTACCGAGGTTGCGGGGCCACCACCAGCCCCTCTGCAACCCTGCCGCTGCCAGCAGAATCGCCGCCACACCCAGCCATTGCAGCCACCCCAGGCGATGCCCGAACGCAATCCAATCCACAAAGATCGCCGCAATCGGGTAGATGAACGACAGTGCGCCGGTAATGGCCGTCGGCAGTTTCTGGATCGCGCCATACAGCAGTACATACATCAAACCCGTGTGCACCACCCCCAAGGTGACCAAGGCCGCCCACGTCGTGGTGGATGCCGGCAGGCCATTCCAGGGCACCAGCGGCGCCAGCAATAGCGCGCCAGTCGTCACCTGGATCAATGCCATCAAATGCGGCGGTACTTCCTTGAGGCGCTTGATGATCAACGCCGCGACCGCATACAAAAATGCCGCGCCCAGGGCCAGCGCGATGCCTACCAGGTAATCTCCTCCACCCGTTTGCTCGCCATGGGCGGTAACAATTGCCAACATGCCCAGGAACGCCACGCTCAACCACGCCAGTTTCTGCACGGTGATTTTTTCACCGAGAAACACCGCCGCCAGCATCACCAGGATAAACGGCTGCACGTTGTACACCGCGGTGCTGATCGCGATGGAGGCACGGGAGTAGGATTCGAACAGCAGCAACCAGTTGCCGACAATGGCCACGCCGCTGAGCACGGCCAGCCCCAGTTTTGCCCAACTGAGCAGGTCCAGGCGCAGGTAACCCAGCCAGGCGCACACCAGTACCAGCGTCAGCGCACCGATCACGCAGCGCCAGAACACCACCTCGATCACCGACACGCCAGACACCAGCACAAACCAACCAATGCTGCCCGAGATCAGCATGGCGGCGACCATTTCCCACGACCCGCGACGGATGGATGAATCCATGATTGAGGCTCCTCAAGTGAGGCTCCAGTATGGCAATCTGTTGGCGACGGCTACAGCGACTAAAAAAGGCAAAAGCCCGAAATCACCTTTTCTTATTAGGCACAGACCATGATCGACACCATCGACCAGCAGTTGATCGCCGCTTTGATGGACGACTCGCGGTTGTCCCTCAAAGCCCTGGCAGGCATCACCGGGCTGTCTTCACCCAGCGTCAGCGAACGCCTGCGCCGCCTGGAAGAACGCGGCGTGCTGACCCACTACACCGTCGACATCGACCCCAAGCACTTCGGCTACCTGCTGCAAGCCATCGTGCGCATTCGCCCCCTGCCCGGCAAATTGCAGGAAGTGGAGCGCCAGATCCAGGCGATCCCCGAGTTCACAGAGTGCGACAAGGTTACCGGGGACGACTGCTTTATCGCACGCCTGCACGTACGCACCATGGAACACCTCGACACGCTGCTGGACCGGCTGAATACCTATGCCGAAACCAACACCGCTATCGTCAAGAAAACCCCGGTGAAACGGCGTTTGCCGCCGTTGGCTGACTAAATAAGTTGTTCAGGTACTCATGCCCAGTGCACGGCGCGCTCACTGGTCAGCTTTTCCACAAACCCCACAATCCGCCGACAGGCCTGCGCCAGGCGCTCCTCGCCCAGGGTAAAGGACAGTCGAACGAACCCCTGGGCCGGCTCGCCGAAGGCTGCCGCGTCCAGCACCGACACGCCCGCTTCACGAAACAGGCGCCAGGCAAAATCCAGCGACCCCAGCCCCGTGCCGCGCACATCCACCAGCACAAACATGCCGGCTTGCGGCGCCAGCACCCGGATGCCTGGGCAGGTGCTCAAGGCGGTCACTACCAGGTCACGTCGGCGTCGGTAGGTCTCCCGCATACCTTCAGTGACTTCATCGTGGGCCAACACCGCGGCGGTCGCCGCCTCCATCACAAAGCCGGGCAAGCCGTACATCATGCTCAACAGCAGGGTTTCGGCGTGCTGCACCATTTGCACTGGAGCGATGAGCCAGCCGATACGCCAGCCGGTCATGGCGTGGGACTTGGACAAGCTGCCGATCACAATGCAGCGCTGCGCCATGCCCGGTAATGCCGCGAGGCTGTGGTATTGACCGTCGAACACCAGGCTTTCGTAGACCTCATCCACCACCACCCACAGATCATGGGCGATGACCAGGTCGGCAATGGCTTGCAGCTCCTGCAGGTCAAGCACCACGCCAGTGGGGTTGTTCGGATTGGAAAAGAATATCGCCCGGGTACGCGGGGTGATCGCGGCGGCGAGCAAGGACGGATTCAGGCGAAAGCCGGCTTCAGCACTGCAGGGCACCCGCACCAGGGTGGCGCCGCTGGCCTTGAGCGTGGCTTCGTAGGTGACATACATCGGGTCGAGCACCAGCACTTCGTCGCCGGCCTGCAACAGGCACAGCGAACTGATGAACAGCGCGTTCTGCGCACCGGGCACGATGATCACGTTGTCGGCGGCCAACGGCCGGGCAAGGGTCTGGCTGTAACGGGCTGCGATCGCCTCGCGCAGTGCCGGGCGACCGGCGATCTCGGTGTAGTGAGAATCTCCCGCGTGCAAGGCATTGACGGCGGCGTCGGTGATAAAGGTCGGCGTGGCGAAATCCGGGTCGCCGACGCTGAGGATGATGACGTCTTCGCCCTGGCTGGCGGCGTCGAACGCGGCGTGGTGGATGTCCCAGGCGGCAACGCCCTGCCCTGCAATGCGCTCAACGAAGGGAGAAAACTTCATGCCAGAGCCTCTGGTGAAAGAAGAAAGACGCAGATCCGTAGATGCGCGAGCGACAAGCGGCCAACTTAGTGCATGGCAAACCTTCGTTCAATGGCTAAATAGGGCCTTGTCCCCGTGGCAGGCAATCACATTGAACCCCCTTCCGGTCGCCGTTCTCAAAGCTGCATAGACCACGGCCCTGGAACACGCACAATGACTTTCATTCTATGGTTGGCCGTATTGGGCGCCGTACTGCTTACCCTGGCCCTCACCTCCTCATACTTGCGCTGGATGCCGGTCACCACCTCGGCGGTGTGCCTGTTGCTGGGTATCGCCATCGGCCCTCTGGGTGTGGACCTGCTGCATCTGGACATCAAGGGCTCGGCGCGCTGGATGGAGCACCTGACCGAAGTGGCAGTGCTGTTTTCGCTGTTTGTCAGCGGCCTGAAATTGCGCCTGCCGCTCAAGCATCGCACCTGGCGCATCGCCTTCGGCCTGGCCGGCCCGGTCATGTTGTTGACCATCCTCGGCACCGGGCTGTTGCTGCATTACCTGCTTGATCTGTCGTGGGGGGTGTCTCTGCTGGTGGGCGCGATCCTGGCGCCGACCGACCCGGTGCTGGCGGGCCTGGTTCAGGTCAACAATGCCCAGGACTACGACGCGCTGCGCTTCGGTCTGTCAGGCGAAGCGGGGCTGAACGATGGCAGCGCCTTTCCTTTTGTGATCTTCGGCCTGCTGTTCATGCAACACGGCGGCTTCGATGGCGACTGGGTCGGCGGTTGGGTGCTGAAAAACCTGGTATGGGCGGTGCCGGTCGGGCTATTGATCGGCTACTGGATGGGCCGAGGTATCGGCCGGGTGACGTTGCGCCTGCGCCTGATCAATGCCGACAGCACCCTCTCGCCCAATGATTACCTGACACTGGCATTGATCGCCCTTGCCTATGTGACCGCCGAAGCCGTGGGCGGCTATGGCTTCCTGTCGGTATTCGCGGCGGGCCTGGGGTTGCGCCAGGCCGAGGTGAAGTCCACCGGCAACGCCCAGACACCCGCCGAGCACCTGGCGCAACCGGTGGTGGGCCACCTTGAAATCGAGCCCGAGCAAGCCTTGCATGGTGACGTCAGCCAATTGAAGGACACCCAGATCGCGGCAGGCGTGATGATGGGCGACATGCTGGCCTTCGGCAGCCTGGTGGAGCGGGCCATGGAGGTGTTCCTGGTGACAGTCTTGGGCATCGTGCTGGTCAGCCACTGGGAGTGGGCCGCGTTGGCGGTGGCACCGTTGCTGTTTTGTGTGATTCGCCCCGCCAGTGTATTCGCCATGCCTTGGGGCCGCCTGTTGGACCGGCGGCAACGCAGCCTGGTCAGTTGGTTCGGCATTCGTGGGATCGGCAGCATTTACTATCTGTTCTATGCGCTCAACCACGGGCTGGTGGGCACCAGCAGTGCGGTGGCGGTCAACCTGACGTTGTCGGTCATCGCGTTGAGCATCCTGGCCCACGGGTTGAGCACCCAGCCCATGCTGGCGTGGTATGAGCGTCAAGCTGCGCAAAAAAATTGAATCCTGCACCGCGCCGGGGTTTCAAACAGTCAGGACCCACAGTGCGAGTCAACTAATGAAAAACATCGCCCAACGATTGCTTGAGGAACGCCAACGCCTGGGATATTCGCAGCAATACCTGGCGCAGGCAGGCGGCGTGACCACACGCGAGCAACGTCAATATGAACTGGGCGAAGACCTGCCCCATGCCAACTACCTGGCAGCTTTGGCCGAGCATGGGGTGGATGTGGTGTATGTGATCACTGGCAAGCGCAGCACAGTGGTCAATATCAGCCGCGATCAGGCGCAGACGCTGATCGATAACCGCGTGGTGGGCCAGGAGGTGTCGCTGGACGGCGGGGCCGAGGAAGACGTCTACTTCAAGCTCAGCAATCCCTCGGGCCCGCCGCCGGATCAGTCCTGATTTTCAGTGTTGCCAACGTCCGCCGCTTCATCCAGGTCGTTCAGCGGTACCTCGGCATCGTCCATCAGCGAACCCGGGTCTTCGTTGCCCGGGTCGTTGAGTTCATCGTCCAGTTCTTTTGACATGTGCGTCTCCTCTAACCGCCTTGGGTATCGATATCGGCATCGGTTTCAGGCTTGTGCTCACGCTCAGGCCTGAAGTCTGGACTGTAGTCGTTTTCCTTGGCCTTTGGGTCGCTCGCAGGCGTTGGATCCTTGGGCGCTTCGGCGGCAGTGCCAGGGGCCGGCTCGCCGCCGTCGATGGCGGGGTCGTTGCGATTGTGGGTCTGGGGATCTTTAGGCTGGGTCATGAGGCACCTCTTTGCAGGCCGGTGAAAAATCTGTACCGCATAGAGCTAAGGCGTCACGGCCACGGCTGAAGTTCCGTCCAATTGCTCAGCGCAGTGGATTGTCCACCTGGATATAAAACGCATAGATGCCCAGCACTAGCCAGAACACCATGAACAACCACGGCGCACGCATGGAAAACAACAACGACTTGCGATAGCCCTTGTGGCTCGACTCCACCTCGGAAAACAGCGGCGATTCATCGTAGGCCATGCCCATCACCGGCTCGCTGCGCAGCAATTCGCTTTGCTTGTAGTGCCAGTGGTCGATAATTTCATACGCCGCACGGATACCGGGCCAGGCATTCAGCGAACTGAGAATACCCAGCGAGACCAGGAAGATCGGCACCACCAGCGTGAACAGCTTGCCCCATTCTGGGTTGAGGTTGCCCATGCCGGAGACAAAGGCAATCACCAGGAAGGATTGCGCGGTCAGGTAGGCGTCGGTGCGGTTGGCCAGGATGCTGGTTTCGTACTGGATCTCGCGCCGGTAAAAGTCGAGGCGGTCCTTGGGCGAGCCGAAAATCTTTGCGTTGTGTTCGCTGTGGTCGTTCAGGGCCGCTTCCGGAGTGTGGGGGGAGATGATTCTGGACACGACGGTGCTCCACAAGGTGACGAAACTCCTTAGAAGAATCGGGGCTCGGTGAAGTTCAAGTGGGTTGCTGCACCAATCTGAAACACGCCGCGCCCCATTGTGGTGAGCCCCCTCCTGTGGCGAGCGAGCTTGCTCGCGCTGGAGTGCGCAGCGCTCCCGCTTTTATTGGGGCCACTGCGCAGCCCGGCGCGAGCAAGCTCGCTCGCCACAGGTTATTGATGCCTAATTCGCATTCCGGCACAGGCATTGCTTTATCCATTCACCCCCCGGAAAACAGGAGCATACGTTACCCCCCGACCCAGAGCCGCCCCCATAAGAAAGTAAGGACCAGGCCTGTTGGCACCTTCAGCCACGGGCTCATAAAAACATGCGTTTTTTTAAGCGGCAGTGCCACCCAAAGCCACACTGGGCACTGACAAGGTACTGGAATGGCTCGATCTTTCTTTGATGAAATGAATGACGCAAACGGCGTATGCCGTGCGCACTATCAGGACTTCTCTCGCTGGCTGGCCAATACGCCGCCAGAACTGCTGGCCCAGCGTCGCCGTGAAGCGGACTTGCTGTTCCATCGCGCCGGGATCACCTTCACCCTGTATGGCGACGAGCAAGACACCGAACGCCTGATTCCCTTCGATATCATTCCTCGCAGCATCCCCGCCAGTGAATGGAGCCTGATCGAGCGTGGCTGCATCCAGCGGGTCAATGCACTGAACATGTTTCTCGCCGACATCTACCACGACCAACGCATCATCAAGGCCGGGATCATTCCGGCAGAACAGGTGCTGGGCAACGAGGGCTATCAGAAGGCGATGGTCGGCCTGGACCTGCACCGCGACATTTACTCGCACATCTCCGGTGTCGACCTGGTGCGCGACGGCGACGGTACCTACTACGTGCTGGAAGACAACCTGCGCACCCCCAGCGGCGTGAGCTACATGCTCGAAGACCGCAAGATGATGATGCGGCTGTTCCCGGAAGTCTTCGCCAAGCAGCGCATTGCACCCGTGGACCACTACCCCAACCTGTTGCTCAAGACCCTCAAGAGCGCCAGCCGCCTCGATAACCCGAATGTGGTGGTGTTGACGCCTGGGCGCTTCAACAGCGCCTTCTTCGAACACGCGTTCCTTGCCCGGGAAATGGGCGTAGAGCTGGTGGAAGGTGCCGATCTGTTTGTGCATGATCTCAAGGTGTTCATGCGCACCACCGACGGCCCCAAGCCCGTGGACGTGATCTACCGGCGCATTGACGACGCCTTCCTCGACCCCCAGGCGTTCAACCCCGAGTCGATGCTCGGCGTGCCGGGGTTGGTGGCGGCTTACTGCGCCGGCAATGTGGTACTGGCCAACGCCATCGGCACCGGGGTGGCTGACGACAAGTCGATCTATCCCTATGTACCGGCGATGATCCGCTTCTACCTGGACGAGGAACCGATCCTGCAGAACGTGCCGACCTTCCAATGCCGCAAGCCCGATGAACTGTCCCATGTGCTGGCCAACCTCGAACAGTTGGTGGTCAAGGAAACCCAGGGCTCCGGCGGCTACGGCATGCTGGTGGGCCCGGCGTCGACGGCCGCCGAGATCGAAGACTTCCGCCAGCGCATCAAGGCCCGTCCCCATGCCTATATCGCCCAACCCACCCTGAGCCTGTCCACCTGCCCGACCTTCGTCGAAAACGGCATTGCGCCCCGGCATATCGACCTGCGCCCATTCGTACTCTCGGGCAAGGAAACCCGCCTGGTGCCCGGCGGCTTGACCCGCGTGGCGCTGAAGGAAGGCTCGCTGGTCGTGAACTCGTCGCAAGGCGGCGGAACCAAGGACACCTGGGTGGTGGAGGGCTGACTATGTTGAGTAGAACCGCTGCAGATCTGTATTGGATGTCCCGCTACCTGGAGCGCGCCGAGAACCTGGCACGCATGCTGGAAGTCAGTTATTCCCTGTCCTTGATGCCCCAGGCCGGGCGCAGCGATGGCCTGGATGAACTGGCCATGTCGTTGCTCAGCAGCGGCACCCTGGACAGTTACCTCGAACGCCACCACACCCTGGATGCCGAGCGCATGCTGCACTTCTTCGCCCTCGACGAAGAAAACCCGGCCAGCATCTACAACTGCCTGCGCGCCGCCCGGGGCAATGCCCACGCCGTGCGCGGACGCATCACCGCCGACATGTGGGAAAACCTCAATGCCACCTGGCTGGAAATGCGCAGCATTGCCGCCGGCGGCCTGGCGCGACATGGCATCAGCCACTTCTGTGACTGGGTCAAACAACGTTCGCACCTGTTTCGCGGCGCGACCTCGGGCACCATCATGCGCAATGACGCCTATCGCTTCATCCGCCTCGGCACCTTTGTCGAGCGCGCCGACAACACCCTGCGCCTGCTGGATGCACGCTACGAGATGTTCGGCGAAGAGTCCGAAGAAGTCAGCGACCTGTCGGCCCGCGGCTATTACCAGTGGAGCGCCCTGCTCCGCGCGTTGTCGTCATTCGAGGCGTATACCGAGCTGTATCCCAATGCCTTGAATGCCCGCTCGGTGTCGGAACTGCTGCTGTTGCGCAGTGACGTGCCGCGCTCGCTGCATGCGTGTATCGAGGAGTTGAGCCATATTCTCGCGGATCTGCCGGGTAGTTATGGGCGCACTGCGCAGCGCTTGGCTGCCGAGTTTGAAGCGCGGCTGCGGTATACGGGGATTGATGAGATTCTGGAGGATGGGTTGCATAGGCGGTTGACGGAGTTTATTGAGGGCGTGCGGGAGTTGGCGGGGGCGGTGCAGAGCTCTTATCTGGAAGTCGTTTGATTGATACTGGGTGGCAGTGACCTATCTCTTGGTACCAGCACAGTATTACGCCGGCCCGTATTGATCGTTGAAAGAGCGCCAGATCGGGCAGATTTACTATTTAAATAAATCTGCCCCGTATTTCCAAAGGTACGGTGCCGGTGTTGAGTGTCGAAGGTCGAGTGATCGAGGAGAGCCTGGAGATCATGCAATGGGCTCTGGCGCAGCACGACCCGGATGATTGGCTGCTGCAAGGTGCCCCTGCGGTGCTGGCGTTGATTGCCGAGAATGATCAGGTGTTCAAGCATCACTTGAATCGATACAAGTATGCCGAGCGCTACCCGGAACAGCCGATGGAGCATTATCGGGCCGAGGGTGAGGTGTTCTTGCAAAAGTTGGAAGGCTTGCTGGCGGAGCGTGAGTACTTGCTCGCCGAACACCTGAGCCTGGCGGATGTGGCGCTGGCGCCGTTTGTGCGCCAGTTTGCCCATGTGGATCGGGAGTGGTTTGCGGGTACAGAGTATGACCGGTTACAGGCGTGGCTCCAGCGGTTCCTGGAGTCGCCTCTGTTTATTGCCGTGATGGCAAAGCACTGACGACACTCAGTGTTGGATTAAAGAATAGGTTTCTTTTCATACTTCAGCCTTAGACAAATCCGTCCATACTCTCCTACGCCGAGAGAGTATGGGCCAGACTCACTTCTAAATAAATTTCCTTCGTACCGTCCTATCTGGGCCCAAATCTAATATTGTCTACATGGACAGGATCTTTAACATCTTCTGGATCGAAACCCAGAAA
The DNA here is from genome assembly GCF_900119355.1 of Pseudomonas sp. NFPP02. Lineage (NCBI taxonomy): Bacteria > Pseudomonadati > Pseudomonadota > Gammaproteobacteria > Pseudomonadales > Pseudomonadaceae > Pseudomonas > Pseudomonas sp. NFPP02. Next base: position 404,204 of record NZ_FPJI01000004.1, read on the forward strand.
AATATAAATAGCTACGTCACCGGGCTGTGTTATAGGAACAAAATCGAGCGAGACAGTATGCCAACCCTCCCCCGACCAGTAATAGTCTCTAAGAATTAGATAACCGGCCACGTTGAGACCAACACGAGTTCTCATACGAGGACTACTTAACGATATATCAAACGACATTCGATATGTTCTACCAACCTGCACATCACGATATAACTTATATATACCAATCAATGCACTACCATCCAAATAAGTGTAAGGACGCCCAACCGCGTAATAGTTTCCATCTGATAAATTAACGTCAACTGAACCGCGGCTGGCAGCCCAACCATTCTTGTTATAATTATCAAATGTCGTCAGGTCATCAAATTTTCCAGAATCAGAAACAACCGTGTACTCCACTATCGGAAAGCTGATCGCCTCGGCTTCAACCTTGCTGAGACTGACGGCGGCTTTGAATTCCATCCTCAATTTTGTGCCATGGCCCAACCCATCGAGGTAAGTGCGCAACAGGCGATATTCATAACGGCCTTGGGCAACCCAGTTCGGATTGACATACGAGCTGTTGAAACTGAACAGCGTCAGGTCATGAGCAACATTAGCGGCTGTTCTACCAAAAAACTTCAACGAGACCGGATAAGGGGCGGTGATAAACGGCCAGGTGCCGACATGCGCCATCGCGTTGCCGACGAAGCTATCCAGGTCCAACACCTTTGTCGCGCTATTGGCCTCGTTGAGCCTGATGACCGTCTTGGCCAGCTCCGATTGCGGTATCGGCCTCACGGTCACCGTCAAAATTGCCGACGTGACCGAGACACCCGCACGGGTTACCACATAGTGGTATTTCACCGTGGTGACGTGGTCACGAATGTTCGCCGCAATCGCCGCCCTGGAAATATCGAACGCCACCTCCTGCAAGGCTTCATTCCCAGGTTTGGCCGGGATATCTGGCGAACCGCCATTGCCGGCGCCTACCATGCTGGCTTTGATCGAGTCACCGTTGCGCATGCCCACGTAGCTCACCACCAATTGGGTGCCCTGTTGCACCTTAAGGGGTTCCAGGTCGGCGGTGTCGGGGCCGGTGGTTTGCGCTTCAAGCAAGGTCGGCGACGGCAGTTCGCCCACGCCACGGCTGATCAGCACCTCGGTGATCTGTGAGTAACGCGGCATCGCCTCATCAGCGCGTGTCAGCGTATAGAACACCGTCACCGACTCATCCAGGTTGTTCTCCACGTAGTATTTTTCGATGTCGTGGGCGGTGGTGGCGCCATTCACGGCCACCTCCACCGGCACTTCGGTGCGGGCGCCCCGGCCAAGCCAGTACATGCGGATCCAGTCGCCGCGCAGTGTTTCGCCAAACGGTGCAAACACGGTGGCGTAGGCACCTACATCATCCGGATTCAACTGGCCGCTGATCGCCTTGTCGACAATCGGCTTGGGCATCGTACGCTTGATCTGACCCACAACGATCTGCAACCGCAGGGACTCCTGCGGGCGGCCGCCGGGCCGGGTATGGGCGTAAAACACGTCGGTCAGGTGGCCGTCGAAACGCCGCAGTTCGTCGGGGTATACCGTAAACAACAAATCCCCACCGGCCGTAGGCGGAATATCGTCGACCTCGCGGCCGATGCGATGTTCGATGGTGTTATCGGCGCTGCTGACCCGGAAGATGACTTCGATATAACCGTCCTTCGGCCAGCTCCCTTGAAGGGGGAAGCGTACGGTCGCGTCGACATCCGGCTCGATATGGCCACCCTGGTCCTCGTCTATCGTCGGCGCCGGCCACCTGACGACTTGCCCCACGACGTCCAGATAGAGTTTTTCGGAA
>NZ_FPJI01000008.1:0-313935 GCF_900119355.1 Pseudomonas sp. NFPP02
TGATTCACCAGGAGCTACATCTGGTGCCGGAAATGAGCGTGGCCGAGAACCTGTTCCTCGGGCATTTGCCCACGCGCTTTGGCGTGGTCAACCGGAGCCTGCTGCGCAAGCAGGCCCTGGCCTGCCTCAAGGGCCTGGCCGATGAAATCGACCCCGACGAGAAACTCGGGCGCCTGTCCCTGGGCCAGCGCCAATTGGTGGAAATCGCCAAGGCGCTGTCCCGTGGCGCCCATGTGATCGCCTTTGACGAGCCGACCAGTAGCCTCTCGGCGCGGGAAATCGACCGCTTGATGGCCATCATCACGCGCCTGCGCGAGGAGGGCAAAGTAGTGCTCTACGTGTCGCACCGTATGGAAGAAGTGTTCCGTATCTGCGACGCAGTGACGGTCTTCAAGGACGGTCGCTACGTGCGTACGTTCGAGGACATGAACACGCTGACCCACGATCAGCTGGTGACCTGCATGGTCGGTCGCGATATCCAGGATATTTACGATTACCGACCGCGTGAGCAGGGCGAAGTGGCGCTCAAGGTAGACGGCTTGCTCGGTCCTGGCCTGCGTGAACCGATCAGCTTTGACGTGCGCAAGGGCGAGATCCTGGGCCTGTTCGGGCTGGTGGGCGCGGGGCGTACCGAGCTGTTTCGCCTGCTCAGTGGGTTGGAGCGCGCCAGTGCCGGCAGCCTGGAACTGTGCGGGCAAGCGCTGCAACTGCGCTCACCCCGGGACGCCATCTCCGCCGGGGTATTGCTGTGTCCCGAGGATCGCAAGAAAGAGGGCATCATCCCGCTGGGCAGCGTCGCTGAGAACATCAACATCAGCGCCCGTGGCGCCCATTCCACCTTTGGCTGGCTGTTGCGCGAAGGCTGGGAGAAAGGTAACGCCGACCGACAGATCCAGGCGATGCGGGTCAAAACGCCGAACGCGGCGCAGAAGATCCTGTACCTGTCCGGTGGCAACCAACAGAAAGCCATCCTTGGCCGCTGGTTGTCGATGCCGATGAAGGTCCTGCTACTGGACGAACCCACCCGGGGTATCGACATCGGCGCCAAGTCGGAGATCTACCAAATCATCCATAACCTGGCGGCCAGCGGCATAGCGGTGATCGTGGTGTCCAGTGACCTGATGGAAGTGATGGGCATCTCCGACCGCATCCTGGTGATGAGTGAAGGCGCCCTGACCGGTGAGTTGCCCCGCGCCCAAGCGGATGAAGCGCGCCTGCTGCAACTGGCGCTGCCACAGTCGCGGGCTTGAACAAGAATAAGAGGGTTTGGCTATGTCTGAGGTAAAAACTGCAAAGGGTTTCTGGCCGGGTTTCAATCAGCGCAAATTCCTCGATGACTGGGTGATGCTGCTGGCGGCACTGGGCATTTTTGTGCTCAGCGCGGTGTTCATCGATAACTTCCTCTCGCCGCTGAACATGCGCGGTCTGGGCCTGGCGATTTCGACCGTCGGTATTGCTGCGTGCACCATGTTGTTCTGCCTGGCCTCAGGGCACTTCGACTTGTCGGTAGGCTCGGTGATCGCCTGCGCCGGGGTGGTGGCGGGCATCGTGATGCGCGACACCGACAGCGTGGCACTCGGCGTGTCGGCAGCCTTGGCCATGGGCTTGGTGGTAGGGCTGATCAACGGCATTGTGATTGCCAAGCTGCGCATCAACGCGTTGATTGCCACCCTGGCGACCATGCAGATCGTGCGCGGCCTGGCCTATATCTTCTCCAACGGCAAGGCGGTGGGGGTGATGAACGAAGGGTTCTTCGTGTTCGGCAACGGCCAGTTGCTGGGCGTGCCGGTGCCGATCATCATCACCGTCCTGTGCTTTGTGTTCTTTGGCTGGCTGCTCAATTACACCACCTATGGGCGCAACACCATGGCCATTGGCGGCAACCAGGAAGCGGCGTTGCTCGCCGGGGTCAATGTCGATCGCACCAAGATCATCATCTTTGCCGTGCACGGTTTGATCGGCGCCTTGGCCGGGGTGATCCTCGCGTCACGCATGACCTCGGGCCAGCCGATGATTGGCCAGGGTTTCGAGCTGACGGTGATTTCGGCGTGCGTGCTGGGCGGGGTGTCGTTGAGCGGCGGTATCGGCATGATCCGCCATGTGATTGCCGGGGTGTTGATTCTGGCGATCATCGAGAATGCGATGAACCTGAAGAACATCGATACCTTTTACCAATATGTGATTCGTGGCTCGATCCTGTTGCTGGCGGTGATAATCGACCGCATGAAACAACGCTAATGGTCGGCCTGTGAAGATCAAACTGTGGGAGCTGGCTTGCTGTGGCGAGCAAGCTTGCTTGCGCTGGGGTGCGAAGCGCCCCCAAAAGCCGGCTCCAGCTGCGCTGTCGAACGGGAGCAAGCTCCCTCGCCACAGCAAGCCAGCTCCCACTTTGGATCTCCTGTGTTCAGGAGGGCGGTATTTGCCATAATGCCCCCGCTTTCATACTTATAGGCCCGATATGCAGGAAAACGCCCACACCCCCGTCAAAGACGCCGCCCCCACCGGCACCCAGACCCTGTTGCGCGGCCTGGGCGTGGTGCAAGCGGTGGCGGCTGGTGCTCGGGATCTCAAGGAGATCGCCCGGCGCATCGGCACCACGCGCAGCACAACGCACCGCCTGGCCAGTTGCCTGGTGGACGAGCGTTACCTGCGCGTGGTGCCCCAGGTCGGTTATCTGCTGGGGCCCAAGCTGATCGAGTTGGGGTTCCAGGCCCGTGAAGAGTTGCCCTTGGTGAACCTGGCGGTGCCCTACCTGGATGAGTTGTCGGCGCTGACCGGCGATACCATTCACCTGGCGATTCGTGAGTACGACGAGGTGCTTTACCTGCACAAGAACCCCGGCCGCAATGGGCCGGAAATGCGCTCGCGGGTCGGCCATCGCATGCCGCTGGCGCGCACCGGTATCGGCAAGGCGTTGATGCTGGATGATTCGCCGCAGGAGTGGCAGCGCTTGTATGAGGCGAGCTTGCCGGCGGTGGGCAAGAGCCTGCAATGGCCGCAGCACCCGGAGCAATCCTGGGCGCAGTTCGAACAGCGCATGCATGAGTATGTCGAGGGTGGCTACGCGTTTGACCTCGAAGACAACGAGCCTTCGATCCGCTGCGTGGCCGCACCGGTGCGCGATGCCAGCGGGCGCATTGTCGCCGGCATCAGCATTGCCAGTACGGTGCCCTACATGCCGCTGGAGAAAATGGCCGAACTGATCCCTGTGATCAAACAGGTCGCAGCCCGGCTGTCAGCGGAGTTGGGCGCCAAGGCCTGATCAGGCTTTCAGGCTCGCCATGTCGATGACAAAGCGGTACTTCACATCACCGGCAATCATGCGCGCATAAGCTTCGTTGATCTGGCGAATGTCGAGCATCTCGATGTCGCAGGTAATGCCATGCTCGGCGCAGAAATCCAGGACTTCCTGGGTTTCGGCAATGCCGCCGATCAGCGAGCCGGCCAAGACTTTACGACCCAGCACCAGCTTGGCAGCGTTGACGGGTGGGTCCACCGGCTCGATCAGGCCGACCAGGATATGCACGCCGTCAAAGCGCAGCACATCGAGGTAGGGGTTCAGGTCGTGCTGCACCGGGATGGTGTCCAGCAGGAAATCGAAGTGCCCGGCAGCAGCTTTCATTTGCTCGGCATCAGTGGACACGATCACATGGTCGGCGCCCTGGCGACGGCCTTCCTCGGCCTTGCTGGCCGAGCGCGTGAACAACGTGACTTCGGCGCCCATGGCTTTGGCGAATTTGATGCCCATGTGGCCCAGGCCACCCATGCCGAGGATCCCGACTTTATCTCCTGCTTTCACGCCGTAGTGCTTGAGGGGCGAGTAGGTGGTAATGCCTGCGCACAGGATCGGCGCAGCGCTGGCCAGGTCGAGTTTGGCCGGGATCTTCACCACAAAGTGTTCACTGACCACGATGCTGTCGGAGTAGCCGCCCATGGTGTTGCTGCCATCCACGCGGTCCGGCGTGGCGTAGGTCATGGTCGGGCCTTCGAGGCAGTATTGCTCAAGGTCTGATTGGCAGGCTTCGCAGTGACGGCACGAGTCGACCATGCAGCCTACGCCCACCAGGTCACCGACTTTATGCGCAGTGACGTTGGCGCCGACGGCGGTGACCTTGCCGACAATCTCGTGGCCCGGCATCAGCGGGTACACGGCGATGCCCCATTCGTTGCGCGCCTGGTGGATATCGGAGTGGCACACGCCGCAGTAGAGGATCTCGATGGCCACGTCATCGACGCGCGGGCTGCGGCGTTCAAATGACATCGGGGCGAGGGGCGTGGTGGCCGACTGGGCGGCGTAACCGATGGCGGTGTACATAGTAAACCTCACAAAAGCTTGGACTGCAGAGGCGGCAAATTCTGCGCGCCGGCCCCTGGCGCGAACATGGCAATTGCTCCGAGTCTCATGCCTATTCGTCCGGCAGTGCCAGAGCTTTGGATATATTGGCCGCCAGACCTGCGATGATGGTGTCATCCCCTATTCGCGAAGTTTTTTGCCATGCTGTTGACCCGCCATTTGGACGCCAATGCCACGCTGGTTGCCTTGATCGAAGGGCTCACGCCCCGCGACGGTTTTTCCCCGACTCACCTGCCCGGCGTGCAGGTGCTGCGCGCCAGTTGCGATGTGGCGCGTGGGCCGCAGATCTATGAGCCAAGCCTGATGTTCGTGGCCCAGGGCAGCAAGGTCGCCTACCTCGGCCCGCGCACGTTGGAGTATGGCGCCGGGCATTACCTGATCCAGGCGATGCCGGTGCCGTTCGAATGCGAGACCTTTGCCATGGCCCCCGAGGCGCCGTTGTATGGCGTGACGGTGGGCATCGATCGGGTGGTGTTGGGCGAGTTGGTGATTGCCATGGGCATGCAAGCCGGGCCGCCGCCGACCGCGCAGACCTTGGAGTCGATGAGTTCGGTGGTGCTGGACGATACGATGCGCGGCTGCGTCGAGCGGTTGTTGCAGTGCCTGCACGATCCGCTGGAAAGCCGGATCATGGGGCCTGCGCGGGTGCGCGAATTGTTGTTCACCGCCTTGCGTGGGCCTCAGGCCGATGTGCTGCGTGCGCTGGTGGAACAACAGGGGCAGTTTTCGCGCATCGCCACCTCATTGAATCACCTGCATGCCCATTACGCCGAGCCGCTGAATATCGAGACGTTGGCCGGGTATGCGCACATGAGTGCGTCGACCTTTCATGAGCATTTCAAACGCTGCACCTTGTTATCGCCGGTGCAGTACCTCAAGCGCCTGCGGCTATTGAAGGCCCAGCAGTTGCTGCTGGTGGAAGGCATGAGCGTGGCGCAGGCGGCGCACAAGGTGGGGTACCAGAGCACGTCGCAGTTCAGTCGGGAGTACAAGCGCTATTTCCTGCGCAACCCGGGGGAAGAGCGGGCCGCCTGACACCACGAGGTTATTGTGGGAGCTGGCTTGCCTGCGATAACGGTGGGTCAGCTATACATTTGGCACCTGAAGACCGCCATCGCAGGCAAGCCAGCTCCCACATATTGATCGATGTCGCCCACAAAAAAGGCTCCCATTTCGGGTAATGCCAGTCAGTTAAGAGCTAGAGCAGACAACCAGTGACTTGTGGCGAGGGAGCTTGCTCCCGCTGGACTGCGTAGCAGTCCCATTTTTGGGGCCGCTTCGCGCCCCAGCGGGAGCAAGCCCCCTCGCCACAGTTACCGATTCTGTCTTAACTGACTGGCATTACCCATTTCGGGAGCCTTTTCTGGTTAAGCGAACGACTTACATATTCGGGTAAGTCGGCCCGCCCGCGCCTTCCGGCGTCACCCAGGTGATGTTCTGCGAAGGGTCCTTGATGTCACAGGTCTTGCAGTGCACGCAGTTCTGGGCGTTGATCTGGAAGCGTTTCTCGCCGTCTTCCTTGGTCACCACTTCATACACGCCAGCCGGGCAGTAGCGCTGCGCCGGTTCATCGTAGAGCGGCAGGTTGGTGCCGATCGGGATGCTTGGGTCTTTGAGCTTCAAGTGGCACGGCTGCTCTTCTTCATGGTTGGTGCCGGAGATGAACACCGAGCTCAGTTTGTCGAAGCTTAGCTTGCCGTCGGGTTTGGGGTAGTCGATCTTCTGGCTGTCTTTGGCCAGCTTCAGGCAGGCGTAGTCCGGTTTGGTGTCGTGCAGGGTGAAAGGAATCTTGCCGCCGAAAATGTTCTGGTCGAGCCAGTTGAAACCGCCGCCGATGATTGCGCCGAACTTGTGCACGGCCGGGCCGAAATTACGGCTGGCGAACAGTTCTTCATACAGCCAGCTGGCTTTGAAGCTGTCGACATATGTGGTCAGCTCATCACCGCCCTCGGATTCGGCAAACAGGCGGTCGGCCACGGCGTCGGCGGCGAGCATGCCGGACTTCATCGCGGTGTGACTGCCTTTGATCTTGGCGAAGTTCAGGGTGCCCAGATCGCAACCGATCAGCGCGCCGCCCTTGAAGACCATTTTCGGCAGCGAATTCAGGCCACCTTTGCAGATCGCGCGGGCGCCGTAGCTGACCCGCTTGCCGCCTTCCAGGTACTGGGCCAGCACCGGGTGGTGCTTGAGGCGCTGGAATTCATCGAACGGCGACAGGAAGGTATTGCTGTAGGACAGGTCGACGATCAGCCCGACCACCACCTGGTTGTTTTCCAGGTGATAGAGGAACGAGCCACCGGTGTTTTCTGCGCTCATGATGTCCAGCGGCCAACCGGCGGTGTGCACCACCAGGCCCGGCTGGTGCTTGGCTGGGTCGATTTCCCAGATTTCCTTCAGGCCAATGCCGTAGTGCTGGGCGTCGGCGTCGCTGTCCAGGTTGAAGCGCTGGATCAGTTGCTTGCCGATGTGGCCACGGCAACCTTCGGCGAACAGCGTGTACTTGCCACGCAGCTCCATGCCCGGGGTGTACAGGCCGTCTTTTGGCTTGCCTTCACGGTCGACGCCGAGGTCGCCGGTGATGATGCCGCGTACCACGCCGTTCTCGTCGAACAGCGCTTCCTGGGCGGCGAAGCCTGGGTAGATTTCCACGCCGAGGTTCTCGGCCTGCTGGGCCAGCCAGCGGCACAGGTTGCCCAGGGAAATGATGTAGTTGCCTTCGTTGTGCATGGTCTTGGGCACAAAGAAGTCGGGCACCTTGGTGGAGGCTTTCGGGCTGCGCAGTACATAGATGTCATCGCGCACCACGGGCGTGTTGAGCGGGGCGCCGAGTGCTTTCCAGTCCGGGAACAGCTCGTTCAGGGCACGTGGTTCAAACACGGCACCGGAGAGGATATGGGCGCCGACTTCGGAGCCTTTCTCGACCACGCAGACGCTGATTTCCTTACCGGCTTCGGCGGCCTTCTGCTTCAGTCGGCAGGCGGCAGACAGGCCAGCCGGGCCAGCGCCGACGATGACCACGTCGAATTCCATGTATTCGCGTTCCACAGGCTATCTCCTACTCAAGGCTCAACAGGCTTTTTTTTCTAATGGGTGGAGGTTCGGTGTGGTTCTGCGCGAAGGCAGCACCCACCTGTCTCTCTAGGTGGCGCATTATATATAGACCACTGACAGCGTCCAATACAAACGTTTGTTTGAATTGCCTGCAGCCTAGATAAATCAAAGCAACGGGGCTTATGACTGACCATTTTGCCGTATTGACCAGAATAGGCGTTCCGGTCAAGATACGGTCGGTTTTGCGCTTCCCGTAGGCAGACTGCAGGTTTCAAGAGCACGTCCAAAGACAGGCTGAAGGCAATGAAGGTGATGCGCACCCAAACGTTGGAGCGCAGTTTACACGCCGCGATAAAGAATGACCTCTCAGTCACCACTGACGAACGGTCGTCATTTCCCGTGTGCAAGGCCACTGCCGAGGTCTTTGGAGGTGCCCTTGTGTGCCGATGAGCATCAACCGCCAGGTTCGCCTAGGCGACTTTCTTTTCACCGGAGAGTAACGAGGAATCCATGAAGGTTCTTGTAGCTGTCAAACGCGTTGTCGATTACAACGTGAAAGTTCGCGTCAAGGCGGACAATTCCGGCGTCGACCTTGCTAACGTCAAGATGTCGATGAACCCTTTCTGCGAAATCGCTGTGGAAGAAGCCGTACGCCTGAAAGAGAAAGGCGTGGCGACGGAAATCGTCGTGGTGTCCATCGGGCCGACCACTGCCCAAGAGCAGTTGCGTACCGCTTTGGCCCTGGGCGCCGACCGCGCCATTCTGGTGGAGTCCGCTGAAGAGCTGACCTCCCTGGCCGTTGCCAAGCTGCTCAAGGCCGTTGTCGACAAGGAACAGCCACAATTGGTGATCCTGGGCAAACAAGCCATCGACAGCGACAACAACCAGACTGGCCAGATGTTGGCTGCACTGACCGGTTACGGCCAGGGCACCTTCGCTTCGAAAGTCGAAGTGAGCGGCGACAGCGTTGCGGTCACCCGTGAAATCGACGGCGGCGCGCAGACGGTTTCCCTGAAACTGCCGGCCATCGTCACCACCGACCTGCGTTTGAACGAGCCGCGTTATGCGTCCCTGCCAAACATCATGAAAGCCAAGAAGAAGCCTCTGGAGACGCTGACTCCGGACGCGTTGGGCGTTTCCACCGCCTCTACCAACAAGACCGTCAAAGTCGAAGCGCCGGCTGCACGCAGCGCGGGCATCAAGGTCAAGTCGGTGGCTGAACTGGTCGAGAAACTGAAAAACGAAGCGAAGGTGATCTGATCATGACTATCCTCGTAATCGCCGAACACGATAACAAGGTGCTGGCCCCGGCCACCCTGAACACCGTGGCTGCTGCCGCCAAAATCGGTGGTGACATCCACGTCCTGGTAGCAGGGCAGGGCGCCGGCGCTGTGGCTGAAGCCGCTGCGAAAATCGCGGGCGTGAGCAAAGTCCTGAACGCTGACAATGCCGCTTACGCGCATCAGTTGCCGGAAAACGTTGCACCGCTGGTCGCCGAGCTTGGCGCTGGCTACAGCCACATCCTGGCCGCCGCTACCTCCAACGGCAAAAACATCCTGCCACGCGTTGCCGCGCAGCTGGATGTTGACCAGATCTCCGAGATCATCTCGGTAGAAAGCGCCGACACCTTCAAGCGCCCGATCTACGCCGGTAACGCCATCGCTACCGTGCAGTCCAACGCCTCGGTCAAGGTCATCACCGTACGCGCCACCGGTTTCGACCCGGTTGCCGCCGAAGGTGGCTCGGCTGCCGTTGAAGCCGTCTCCGCTGCCCACGACGCTGGCACTTCCAGCTTCGTCGGTGAAGAGCTGGCCAAGTCGGATCGTCCTGAACTGACTGCTGCCAAGATCGTCGTTTCCGGCGGGCGTGGCATGCAGAACGGTGACAACTTCAAACACCTGTACGCCCTGGCCGACAAGCTGGGCGCTGCGGTCGGCGCTTCCCGCGCAGCCGTTGACGCAGGTTTCGTACCCAACGACATGCAGGTCGGCCAGACCGGCAAGATCGTTGCGCCACAGCTGTACATCGCCGTCGGTATCTCCGGCGCGATCCAGCACTTGGCCGGTATGAAAGACTCCAAAGTGATCGTTGCGATCAACAAGGACGAAGAAGCGCCGATCTTCCAGGTCGCCGATTATGGCCTAGTGGCGGACTTGTTCGAAGCGGTACCTGAGTTGGAGAAGCTGGTCTAATCCAGCCGCTTCACTTATAAAGAGCCCGGTCTTATGACCGGGCTTTTTTATTCCCTGTAGGAGCTCGCTCGCGAAAAAACCACAGGCGCCGCATTTATTCAGAACGCACGCGTTATCGTTGACGTTTTTCGCGAGCACTTTAGGAAGGAACATGCCATGGCGCTGCGCCCCTGGACTGTACTGTTGGGCCTTACGCTGCTGCCGAGCCTGACGCTCGCCGCCGGCAAGTGCGAGCGCCTGGTGATCACCGGCAGCCCGGACGCACCGCCTTTACTCTGGCGCGACCCCCAGGACCCTACGCACCTGATCGGCGCGACCGCTGACGTGCTGCAACAAGTGGGCAAGGAGCTCGGGCTGAAAATCGACCTGCTCTACGGCGGCAAACGCTTCCTGGCCCTTGATGAAGCACGCAGCGGGCGCATGGACATTCTCGCCGACGCACCGCTGAACCTGGGTGAGCTGGACCACTTCGACTACATCCATCCGGCGCTGATGCAGACCGACTACCTGGTATGGACGCGCAAGGATTCAGCCGTGGTCTATTCCACCGCCGCCGATTTGCACGGCCACAAAGGCGCAGTCTCGGAACGTGCGCGTTTGAGCGCGGAGTTCGAAACCTTCGCCAGCCAGCAACTCAACCTGCAACGCCTGCCCAATTTGACGCCGGCTTTTCAGAAACTGTTGCTCGGTGAGGTGGACTACGTGCTGGCTGGGCGCTATTCCGGCATGGCCATGGCCCAGACCCTGGGCATGAGTAATGACCTGGTGGCCCATGAGGTGCCTGTCGATCAGCCTGGCCTGTACCTGGCGATTTCCCACAACTCGGCCTGCAATGATCCTTGGCTTCGCGGACAGCTGACGAAAAAGATGACAGAATTGCCCGCCTCCGGTGCCGCTCAAGCCGCGCTGCAGCGCAATCTGGAGCGTTGGAAAGCACAACTGCAACAACCTGTCGGCACCCCAACAAAGTAGGGATTTACAGTGATTTTTCGAGCTCTTTTCGCGGCCCTTGCCGTTGTCGCGCTGGCGGGATGCGCAACCGATCCTGCGCCGATCGAACAAATGCGCCTGACCCAGCAAGCCTTGGAACAAGCCACCGCGGTCGGGGCCAACACCGATGAATCCCCCGAACTGAAGCTGGCCGAAGAAAAATTCGCCCGGGCCAAGGGCAACATGGCCGACCAATCCTACAAGCGAGCGCGGATGCGCGCCGAGCAGGCTGAGCTGGACGCACGCCTGGCCGAAGCCAAAGTGCTGACCGGCAAGAGCCAGGAACAATTGAACGTGCTCAATACCCGTATCACTCGCCTGCGTAAGCAGCTGCAGTTGGGAGAAGCACAATGAGCCCGATGATCCGTGGCCTGAGCTGTGTACTGCTGCTGGGCAGCGTGGCCCTGGGCGGCTGTGCGAGCCAACCCACGAGTGAGCAGGCGTTGCAGCAGGCCGGCGATGACTTTCAAAAGGTCAAGGAAGACGCCAACGTGCTGCGCTTCGCGCCCAAGGACGTGATCCGCGCCGGAGAGTCCCTGGCCCGCGCCGATCGCCTGTCCAGCTACTGGGGCAGCGGCTCCGATGTGGTGCATTACGCCTACCTGAGCCAGCGGTACAGCGCCATCGCCCGAGAGCACACCCAGCAGGGCCTGAATGCCGAGCGCGGCACCCAACTGGAGTTGGAACGTCAGCGCCTGCAACTGGCCTTGCGCGAAAACAAGCTGGCCAGCGTGCAACAGCAGGGCAGGTGGGTTGAAGCGCAAATCGCCAGCCTCACCACCCAGACCGACCGTGGCCTGGTGATGACCCTGGGCGACGTACTGTTCGACACCGGCGAAGCGGAGCTGCAGAACTCGGCCAACCGCACGGTGCTCAAGATCGTGCAATTCCTGCAACTGAACCCCAAGCGTCGGGTGCGCATCGAGGGCTACACCGACAACACCGGTGGCGAGCAGGAAAACCTGAAACTGTCCCGCGACCGGGCTCAATCGGTGGCCGACCTGTTGATGGACCTGGGCATCGATGACAAGCGCATCGAAGTCGAGGGCTACGGCGACCAATACCCGGTGGAAGCCAATGCCTCCGAGCGTGGTCGTGCACAAAACCGTCGGGTGGAAATTGTTTTCTCTGACGAGAAGGGCCAATTGGGCGCTGCGCGCTAACAGCTGACGCAGCTCCAAATTGTGGGAGCGGGCTTGCTCGCGAATGCGGTGGCTCAGTACAGGATGTGCTGACTGACACACCGCCTTCGCAAGCAAGCCCGCTCCCACATTTCGTTTCGGCGATGCCCACCCCAGCTCCCCCGGCAGTTTTTACTGTCACTCCTGCCCACGCTCGACTATTGTGGCAACTGTCCCCGTACACTTCTAAACTGTGCCGGTATGTATGTTTCACACAAAAATAAAATGCCCGTGAAATCGAGTGCTGCGTCATGACCAATCTGTTGCTTTACCAACGTATTGCCCAGCAACTGGCTGAGGACATCCGCCGCGGTGTTTACCAACCGGGGGAGCGCGTGCCGTCGGTGCGCAAGATGAGTTCCCAGCTCAATGTGAGCCATGCCACGGTGCTGCAGGCCTACGCCAACCTGGAAGACCAGGGGCTGATCCGGGCGCGGCCGCAGTCGGGCTACTACGTGCACCAGACGCCAGCACTCACGGCGCCTACGCCTGATATCGCACGGGTCGAGCGCCCAGGGTTGGTCACCCGTAGCAGTATCATCCAGCAGGTGCTGGTCGAGTCGCGCCGTGAAGGGGTTTTTCCCCTGGGGGCGGCGGTGCCGAGTGTCGACTACCTGCCGGTGCGGGCATTGCATCAGCAATTGGCCAAGGTCACGCGTTTCCAGAGCCCACGGGCGTTCAGCTACATGTTCAGCCCTGGCTTTGAACCCCTGCGGCGCCAGGTGGCGATCCGCATGCGCGATGCCGGGGTGGTAGTGGACCCTTCCGAAGTGGTGATTACCCACGGCTGTGTCGATGCCTTGCAAATGTCGTTGCGCGTGCTGACGCGCCCTGGCGACCTGATCGCGGCTGAATCACCGACCTATTACGGCTTGCTGCAATTGGCTGATTTGCTGGGCCTCAAGGTGATCGAGATCCCCAGTGACCCTGCCACGGGCATGAGCCTGGAAGCCCTGCAACTGGCCGCCAACCAATGGTCGATCAAGGCGCTGGTGCTGACCACGCGCTTGAGTAACCCGCTGGGCGGCACCATGCCAGAGGAGCGGCAGAAACAGTTGCTGCGCCTGGCGTCGGACTTTGATATCCAGATCGTCGAAGATGATATTTACGGCGAGTTGATGTTCGAACTCGGCCGCACCAAAGCTCTCAAGGCCTACGACCGCCTCGACCGGGTGATCTATTGCTCAAGCTTTTCCAAGACCTTGTCGCCGGGCGTACGCATTGGCTGGATGATTGCCGGTAAATACCAGCAGGAAATCCAGCGCCTGCAGATGTTCAGCACGCATTCGGCATGCAGCGTCACCCAGATGGGCGTCGCGGCCTATCTGGAAAACGGTGGCTACGACCGTCATTTGCGCTACATCCGCCAGGAATACCGCAAGAACCTCAGCGCCTTCCAATTGGCGGTGCAGCAGTATTTCCCCGAGGGCACCCAGATGACCCGCCCGACCGGCGGCTTTATCCTGTGGGTCAGTTTGCCGGGGCGGGTCAATACTCAGGAACTGCATGTGCGTGCCCTGCAACAAGGCATCAGCATTGCGCCAGGGCTGATTTTCAGTAATACCGAACAGTTCAACCACTGTATTCGCCTCAATTGCGGCACGCCGTGGAACCGCGAGGCGGAGAGGGCGTTGATGACCCTGGGAATGCTTGCCAGCCAGCTGTGCCAAGAGGCCGCAGCGGGTTTTTGAGGCGAGCAAAGGGGACAAGACTGATCTGTGCCCTTGTCATGCCGCGCACAACAAGCGAGCATATGGCCTTCTGCCGTTAATGCTGTTGGCGATATGACTTCTATTTTTCGCGTTACGTTGATGCTTGGTCTGCTGAGCCTGTGCAATGCCGGTAGCGTGCTGGCTGCAGCACCGGTGGCTGAAGGCAAGCCTGTTGTCGGTGCCGAGCAAAAGACCTCAGCCAAGCAGCCAACGCCTGCGAAAAAATCCCCTGCCGCGCAAAAAAAAGCCGCTTCGACCAAAAAGCGTGCACCCGTGGCGAGCAAGTCCAAGTCGGCCCATGAGGTCGCCCAGACCAAACTGCCACCGGCACAGTTGGACCTGTCCCTGCCTTCGGACATGGTCAGGCACTTGCAACCCATTGGCACCATGCCCAAGCCCAAGAGCGTGCCTCTGTTGCCGCCGATGTTTGGTGAAAAGCCCACCGACAACAGTGCGTTCCAGATCAACGGCCGCTTGCTCAGCAATGAGATGAAGCTGCAACTGCGTAACGAAGAGCGCCGTGATGTTGAAGGCGCTGCGCTGGATTTCGAATTCAAGCAATAAACTTTCGGGCCACAGGTGACCCAGGTTGCCGACCATCTGTCGCAGACTGGTCGGTCATTTTTGTTTTGTGCGAAAAACTCCTGTTGGCCCATTTTAAAACGGCTGTTTAAGGGCGTACTCTAGCCCGGCCATCCCTATTGAGTCGTCGAGGACCTGCTGGTCATGAAATGCCGTGAAGGCTGTGGCGCCTGCTGCATTGCCCCCTCCATCAGTTCGCCACTACCCGGAATGCCCCAGGGCAAACCCGCTGGCGTCCGTTGCGTGCACCTGTCGGTGGAACAATTGTGCCAGTTGTTCGGTCAACCGCAGCGGCCCGCCGTGTGCAGTGATTTCAAGGCCGATATTGAGGTGTGCGGCAACGACCAGGCCGATGCCATCCGGCTGATCGGCTGGTGGGAGCAGATGACGGCGGCTTGATGGGCTTTACTATCGGAACTTCAACAATAAGGAATACAACGATGGGTTCGCTGAAACGAGTGGCTATGCTGTGCGGTTTTACGCTGTTGTTTGCGGCCACTGCCCAGGCTGAGGATTGGCAAGTCGCCAAGGACGAAGACGGTATCAAGGTGTCCCTGAGCGAGATTGCCGGTTCCAAGTACAAGGCCTATCGCGGCGTGACCGTGATCAAGGCGCCTTTGGCCAAAGTCCAGGCGCTGCAGGAAGATGTGGTCGGTGCTTGCGCATGGATCCATGAATGCAAATCCCAGAAACTCGTCGACAAGAAAGGCGACGAGGCCTGGACCTACACCCAGTTCAAGGCCCCGTTCCCCGTGACGGACCGCGACTCGTACATCCACGTCACCACCACCAAAGCCGCTGACGGCACCGTCACGCGCAAACTGGAAGGTGTGCCGACCTACAAGCCCGAAGCAAAAGGCTACGTGCGGGTCGCCCAGGTGGAGGGTTTCTGGAAACTGGTGCCAAAGGGCGATAACCAGACCGAAGTCACCTACCAGGTACACACCGAGCCAGGCGGCAGCGTGCCGTCGTGGCTGGCCAACAAGTTTGTGGTGGACGCGCCGTTCAACACCTTGAAAGCCTTGAAAGAACACGCTGAAAAATAAGTGCAGTTGATCCGGTGCCTCCGGCCTTGAGTGGAACGTTTGGCGAGCCCTCACGGTCCAGATAGAAGTAAGCCCACCTATGGGTTTTATCGAGGAGGCACCGATGCCGAAGTGGAATGTTTCTTTCATCAACGACCGCGGCGAGCCGGTAGTCGAGCAATTCGACTGCGAGCATGAGCCGACGCTGGAAGAAGCCGCACAAATGGTGCGCGTGCGTGTGTCGCCGGTGTTGGAAAAGCTGGACCTTAACGATCTTGCCGACCGTGTCCCCGACCCCACGGTCAAGAGCCTGCATGATCAGAATGGTATCAAGGACCTCAAGGTCGAACCCGCGGCCTGAACATTTTCTATAGACCCTTCAAGCCCCTCTGGTGGTGGTGACAGCTTCACGCTACTCTGCAATCGAGATCAGCGAATGAATCGCTAAGGTCTGGTCTTGTCAGCTACATGCTTGTTTTCCTGCGGTGTTGTTATGCCGTGGTGCCCGCGCCAGCAGGGCGCGGGGCTTCAGGAAGCACGGAAAGTCTATCCATCGGTGTGAGGAGGACGTTTCATGAGCACAGCCTATCAAGAAGACATCAGCACCAACGTACTGCGCCGCATGAAAGAAGGCGGCTTTGATTTCTCGCGCTTTCACCCCATCGAGTTCTACGCCATTTTCCCGGATGAGGAACGGGCGCGCAGGGCTGCGGGTCGATTTCGTGGGGAGTCCCTCAACGCCCAGGTCAGCGCGCGCGACGATGGCGCCTGGTACCTGGAACTGAGCAAAATCATGTTCGCAACCTACGACGGCATAGGAGACTTCGAGCAAGACTTTGAAGCGGTGGTCGAGCCCCTGGGAGGGATCATCGAAGGATGGGGCGTCAAGCAGGAGGTGCGTGGGTTACCCATGTAGTTGGTATTTATGAGCAGCACAGCGTATCGGCTGACCTTTGGGTCGGCCGATTTTGTTTGGGCTACCGTCGCAACGGAAACTGCCGTTTCAGGCGCAAAAAAAAGCCACCCGGATGGGGTGGCGGAAAGGGAAGACCGAGGAGTCATCAGTACACGAGTCAATACGTTACTGAATGTGCAAAGGGTTTGGCTGTAGGACACGTCCTGTTCAACCGATGTGGGCGATTATCCGCATGTGCAGGCGGGCAGTGAAATCAACTCTGACTATGCTGTTGATAGCCAAACACCGCATTGCAACGGAGCGTACGGCGTGGCCCAGGCAATTGCGCGCACCAGGACGGTGCCGCAAATCCCCTCGGATTATGCAACTGTTTGATTATCAAGTGTTTATGCCGCTGGCACGGGCCTTGCGAAGGTTCTTGCGTCCGGGTGACAAGGAGTACGGCATGATCCGCACTTATTACGATGAAATGTACGATGGGGCAGGGCAGGTTCGCCCCCATTATCGCGAGTTCGCCCGTTGGTTGGCCGACACCCCTGCCGAACTGCTGGCCCAGCGCCGGCGTGAAGCCGATTTGCTGTTCCATCGCGCCGGCATCACCTTCACCCTCTACGGGGACGAACAAGGCACCGAGCGTCTGATCCCCTTCGATACCATCCCCCGCAGCATTCCGGCGAGTGAATGGCGGGTTGTCGAACGCGGTTGCATCCAGCGGGTCAAGGCGCTGAACCTGTTCCTCACCGACCTGTACCACGACCAACGCATCATCAAGGCCGGCATCATCCCCGCCGAGCAGGTATTGGCCAACGAGCAATACCAACTGGCAATGCAGGGCCTGGACTTGCACCGCGATATCTATTCGCACATCTCCGGGGTGGACCTCGTACGCGATGGCGACGGCACGTACTACGTGCTCGAAGACAACCTGCGCACGCCCAGCGGTGTCAGCTACATGCTCGAAGACCGCAAGATGATGATGCGTCTGTTCCCCGAGTTGTTCGCGGCCCAGCGCATCGCGCCCATCGACCATTACCCCAACCTGCTGCTCGACACCCTCAAAAGCGCCAGCCCCCTGGATAACCCCAGTGTGGTGGTACTGACGCCCGGGCGTTTCAATAGCGCGTTCTTCGAACATGCCTTCCTGGCTCGGGAAATGGGTGTGGAGTTGGTGGAAGGCGCGGATTTGTTCGTGCGCGATGACCGTGTGTTCATGCGCACCACCGATGGGCCCAAGGCTGTCGATGTGATCTACCGTCGCCTCGATGATGCATTTCTAGATCCCTTGGCATTCAACCCCGACTCGATGCTCGGTGTACCCGGCCTGCTCGCCGCCTACCGGTGCGGCAATGTGGTGCTGGCCAACGCCATTGGCACCGGAGTCGCGGACGACAAATCGGTTTACCCGTTCGTCACCGAGATGATCCGCTTCTACCTCGATGAAGAGCCGATCCTGCAGAACGTTCCGACTTTTCAATGCCGTAAGCCTGACGAGTTGTCCCACGTGCTGGCCAACCTGCCCGACCTGGTGGTCAAGGAAACCCAGGGCTCCGGTGGTTACGGCATGCTGGTTGGCCCGGCGTCTACGACCGCAGAAATCGAAGCGTTCCGGGCGCGTATCAAGGCCAAGCCACACGCCTATATCGCGCAGCCGACCCTGTGCTTGTCCACCTGCCCGACCTTTGTCGAAAACGGCATCGCCCCGCGCCATATCGACCTGCGCCCCTTCGTGTTGTCCGGCAAGGACACCCGCGTGGTGCCGGGTGGCCTGACCCGTGTGGCGCTGCGCGAAGGCTCGCTGGTGGTCAACTCGTCCCAGGGCGGCGGAACCAAAGACACCTGGGTGGTCGAGGACTGATGCCATGTTGAGTAGAACTGCCTCGGATTTGTACTGGATGTCACGTTACCTGGAGCGTGCCGAAAACCTCGCACGCATGCTCGATGTCAGCTATTCGCTGTCGCTGATGCCCCAGGACGGGCGCGGCGATGGCCTGCACGAATTGGCCATGCCGCTGTTGATCACCGGCACTCTGGACGATTACCACGAGCGCCATGGCCCATTGCACGCTGAACGCTTGCTGCACTTTTTTGCCTTGGACGCGGCCAACCCGGCGAGCATCTACAGCTGTCTGGGTGCGGCGCGGGCCAGCGCCCATGCGGTACGTGGGCGGATCACCGCCGACATGTGGGAAAACATCAACGCCACCTGGCTGGACATTCGCGATATCGCCCAGCAGGGGCTCAGCCATTACGGCATGAGCCGGTTTTGTGAGTGGGTCAAGGAGCGTTCCCATCTGTTTCGGGGCGCCACGTACGGCACCATCATGCGCAACGATGCCTTCCGCTTTATCCGCCTGGGCACTTTTATTGAGCGTGCCGATAACACCCTGCGCCTGCTGGATGCCCGCTACGAAATGGCCGGCGAACAGGCGGCGGCGGTCAGCGATGGTACGGCTCACGCGTATTACCAATGGAGTGCGTTGCTGCGCGCTCTGTCGTCGTTCGAGGCGTACACCGAGATTTATCGCGATGCGCCGGGCGCTCGGCAAGTGGCCGAACTGCTGCTCTTACGCGCGGATGTGCCGCGTTCGCTGCGTGCTTGCAGCGAAGAGATCGACCAGATCCTCGCGAGCCTGCCAGGCCTCAATGGTCGCCCGGCCCAGCGCCTGGCCGCCGAGATGGATGCGCGCCTGCGCTTTACGGCCATCGACGAAATCCTCGAGGAAGGCCTGCATGCCTGGCTGACCGACTTTATCCCCTTGGTCCGCCAGTTGGGCGACGCCATCTACAGTTCCTACCTGGAGGCGGCATGAGACTCTCCATCAGCCACGACACTACCTACCACTACGAAGACCAGGTGCGCGCCAGCATCCAGTACCTGCGCCTGACCCCTCATGACAGCGAGCGCCAGCACGTGCTGAGCTGGCAACTCGACCTTCCACGCCCCGTGCGGGCGCAGGTGGACCCGTTCGGCAACATCCTGCATGTGCTTACGCTGGACGAGCCCCATGACGCCATCATCATTGGCGCCCGGGGCGTGGTGGAGATCGATGAATTGCGCGAGGCCGAACACGAAAGTCAGTCTGCCTTTCCGTTCCTGCGCTCCACGCGCCTCACCGAGCCCGACGACGCCCTGCGCGGGTTTGCCGGGCAACACTGCCATCAGCGTCGCGACCGCACGGCGCTTATCGACTTGATGCACGCGCTCAACCACACCATGGTCTACGCCCCCGGTGCGACCGACGTCGATACCTGCGCCGCCCAGGCCTTTGCAGGTGCAGCAGGGGTGTGCCAGGACCACACCCATGCGTTCCTGGCCTGCGCACGCAGCCTGGGGATCCCTGCGCGGTATGTGTCCGGGTATCTGTATACCGAAGACAGCACGCACCTGGCCAGCCATGCCTGGGCCGAAGCCTGGCTGGATGACGCCTGGTACAGCTTTGACGTGACCAACCAACTGGCGCGGCCGGAGCGGCACTTGAAGCTGGCCGTCGGCCTGGACTACCTCGACGCCTGCCCGGTCCGGGGCATGCGCCGTGGCGGTGGGCATGAGCAGATGCACGCCAAGGTATTCGTGGCGCCGCAGCAATGACCGATAACTGTCGGAGCAAGCTTGCTTGATCGTTCCCACGCTCTGCGTGGGAATGCAGCCCAGGACGCTCCGCGTCCCATAGCGTGACGCAGAGCATCACAAGAGGCGTTCCCACGCAGAGCGTGGGAACGCTCGACGGTGCTCTCAGGCTTTTCGCGAGCAAGCTCGCCCCTACAGCTTGCGGCCCGCCATATGCCGCAGATACCCCACCAGCAAGTCCAACTCATTGTCTGGCAATACACTGGCTGTAAACGCCGGCATCTTCGCCTGTGGCCAATGCCTCAGGCTTTGCGGGTCGCGGATGTAACGCTTGAGAAAATCGCCGCTGAAATACTCGGTGGGGTTGTAGGGCACATTCAAGTCCGGCCCCATCTGGGCATCACCGCCGCCATTGAGGCGATGGCACGCCAGGCAGTTCTTCTGGAACAACGCAAAGCCCTGGTTGATCGGGTCGTTCGCCGCCAGCTTAGGGTCGGGCAATAACGCCGGGAAACGCTCGCCAACCGTCTGCAACTGTTTGAACCTGGAGACCTGGAACGGCCACTGTTCCGGGCTGATACGTCCGGCTTGAGGGTTGGTCCAGACCAGATAGAACGGTCCGGCGCTGGGCTTGCCCTGTGCCAGTGGTGGCCATGGATGGGCCGGGTCTTCCACGGCCAGCCAGGCGCGGGCGCCGTTTTTTTCCAGCAACGGCGCGGCGGCAAGTTCGGCGGCAAAACCATCAAGGGCAACGGCTTGCAGGTGGTTCGCAGATTTAAGGCCCGGCAAGAGCACCGCGAGGGGCACCGCACGATAGGTCATGTTGCGCTTGTAGGACACATCATCAACGATCTGCACCGTCTGAGCGTCGGGATGCTTGAGCAGCTCGGCGGTCTCCCAGGTTTTGTGGGTGTGGTCCAACTCGATGGTCAACTGTGCCGCCGCCGCAGGCAGGCTCAGCAGCAGGGCAAAAAGGGCGAGGATCGGTTTCAAGGCACAGGCCCGTTGCGAGAGAGTGAGGGCGCACACGATAACGGAAAACGGCAGGTAAAAAGACAGCCCCTGCAACAGGAGCGCTAAGCGCAATGTCCTGGCAGGTGCTGCCAAAAGCTGCAGGCCTGGTGCGATGTGTGCACGGAAGCTGGAAGTGTCACCCAATAACCTTGGTTAAATTGGGCAAGATCAGAATCAAGGTGGTGGCGAACAGGATAAGTCCCGCCTGACGTACTTTCGATTGTTTGAACATGGCTGACTGCCTTTTCTTTTGTTGTTATTCCTGAGCGTCAAATGCGTGCCGTTGAAGTCAGTATCGCGAGGTGACGTTGCACTTTTCTTACAGCTGCTCCAGCAAAACCCGGCAGCAGCGTCTTACAGATTCAACCTTAGAGCGCCCGTTCTTTCTGGCTTAGACTCATTTCATATCAGCTAAGAAGTATTTGCGCTAAAAACGGCATGAGGCTTATTGCCATCTTGGCGCCAGCCCTAGGGCTAGACGGCTAAAACGATTAATCAGGCATTTCCCGTAGGTACCTACCGTTCGTCCGAGCGAGGGGGTCAAAAGCAATGAGCGCATCCGTCATTGAAACCGTGTCAATCGGGCCTAAGGTAGGGGCACACACCCATAGCGGTTCGAGGATGTCATGACCCAAGCTTTGATCTTTGATGCGATACGCACGCCCCGGGGTAAAGGCAAGGCCGACGGTGCCCTGCACAGCGTCAAGCCGGTAAACCTGGTGGCCGGCTTGCTCACGGCGCTGGCGCAGCGCAGCGACCTCGACACCCGCCAAGTGGATGACATCGTCCTTGGCTGCGTCACCCCCGTGGGCGACCAGGGCGCCGATATCGCCAAGACCGCCGCGCTGGTGGCCGACTGGGATGTCAGTGTTGCCGGTGTACAGGTCAATCGCTTCTGCGCGTCGGGCCTGGAGGCGGTGAACCTGGGGGCGATGAAGGTGCGTTCCGGCTTCGAAGACCTGGTGGTTGTTGGCGGCGTCGAGTCCATGTCCCGCGTGCCCATGGGCAGCGATGGCGGCGCCTGGGTGCTCGACCCGCAAACCAATATGCACAGCCACTTCACGCCCCAAGGCATTGGCGCCGACCTGATCGCCACCCTGGAAGGCTTCACACGCCAGGATGTCGACACCTTTGCCCTACAGTCCCAGCAGAAAGCCGCCAGGGCGCGGGCAGACCGTTCCTTCAATAAGTCGCTGATCGCGGTGCACGACCAGAACGGCATTGTGCTGCTGGACCATGACGAATTTATCCGCGGCGACTCAACCCTCGAGGGCTTGGGCAAGCTCAAGCCGAGCTTCGAAATGATGGGCCAGATGGGCTTCGACGCCACCGCGTTGCGGGTCTATAGCCACGTGGAGCGCATCCACCATGTGCACACGCCGGGCAACAGTTCCGGCATTGTGGATGGCGCCGCGCTGATGCTGATCGGTTCCGAGGCCAAAGGCCGTGAACTGGGCCTGCAACCGCGGGCGCGTATTGTCGCCACGGCGGTGACCAGCACCGACCCGACCATCATGCTCACCGGCCCCGCGCCGGCCACTCGCAAAGCACTGGCCAAAGCCGGCCTGCGGGTTGAAGACATCGACCTGTTCGAAGTCAACGAAGCCTTTGCTTCGGTCGTGCTCAAGTTCATCAAGGACATGGGCATCGACACCGCACGGGTCAATGTCAACGGCGGCTCCATCGCCATGGGCCATCCCTTGGGCGCCACCGGCTGCGCGATTCTCGGCACCTTGCTCGACGAGCTCGAGGTGCGCCAGCAACGCTACGGCCTGGCCACCTTGTGTGTCGGCGGTGGCATGGGGATCGCCACCATTATCGAACGCCTCTGAGCCTAAGGAATTTGTCATGACCGATGCCATTCGTTACGAAAAAGGCCAGGACCAGATCGTGGTACTGACCCTGGACATGCCCGGCCAGAGCGCCAACACCATGAACGCCGCCTACCGTGAAGCCATGGCGGCCACCCTCGCGCGCCTGGAAGCGGAAAAGGACGAGATCGCCGGGGTGGTGATCACCTCGGCCAAGAAAACCTTTTTTGCCGGGGGTGACCTCAATGAGCTGATCAAGGTCGATAAAGCCCACGCCAAGTCGTTCTACGACAGTGTCTTGGTATTGAAAGCGCAATTGCGCCGCCTGGAAACCCTCGGCAAACCGGTGGTCGCCGCGATCAATGGCGCGGCCCTGGGAGGTGGTTGGGAGATTTGCCTGGCCTGCCATCACCGGGTCGCGCTGGACGACAAGTCCGTGCAACTGGGTTTGCCGGAAGTCACCCTTGGCCTGTTGCCCGGGGGCGGTGGCGTGGTGCGCATGGTGCGCATGCTTGGCCTGGAAAAAGCCTTGCCGTATTTGCTCGAAGGCAAAAAGGTGCGGCCCGCACAGGCCCTGCAAGCGGGTTTGATTGATGAGTTGGCGGCGGATCGCGAGGCATTGCTGGCCCAGGCCCGTGCCTGGATTCTGGCTAATCCGCAGGCCAGGCAACCCTGGGACACCAAGGGCTACGCGATTCCCGGCGGCACGCCATCCCACCCTAAAGTCGCACAGATGCTCGCCATTGCGCCGTCGATTTTGCGTAGCAAGACCCAGGGCTGCTTCCCCGCGCCGGAGAAAATCCTGTGTGCAGCGGTCGAGGGCGCCCAAGTGGACTTCGACACCGCGCACCTGATCGAAACCCGTTACTTCACCGAACTGGTGACCGGGCAAGTGGCGAAGAACATGATCGGCACCTTCTGGTTCCAGCTCAACCAAATCAACGCCGGCAGCTCGCGACCGCAGGGTTTTGCGCCTTATGTAACGCGCAAAGTCGGCGTGCTCGGCGCCGGGATGATGGGCGCGGGCATCGCCTATGTCAGTGCCTGTGCGGGGATCGAGGTGGTGCTCAAAGACATCACCCTGGCCGCCGCTGAAAAAGGCAAAGCCCATTCGGCCGCATTGCTGGACAAGAAAGTCAGCCGTGGGCAATTGACCGCCGAACAGCGCGAAACCACCCTGGCGCGCATTCATCCTACTCAGGATGACGCCGACCTGGCCGGCTGCGACCTGATCATCGAGGCCGTATTCGAAGACCGCGCACTCAAGGCCAAGGTCTCGGCCGCAGCGCAAAGCGTGGTGGGGGCCGACGCGGTGATCGCCTCCAACACCTCCACCTTGCCCATCAGCGGCCTGGCCACGGCGGTGCCTGATCAAGCCAGGTTCATCGGCCTGCACTTCTTCAGCCCCGTGGACAAGATGCCCTTGGTGGAAATCATCAAGGGGGCGCGCACCAGCGACGAAACCCTGGCCCGAGGTTTTGACTTCGTACTCCAAATCAAGAAAACCCCGATTGTGGTCAACGACAGTCGCGGTTTCTTTACCTCGCGGGTATTCGGCACCTTTACCAACGAAGGCATCGCCATGCTCGGCGAAGGCGTGGCGGCGCCGATGATCGAGACCGAAGCGCGCAAGGCCGGCATGCCAGTGGGGCCGCTGGCGGTGTCCGATGAAGTGTCCCTCAGCCTGATGAGCCATATCCGACAGCAAACGGCCAAGGACCTGCAGGCCGAAGGCAAGGCTATGCCGAACCATCCGGCGACGGCGGTGATTGATCTGTTGGTGAACGAATACAAGCGCACGGGCAAGGCGGCCGGCGGTGGTTTTTACGACTATCCCGCTGGCGGCCAGAAGCACCTGTGGCCTGAGCTGAAAAACCGGTTCGAACAGCCCGGCAAGCAAATCTCCCCCCAGGATGTGCGTGACCGCTTGCTGTTTATCCAAGCCATCGAAACCGTGCGCTGTGTGGAGGAGGGCGTGTTGATGTCCACGGCGGATGCCAACGTTGGTTCAATCTTCGGCATCGGTTTTGCCGCTTGGAGTGGCGGCGCGTTGCAGTTTATCAACCAGTACGGGCTGAACGACTTCATCGCCCGCGCCCGCTACCTCGCCGAGGAGTACGGGGAGCGCTTCTCGCCACCGGCGTTATTACTGGAAAAAGCCGCAAAAGGCGCGCTGTTTTAGACGTTCCACTGTAGGAGCGAGCTTGCTCGCGAAGAACGCACAGGCAACGCTTTTATCCAGGCCACCTGCGTTATCGTTGACGTTTTTCGCGAGCAAGCTCGCTCCTACAGGGAGTGTGGGCGGCCATTGAGGGCTTGCTTTGGGGAGGTATTTCAAGGCAGGCTCTGGGGTGTGCAATATTCCCATCGCCGTGTCAGGTATTTTTTATGTCGCTACGCGTCTGCATCCTGGAAACCGATATTCTGCGTCCCGCTTTGATCGATGAGTACCAAGGCTATGGGCAGATGTTCAAGCGCCTGTTCGCCAAGCAACCGATAGCCGCCGAGTTTGTGGTCTACAACGTGGTGCAAGGCGAGTACCCGCCGGATGACGAAGTGTTTGACGCGTACCTGATCACCGGCAGCAAGGCCGATTCGTTCGGTACCGACCCTTGGATCCAGACGCTCAAAACCTACCTGCTCACGCGTTATGAGCGCGGCGACAAGCTGCTGGGCGTGTGCTTCGGTCATCAGTTGCTCGCGCTGCTGCTGGGCGGCAAGGCCGAACGTGCCAGTCAGGGCTGGGGGATGGGCACCCACGCCTACAAGCTGGATGCGAAGACGCCATGGATGAGTCCTGAGGTGCCGGAACTGACGCTATTGATCAGCCACCAGGACCAAGTCACCACCTTGCCAGAAAACGCCACCGTGATCGCCTCCAGCGAATTCTGCCCGTTTGCCGCGTATCACATTGGCGACCAGGTGCTGTGCTTCCAGGGCCATCCGGAGTTTGTTCACGACTATTCCCGTGAGTTGCTGGAAATACTTCAGACAACCCTGGGTGAAAAGGTCTACAGCAACGGCGTGGCCAGCCTGGAGCGCGACCACCACGGCGTGACCGTGGCGGAGTGGATGATGCGCTTTGTGGCGCACCAGCCTGAAGCCAAGGCTTAAAGCCAGCCCGAACGCTTGAAGCTGGCCCATAAACCGGTACAGCCCAAGGTAATAAAACCGAGCACCGCAAAATAGCCGTAGTGCCATTGCAGCTCGGGCATGTTCTGGAAGTTCATCCCGTAAATCCCCGCCACCGCCGTGGGGAACGCCAGGATCGCCGCCCACGCGGCGAACTTGCGCTGCACCACGCTCTGGCGCGAAGCCTCCAGCAACACACCGATCTCGATGGTCTGGCTGGCAATGTCGCGCAGGGTGGTGAGGTCTTCCATCTGTCGCGTAACGTGGATTTGCACATCACGAAAATACGGGCGCATGTTCTTGTCGATAAACGGGAAGCTGAGCTTCTGCAACTCTTGGCTGATTTCCACCATCGGCGCCACATGCCGCTTGAGCCGCAGGACGTCACGACGCAGCCCGTGGAGGTGCTGGATATCGCGCTCATTGAGTGAACTGCACAGCACGTTGCGCTCCAGCTCATCGATCTCGGCATGGATCGCCTCGCTCACCGGCTGGTAGTTTTCAGTGACAAAATCCAGCAACGCATAGAGTACGAAATCTTCCCCATGCTCCAGCAATAGCGGCCGCGCCTCACAGCGTTGGCGCACAAAGCCGTAGGACGCCGAGTGACCGTTGCGTGCGGTTATGATGTAGCCGTTGCCGGCAAAAATATGGGTTTCGATAAACTCCAGCTTGCCGTTCTCGCGCACCGGTGAGTAGGTGACGATAAACAGCGCGTCGCCGAAGGTTTCCAGCTTCGGGCGGCTGTGTTTTTCCATGGCGTCTTCAATCGCCAGCTCGTGCAGGTTGAACTGGCGTTGCAGGTTGTTCAGTTCCTGGGCGCTGGGTTCTTCCAGGCCGATCCACACAAAGTGCCCAGGTTTGGCGGCCCAGGCCGCGCCTTCATCGAGAGTGATATCCGAGACTTTCTTACCGGCGCTGTAGACGGCAGCCGCAACAACTCTACCCATGGTGCTGATCACTTCTTATCAAGAGGACAGATGTTGGGCAGCTTAGCCTGAATGGCGTTCCGTTGTTGCTGGCTGATATCACTGATCGTTCCCACGCTCTGCGTGGGAATGCCGCCCGTGACGCTCCGCGTCACCCTAAGCGGGCGCCTACGCGCGTTGCAGTTCGCGATCCATCTGTGCAATGCACTCATCCATCTGCGTCTGACACGTCAGCAGCAACTGAGGGATGTCATCCACCGTCAAGCCACAGGTAGGAATCGGCGGCAACGAGCGTATCAGCACACTGCCACTGTCCCAACGATTGAGCTTCATCTGCGTCACGTAATTGCTGACACACACCTGCACGATAGGCACACCGGCCGCAATCGCCATATGGAATGCGCCTTTCTTGAACGGCAACAACCCTTTGCCCAGGTTGCGCGTACCTTCCGGGAACACCCAGATTGACGTGTCCTCATGCTGCAAGGTATGCGTGGTGGTCAGCATCGCACGCCGGGCCTTGTGCGCATTGCCACGGTCGATCAACACATTGCCCGCCAGCCAGAACAACTGGCCGAACAGTGGTACCCATTTCAGGCTTTTCTTGGCGATGCAGACCGTGCGGTGGGGCACTACATTGCCGAACACAAACAAATCGTAATTGGACTGATGGTTGGCGATCACCACGCAGGTACCGGGCTTGTTGCGCAGCGAGTCGACGTCGGTCTTTACGTTCAAGCCCAGGATCCGCATGGCCGGCAACGCATAGAGGCGAGCGCAGAGACGGCTGTTGTCCGGGTTGAACGGCCTGCACACACCGACCAGCACACCCAGCACGCCAGCGATCATAAAATGCAGGCCCATCAACAACATACGCAACAGAAAAAGCATCGACACGGCCCATAGGGACAAAAGGTGGCGCAGTGTACGGATGTGCACTGTATTCGGCAATTGCCCCTACAGACGTAGGAGATAGCCGATGTTTAAGCGCATGTTTCCACATGAGCCGATAACGGCTAGCTAGAGCGGCTACGGACGTTTCACATTTATAGGTAAGAAAAAGCCCGACTCAAGGTCGGGCTCAGGCACAGCAGGTGTAGGACTTAGCTCAGGCTATGGCCCTGATCCTGGATGATTGCATCGTCCAGGGCTTCAAGCAGTGCGCGGCGCACTTTCAACTTGGTGTGCTTGTGCGCGTTCATATTGATCTTCTTCAACTGCCGCGCTGCTTCCAATGCTGCAGCGTGCAGTTCTTCGGGTGCCACCACCTTGTCGAGGAAACCGGCGTGCAAGGCGCCTTGCGGATCAAACATCTCGGCATTGATCACCGAACGCTGAAACGCCGACTTACGCAGGCGATCCCGCGCCAACTCGATACCGGCGTGGTGCATGGTCATGCCAATCGCCACTTCATTGAGGCCAATGCTGAACGCGCCTTCGACGCCAATCCGATAATCCGCCGACAACAACAGGAACGCACCCTTGGCCACCGCATGCCCAGGGCAGGCCACAATCACCGGGAACGGATGCGCCAACATCCGCCGCGCCAGGGTCGAACCCGAGGTCACCAGGCTGATTGCCTCTTTAGGGCCGGCGGTCATCACCTTCAAGTCATAGCCACCCGACAAAATCCCCGGCGTGCCCGTGATGATCACCACCGCCCGATCCTTCTCGGCCTGATCCAGCGCCGCATTAAACTCACTGACCACCGCCGGAGAAATGGCATTCACTTTGCCGTTGCTCAGGGTCAGGGTCGCGATACCGTCTTCGAAGTGGTAGGCAATCAACTCACTCATGACGCGGTTCCTTGTAGGGCTTGTTATAGAGGTAGATGCGCAGACGTTACTCACCACGCCCCCGCGGGTAAAGCGCCGTGACTGACTACCCAGTCAGGCTTTTGCCCCATCCCCAAGGGTAGACACCCCGCAGCAGGGCGCAGCAAGCGCTCCAGACGCGTGCCGCCGCTGCCTGAGAATGGCACAATCACCACCCCTTGCCGCGCGGTGAATGGCATAACGGTCTAACCGCATGAAAATTCTGAAAAAAACCTTTGCCATCAGAAAGGCTTTCGACTACATTAGCGCGCCTCGACAGACTGAACTGGTTTGACGAGATACGGTGAAGTGTCCGAGTGGCTTAAGGAGCACGCCTGGAAAGTGTGTATACAAGAAATTGTATCGAGAGTTCGAATCTCTCCTTCACCGCCAAATTACGAAAACTCAAACCCCTGATTTTCCTAGAGAAAGTCGGGGGTTTGTGGTTTTTGACGTCCAAAAAATAGCCTCATGGGACCACCATGGGACTGGCGCTCTATATTGGTGCGAAAACCTGAGCGTGCGGAGCCCGGAAGCGTAGGGTGGTTTTCACGCCAAATCATCTGGCGCATATTGGGCTCGACGCCGGTCGATATTTGCGTCCACGGGACCCAGCTGTAATAACTCTCTAATGGAGCGGAATGAGATGAATCAGCAGCGATGGAATGAGCAGGTGGAAACCGTGGTGAACACGCACTCGGAAGCTATTGATGAACTCAGAGAGTTTCAGCGTCATCTGGAAGTAGATAAAGGCGCTAACGCACTGATGCAGGTGCACGAAAGGCAGATGGCTAGTGCAGGAACCTATATCAACCTCATCTTGGTAGCAGGCTATGCAGGTTTTTTTGGGCTTTGGTCCACACTTTCCCCAAAGCTACCGCCTCGTTTGTATGCGCTCTGTGGGCTTCTTGCTGTGCTTTCTCTGGTGTTATTTATAGCTTGGGAGGTCATCAAGATGATATGGAGCAACATCCATATGTCTCGAACGAGCGCGATGATACAAAACATGAGTGGGCCTGAGCTTATCCAGCGGTTCATCGCATCAAGTCAGTTATTTCAAGTTCGGTCACAGAGGGTATGGTGGTTTTTTTTGGTCCCTTCAGTGCTAAGCGGTTTGGCTGCAGGCTCTCTGTTAATGTGGATTTTCTGCTATCAATTGTGGCAAGCCTTTCAATAAGGCGCTTAACGAACAGAAAGGAACCCCCGCTACGGTCGCCGTGGTTACAATGGGCAATCATTCACCGCAAGGAGCAGTAACAAATGAGTAAGTACGAAGAATTCGAAGCGCTATACACCGTTGAAAAGCTGAACGACTACGTGAAACAAGGTTGGGAGCTGGTTGGCAATCCGACCAGCTGCACCCACCCGGACACTGGGAAACCTGCGACGTGCTGGACAGTGGGTAAGCCGAAGGAGAAGAAAGACCCGATGGAAGGCTTCAAGATGGGTAAGCACGTCACCGGGTAGTAAGTCCGCTGCGTTACCAATAACGCCGCTTATGTCAAAAAGGCCCCCACATCGAAGCCAGGTGTGGGGGCCTTTTTGCTACCTACCGTCCGCCGGAATGCCGTGGACTGGATTACCACGCCCCCCTATGCTGGTCACGTGATTCCACCCACTCATCCCTGATAAGGAGATCCGCTCATGGCTACCCCTGAAGCAAATCCAAAGCCCGCCCAATTCCAGTTCGGCGAACCTCGAGTCGAGCTGAGCACGGCCGTACTGCAGCACTTTTGGGGGGATCTACTGGATAACTTGCGCCGCGTCGAACATGACGGTGCCGAGATCGAGATCGACACCGCAACGGCAAAGGGCTTTATCTTGGGTTTGTCTATTGGTGCTCTGATTACGGATGAGCAACGCGACCTGATGTACGAGCTGCTGTCCAAGGCTCGCGAGGCAGCTGTGCGTCGCACCCATCGACACGCTTAGGGCTGACGCCATGATCGGTCAGGCCATTCAGTCCGATACCTTGAAAGTCCTGGTCAGCCAGCACGTGGTACGGGAAGTAGTGGTGGGCCGCCTTGCAGGAGACAACAGCAAGTGGACGCTCTCCATCCGTTTGGGCAGTCCCACCGCGCGCCTGGTGCCAGTGCGCTCGCGGCGTGAGCCGTTGCGCATCTGGTCGAGCCTGACGGCCGTGGGGCGTTTTGCCGAGGCCGTGGGCCTCGCGGGTTTCAGTGTAGAACTGTGACCGGCGAAAGTTTTAACGCCAACTGCAGCATGCCCACCACATCTGGCCCGTCCTCATTGATCCAGGTCCCATAGTGCTGACGGATCATATTGCCGTTGGTATGCCCCATCTGTTCGGCGATCCAATCGATTGAGGCGATGCCGGTGGTCAGCAACTGACTGGCGTAGGTGTGCCGGCACTGACCTGGCCCACGGTATCGAACCCCCGCTGCAAGTAGATGCGCCTTAAAAAACCGGTCACGCACCACGAAGTCGTTGGCATGGGGCAGGCCGCTTTTGGTGTTCAAAAACACGAAGTGCAAGGTGTGCTTGCGTACCGTCTTATTGTCACGTTCAACAATCTCCACGGTTTCCGCTTTGCGCTGTCGAGTCAGGGCATCGATCTTGCGCAACGCTTCCCAAGCGGGAGCGAGCAAACGCACCTTGCGCATCGAGCGGCGGGTTTTGGTGACGCGATAGGCACCGCGTACCTTCGATCGGCGAAAGGTTACGGTGCCTTGTTCCAGGTCGACGTCCTCCCAGGCCAAGGCGATGGTTTCAGACACACGTGGGCCAGCCCACAACATGAACTGCACCATCAGCAGCTCATAGGTGCGGTTGGTCGGCGTTTCCAGGATCTGTTTGATTTCCGCCCGGGTGAACGGGTCCGGTGCTTCGGGATCGGGGAGACGCACCATCAAGCCTTCGGTGGGATCGTGGGCGACTTTCATCCGGGTGCGATAGAGCCGAAACACCTGGCGCACGTTACTGATGATGTCGCGGATGGTCTTGTTTTTGAGGGTTTTGGACAGCGTGCCCTGAATCCACTCCTGCAGGTCCAGGTGATCGATTGCGTTGATTTGCACCTTGCCCCAGCGTGGCCGCACATGCACCTCGGCCTTGTTGGCGTAGCCGCGATAGCTTGAAGCCGCCACACTGTTGGCCTTGATCCGCAACCACAGGTCCAGGTAGTGACCAAAGGTGTTTTCCACCAGCCTGGTCGAGTTGGGAAAGTGGCGGGCGTAGTCAAAGATGCCGGAATCAATCTCGTATTCGATGATGGCAAGCAAGCGCTTTGCCTGGGCCACCGTGGCCGGTTTGTTGCCTCCTGGTATGGACTCACGGCACTTTTCGCCGTCGTACTGAAAATAGATTCTCACGGAATTGCCGCGAGCTTCGACCCCACTCATGTAAACCCCTAACGCTGTACTCGTGTAACGACAGTCTGACGATCGGAAACAAAAAGGCCCGTTTCCGGGCCAAGTATCTGGTGGCGCATCTTCTGGTGGACGCGGCTTACCGTTTCGGCTTCTGGTTGCGTAAATGGGCGTTTTGCAGCTGGCGCCGCTGGCTGCATTTCAGGTGACTGCCTTGTATACGCCAATAGCCGCATTGATCGCATAGGCTGGTGTGGTCAATGTTCCAGGGAAAGCGGCGTGCGGTGGCTGCAGTAGGACGGTCAGACATGGCGTGATACACCCCGTGTTGCTGGCTTGGCGAGCAATTGGGCGACCACGGCCGCATCCGTTTCGCTCAATTCGCCCAGGGTGCTGGCCATCTTACTTAGACTTTCCAGACGGATTCGTGATTCGGGCGTTTTATGTACCAGGTAGCCTATGACGGCCGCGCCAATAATCGCGGTGGCCACCAGATGCCGTGCCGGTGTGATAGCCTTTGTGCCGCTGCTGCTTTGGGTCTGCGCTTGCATGGTTTAGTCCTCGGTGGTGGTTGGGTGTCGGGGAGCTGCAACTCCTCGGCACTGCTTTTTTAAACCGTCAGTCCTTGCGGGCCAGGTGGATCACCAGGCCGTCAAAATCGGGTTCATGCTCAACGCATGATTGCCACGCCAGTACCCTCAGAATTTGTTGCCGGCTGCAGTCGTCCACCAGGATTTCGCGCTGGCCACCGGCTGCCCTGACTTCCAGAATCTCCAACAAACCATCCTCGCCATATGCACCGGCCTGGATGACCGGTGCGCTCTCGCCGGTGAATTCCAAGCGGTCCTGCACGGCTTGCAGCTTGCTTGTTTTGCCTTTGCCGGCAGTGCCCATAAACACTTGAATCTGCATCGTTGTTGCTCTCCTTTATGCCTTGAATGTCCAGCACTTCACTGTGGTCGGCCGGGGTTGTGAACACGGGTTGCGGTTGTTGAAAGCTGCACGTACCGCGCTGTGGACGGCCTTATTGCTGTCCAGAAACTTGCGGGAGCGGGACTCCTTGAGCAGATCGCGCAACGTGGCCACGTCGGCCACCTTCTGTTTGTGCTCGACGGCGCGCTCGCAGAACTCGTTGAGGTTGATAGCGATCACGGTCGGGTCGGTGCTGTGGTCCACCACCGGGTCTTCACTCAAGGATTCGAGGTAGTCGTAAACCTCCCAAAACTCGGCCACGGCGGCATGGTCGGAGCTGATCGACGCCTGGCGCTCGATGGCCATCCGCACGATCTGACGCTGGGTGGCAGCGACCTGGGGGGCACTCAATTTCAGGACCAGGCATAGGCCGTCCAGCAGCGATAGCATTTGCGCGTGGTTTTTGCTGATGCGCTCCACGCGGATGTAGCCGCGCAGGTCATAGCCGCAGCTGGTGCAATTGCCCTGGTCACTGGCATAGGCCGTGCTGCAGGCGAAGCAATGAGTGTGCAAACGGCGCAGCTTGGATTCGTGCTCGGGCACACGCTGGGCGAATAGCTCAAGCACCGCCGACTCTTTCCCTACCGCTCGCAATAGGAAGTGGCTGAGGGTGCTACCGTCCAGAGCATTGAGTTGATCCGCTGCCGCACGGCTTTGCGGTGTAACGATCGGGCGCACAAAATGCAGCTTCACAATGCGCGTCATGATCGCTTCGTGCGCCACCACGGCCGCGTTCTGGCTGATAGCAATCGTGCCCCGGAATGGCGGCTCGTAGGTTTCGTTGCCTGCCGTCTTGACGCCTTTCGTAGCCAGCGTGCCGCCGCCGTAGAAGTCCTTCAGCTCGTCCCATTCAAAGGTTTTCGCGTGTGCCCGATCATCGCCGTGACGATCGGCCTCCAGGAACACAACGGGCATACCGGAGACTTGACCCATCAAACGGGAGCGTCCTGCCTTCGTTGATTTCATTGGGTCGAAGCCTTCATAGCCTTCGCGGCCGAGCAGCTTCCACAGCAGGTTCAGCAGGGTGGTCTTGCCCGCGCCAGCTTCGCCCGTGGCCTCCAGGAAGGGGAAGGACTGATAGCGAGCGCGAATCTGTTCGCAAAACAACGAACCGAAAAAGAACACCAGTGCGACAAAGCCCTGGGCGCCGAAGCAGGTCCACAGCAACTGCACCCACTTTTCGTCAAAACCCTTTGCTTCACGCTGTAGCTTGATCGGGACGCCTTTTTGCAAGGTTTTTAAGCGCAGCTTGCCGAACTCGAAATAGTCTTCGCTGTTGACCTTGTAAGTGGTGCCATCCTTGATTGCGATATCGCCGTAGACGTAACAGGCGTACTCCTTGCTGTAGCCCACGTAGTCGATCGTTGACACGGTTTTGATGCCGAACAGCTGATCTTTCATGAGCTTGTCGAGCTGCTGGCCACTGCCGGTAAACATCGCGCCTGCCGCCATGCCGAGCAGCCGCTTTTTGAATTCGCTTGCGGCTGATAGCTGGCCGCTGGTGAAGGTGTTTTTCACACTTTCAGAGTCGTGCGGGAAGTCCACGCGCATGTAGTACCAGGACTCGTCCGTCACTTCGTTGCGTTGGAAATAAAGTGCCTGGGGGTAGCAGTTGGCGATCTCCACGACGCTGCCGGACTGCTGCAGCGCCTTTTCGCGCTGTTGCGCCTGGTTCAGTAACTGGTCGTCGTGGTTCTCGCTGTCCTCGATGTCGGACATGGCCCGGTTGAATTTCTCCATGTCCAACTTGAACCAGTACAGGCGGTTGCCGAAACCCAGGTGAAATTCCCCGCGCTTGTTCCAGTCGTAAATGAGCAACGCTTTTTCCGCCGCGCTTTCGGCCAGCAACAGGGCGCCGTGATGGCGGGCTTGTTTGAGGTCAGTGGTGATCTGGTCGGTGCGTTTGGTTTCGTCCTGGATGAAGCTCCAGCGCTGATGAAGGTCGTTCCAGTCCGACTTGCGACCGTCGCGTTGCGGGATCTGTGCTGACTCGCAGATGAACCCCAGGGCACGGGCCTCACGGACCCAACGCCTGGTGTAGGCGTTTGCGCTCGGCTCGTTGTCCAAAGCCCATACCAGTTTGGGCAACTTTGCGCCCTCCCGGGTCTTAATCAGAGCCTTGAGCGAGTCCCCAGGAAACGCGTTGGAAGACATGGCCGATACGGCCGCGATGTCGTTGTGCACCAGGGCGATGGCGTCGAAGATCCCTTCGACAATCCAAATTTCCTTGGCTTCCAATAGGTCGACGCAGGGCGGGCACCACCAAACGCCGCGATAGCTGTCCTTGGATTTGAAGCGAGCTTTCATCTTGCCGAAGCGGTGTGGCTGATCAATCAGGCGTTCCCACCAGCCGCCTTTTTC
The DNA here is from genome assembly GCF_900119355.1 of Pseudomonas sp. NFPP02. Taxonomy (NCBI): domain Bacteria; kingdom Pseudomonadati; phylum Pseudomonadota; class Gammaproteobacteria; order Pseudomonadales; family Pseudomonadaceae; genus Pseudomonas; species Pseudomonas sp. NFPP02. The sequence continues at coordinate 34,934 of NZ_FPJI01000008.1, forward strand.
CAAGGCGAAGCGCACTGTTGCGCTGCCGGCGTTGTGTTCAGCGGAGTAGAACGATTCCTGGGTGAACCAGCCCTTGATCAGCTCAAACCGAAAGCCTCGGGCGAACTCCAGGTAGGCGCGTGCCGTTGCGTTGGGATGCAGGTCTGTCGCCGGCGCTCGCTTACTCCAGTTTTCGAACAGATCGTCGTACAGCTCTTTCACATGCAGGGTGTGGCCGCACTTTTCGGGCCGCCCGCAGATCACCATCCAAGGCGTATCAAAGCGGGAATACAGCTCTTTCTTTTTGCACTTGGGGCATATGCCGCCGCGCATGTAGTCGGTGCCCGTGCGGTGCTTGAGCCCGAAGTCGGCCTGAAGGCGTTGCAGCACGTCGTGACGAAGTTCTTCTTTCATGGGTTACTTCACTGCTTTGAGGCTGTGGGACAGGGCTGCCATAAGGCGTTTTTGCGCAGCCATGACCGGAATATGGGCGAGAATCGCGCCATGGCGCAGACCGGCCGCAACAAGGCGGAATTGGTCGTCGTACCAGTGTTCATTGAGGCTCAAGCGATACTGTTCGCGCAGGTTGGCCAGCAACGCTTCTGCCTCTGCTGGAGGCAGTTGTGTGGTGACAATTACGGCGTTTGTCATCGTTAAACCTCAATTTCGGGCGCAGCTCACCCAAACCCACGGGATGTGGGGCCGGCGATTGGTTGGGGTCGGTGTTACAAGTTCGCGGAACGTTGGCGGCGCGCCAGTTCCAATAACTCGGTGTGGGCGAGGTAAGTCAGTTTGGTTGCAACTGGTTCGGCCACGTCGAGGTTCTCCACCAGATGAATGACTGCTCGGTTGCGTAGCGCTGACAGATCGCCCAGGTGTTCGGATTGGTGGCGCTTAAGGAACGCCAGTGCAGCGTTTTGCACGCACTGTTGATAGTCCAATGCATTGATTTGAGGGTTCATTGGCCTTTACCTGATTTGGCGCGGTAGAGGTCGATAGCGGCATGAATTTCGGCAGTACGTGCAGCTATGTGCAAGACGTGCGCGTTCAGGATCAGCTCGGCCTCATCTTTGGTGATCACGCCGTCCTCGATAGCCTGAGCGATAACCTGATCGACCGTGCCCTGTTTAGCCGAGGTCTGCACTGCCCGTGCGTACATCTCAACGTTGTCGAGGTTTTCCGGTTGGATGACCGGCACGAACATGCCGCCGTACAGTGCTGCGACGTAGTTGGCTAGGTGCTGGGTGCCGGTGACTTGTTCCAGTTGAAAGATCTGTAGGTCCGTCAGCGGGCGGCAGTTGTTGTTCTCGTAAGCGTGGTTATCGAACTTCTTGAGTGATAGGCCTATGCGAGCGGCGGCCCGTTCGCGGCCACCGTCGAAGGTGCAAATAATTGCACTGACAACTTCACGGCGTGTTTTCAGAACCTGACTTTTCATATTCTGCTGTTCCCTCAGGGGCTTGGCCATTACTGTTCAATCACACCGTCTTTGATTCCGAGTAATACGGCTGCGCGATGAGCCTCCCCACGACGGCATTGGCTCTGCCCACTCAGGACCGCATAGACGGTGCTGGGGTTAAGTTGATGTTGAGCTGCGAAGTCTTTGGCTGACTGGCCACGCTTCTCCAACGATGCACGCGCCTGCTGGCGAGCTTGCTCGGTGATGGGTGAGTTGGGCATAGTGCAATTCCTTGCGTTTTCGTGTGATGACGAGCGCAGGATGTGGCAAAAATCTGCCAATGTAAATATCTGGATGGAAAAATATTGACACTCTCCGAAGAGATTGGCGCAAGGTTGCGCCAACAACGGGCCCAGGCTGGGCTGACGCAAGATCAACTTGCGGAACAACTTGGTGTCTCGAAAAGAACTCAAGGAAACTACGAGTCCGGTGCCAGTGACGCACCAGCCTCTTACTTGAGCTTGGCCGCAAGCACGTTCGGATTTGACGTGCTTTACATCATTAGCGGAACTCGTACTACGCTGAGAAGTGATGCATTGTCTGAGGTTGAAGACAGCATTGTTCAGCAGTACCGCAGCATTCCTTTGGACGATCAAAAAGCCATCCGGCGCTTTCTTAAAGCCGTTGCTGACGATACTGCCAAAGGGGTGAGTTAAGCCCTCACTTCTCGTCTTGCCACTCGCTTGCCCCCATATCACTGCGACAGCAATGGATTTTATGGAGTGGTAAGCATGTTGGATCGCACAAACGCGGATGTCGGTTACGTTGAAATGGCAGCATCCGCGCGGTATGAGCTTTCGCACACTGAGCGACGTCTGATTGGGTTGTATCGTCAGTTGAGCCTTCGCGACAAACAGCGATTGCGCAGACTGACCGAAGCGCTGATAAGCAACCCGGATCATTCCGACGAAGACTGACCCCTGCGCCGCTGAAACTCGATTGTCGGCGGCGCGCATTATGCGACGGCCTGCGATCCGAGCTTTTCAAATAGCTCCTGCTGTTGGGCCCTAGGCATATCTCTCAGCCGATCCATCAACAGCCTGTCGAACGTCTGAGCGGATGGGCTAAGCGTATGAGAAAACGTAAGGTTAGCCACCCAGCTATGTCCGCACTTGGCATCGAGACATTGGCAGTAAAGTTTCGCGAAGTCGGCGGATAGCACATCACGCGATGCGATCCGACCTTTGTGCCCGCACTTACAAGTCACTCTCATATTCCCTCCCCAGGGTGCAACGAATTGCCACTATGTTCGCATGTGGTGCAGTATATTTCTCTACTTGTGAAGTATCAGGTAGTGGTTTCACCTGCTTTATCGATCTTTTTCCAGTCGATGCGCCTGTCATGACGAAGTACATCATTGAGTTGGTTGAACAGCTGACAGATCGGCCTGATCTCGTTGCTGGTGTACACACGATCTATTTTTTCGATGTCCCCGAACCCACCGTTGTTTTCCGGGATGATTCCGGCCAAGGCAGGGTTCATACGCCACGCCGCGATCACGTCATTGCGCGTGATGTTCTTCACCTTCTCTAGTTCGTCCTTGGCCTGGAAGTCCCCTACGGGGATGATCTGGATGGCGTTTTCCTTGCCGTTGGGGATGTTGACGAACATCGAGCGGAAGTTACCCACACCCTTGCTTGCGCTGATTTGGGCCCGCAGGTTCTCTTCGTCTTCTTCGGTCAGGTCCGGGTCGTTTGTGTAGAAGATGTAACCCGCGTGCGCGCCGTTGCTGTAGTAGCGCCGGCGGAATAGGGTGGCAGCTTCGTTCAGCAACAGCGCCTGCAGGCCGCCCAGATAGTCGGGCACGCCGTAGATGTTCTGTTCCACGTCGTAGTCCAGGACGTGTTCGATTTCGTCTTGGTGGAAGTCCATGTACTTGCTGTCTGGCAGCAGCATCCTGAAACCGCCGTCGACCTTTACCCGCATGTTGATCGCCGGTAGGTGCTGCATCTCCAGAACTTCACCAAAGGCGTTGGTATCACGATAGAAATACGCCTCCCCGAACACCATGTAATCCAGGCTCGCCCGGCCCATGGTCTGCGTGCTGCAGCCCTCGGACGGGATGAATTCACGCAGCAGCAGGTTGCGCTTGAACTTGGGGATGGCGCCGTGGTGCGCGTTGGCGCGCAGTAGCTTGGCCAGGCCCGCCCGCGACACCGGAGGCTTGTAGATTTCGCCGTCGTCGCTGAGAAACACCCCCAGGTACTCGCCTATGTTGCCGGACAGCACCTGCTCCGGTTCCCCGAAGGTGAACGCCCGCATGGGCTGTGGCTGTTGTACCTGCTGGCTGGCTTGGGGCTTTTTGTGTCGTGGCTTGGGCATTGGTTCCGCTCGTGACATAGCGGCTACGGCGCCGCTTGTTGGTGTTGAGGGGTTCATTGAACAGGGCGTGCATGATCGACCAGGCGATATCTGCATGGCCGGTGGCGTCGGTGCGCGAAGCGCTGTAGGTGACCTGGCCGCTGGTGGTGGTACCGCGTTTGATGGTCAGGAACGCCTGGGCGATGTCGGTCCAGCCGGCGTCCCACTCGATGCGGCTGCCCTGGATCGTGTCCTGGGCCTTGAGTACCAGCGTATTTTTGGTTTCAAGGCTGTAATGGATAGCAGTCGCACGCGGGTAGAAGTCGCGCACCAGGTCAAACACGCCGTAACCGATACCGGTCGTGTCGATGCCGATGTGCTGCACGTTGAAACGCTCGGTAAGCTTCTTGACCTGGTCGGCCTGGTACTTGAACGACTGACCACGCCAGCTGTGCTTTTCCAGAATGCGGAATTTCGCCCCGGGTTCCAGTGGCGGGGCGATCACCACGCAGGTGGCGTCGTCGCGGGTCCGGCTTGGATCGTAGCCAAGCCAAACAGGGCTGTTACCAAACGGCCGATCCAGGTCCGGGTTGTAGTCCTTCCACAACGACAGGTCGGAATAGCATCGCTCCAGATCCTTGAGGCCGAACGCGCTCTGGCTACTGTCGATGAACTTGCAGTAGAACAGCTGCTGGAATTTGTCTTCGTCGTACTCCAGATGCAGCTGCTCCAGGTCGAACAGATCGCAGCCGCCGGCGATGGCATCGTCCAGGGTGATGGTCTTGCGCCATTGACCATCCGGGCACAGCGCGCCCTGGGTGTAAGACGCCTCGGTGGGCCAAGTGCCGCCGGCTTTCTTGCCGCGTTTGCTGTTGCGAAATTCCTCACCGGACCAGAACGGATAAGCCTGGTGCGACACCGCGCTGGGCGTCGAAAAGTAGGTTTTACGCCACTTCTTGTGGGTGCCCATGGCGCTGGCCACGGTGCTGAGTTTGTCGAAGTCACGTATCCAAAAATACTCATCGACATAGACGTGGCCATGGTAGCCCTGGGCGGTGCTGCTGTTGGTGCTGAGAAAGCGCAACTCGGCGCCGTTGCTGAGCGTGATCGGGTTGCCGGTCAGCTCGATGTCGAACCATTGTTTGGCAAACTGGATGATGTAGCTGCGGAAAATCTCCGACTGCGAGCGGCTGGCCGACAGGAACACCTGGTTGTCGCCAGTCAGCACCGCATCCATGAACGCTTCGCCGGCGAAATAGTAGGTGAGACCCACTTGGCGGCTTTTCAGAATGTTGCGGATTCGGCACGTCAGCGGGTTTTGCTTGGCCGCGAACAGCTCCTGCTGATAGCGGTACATCTTGCTGATGAACTTATCCAGGAAGTCGACTTCGGTCAGCCCGCTGATGTCGTTCTTGGCTTTTTTCTCGCGTTTCTTCCCTCCGCTATCGCCACGGCCCGAACGTTCGCCACGCGTGCCCTGGCGGCGTTCCTGCGGTTCGCTGCCTGATTCCCCGACCGGTGCCGGCGACGGCTTGACCGCTTGCTTTAACAAGCGCTCGCGTACCGTTGTCAGGCGGTCCAGCTCGTTGAGTTCGTCTTTGGTCAGGCTGCTGGCTTTGTCCAGGAGCAGGGTGATACGCCGGCCAACAGCGGTCAGCGGTTCTTCGTCCGACAGCATGTCCTCCCAACCGCCCTGGCGTATCCAGTAGTAGACGATGCGGATGTTGGGCAGGTTGAGCTGCGCCTGAATTTCCTTGGCCTTACAGCGGCGTAGAAACAGGCGTTTAGCGGCTTCTTTAACTTCGGTCGAGTAGTACATGGGCCGCAGTCTATGCGGCGAAAACGCTGGAAACGCGGGGTTAAATTCCGTGATCCACCTATATCGCTGATATAGGTGAAACGCGCATTTGAACCGTTTGTTTGGGGCTTGGCGGCTCCCTATCGTGGCGGCTCATTCAACCGATTGAGCGCAGTTATCGCCCATGCCCCGTTCCCTTGTTTCATTCTGGAAACGTGTCGCCACCAGCGGCATTACCGCCGATGGTCGCGAGATCCTTCCCCAGGAACTGCGCGATATCGCTGAAACCTATAAACCGTCGAAATACACGGCTGTGATCTGGTGTGAACACCAGCGTGCAGAAGGTTCTTTCGGCACCGTTTACGCGGTCCGTCTGGTCGAGGAGGGCGATGATCTGGAGGAAGGGCAGGTTGCCCTGGAGGCCCAGCTCAAGCCCAACGATCGGCTGCTGTACCTGAATGACCAGGGGCAGAAGCTGTTTACCAGTATTGAGATTTGGCCGAATTTCGCCGGTAGCGGCAAATCCTACCTGACCGGCCTTGCGGTCACCGACACACCGTCAAGCCTTGGCACTCAAGAGCTGTACTTCTCCCGCCAAACCAATAAAGCGACGTACTACGCCGCGTCCGTTGAACTGGGCTCTTTTGAAGCTGAGCCGCAAAGCGAGGTCGGCAAGTTGATCGGCTTGCTCACCGGTTTGTTCAAGCGCTTTTCCACGGATGCCGAGCCCGCCGAACCCACCACCCCAACTGAGAGCAAACCCCCAATGGATGAAGCTACCGCAACGGCGCTTAAAGCCCTGCTGGAGCAGCTGCTTGTCGTCGCTGCCGGCATTCAGGCTGTGATTGAACCCGCCGCCGCAGACGCACCAGAACCCGACCAGGCACCCATCGACGACGTGAGCACGGCCGTAGACGAGATCGTCACTACAGCAGAAGACGAGCGTGAGTTCAGCCGTAAGGGCGCGGCCACGAATAAGGCACTGTTGGCGAGCATGGCGGCTTTGGAAAAGCGCTTCACCGCACTACAGAACACCTCGGCCGGTCGCCAGTTGCCACGCAACCCCGGTCCAGTAGCCGCCCCACGACGTAAGGTGCTCTGACATGGCCCAGCCATTAAGCGCCCGTGGCGCCAAACAGTATGCCGAGCTGCAAGAAGCGATGGCCGAAGCGTACGGCGTCGAGCGATCGAGCCGCATGTTCAGCGTGGAACCGACGATTGCCCAGGAGCTGAACGACGCAATCACCGCGAAAGCCGACTTCCTGGAACGTATCAACGTCGTCCCGGTCAGCGAGATTAAGGGCGAAAAAGTCTTTATCGGTGTGAATGGCCCGGTCACTGGCCGCACCAATACCAAGACCACCGACCGCGAAGCCAAGGACGCCTCGGCGCTGGACAACACCACCTACGAACTGGCTGATACCCAGTCGGACGTGGGCCTGCCATACGCCAAGATCGACGCCTGGGCGAAGTTTCCCGACTTCAAAGAGCGCTATTCCGCTGCTGTGCAAAAACGCATTGCCCAGGACCGTATCGTTATCGGCTTCCACGGAACCCGTGCCGCCCCTCAGACCGATCTGGCGGCCAATCCAAAGCTGCAGGACGTGAACAAGGGCTGGCTGCAGCAATTGCGCGAGCAGGCCCCGCAGCAGGTGCTTAAAGAGGGCGCCACCGCCGGCAAGGTGACGTTGGGCGCTGGTGGTGACTACGCCAACCTTGATGCCCTGGTGCATGACACCAAGCAGATGGTGGACGAGATCCTGCGCGAAGATGGCGACCTGGTCGCGATCATCGGCACCGACTTGCTCGCCTCTGACAAGGCCAAGCTGTACACCAAGCAAGGCGACACGCCGACCGAAAAAGAGCGCATCGAAAACGCCCAGGTGATTGCGACTTATGGTGGCCTGCCAGCTTTCAGCGTGCCGAACTTCCCGGTCAACGCGGTGCTGGTCACCAGTTGGGACAACCTGTCGATCTACTACCAGGACACCAGCTGGCGTAAGCAGACGATCGAGAACCCGAAGCGCTCCCGCGTCGAGGACTACAACAGCCGCAACGAAGGCTACGTGATCGAGCAGCTGGAAAAGATCGCGTTCACTGAAAACGTTGAATTGGTGGCGGCGTGAGTTTGGCCCTGGCGCACAAGCGCCGCACCCTGGCCATGGGCAGCACTGCAGTAGCGGCGATGTCCGCTGCTGCAAGCTTGGCCTATTCGCCGGCCGATGCGCTGAGTAGTCCCGCCAATGCTCGCAAGCACCTGCTACTGCAGGAAGCGGCATTGGACCAGGACCTGGAGCGCCTGAGCGCGATGAAAGGAGCTATGGCGGGACGCCAGTTGCTCAAGCGCGACGAGCTGCTGCCCAAGTACCAGGAATACGTCCAGCGCTACTGCGAGTCGGGGCTGAACTTCCCTAATCGCGTTGCAGTGCAAGTTATGGTGTGGCTGTTCGACACCGCCCAGTTCGAAGACGCGCTGGAGCTGGCCGACTTCCTGATGGAGCAAGGCCAGAAGATGCCGGAGCGATTCAAGCGCCGCGACATCCAGACCTTTGTTGCTGATGCGGTAGCCGACTGGGCCTACGACGAATACAACGCGGGCCGCAGCCCTGAGCCTTACCTATCCGAGCTGTTGCCCCGCGTTGACGGCGAATGGGACCTGCCTGAGCAGATCCCGAGCAACTACCACAAGTTGATCGGCATGCGCGCTATGGAGGCTGAGCAGTGGGAAACCGCGCTCAAACATTTGGAGCGCTCTACCGAGCTGTACCCGAAAGCCGGCAACGACACCCGCATCAAGAAGGTCCGCAGGGCCTTGGAAAAACAAGCGGCTGCTAACCCGGCCTCCGAATAACCGACTACCCCCCCAGCGGGGACCTGTGGAAGTGAGCCGCCCATTTATGGACCGTCCCACTGAAAACAGGCTCCCCGCCCTATTTGAGCGGCCAGCAATGAGCTTTTCCGGGAAACCCACCACCTTTGTGGAACTGACGATCGAGAATGACGGCTTCTGGCCAGACCTTTCCGTGACCGAGTTTCAGAAAGAACAACGCGTGCCGGCTGAGTACCTGGTGGAGCTGCTGGTCGACACATTGAAAAGCGCCATGTTCGAAGTGAACACCGACCTGGCCCGCGTGAGAGCGAAGCTGCAGACGGCAGGGGTATCGAACCTGCAGGCAGCGGCCGGCGTGGCCACCCCGGCAGGATGGGCTTACGCCTATAAGGTCACGCTCTATAAACGCGCTGTCTACAGCCGTGCCAAGGGCAATTCACTGCCCCAGTTCGCCACTGTCACCCGCCGCGAAAGCGCCGAAAACACGGGCAAGGAAGCGCCGGAGCGTGCTGAAACCTTCCTGGCTTTTAGCCAGCAGGCCGTGCGTGCCCTGCAGGGCCGTGGCCGCATTACGGCGTCGTTGCAATGATCCAGTTGCAGGCGCTGACCGCCTACCTGATGTCCCGCAACCTGGTGCCGCCTGAGCAGTTCGACAGTTGGACCGAACAGGTCAGCCTTGAGCTGATCTGGAAGCCCGACCGCGACGGCCTGCACATGTCTGATATGCGCTACCGCGCTGTGTTCTCTCTTGAGCGTTTCACCGGCAACCCGGCGCGACTGATGGCCCTGGTAGGCAGTTGGCTGGAAAACCACGATCCCGATCGGGACCGACACGAACTGCCAGCGCCGCTGTTTGCTGTTGAACCCCTCGACCAGGACAGCTTCGACGTAGACCTGTCCCTGGAATTCATCGAGCCGCAGTACCTGGCCGAAGATCCCGCCGGCGAGATCGAGGCGTTCGGCAAGACTTGGGCGTTCGTCCCATTCGATCTATGGGTAGCTGAGCAAGGCGAGGTTGGTAGCGATGGCCGCTAATCCGCTGGCCCTCGATATCAGGGGCACGGTCAACGTCGACGCCCAACTGGCGCTGCTTGAGTTGCCGCCCCAGTTGCGCCGGCGACTGCTGAACAACGTGACCAAGCGCGTGCGGACGATGAGCCGTAAGCGGGTACGCGAACAAAAGAACCTGGACGGCACGCCGTTCGCTGAGCGCAAGGGCTCGGCCAAGGGCAAAAAGAAGATGGAAGCCGGCCTGGCCAAACTGCTGCAGGTGACCCGCGTCAGCTCCGACGAAGCCGAACTGGGCTGGAAAAACGCCCTGACTCGTTGGGTCGCCGCGCAGCAGCACAACGGCGTCAGCGAGCGACGTACCGCCGCGCAGATGCGGCGCTGGAACAAAGTCCCCCCAGGCATCGCCTGCACCGACAAACAGGCCAAGCGCTTGCGCCGGCTGGGCTTCCGCGTCCGCCAGAAGGGCAAAAAGGCGTTGGCCAGGCCGTCAGTGGCCTGGATTCAAGAGCATGTGAACTACGCCAAGGCCGGCTTGCTGATCCGCATTTTGAACGACGAACGAACCGAAACAACGGGCGCGCAGAGCTGGGATATCACCCTGCCAAAACGCCAGTTCCTCGGTGTGGAGAGCGGGAGTGAAACCCGCGACCTGGTTAACCAGGTGTTCCAACAAATCCTTAATTCACCCCGCTAACGAGGCACACCATGGCACTTGGCAAGGTCAGCGTTAACAATCTCAATCTGGGCCAAGGCGCCGTGACTGAGATCGAGCGCTATTTTCTGTTCATCGGCCCCGGCCCGAAAAACGCCGGCAAATTGATCGCCCTTAACACCGACAGCGACCTGGATTCCCAGCTCGGCCTGCCGGCCAGCGATCTGAAAACCCAAGTCACGGCCGCACGCTTGAACGGTGGCGATCGCTGGGCATGCTTGGCAGCGCCAATCGGCCCCGAAGGCGACTGGCAAACGGCCCTGGAGCAGTCCCAGCAACAAGGTTTTTCTGTCGAGGCCGTGGTTATCACCCAGCCGGTGACCAAGGGCGCTGAGCTGTCAGCGATGCACGACGCCGCGATTGCGCTCGGCAACGTCTATGGGCGCCGCGTGTTCGTGATGGCGGCCACGCCTAGCCCGACACCGCTGCAGAGCTGGTCTGAATACCTGGTGGACCAGAAAGCCATCGTGGACGGTCTTGCCGCTCCCCGTGTGCTGGCCGTTCCTCAACTGCACGGCAATGACCTGGGCGTGTTGGGCGGTCGTTTGGCTAACGCTGCAGTGAGCATCGCAGACAGCCCTATGCGAGTGGCAAGTGGTGCCGTTTTGGGCCTGGGGCCGGTGCCTGTGGACAAGGAAGGTATCCCGTTGCCGTCCTCGATCCGCGCCGAGCTGGATAAAGCCCGCTTTTCTGTTTCACAGACCTATCCCGATTACCCAGGCGTGTACTGGGGCGACGGCAACATGCTGGACACGCCGGCCAGCGACTACCAAGTGATCGAATATCTGCGTCTTTCAGACAAGGCGGCGCGCCTGGTGCGGCCGCTGCTGATCCGTCGCGTGGCTGACCGTCGCTTGAACAGCACCGCTAACAGCATGGCCGTGAACGTCAACGCGTTGATGGCTCCACTTCGCAAGATGGCCAAGTCAGTCAAGTTTGCCGGCGAGGTGTTCCCGGGCGAGATCGAATCGCCGAAAGACGGCGACATCGTGCTGACCTGGAAGAGCAAAACCGCCGTTGAGGTGTACATAAAAATCAAGCCCCACAACTGCCCGAAAGACCTCACGGCGAACATCGCCCTGGACCTTTCCACCGACGATTCGGAGTAACCCCCCATGTCACGTATTGGCGGCAAGAACTTCGACGTGAACCTGGGCGATCTGCAGGTCCACGTCGAGAGCTGCACCCTGGATATCACCGACAACAGCAAGACCGCGCAAACCCGGGGCGTGCCTGACGGCTACGTTGACGGCGACGTGGCGGCAGCGGGCGAGATGGAATTGGACTCCACCAACTTTGCCCTGGTCGTCGAGGCGGCACGTACTGCAGGCAGCTTTCGCAAGCTGGAAGCCTTCGACGTCTTGTTCTTCGCCAAGGCCGGCGACGACGAGCTGCGCATTGAAGCGTTCGGCTGCAAGTTGAAGGTGTCGAGCCTGTTGAACATCGACCCCAAGGGCGGCGAAAAGACCAAGCACAAGGTGCCGTTTGAGGTCACCAGCCCGGACTTTATCCGTATCAACGGCGTGCCGTACCTGGATGCAACCGAGATTGAGGGCATTAGCTGATGGTCTGCCCGTTCGACCGCGCCCAAGCCCTGGAACAACGTCAGCGGGACCAGGCTATCGACGCCCAGTTGGCCCAAGCCCGGCGTGAGTCAGCGGGCCCAAGCCTTACTCACTGTCAGGACTGTGACAACGAGATTCCTGCAGCGCGCCAGGCGCTTGGCGGCAAGACCCGTTGCGTACCGTGCCAGTCTTTTTTCGAAAGAGGAATGCAGCGATGAGCGCGAATCAGGCGGCCCAGGACACCGCCATCGCATTGGCAAAGGCGTCGCCTGCGATCGGTGTTGCGGCCACTGGCGCGACAGGGACCGTCGATTGGTCGGCTGTCGCCTACATGCTGACTGCCCTTTACATGGTGCTGCAGATCCTGCTGCTGGTTCCCAAGTATCGCCAAATGCTGCGCGACTGGAAGGTGAAACCATGAGCCTGCGCGGCAAGATTGCCGCCGGCGCCATTGCGCTTTGTAGCTCAACGCTGGTGGTGTTCCTGGGCATCTGGGAAGGCAACGGCCAAAACACGGTTTACGCCGACAAGCTGGCCCGTGACCTGCCGACCGTATGCAAAGGCATCACCCGCCATACCAGCCCTTACCCGGTGGTCGTGGGTGACTACTGGTCGGACGCCCGGTGCAACGAGGTCGAGCAACTGGTGATCAGCAAAGGCCAACTGCAACTGGCCGACTGCATCACCAACCAGGACGTGGGCCAGAACACGTTCGACGCCCTGAGCAGCCATGGCCACAACTTCGGCAACCCCAGCACCTGCGCGAGTCGCGCCGTGGGCCTGATCAATGCCGGCCGCATCAAAGAGGGCTGTCAGGCCCTGGCCTGGGCGCCTGATGGCAAAACCCCGGTGTGGGCCTTCGTGACCACCGCCCAGGGCAAAAAGGTGTTTATCCCGGGCCTACACGCGCGCCGTCTGGCGGAAGCGGCTCTGTGCGAGACGGACCTGTGATTCGCGAAGGCACTTTCATCCTGGTGGCGTGCCTGGTGGCCTGGTTCGGCTTTGACCTGCTGGAAGGCCAGCGCGACACCGCCCGTAGCGAGCGTGACGCAGCGTTGTTCGAAGCCAGCGGCCTGCGCGAAGCGGCGCGCATCAGCGGCGAGATGCTGGCCGAGCGTGACGCCATCGACCTTCAACGTACCCAGGAACTGAACTATGAACGTGCTGAAAACGAGGCTCTGCGCCTTGACGTTGATGCTGGCCTTAAGCGGTTGCGCCTCAACGCCACCTGCAGCGCCCCAGCCGCCCAAACGGCCAGCACCGGCTGCGTGGCTGATGCAAACACCCCCGAACTCACAGCAGACGCTCGACAGGATTATTTCACCCTCAGAGATCAGCTTGCCCTCAGTCGGCAAATGATCCTGGGCCTGCAGGACCACGTGCGCCGGGTTTGCCTGCGCTGACTCACCACTTTTTTAACCTGAATGGAGTTACACCATGACCGATACACGCGATATCACCCTGGAAGTCGGCGACAAGGAATTTACCTTCGCACTGACCCCGCAGGACGTGACCAAGTACTTCAACGCCGTGACCCAGACCAACAAGGTTTCGCCGGCCAACAACCTGCTGGTGACCACCGTCAAGCAGGAAGAGCGCGCCAGTCTCAAGGCCCAGTTGGGCAACCCGGTACTGGTCATGCAACTGGCCGGCGCGCTCCTCGAGGAGTACGGCCCGGACGTTGAAATCACCGTAAAAAAGCCCTCGACCACGCCGAACGACTAACCGAAAACGGCCTTGGCCAACTGGTGGCCTTGGCCGGTCGTTGGCTACCTGGTGCCGAACCCACCGCCGAGGTGATGGGGACGGCCAAGTGGCTGGAGGACGAGCACTGGCGGCGGATGGAGATTGCCATCGCCAATGGCATCGCCCACGCACTCAACGGATAAGCATTGATGACAGACCGTAGCGCCCGCCTGGCCTTCATTTTGAGCCTGACCGATAAGGTCACCGCCCCCATGGGCAAGGTGAAGACGAGCTTTTCTGACTTGGCCCAACAGGGCCAGAAGAACATCACCCAGATGGGCCTTGGCCTGGCTGGGATGGTGGGCGCCGGCGTGGCCATCACACAGTCCCTGGAACCGGCCCTGGAGATGAACCGCGCCTTGGGCGAAGTCCGATCGCTGGGCGTGGCCGAAGATGCGCTGAACGCACTGAATCGCAAGTCGCTGGAATTCTCCGTCGCTTATGGGGAGAACGCCCGAGATTTTGTCGCCTCGGCGTACCACATCGAAGGCGCCATTAAAGGGCTGGTGGGCAATCAACTGGCGACGTTCACCAACGCCAGTGATGTGCTTGCCAAGGCCACCAAGGCCGACGCAGACACCATGGGCACCTACGTCGGCACCATGTACAACCTGTTTAAGGGCCAGGCCGACGCCATGGGCAAGGGCCAGTGGGTTGAAACGCTGGCCGGCCAAACTGCCACCGCCGTGCAACTGTTCCGCACCAGTGGCGAGCAGATCGGTGAGGCATTCAAAGCGGCGGGCGGCCTGGCCAGCACTGCCGGTGTGAGCTTGGCCGAGCAAATGGCGGTGCTGGGCACGTTGGGCAGCACCATGGATGGCGGGGAGGCCGGTGGCCTCTACAAGTCGTTCTTTGAGAACGTCAGCGGCGCATCGGAAAAGCTCGGCATGTCCTTTGTCGACCAGCAGGGCAAGTTGCTGCCAATGATGAACATCCTGGACAAGCTCAAGGGCAAGTTCGGGGATCTGTCGATCGAGGCCAACGGCAAGCAACTGCGCGACGCCTTTGGTGGTGAAGCGGCCCGCCTGATCACTACCCTGATGGGCGACACCGGCCGCTTGAAAAACGGCATGGAGCAGTTGGGCAATGTGCGCGGCCTGGAGAACGCCGAGCGCATGGCCAAGGCTATGGTGGACCCGTGGCAACAGTTCGGCGCCGCTGTGCAGGCCCTGCGTATTGCCTTCGGCCAGTCATTGATCCCGATCCTGGCACCGCTAATGGATCGCCTGGTGGGGATCGCCAGCACGCTGACCCGCTGGACCCAGCTGTTCCCCAACATCACCCGCGTGATCGGCATCGCCACGTTGGTGGTGTTCGGCATCATCGCCGCCATGTCCTTGCTCACCTTGACCGTGGGGATGTCGAAGATGGTTTGGTTGGGCCTGGTCACGGTGTGGAAAGTGCTGACTATGGCGGGACTGCGCAGTATCGCCATGTTCCTGTATCACACCGTTATGGTGATTGGCTTCGTGGCCGGCCTGGTGCTGATGGTCGCCTGGATGGGCCTGGTCAAAGGTGCAATGCTGGTGTGGCAGGGAGCTATTTGGTTGGTCAACACCGCGTTGCTGGCCAATCCGGTGACCTGGATTGTGATCGGCATCGTTGCCCTAGTCGCGGCCGTGGCGGCGGCAATCATTTACTGGGACCAGTGGACCAGCGCGCTACTCAACAGCGAGGCGTTCAAATGGGTCAGCGGCCAACTGACCGCATTGTCTGACTGGTTCGACTCGATGGGTGGTTGGTCTGCCATGGCCAGCGCCGCCTGGGACGGCATCGTCAGCATCTTTAAGCAGGCCATCAATGGCTTGATCGAGATGTTGAACAAGATCCCCGGCGTGAACATTGAGGCGGCGTTTGGTGATATGCCGGCGGCGCCTGAACTGCCGGGTATCAGCGCTCCAACCGTTGAGGCGCCGTTGCTGCCGCAACTGGTGAGCGCTCCCCAGCAGCCGATCCAGGCGCCGCCTTTGGTCATGGCTGCAACGCCAGACACCCCCGCGCCAGCAATGCCCACCCTCAACGCGCTGCAGCCTCAAGCCCAAGCGCCCGCCCTGGTGGTCGCACCGGTGCCGAAAACACCGGCTTCAATAGCACAGCCACTGACCGCGCCCGAGGTATCGCGCCCAGTGCCGGCACTTGTGGCCGCACCTGCACTGAAAACCCCGGCGCCGATCGGGCCACAGTTGAACGTCCCGCAACCAACCCAGCCGCCGGCCCTGGTCACCGCATCTAAACCGACCGAAAAGGCCGAGCAAAGCCAGCAACGAATCAACAGCGCAGTGACCAGCCTGTCACCCAAGCGGCCGGACGCTGTTCCCCGTGGCGGCCTGCTGGCCAGCATCCAGAACAACAGCCAAACCCAAAACAAGGGCACGCATGTGGAGAACGTCAACATTCACACCGGTAAACCGATGAACCCGCTGGAGCTGGAAGGCATGTTGGC
Source organism: Pseudomonas sp. NFPP02 (assembly GCF_900119355.1). Classification (NCBI taxonomy): domain Bacteria; kingdom Pseudomonadati; phylum Pseudomonadota; class Gammaproteobacteria; order Pseudomonadales; family Pseudomonadaceae; genus Pseudomonas; species Pseudomonas sp. NFPP02. Next base: position 50,778 of record NZ_FPJI01000008.1, read on the forward strand.
CATGGCGGTGGGTGGATGAGCGAATACATCGACTTGCTGATCAGGGACAACGATCTGGTTCTGGACCCATCGCGTCAGCCGTTGCTGATCGAGGACCGGGCCAGCATCGCCCAGGACATCGCGCACATGATCCGCGAGAGCGGCTTACTGGTCACGTTAGTGGCCGAGCGCAGCAAGTTGCGTCAGCGCGACTGCATCCAGCAACTGGAACTGCTGGTTGAGGCCGATGCACGCCTGGTACCGGGCACAGCACTCATTAAACAAGTGGAGTCTGGCCAGTACCTGGTCACGGCGAAAACGCTGAAATTTGGCGACATCGAGGTGGCCTTGTGACCGACGTTGATTTTAAACAGGCGCTGGCGGATGGCGGCATCCCGGTCACTGAGGAAGGCTTGCGCCAGGCGTGGGAAAAGGAAGTCGCGGCCCAGGGCAGCAAGATGAGCAACACCAGCGCTTACTCACCGTTCTGGCGGGTGATCACCGCCCTGGTGACCAAGCCGGTGCTATGGCTGATCAACTTTGTCAGCGGTACGGTCCTGCCCAACTTCTTTGTCAAAACCGCCCGCGACAAGTGGCTGGACATGCTGGCTTGGGCGGTCAACGTCGAGCGCAAAGGTGCGACCAAGGCAAAGGGAATGCTGTTGTTTACCCGTGATGTTGCTGGCGGCGTGCTGCAGCTGCCGGCTGGCATCCAGGTGCAATCGGCAGCGATTAACGGCCACGTTTACCAACTGGTTACTACCCAGGCGGTGACCTTTGCCGATGGCGTGCTGCAGTTGGAAGTGCCTGCAGAAGCGCAGGAGGTCGGCAGCGGCTACAACTTGGCCCCGGGTTACTACGCCATTTTGCCGGTGCCCATTGCTGGCATCGTCCAGGTGGTGAACACCGATGGCTGGCTGATTGCACCAGGTGCAGATCCTGAGCCCGACGATCAGCTACGTTTGCGCGTGCGCAACCAGTTTTCAGCGGTCAATCAATGGCACACAGACGCGGTGTACCGCGCCATGATCGCGGCCTTTCCAGGTGTGCGGCCGGACGGTGTGTATTTCCTGCATGGCGCACCTCGGGGCCCAGGCAGCGCCAATGCCTATGTGTTGTTTGAAGCTGACGTGCCGGCAGCGACGTACCTGGAGCAAATCAACGCCCACATCCGCGACCAGGGAAACCATGGCCATGGGGATGATTTGTTGGTGATGGTGATGCCCGAAACCCAGCATGCATTGCGTGTGTCGTTGTGGCCTCGGCCTGTCTTGACGAGTGAGCAGCGCACCAAGCTACAGGCCGAGGTCGATCAATTTATCCGTGCTGCCTTCCGTGAAAGTGGAACCGGTGATTACCAGCCGACCCTGACCTATCCGCAGGCGCGATTTTCATTCAGCCGCCTGGGCGAAGAACTCCACCAGCAGTTCCCCGGCATTGAGTCACTGCACTTCGACAATGACGACATCGTGTCTGAGCTGACCATTCCACGCATCAGCAGCCTGCAGGTGGTGTTGCCATGATCAAGCTCGGTTTGCCGTTCTGGCTCGATGGCCCGCAGTTGTCCAAGCTGAAAGCTGCCGCACAGTCTTGGTGGGAAACGGTAGAGGGCTGGCTGCAATGGCCACTGCTGCAGATGGACGCCGAAACCTGCCATCTGACCGTTCTTGATTTGCTGGCCTGGGAGCGGGATATCACCCGCTTCAAGGACGAGCCAGAAAGCCTGTACCGCTTGCGAGTCAAGTTCGCCTTTCTCAATGCTGTCGACGCCGGCAGCACGGCAGGACTCAAGCGCATTCTGCAGCGCCTGGGTGTGGGCTACGTCGAGATCGACGAACGTATGTCAGATCGGGATTGGGACGTTGTGCTACTGCGCCTTTCCGACTCGCAGCTGTCGCAGAACCCTGAGCTGCTGCGCGTGCTGATCCAGCAATACGGCCGCACCTGCCGGCGCTATGACTTCGTGACCATCACCCCCGTATCGCTGCGCATCGTCGCGGTGGACTTCAACGACGATCAGCAAACGCTGATCGCCAGCCTGTAGGAGCCCCAATGGGAGCCAGTATTACCCTTGCAGGTGAAAGCCTGATTGCCCAAAAACTGGGCTCTAAAGAGCGCCTCGATGTCGTGCGCTTTGTGTTCGCCAATGTGCCGGGCCTCGACCCGAACACGCCGGTAAACCGTGGTGCCGCAAAGCCGCCGGCAGCGCAGATTGTGCATACCTACACGATCCCGCCACAGAACATCGGTTTTGTGAACCCTAACCAGGTGGTCTACAGCTCGATGCTAGGCAGTGATATTGGGGACTTTGACTGGAACTGGATCGGCTTGGAAACCGCCGAAAACGTGCTGCTGGCCGTGGCCTATGTGCCGCTGCAGCAGAAGCGCAAGAATATTCCCCCGCTGCAGCTGGGCAACAACGTTACCCGCAACATCCTGGTGGTGTTTGACGGAGCCCAGGCACTGACTGGCGTCACCATCGACGCCAGCACCTGGCAGCACGACTTCACCGTGCGGCTTAAAGGCATAGATGAACGTGAGCGCCTGAGCAATCGAGATGTATTTGGCCGTGCCTGTTTCTTTGGAGCCGCGTTCCAGGTTGAAAAGGTCGGCCAGGGATACCAGCTTGCACCAGGCCTGGCCTATATCGAGGGGGTACGAATCCAATTAAGCGCGCCGTTGCCCTTGGCCCTTCCAGCAATTCCGGTGCCCGTGTGGCTACATGTGGCGCTACGCCGCGAGTTAAACGATGTCGTGGCGACTTGGAAGGTGGTTTTTGATCCTAACCAGGTCGACTACGTGGACAGCGCCGGCACCCAGTATTTTTGTATTTCTTTGGCGTCTATCACCAGTACTGCAATCACGGACCACCGGACGGTTGAGCCGATTACCGCGCCGCTGATTCAGTACTTGGCTGCGCGCAACGGTGACTATCAGAACTTGCGCGCCAGGGCGACCACTAAAGGCGATGTAGGGCTGAGTAATGTGCCCAATGCCATCAGCGACGATGATGACACCAATAGCAGCTCTATCCTGGCTACCACCAAGGCCGTCTATACGGCTCGTTGGACGCTGCAGAACGCCATCAACAAGTTGATAAACGGTGTCACGCCGGCCGGTAAGGCCAAACAGCTGGAGACTGCACGCCGGTTGTCGGTGAGCGGGGCGGCTACAGGTTCGGCAACCTTTGACGGCACTGCCGATGCCAACATTGCTATGACGTTGGCAGATACAGGGGTAGTGCCTGGCACCTATACGAAGGTGCTGATTAATGCCAAAGGTCTGGTCTACGGAAATGAACGCTTGGTGCGAAGTGATATCCCCGCCCTGGACTGGTCGATCATCACCACCGGAAAGCCTACAACGCTGGACGGGTACGGCATCACTAACGCGCTGCCACTGGGGACCACAGATAAGCGCCCACAACTGTATGCGCCGGTGCCAGGGCGTACTTACACAAGCGGGGCGTTAGAGATTCGAGAGGCACAATTGGTGTATGACGCTCAAAGCGGGTTTGATTATGCGCCACGTATGATTTTTCACTGGGCGACTGTGGTGGCCGGTGATTTGGCTATGGCTGCTGGTGGCCAGCTTTGTTGGAATGGAAGCGCTATTTGGCATAGCGGCAGCTTTGATCCGAACACCAAAGCGGACAAGGCCACAACCTTGGCCGGTTATGGCATCAAGGATGCTATTCAAATCGGCAAGTATGGTTTGGCGTCGAACGTGGCCCCCCAGGCGGCGATCGACACTATCGGTCTACCAGGTGGTTTCTATTACTTTGGTGAAGGAGCCACCAGCTTTTCCCAGTACGCGGGGTTGGTAAATATTCCCTACGGCAGTGGCGAATACGCTGGGCAGATCGGGTTTGTACAGGGACGGGCAGAGCCTCGTGTGTTGATCCGTTCTGTGACAAACACTGAAAAGGGATGGACGCCAACACGCGAGGTTTGGCACACAGGCAACCTGAACCCCAGCACTATCGTGCCTGCCGGTGCCATTGTAGCGTTCGCTATGGACGTCCCTCCTACCGGTTATCTCAAGGCTAACGGTGCCTTAGTTTCCAGGGCCATCTACGCGGATTTGTTCGCCCAGATCAGCACCTATTACGGCACCGGCGACGGCGTCTCTACCTTTGCCCTGCCTGATCTAAGGGCGGTATTTGTCCGTGGCGCGGATGACTCCCGAGGTGTTGACCCGGGCCGCAATTTTGGCTCGCTGCAGAGTAGCCAAAACGCTTCGCATAGCCATACCGCCACCAGTGATGTGCAGGGCGAGCACTCCCACGGAATCTGGCCGATCGCGCTCAATATCGCCACAGGTCAAGGTGCCGGACACTACTCGGTAGGCGCTAATTTGTCGGCAAACAGCACAGCTGCAGGCGCCCACAGCCACAACATCACAGTAAACGCGTCCGGCGGCAATGAGTCGCGGCCTATCAACGTCGCGATGATGTATTGCATCAAGTATTGAGGTTCAACATGAAAACCAAAATGGTCTACCAAACCAACCAACTGGGCCTTTATGTCGGCCAGGCCGAGGCCGAAGAATCGCCCCTGGAGCCTGGTGTGTTTCTGATCCCCGGCGGTTGTGTCGAGACGGCGCCACCGAAGATCCCGGCAAACAAAGCAGCTTGCTGGATTAACGGAAAGTGGAGCCTTGTTGATTATTTTGACGGGCTCATCGTCTACAGCATCACTACCGGTGAACCGCAGACGATCACCGGCCTGGGGCCAATTCCCAGCGGCTACACCGTGAAAAAGCCAGGGCCTGACCAGGTGTGGAAGGATGGCGAATGGGTAGACGATATCGGCGCAATACTGGCCGCGTTGTATGAACAAAAGCTGCAGGAGATCAACACTGGCTGTAATCGTCATATCGAGAGCGGGTTTATCTCCAGTGCATTGGGCGGGCCATACCGTTACAGCAGCCAGATGGATGACCAAATCAATCTGACGGGTATGGTCTTAAGCGGCCTGGATGCTAGCTACGCTTGTTTCGATGCCAACCAGGTGAAAGGTTTTCTCCCGCATACAGCGGCCCAGTTGCACCGGGTGAGCCAGGATCTGGTCCGCTTCAAACAAGCGGCGCTGCAGCACGCCAACAATCTCAAGCAAGACTTGGCCATCGCGCTTAAAGATAAAAAGCTCAAGGTCATGAAGGCCATTAAATGGGCGCCACCGGCATGACCTGGAGCCCGGTCACAATGCGCTGGCCAGACCAGGCAACCCAATGGATGGGCCAGCTATCAGCGGCTAAGGATCTGGCCAGCACTGAGCAGGCCAGCACTGCCAAGCGCTTGGCGGACCTGGACGGCAAGGCCAGCACCAACCCGGGGCCGGTGGGTGACGCCGCCCAGGGCGCGATCGTTGCCGGCCGTGGGGCACTGGCTGATCAGATGGGCGAGGCCCCGGCGTGCCTGGTGGTGACGCCATTTCAAAGTGGTATCGGCCAGGGTCGTGGCTATCAGCGCTTCCTGTCGGCGCCGAACCTGCTGCAGCAACTGGCTGGCAAGCTGGTGGACGTGAGCGACACCGGCCGACCGGATGGCCCCCAGTTCGCCCTGTGCCTGATGTTCCTGGCCACGCGTTTTGATCAGTTAGCCGAGAGCCTGGCCCACTTCAATGCGCTATTGCCCATACCTGACCTGGTGCGAGCCGAGCGCCGCGCACGGCACCTGTCGAAGCTGGAGACGGAAAAGTGGGAGATCCCCGCCGCCGGCACTTTGCCGCGTTGGCAGTCGTTGCCCCTGGAGCGTTGCACCGTGGTCAAGGCCGCGCAGCAATCTATGTCAGGCCAGCTCGCCGTCCTTGAGAGCTACGCGGCCGACAGCTCGCCCATGGGCGACCTTGCCGCGTTGGCCAAACGCAAGGCAGCTCAACAGCAGGGCCGGGATCAGCAACTGGCCGACCTGAAAGCCTCACTCGCCGGCGGCAACCCTGACAGCAGTATGCGCGCGCGCCTGATCGGACCAGGCAACGCCACCGAGCTGCGCCAGGCGCTGCTGGCCGGTGACGCCCCGGGGCATGAATGGGTGCTGTGTGCCGGCGCGCTCCTGGTGGGATCGGAAAAAGGTCTGAGCTTTGTTCGTGAGTTGGTGGGCCTATGACGCTGCTACTGGATGGGCAAGAGGTCCGCGGGAAGAACCTCAAGGTCACCGGCAATCTGCGCATTGAGAGCGACGATTTGTCAGGCCAGACGAGCAACACCGAAAAGGGGCACAAGGGCTTCAAGCCCAAGACCCTGACGGTTAGCCTCATGATTCCCTTCGTTGACCAGGTGCAGCTGCGCGACCTGATGCGCCTGGTGGAAGCGACCGAAGGCGGTGGCCAGCTCAAGACCTACCGCATCGTCAACGACACCGCCGCCGCATTTGGTATGCGCCAGGTGACGTTCACCGAAGGCGTGAGCGCCCGGGAAGACGACAACCTGCGCGGCTGGCTGATCCAGTTCACCCTGACTGAAAAGCTGTCGAACCCTGAGAAAGTCGAGGGCCGGCGATCGGGCAACGCGGTCACCGCGCAGTCCGGCCCAGGCGGGGCAGTGGGTGGTAGCGGTGGCACCGGTGGCGATTCCAACAACGGACCGGAAGAACTAACCGGCTTTGAAGCCACATTGAAAAAGGTGGACGGTTGGCTGGGCGGGGCTAACACATGAAGTTGCATAAGGAGCTGGCCATCAACGGCGTGCCCTACGTCCTGGTCAAAAACGAAGTCCGACTGGACGCGAAAAGCCCCGGCCGGGCGACATTCACTATCCAAGCCTCGGCGCCGGTCAAGGGGCTGGTGACGCTCGATATCGGCTACAACGGCAACACGCTGCGGCGACACTTCATTGGCTACGTCGAACGCTCCACCACGGCCAGCAGCACTCAACAGGTGCTGTTCTGTCGCGAGCTGGCCGCGATCCTGGCCAACCCGCTGCCGCTGAACCTGCGTCACGTCGATCTTCGCGCTGTCTTGGTCGAGATCAGCCAGCACACCGGGTTGCGCTTTCGCGTCCCGGATCGGCCCTACGCGGGCGTTAAGGCGCCGTTCTTCTACAGCCTGGCCGCTGGCTATCAAGCCATGGACAGCCTGGCCCGGGTTTTCAACATCCCCGACTTTATCTGGCAGCAGCAGGGCGACGGGGAAGTGTTCGTGGGCAGTTGGGTCGACAGTTTCTTTGGCGTTCGCTCGCCGCTACAGCTGCCGGTGGAACTGTTCGACGACTACCAGGGCAATCAAAGCGCAATGATTGCAGCCCTTCCCGGGTTGCGACCAGGTGCAACAATCAACCACGGCGAGCGCATCACCAGTGTGGCGCTCATCGACAACCAGATGGCCATCCGATGGACGACGCAATCCGCCACAGCGTAGAACGACAATTCCCCGAACTCACCGGCGGTTATCACCTGCCACGCTTTGCCCGCGTTGTCGCCGTGGCAGACGCCCCGGCCGGCGCCGGCATCTGTGACGACTTTCGGCCGCGCTATGCGGTTGACATCGAGGTCATGGGGCCGGATGGCGAACCAGATACCAAGCTGCCGATACTGGCCGGCGTGCCGTTGCCGCTGCCCACCGGTGGCGAAGAGATGGGTATCTATGCCTTTCCCGAGGAAGGCACCCAGGTTGTGGTGTGCTTCGCCTACGGCCTGCCGCATAAGCCCTATATCCAAACCATCCTGCCCCACGGGCTGAGTATGCCCAGTGTGCCGAAGGGAGATCAGGTTTGGCAGCACAGCGAAGCCAGTCAGCAGCGCGTCGACGCGGACGGCAATTGGCTACGCCAAACGGACGGCAAGATCCGCGATAAGGCGATCGAGCGGGAAGTCGAAGCGATGGGCAACACAGAGACGTTCCAGAGCCACACCAGGACGGTGGACGACCACTCAACTGAGTCGGTGGGTGGGATCAAGACGATCGAGGCGCTGGGTGCCCTCAAGCTACTGTCGGGCGGATCTGCGAGCCTGGCGGCGGTGGATGATCTGCACCAGGCGACCGGGCGCGACTTGAATCAGTTGGTGGGGCAAAAGTACAACGTCACCGTGGGTGGCGATGTGGAGAAAAGAATTGAGGGGTTGCTTAATAGTATGGCTGCGGTCAGCCAGCGTCTGGTTGCGCCTCAAACCTGGCTGGGATCCGAAGCTGTAAATGTACTGCAAGTGGTGTGTGATTTACTGGGTTTGGTAAAAAACATGAACACACAACTGGCTAACCACACACATGGAGCGAGTCCCGTATCCCAGATGTCCGCAGAGTTTTTGAGTAATGCTCTGATATCTTTGGAATTAGAAGCTAAGTTGAAAGACATTACTTGCTAGTGATCGTTATTTAAAGTGCAAGCGTGTGACGTAGGAGTCCAGTAGAGGCTCTGAACTAAGCCGCTTATAAATTGAGCGGCTTAGATTTTAATTGGTTTAGATAAAGTATGCAGAGGATTTTGACTAGAATGCTATATTCGCAATGTCTGCATATGCGTTAAGCCCACCTCTGTGATCGCTGCCAGTCTTAGGCAAGACATATGTGTAACGCTCGTCTTCAAAATATGTGAGTTTCCAATGCTTTCCATCGGCCTTAACATTAAACCCGAGATCTTCCAAAGTATCCTTGATGCTTTTTGACATTTTATTATAGTTGCGAAGAGTTTCTTTGAGGATTTTTGTTTTTTGTTCGTGAAGATCAATGTAGTTATTGCTATGTACTACTGATTTTAATACATGCTCTTTTCGCGAGTTTGCATAGGTGTTCTTATCAATGTAATCTTTTAATGCTGCTAAAACAAAGACATAGATTTCGGAGTCGAAGAGGTCCTCTTCATCCCCGGTATTAATTATAATTCCTCCTTGGACCGGGGTTTTTGATTCTAAGTAACGTACCATCGTGTTGAGTCTTTCTATTTCTCGATTCAAGGTATCAATATGATCACGATTTTGCCCGATTTCTTTTTCATATAATGAAACGATTTGGTTAGCTTCGTCAGCATTGATCCCCTCGCGCTTCATCAATTCAATTGCGTTGCGATTTTTTACGTGGGTAACTTCATCCCAGCTACATTCTTTCGCGGGGATTAAAAGCGAAAGCGCCTCACAAATAGTAGTAAAAATTTCGTTCTCAAAAACTTTTACTTCCTTATTTTCCCTTCTGAAAATAGTCACTCCTGAACCTTTCGGCCAATATATTCCTACTACGCCGCCATAAACATTTCTAGAACCTACTTCTCGCCTTAAGTTATGAGAGAATGCACGGCTGGGTTCTACCACTACATGTGCCATGCCACATAACTTTCTGGCTAGACGTTCTGGAATTATCGAATGTTTGCTAGCTGTGTTGGCACTTATGTAAACAGTCGGGAGTGTGCAGTTACTGTCTCCGTTAATAACTGCTTTTGCTATGCTCAAGCTGTGAGCGCTTTCGTCTAGTTTGATGGGGGTTAACGTAATGGGTATATCCCCATCATGCCCTCCACCAAATCTATCGATAAGTCTTATGACGATTAAAGGTTTTTTTACTTCGGGTGTTGCGTTTGATGCGGTGGTTTTAACTATGCTCGCTTTTACACTTATCCAATGATGATTAGGCTGTGTGCGCGTAGAAATTTCAGTGATCCAACTTGTATTGGCTGAATGCTTGGTGTATCTAAATGATGAAACGCAAAAGCTTGATGTTTCTGAACGAGAAAACTCAACAACTTCTTGATTTGAGGAGTATTTGAAGTCTTCTTCACTGCTAAGTTTTCTCAGATCTTCCTCAGCAAACTCCGTATGAGGCGAATCTAAAATCCAATTAATGCATTCTTTAAAAACTTCTTTATTTGAGGTGTCGCTGTTGAGTGGGAAACTCACGTGTATGGTCATAACCTGAACTCCATTGCAGGAATTTGCAGGTTATCATTTTGATATCATGAGGGCTAGTGATCTTCAATCTGATTACATTGGTGGATAGGTTTCTCCTATCCACCTTGATACTTTGACTTTAAAAAGACTATCGATCAAGTTGGCAATTCTTAGTGATTAGCTAATTTCCCCAGCTAATAGTTTATAACTATCCGATTGGAACGGTGAAAAGCCGTCAGGCCAGGATGTAATTGACTCGCAAAAAACACGGTACTGCTCTGGAGCACTCACATTAACTTTCAGTACACGGATTTTTGTGAGTAACTCATCGCCAGTTACTCCCAACATACGATTTACTTTAATTAAATCTTCATTTAAATATCGTGGGTAGTAACCTAGACGCCTTCCGGTTTTAGGATTAATGATGGCTACTGCGTTAGAGTCTGCTGGGTTCTTGTCTTCATTGATGCAAGGTAGAAAAATGGTATTGTTTAAATTGATAAGGTCACACTTCGCCTCGTCTGAAATGTAGGCGACACCACTGATAAAGAACTTCAAGCGATATTCATTGTTTTCGGTTTTTTGAGGTACTTTCACAATCCGAAAGTTGTCGGTTTTTCGAGCTCCACCCGAAGCGCTTAGAATTTCAAAGGGGTCATTAGGGCCTGGAGCCATGTCGAGCCAGGAAAGCATTGTATAATACTCAGGCCTGCGCTCAGGGATTAGACGATTCTGAAAAAAAGGTAATAGTTCATGAGATACATACTCTTTTTCAAGAATGCTCATTCGTGGAAAAGGAATGAATTTTTTATTAAGAGCGCCTCGAGTGTAGGAGAAAGTATAAATTCCGTCTCGCTCTGTCAGTTTTGCAACTGGCTGCCACATTGTGGTAACAGGGTCTCGCCAGATGACGAATGCACTATTCATATATTTTAATCTGCCGCTTTCTATACGATGGATCCAAGTTTTCTTCGAAAAAAGATACCAGGTTCATCATATTCGATTTGTTACACACCAGCATTTCAAGGGCAAATACTTTAGATACATCGCTCATGATTTCCGTAGGGACTGAATCGATAATAACTCGCATCATCTCTTCAGTCAATCCGTTTAGCTCTTCAAGCCAACTCAATGCGGCCCTCGGATTGAGTATGCCGAAATATTCAAATGCTTTAAAAGTTCTAAGCCTACGTTCCCTTAAGTAAAAATATGACTTGGCCCTAGTTACATATGTTGAGACCTGTTGTCCGCTATCTTTTGAGCTCAGACGTTTATTTTTTGTCTCGTCGGACTCATTTCTCCCTAGTCCGGCCGCGTGGTCAAAGCTTGGTGCGAGATGAAATCGTCCTTTACCTGTTACAATCAGTCCCCAGTTTTCACTATGCCGGTCTTGATTCGAAAGAAGAGTATCAAGCATCAGATAGCCGGTGAAAAAATCTGCAGCTGTTTTAATTCCTGGGCGACTTTTAAAACTCAGTGGCTTGTTCCTAATTATTCTCCTTAAGATAATGTATACGTGCATTATGTTTTGTTTTTCTGTTTTTTTAATGTTTTCGTTATTGATTGGCGCGCTATAGTTTTGCAAGATTTCATTTGCGGTTACTAAATACGTGTTGGATCCTGTTATAAAGCTCCTAGTTATTACTCCTCGAGTTTCATTGTTGTAGGCTAGCTCGTATTGCGCACACGGGATACTTAGTTTTTTTGCAATTTCGCAGGAGACTTTTTCAGACCAGTCTTCACCATCTCTAGTTATGGTGTTGTTTTGTGAATCGTGTGTTTCAATCGACTTAAATAGATAGTCATTTCCTTTTTTGTCTGAACACCAGTATTTTGCTTTGGTGCCTAAAGGTTCAAATTCTTCATGTTTGAATTCAGAAATATCAAAAACTTGATAAGTCATAGAGTTTTCTAACTCGCCGAGAGTGTTTTTTTATATTGCGGTGAGGCTGGCTGAACGTCGCGTTAAGGAACTCAACGCGGCTGCCCGCCGTTGAAGATATGCCTTAATCCTTTTCTTTTGAAGAAAAATATTGCTCGGAAAGCACTTATCCCCCTCCCGCCGACGGGGTCTGCGTTCTTTTTTTGTGCAAACCCAGATGTAGTGCAAACGAATCGGCAGCCCAGGCGGGCCGGGCCGCTCTGCGGGCGAGCGGCAATTTCACAGATTGCAAAGTTTCGAAGAGAAATGCAGAGCGGTTGCACAGCGATGTAGCAAGCGATTACGAACGGGGCAGGGCTGTAGGCCCTGGATTCATTGCTCAAGAAAGAGAAAAATGTAGGAGTACGGGTATTTTCCGAAACGCGATAGATCGAGTTCCTACCCTAACCATTACCTTCGATTCCATCGAAAAGCTGCCCTAGGCCGCCAGGTGCAAGGGGTCAGCGATGAAAGGGGATTTCAAAACCTGTCTTGACCCTAACTGGTTTCTTGCCGTTTGAGGCGGGCCAAACCTTGCTTGATATGGCCGGCGTTTTCACCAATCGTCTCTAAGGCGCCACGCACGTTTCCACCGGCTTCGACTGAGCCTTGTTCTTCTAGGCGAAGCGTTAGCTCCATCAATGCCGCTTCAAGGGCCAACTGATTTTCATACATCCTTCCAAGCACATCCGAAAGCGGATATTCATGCGTCATACGAACGTTCCTCTCGTGAAATCTCAGCCTAGCCCAAAGCAGCAGGATTCGCCTAACAGATGGCTATTTTGGAACCAGGGCTGGGAAAAAGGTAATTTTGGTTAGGAAAGGCATTACACCTGCTGAAGCCCTTGTAATCCGTGGGTTTGACGCATTACCTGGAAGGGTAATATTGGGTAATGGCAAAGGTAATATTCGCCGAAGTGCCCGGTTTTGCTGGGGATTGAGCCTGTCGAGAATTACCCGATAAAAAGGTAATGACCTAACCCATAAATTACCTAATTATTACCTTTCTGAAAAATCATCAACTCATTGAAAATAAAGGGTTTTATTCATTTTTATCAAGCTTATTACCAATATTACCTTTTTCCCATGCCTCAACATAAAACGGCCCGCGTGCCATTTTTCACCCCATCTCAACTCTATCGCACCAATGTGGTGCAAAACTCATGGGACCGCCATGGGACTAAAAGAGTCGATTTTTTAGAGCGCTCGCACCTCTACAGCCCGCGTAATACGGGAACTTGCATAATGAAAGTTACTTTGCGGGTAGTTTCGAATCTCTCCTTCACCGCCAAATTCGATGTAAACAAAACCCCTGGTTTCGAAAGAAACCAGGGGTTTTGTGATTTCTGGGGTTTGAAAGGTACAACTTTTATCAGCTCAGTTGTCTGGCCTTTCAGTCTGCGGCCCCATGACGTCACACCCTATGCCTAAGCCCGCCCTCAATGCCTATGCCGATGATGCACATCCGGAAAGTGCGCATGGCTATGCCTCATCACTCCATGTGCATGCTCATGGCTATGAGGCACCTTTGAGTCCCACTCAAACCCATGCTCATGCTGATGATGCTCATCATGCACATGCCAGTGCCCATGTTGCGTTGCCTCATGCACATGCTCATGGGCATGCCGCTCCGTCAGGTGCAGGCACACGCCCACGGCCATCAGCGCCGAGGCAATCCAGAAGGCGACGGTCACCGACTCGCCAAACACCAGTAACGCCACTGCAGCACCGAGAAAGGGTGCCGTGGAGAAGTAAGCGCCGGTACGCGCGCTGCCCAGCCCGCGGAGGGCCAGCACGAACATCACCAGGCTGATGCCATAGCCGAGGAAACCTACCAGTAGAATCGGCGCCAGTTGCGCCATGCCCGGAATCTGCGCCCCCAGGTAAAGCGCCAGGCTGCAATTCACCAACCCCGCAATCAAACCCTTGGCGCCAGCGATAAAGAGCGCGTCAGACGCCGACACCTTGCGCGTCAGGTTGTTATCAATGCCCCAGCACAAACACGCCAGCGCAACGGCGAGCGGTCCGGTCCAGTCCTGATGGCTGCTGTCAGCACCGGACCACGACAACACCACGCCGCCCAACACAATGGCAAGCATGCCGAGGACGATGCGTCGGTCGGCGTTTTCGCGGAACACGACCCAGGCGATCACGGCGGTCAGTACCGATTCAAGGTTGAGCATCAGGGAGGCGCTGGCGCTGGTGGTGCGGGTCAGGCCGAACATCAGTGCAACGGGGCCGAGGAGGCCGCCGAAGGCGATGGCGCCAAGTAGCCAGGGCCATTCCGATGGGGTTAGCCCGGTAGGTTTCCAGCCGCGATCACGGATCAAGCGCACACCGGCAAGGCCAATGCCGCTGCCGAGGTAGAGCAGGCCGGCGAGCAGGATGGGCGAGAGGCCCAGGCCAAGACTTTTGGCGAGCGGGGTGCTGGCGCCGAACAGGGCGGCGGCCGCGAGGGCGTAAATGATGCTGAGGTTCATGGGCCATCCTCGAAAGTCAGGCCCATGATACGTCGCTTGCCGGGGTCAGCGCCCTGGCAATTTCGTACTTTATTGCGCGGTTTTCAGCTTGATCACATCACCGGAGATTTTGGTGGTGTAACCGTTCAATACCCAAGCCCAGAACCACTTTTCCTGCACTTGTGTGTTGATCAACGCGTCGCCGCCCTTGGCCTTGATGGCTGCATCCTGGGCGCGTACGAAGCGGTTGTTCTGGCCGATGGGGATGACGCCCAGCAGCATGATGCCGGTGGCGCTGGCTTCGCTGTGGCCGAGGACGGTGTATTGGCTGGCGTCGTATTGCTGGGTTTTCATGGCGGTGCCGGTGCAACCTGCCAGGGTGAAACTAAGTACGGCTGCTGCAACGACTTTACTGACGTATTTCACTCATAACTCCATAGGTTCAATCTCGAGATTCAATTCTCGGGGGGGCGACACTCTAAGCGCTCAGTTGGCAGATTGAAATCAATCAGCGAGGCTGGGTCGCAGTCTGGCGGGTACTGCGCGGTGATCCCATTGCAGCCTGGTTGGGGCTCGACAGCGCCCACATTTATTCTTCGGCGTGTCAGAGATGCAGCCACGCCAGGCCACCCAACATCACCGCCACCCCGCCGGCGGTGTACGACATGCGTTTGAGCCATTCCTTGCGCGTGAGCAGGGTAATCGCCGCCAATGAAATCGCGATCTGAATCGCCGTCATCGCCTGGGCCCAGCGATGGTGCTGGTGCAGCGCTTCCTCGGATTTGTGGTCCCAGTCCCGTGAAGTGGCCTCAAGCGTTTCGGCCTGTTTACGCACTTCTTCCTTCTGGCGCTTGTAGCGCTCGATCTCCGCCTGGTAATGCGCCGCATCCACGCCGGGAATATGGCTGGCCAGTTCTGCCAGGTTCTGGCGGCTGGATTTGGCCTGGTAGTAGTTCCACTGGTTAGCGGCTTCGGTCTTGATGATGGCGGCGTTGTTCTTGTCCATCGCAGCTTCACTTTCGCTGGAGCCGGCCTGATAGCTGAGCATGGCACCGACGGTCGCCATGATCGCGGTCATCACGGCGATACGACTGGCAAAGCTATCGCCGCGGCCGTGAGCATGCTCGGTGGTGTGTTCAAGGTGTTTTTCGTGGGGGCTGGGAACTTCGAAGGCTTCGGACATGGGGCGACCGCGAACGGATTGAGGTGCGCTGATTGTTCACCAGCGCAGCTGTCTCAAGCCTGTACGTAACGCTGCAAACCTGCCACCAGTGCATCGAATGTCACCCGGCAGCGTGGGCTGTTGCGCAGGTCTTCGTGCATGCTGACCCAAGTGTCCATTTTAAACGCGAAGCCGTCAGGCAGCACTCGGCGCAGACGTGGGTCGCGCTGGGCCAGTTGTACCTGGCACCCACCGATGCCGGCACCGGCGCGGATCATTGCCAGTTGCGCCAGGTCGCTGTCGCTACTGATGGCGAAGGCGTTGCGCTCAAAACCCTTGATTGCCAGGCTGCGGATAAATGCAGTGGCTTGATCAAAGCCGATGACGGAGTGGCCGGCCAGGTCGTGCATGTGTTGGGGGATGCCGTGTTGCTGCAGGTAATCGTCACGGGCATGCAGGCCGACTTCGATCAGGCCGATACGCCGCGCCAGCAGCTGCTCCTGGCTGGGGCGCACCATGCGCACGGCAATGTCGGCTTCCAGCTGCAGCAGGTCGCTCAAGCGGTTGGTCAGCACCAGTTCCACCTTCAGGTGCGGGTGTTCCCGGCGCAATTGCGTGATGATCGGCGGCAGTACCTCCACACCCACCACTTCACTGGCCGATACTCGTACCACGCCGCGCACCTCATCGCCTTGGGACGAGGCGGCGCGTTCAAGGGCGGCGGCGGTACGCGCCATGGTTTCTGCATGCGCCCGCAGTGTGTGGGCGACCGTAGTGGGTAATAAGCCTGAGGGCGAGCGGGTGAACAACACGACGCCCAGCGCCGTTTCCAGCGCGGCGATGTGCCGCCCTACCGTGGGTTGGGTGATGCCGAGCTGCCGTGCGGCCCCCGACAGCGATCCTTCCTTGAGTACACCGAGAAATGACCGGTAAAGCTCCCAACCGATATTCGTAGCCATACATAAATGTATAGCGGCTCGATACCCTTGGGCAATTCCTCTATAGCTGTTCCGCATCCAACATACCCTCATCAACCAACAGTGGGAGAGGGTGATGAGCAAGGTTCTGGTTTTGGGTGCAACCGGTGGCATTGGTGGCGAAGTGGCGCGGCAGTTGAGCGCGGCGGGCTGGGAGGTGCGGGCGTTGACTCGGGATCTGATCAAGGCTCGCAGCCAAAATCCTGTTTTTACGTGGCTAAAAGGCGATGCCCTGAATCGCGACGACGTGATCGCGGCCGCCCGGGGCTGCGCGGTAATCGTGCACGGCGTCAATCCGCCGGGTTATCGCAAATGGGCCGAGTGGGTGTTGCCGATGATCGACAACTCCATTGCGGCGGCCATCTGCGAAGGCGCGACAGTCGTGCTGCCCGGCACGGTCTACAACTTCGGGCCGGATGCATTCCCTGTGCTGCACGAAGACTCACCCCAGCACCCGCTGACTCGCAAGGGCGCGATCCGTGTGCAGATGGAGCAGCGCTTGCGAGCCGCTTCCACTCAGGGCGCCCGGGTGGTGATTTTGCGCGCTGGGGATTTTTTCGGCGCCAGGGTGGCCAATAACTGGTTTGCCCAAGGCTTGGTCAAACCCGGCAAACCGGTGCACACCATCCGCTACCCAGGCGATTACGGCGTGGCCCATCAATGGGCTTATCTGCCGGACGTAGCGCGTACAATGCTTGAGTTGATTGAGCGTCGTGCCAGTCTTGGCGCCTTCGCCTGCTTTCATATGGCTGGGTACATGGATGCGGACGGTACGCAGATGGCTAAGACGATCCAGCGTGTGGTGCTGCGCAGGACGGGCCAGCAACCCAGGGTCGGCGCGTTTCCCTGGTGGTTGTTGAACTGGGCGGCGCCTTTTGTCGTCACCGTGCGTGAGATGCAGGAGATGCGCTACCTGTGGCAAACACCGTTGCGCCTGGATAACCAGCGCCTGCTCGCGACGCTCGGCCATGAGCCCCACACACCGCTGGAACAGGCGGTGGAGGCCACCCTGGTTGGCCTGGGTTGCCTGCCTACTTGCGTTTGATCAGGCGTGCATACACGGCGAGGTTGACCACCACCACCACGGCCCCCAGCACTAATTGAGTATTCGCAGTCAGCCCGGCTGGGTAGATCATCGTCAGAATGTAATGCTCGATAAACCCACCGCCATAACCATCCTGCCCGGCCAAGTGGCGAAACAGGTTTTCCCAACGGGTGAGTGGGCAGGGCAGGTGCAGCACCTCTACCGCGATGCCCCAGGCAACGGCGGGCAGGTGCAGCCACATTACCCTGGGCCACTTCAGGGTGAGCAGGCCGCCGAACAGCACGAACAGGATAAAGGCCAGGTGGAACAGCACGAGGCCGTCGGCGGCTAGGCGGTAGAGCATGTTTGAGCTCGATGTGAGGTGAAGGGGTACGTGAATTTTTGCAGCGCGCCGTTATAGCTCCAGTTGACTGGCATTGATACCGAACGCTTTGGCTATCTTTTCTCGCGTGGTGCGGCGGGGTTTGCTGACCGCTTCCTGCTGGGCAAATGCCGATTGTGAAATACCCAGGCGTTTGGCGACTTCTTCCTGGGTCAGGCTCAGATGCTCGCGCCACGCGCGAATAGGTGTTGCGCCATCCACCAGGCGGCTGACTACCGCATGGGGTATCAGGTTTGGATCGTTTTGCTGCGCCACATAGTGTTCATAGGGAATCACCACATAGGCTGGCTCGCCCTGCGTATTGTGGATGATCTGTACGGCAGTAGGTTCGCTCGTCACGTTTTTTAACCTCTTGGATGCTGACGACCTGGATGCTGCCGTCCCAGTCGAAAAGGACCCGGTAATGACTTACCCGCAAGCGAGAGCTGTGAGGATGGTTAACCAGCGCCTTGACGTTGATTGCATCGGGCATGTGTTCAAGAGCGGACACGGCATCGCGTACCTGTTGCTGATGATACGAATGCAACCGAAGCAATTGTTTGACGGCTTTTCGCGTCCATTGGATTGAATTCATGGGAGGTTAATAAGTCTTTTATAAGGTTTGCAATCGGTATTTTCAGATCCGCGTCAACGGGTCATGACGTTTTCCTTTCAAACCCTAGACGGCCGCCGTCAGCGCCGACGGGTAAAACTGTTGCGTGGTATGAATCAACGGAAGGCCCACGAAGGTTGCTTGCCGGCAATGAGGGCCGTTATTGTGCTGAATCCTTTTAGTCCTCGCCCCAAGGTTGTGTTGTGATGAATGCACCGCGTACCGCTGTCCCGATCAAAGCCGTTATTTTCGATATGGACGGGTTGTTGCTGGATACCGAAGGCATCTACACCGAAGTCACGCAGATCATTGCCGAACGCTATGGTCGTACCTACGACTGGAGCATCAAGCAGCACATCATCGGGCGGGGTGCCCAGGATTTGGCCGATTACGTGGTCAAGGCCCTGGACCTGCCGATCACGCCCGCCGAGTTTCTGGAAATACGCGAACCGCTGATGAGCGAGCGCTTTCCCAAGGCCCAGGGCATGCCCGGCGCCGAGGCGTTGGTGCGGCATTTGAAGGCGCACAATATTCCGATTGCGGTGGGCACCAGTTCATCGCGTAACTCGTTTGGCCACAAGACCACCCTGCACCGTGAATGGTTTGGCCTGTTCGACACCATCGTCACCGCTGACGACCCGGAAGTAGGCGCTGCCAAGCCCGCGCCGGATATCTTCCTCACCGCCGCGCGCCGGTTGGGTGTAGCGCCTGAGGATTGTCTGGTGTTCGAAGATTCGCCTTTCGGCGTGACGGCCGCTAAGGCTGCGCACATGACCGCTATTGCGGTGCCCGATGAGGCGATGGCTGACAGCAAGTACCAGCATGCTGACCAGATTATTCGCAAGCTCGCCGACTTTGATTTGGCCGCCTACGGCTTGCCCCCCATGGCCTGACCCCGCGCGGTCAAAAATGTGGGAGCTGGCTTGCTCGCGAATGCAGGGTGTCAGTCAGTAGATTTATCAACTGACTCACCGTATTCGCGAGCAAGCCCGCTCCCACATTTGGTTTGCGGTTTTGCAAAATCAGGCGCTGAAACCACCATCGATGGTCAGGCTGGCGCCAGTGATATAGCCGGCTTCCGGCCCGGCCAGATAGGCCACAAAACTGGCAATCTCCTCCACATGCCCATACCGACCTACCGCCATCAACCCGATCAGACTTTCGGCAAAATCACTGTTCGCCGGGTTCATATCGGTGTCCACCGGCCCAGGCTGCACGTTGTTGATGGTGATGCCACGTGGCCCCAGATCCCGCGCCAATCCCTTGGTCAACCCCACCAGTGCCGCCTTGCTCATCGCATAAGGGCCGCCGCCACCGAACGGCATACGCTCGGCGTTGGTGCTGCCGATATTGATCACGCGGCCGCCTTCACCCATGTGTTTGGCGGCTTCCTGGGTGGCGATAAACACGCTGCGTACGTTGATCGCCAGGGTCTGGTCGAAGTCTTCCAGCTTGAAGTCTTCCAGCGGCGCGATGGCCAGCACGCCGGCATTATTCACCAGGATATCCAGGCGTCCAAACGCCTCGACCGTGGCGTTGACCGCAGCGCGAATCGCCGTGGCATCGGCGCTGTCGGCGTGTATCGCCAGAGCCTGCCCCCCTGCGCTGATCACCTCGTTCTGCAGTGTTTCAGCCTTGGCGGCCGAGCTGACGTAGGTAAAGGCAACCGCTGCCCCCTGGGCGGCGAGGCGCTTGACGATGGCGGCGCCGATGCCGCGGGAACCGCCTTGAATCAAGGCGACTTTGCCGGTGAGGTTGTGTGTGGTCATGTCGATCTCCGAGGTAGTTGATGGAGCGAGTATCGACCTCACCCGCGCTGCTCGGTAGCCCGTGGTTGCTATAGTCTGTGTAAACCAAAAGTTTAGAGTGTGGCGATATGGAAAGCTTTGGCAGTATCGAATGCTTTGTGCGCAGCGCCGAGGGTGGCAGCTTTGCCGAGGCTGCTCGGCACCTGAGCCTGACCCCGGCTGCGGTGGGTAAAAGCGTTGCCAAGTTGGAGGCGCGCCTCGGTGTGCGGCTGTTCCAGCGCAGCACTCGGCGTCTGGCGCTGACCGAAGCCGGCAAGATGTTCCTGGCGGAAGTCAGCGGCAGCCTCACCACCATCCAGAATGCGGTCGCCAACCTGGCCAGTGCCGAAGGGCGGCCGGTGGGCACGCTCAAGGTCAGCATGGGGCCAGTGTTCGGTAACCGGTACGTGGTGCCGTTGCTGGGCGAATTTATGCGGCGCTATCCGGATATCAGCCCGGACTGGCATTTCGATAACCGCCAGGTCGACCTGATCGGGCAAGGCTTCGATGCGGCCATTGGCGGCGGGTTTGAGCTGCCCCAAGGCGTGGTTGCGCGCAAGTTGACCCCGGCGCACCGGGTGCTGGTGGCGTCGCCGGATTACCTGGCGCGGTGCTTGCCGGTACGGGCGCCCGACGACCTGTCGCACTGCCTTGGCATCTTGATCCGCTCGCCGCAGACAGGCCGGGTGCGTTCATGGCAACTGACCCATCGTGAGCGCGAGCACAGCCCTCTAGTGCTGAAACCAGCGATGACCATGAGCGACTCCGAAGCCGCTTGCTGCGCCAGTGCCCAGGGCCTTGGCATCGCGCTGGTGAGTATGCCGATGGCGGTGCCGTTCCTGGACAGCGGTGCGTTGGTGCGAGTGTTACCCGATTGGTATGTGGACGACGGCAATATTTCCATCTACTACGCCGAGCATAAATTGCTGCCGGGCAAGACGCGGGCGTTTGTGGATTTTATTATTGAGCAGTTCGCCGAGCAGAAACTGGCTCAACGGTTCAGTGCTATCTGAGCAGGGCCTTGCATCGAGTCGTGGCCGTCGCGGGCAAGCCCGGCTCCCACAGTGATCGCAATCCAATGTGGGAGCCGGGCTTGCCCGCGATGCAGGCGCATCGGTCTACCGCCCGAATTTGCCCGGCCAGCCGATGACCTTCTTCGGCCGCGGTGTCGCATAAGTTCTGACCTTCGAGGTCGACAACCCCAACCGCACCAACGACTCGGCCACCATCACCGCCGCCGTTACCCCGTCCACCACCGGAACCCCGGTGCGCTGACGGATCTGCTCATCCAGCCCTGCCATGCCGCCGCAGCCCAGGCAGATCACCTCGGCCTTGTCGTCGCGGATGGCCAGTTCGGCCTGGCGCACGATGGCCTCCATGGCGCCCAGCGGGTCTTCTTCCAGTTCCAGCACCGCCATGCCGCTGGCGCGCACCGAAGCACAACGCTGGTAGAGGCCGGCGAGTTTCAGCCGGTCTTCAATCAGCGGCACAGTGCGGTCCAGGGTGGTCACCACCGAGTAGGCGTGCCCCAGGAACATCGCGGTGCTGGCCGCCGCTTCGGTGATATCCACCACCGGTACATTGAGCAGTTCCTGCAGGCCTTCACGGCCATGTTCGCCATAGCCGGCCTGGATCACCGCATCAAAGGGCTGGTCGTAGGCCATGACCCGATCCATCACGGCGATGGCTGCCAGATAACTTTCAAAGTTGCCTTCCACCGATTCTGCGCCGAAGTACGGGGTGAGCCCGACAATCTCGGTGCCCGGTGAAGCCACGGCCCGTGCTTGCTGGGCAATGGTGTCGGTGATGGATTCGGTGGTGTTGACGTTGACCACGAGGATACGCATGGAAAGTCCTTGTTTAATGACTGACGTTATCGACGGCAATGCTTTCGCCGCTGACATCGGCGTAGTGCGGTTGACGCTTGGCAATCAGCAGGTACAGCAACCCGGCAATGCCGGCGCCAAACAACCAGGAAAACGGCGAGACGCTGGCAAACCCCGGCAACAGCGCCAGCAGGATGGCGATCACTGCCGCCGGAATGAACGCGGCCACCGCACGCATATTCACCCCGCGGCTGTAGTAATAAATGCCTTGGGGGTCTTCGCTGTACAACTGCGGTACATCCACCTGGCTTCTACGAATCAGCCAGTAATCGACCATGATCACCCCGTACAACGGCCCCAGCAGCGCGCCGAGGCCAGAGAGGAAATACACGATCACCAGTGGGCTGTTATAGAGGTTCCACGGCAGGATCAGCACGGCAACGAAGGCGCTGATCAACCCGGCGCGCCGGAAGTTCAGGTACTTGGGCGCCAGGTTGCTCAGTACAAAGGCCGGGGCGACGAAGTTGGCCATGATGTTCACCGCCACGGTGACGATCAGGAAAGCGAGGCAGCCGAGCACCAGAAAAAAGGTGTTGGGGATCGCCGCGATGATTTCGGTCGGGCTTTCGATCACGCGGCCATTGAGCTGGAACTGTCCGCCGCACAGCAGCACGGTAATTGCGGCGAACACCAGGATATTGACCGGCAGGCCCCAGAAGTTCCCGACCTGGATGGTCTTGCGGCACGGCGATGAACGCGCGAAGTCGCAGAAATTGAGGATCAGGGTGCCGTAGATGGCCAGCCACAGCGCGCCGCCGGCAAAGATATTGCGCCACATCTCGCCGCCACTCAGGGGCTCGCGGATCGACCAGGCGATCTGCCCGTTCGCCTGGAAGTACATCCAGCCGGCCAGTGCGGCCACGGTCAGCAGTATCACCGGCCCGGCGAAGCCTTCATAGCGACGTACCATTTCCATGCCATAGGCGAGGATCACCAACTGCACCAGCCAGATCGCCACAAAACACGCCCAGCCCAGGGTCGACAGGCCGAGAATCGAGTCGTGGTCATAATCGGCAAAGCCTGGATGAATGGCGGTCAGCAGCACGCGGAAAACTACCGAGGCCAGGTAGGTCTGGATCCCAAACCAGGCAATCGCAATTACCGCCCGAATCAACGCCGGAATCTGCGCCCCATGAATGCCAAAACTGATGCGGCTGATAACCGGAAACGGCACACCGGTCTTCTGCCCCATGTAGCCCGACAAGTTCATGAAGAAGTACACCAGTGCTGCGCCGATCCCCAGGGACAGCAATATTTGCCAGCCGCCCAGGCCCAGGGCATAGAGCCCAATGGCGAATGAATAGTTGGCGATGTTGTGCACGTCATTGGTCCACAGCGCAAAGATGCTATAGCGCCCCCAGCGTCGGCCTTCAACTTTGGTGGGCGCCAGGTCCTTGTTGTGCAGGCGCGGGCTGAGTACCAGCGGGCCGGGGCCTGTGGCTGCAGGATTCAGGGGGGAGGAGGGCAGATCCAGTGCGAGGGTGTTCGAGAGACTTGTACGCATTCCGGCAGGCTCCAGCGCATCTGCAGCAAAGCGGCGGATGGCAAAGTGTATGTAGGTTTTGTATTGATTGTATACAAAGCGTACTTCTGCCTAAGCCATATGCGTGCCAATTCTCGATATATGAAAATCTTGGCTAATTTCGTTTTTATATAGGTTTCGAATAACTTACTGAATTACGGGCACTATAAGTTGACCGTTTGAACAGGTATTTATTTTTTCATTAATTGCAGGGTTATTTATATGCAGCGCCATTGGCGCAGGGAGATGTTACGTTTTGGTGCGTTGTACATTAAGTTGCACACAAAAATGGCACCTATGGTTACAAGGTTGTGTACAGGTTTACCCGACCCCCAAGGCAAATATCGCTTTATGTAGGAGCGAGCTTGCTCGCGAAAAACGTCAACGATAACGCGGGCTTCCTGAATAAACGCGGCGTCCGTGAGTTTTTCGCGAGCAAGCTCGCTCCTACAGAGGCGGTGGCATCGGAGGCTCAAGCCTTGCTGATGATATTCCCCGCATGCAGCCCGCATTCCTTCTGCGTGGCTTCTTCCCACCACCAGCGGCCTTCGCGCTCATGCTGGCGGGGCAGTACCGGCCGGGTGCAGGGCTCGCAGCCGATGCTGATGAAGCCGCGCTCATGCAGGCTGTTGTACGGCAGCTCCAGCATGCGGATGTAGCCCCAGACCTCTTCGCTGGTCATCTGCGCCAGCGGGTTGAACTTGTACAGGGTGTGTTCCGGTGTGGAGAACGCCGTGTCGATTTCCAGCGCCGCCACCTGGCTGCGAGTGCCGGGGCTCTGGTCGCGGCGCTGGCCGGTGGCCCAGGCGCTGACGCCTGCGAGTTTGCGGCGCAGCGGTTCGATCTTGCGGATGCCGCAGCATTCGCCATGGCCGTCCTTATAGAAGCTGAACAGGCCTTTTTCTTTGACGAAGGGCTCCAGCTTGCTCGGGTCTGGCGAGATCAGCTCGATGTCGATCTTGTAGAACTCACGCACCTGCTCGATAAACCGGTAGGTCTCCGGGTGCAGGCGGCCGGTGTCGAGGCTGAACACCTTGACGTTTTTGTTCAGCTTCCAGGCCATGTCCACCAGGACCACATCCTCGGCACCGCTGAAGGAAATCCACAAGTCATCGCCGAACTGGCTGAACGCCAGCTTGAGAATGTCCTGGGCAGACTTGTTGGCATAAGTCGTGGCGAGTTCAACGACGTCGAAGGCTTGGTTCATCAGGACGGTTCCTACAGGTCAGTGGCGCTGAGCGCTCTCTAGGAGGGCGATGGTATCAAAAACTGTCCCGCGTTGCGGCGGCTGGCTTGAGTCGCTAGAGTTCGGCAGTTCTTTTGCTCGCTCAACTAACAATATCTAACAGGAGTGTCGTGTGGAAATTGCCTGCCTTGACCTGGAAGGGGTGCTGGTTCCGGAAATCTGGATCGCCTTCGCCGAAAAAACCGGTATTGAATCCCTGCGCGCCACCACCCGCGACATTCCCGACTATGACGTGCTGATGCAGCAACGCCTGCGCATCCTCGACGAGCATGGGCTCAAGCTGGCCGATATCCAGGCCGTTATCGCCACGCTCAAGCCGCTGGACGGCGCCATTGAGTTCGTCAATTGGCTGCGCGAGCGCTTCCAGGTGGTGATCCTGTCCGACACCTTCTATGAGTTCTCCCAGCCGCTGATGCGTCAGCTGGGTTTCCCGACCTTGCTTTGCCACCGCTTGATCACCGATGAAAACGATCGGGTGGTGAGCTACCAACTGCGCCAGAAAGACCCCAAGCGCCAATCGGTGCTGGCATTCAAGACGCTCTACTACCGCGTGATCGCTGCCGGTGATTCCTACAACGACACCAGCATGCTGGGTGAAGCTGACCGTGGGATTCTGTTCCATGCGCCGGACAATGTGATTCGCGAATTCCCGCAGTTCCCGGCGGTGCATACGTTTGAAGACCTGAAGAAAGAGTTTATCAAGGCGTCGAATCGGCAGTTGAGCCTGTAAGTTATGCGGCGCGGCTGATTGCTCCATCGCAGGCAAGCCAGCTCCCACCTTCGACCCTGTAACGTCAAACGACGCGGTCAACGGAGGGAGCCGGGGTTGCCCGCGACGGCGTCGGCTCCGTCACCGCCTAACCCTCGGCCAGCAAGCGCTCATAAGGAATACGCAAGCCTTCATGCAGGCGTTTGATCATCGCCAGGCTCAGCTTGCGCTTGTGGTTCAGCACCTCTGACACCCGCCCACTGGTGCCGATAAACGGCTCCAGATCGCGGGCGGTCATGCCCAATTGCTCCATGCGAAACTTGATAGTCTCTACCGGATCCGAAGGGGGCATGGGGTAATGCTCGGCTTCGTACTTCTCGATGAGGATTGCCAGGATTTCCAGCTCATCACCTTCAGGCGAGCCGGGTAGTGCTCCCCATATCTGCTCGACTCGTACGAGTGCCGCAGTCAGGTCTTCCTGGGAGTGAATAGGTTTGATGTTCATCACGCAGTCTCCGCGTTGATCTGGTCGTACTGAGCGTGGGTCCCCACGAACCGTATAAACCCTAGTTGTCGCTGGTAGTCGATGGCCATGATCACTCGATACTTGTTGCCGCCGACGTTGAACACGACCCTGCCGCCCTTAAGAATGCTCGCTGTTCTGAGCTCGGCCTTGAGTGCTTGCGGTGTTGGATAATTGGCCTTTTCCATGTGCCGATACCACTCGACCAGCGGTGTTCTGGCGTCGCTATAAGCTGAATGGCTTTCCCAGAATATTCGTAGGGTAGAGAGAGCGATTATCCGCATCGCTTCAACCTCCCGTTTTGGGAGATCATAGGTGCGATTGCGTGGTTAGGCAATCTCGGAAATATTTCCAGACGAGGAGGTAGTCGCTTCATGTGATCCTTCACAGGTGGCGGTGGACGGTCGATCCGGACGCTATCTGCAAGCGTCTATTCCGTCCACAGCGGTTCTGATTCAGGCTTTTTCTATCGCATGGCGTTCTACTCGAACGCTAGGCAGGGGCTGTGCCCTACAGGTTTTCCAACGTTTGTAACAACACCCGCACCTTCGTCAGCGACTCCTGATACTCCGCCTGCCACTCTGAATCCGCCACAATCCCGCCGCCACCCCAGCAACACACCTGCCCATCCTTGACCAGCAAGCTGCGAATCGCGATGGAGCTGTCCATTTCGCCGCGCACGTCCAGGTACACCAGCGAGCCGCAATACAACCCGCGGCGGGTGGGCTCCAGCTCATCGATGATCTGCATGGCGCGAATCTTTGGCGCGCCGGTAATGGAGCCGCCAGGGAAGCTGCCGGCGATCAGGTCGAGGGCGTCTTTGTCGTCGGCCAATATGCCAGTGACACTGCTCACCAGGTGGTGCACGTTGGGGTAACTTTCCAGGCTGAACAGCTCCGGCACTTTCACTGAGCCGATTCGGCAACTGCGGCCGAGGTCGTTGCGCAGCAGGTCAACGATCATCAGGTTTTCTGCGCGGTCCTTGGGGCTGGCGAGCAGCTCAGCGGCGTTGGCAGCGTCCTCTTCCGGTGTCAAACCGCGAGGGCGGGTGCCCTTGATCGGGCGGGTTTCGACCTGGCCTTCGCTGATGCGCACGAAGCGCTCCGGCGACAGGCTCAGCACCGCGCCGTCATCGGGCAAACTCTGGAACCCGGAAAACGGCGTCGGGCAGGCTTCGCGCAGCGCGCAGTAGGCTGCCCATGGATCGCCGATGCACGGCGCACGAAAGCGTTGGGCAAAGTTGACCTGGTAGCAGTCGCCGGCCTGGATGTAATCCTGGATACGCAGGATGGCCTGCTGGTACGCATCCACGCTGAGGTCCGGCGCCATGGTGCCCTGGAGCTTGAAGGTGGTGGGGGTGTCACCTGTTGCATGACTGAACAGGGCGATCAGACGTTGCCGCTCGCTATCGGCCAGCACCGGGTGAAACACCAGTTGGCTGGTGTGCGCCAGGTGATCGCTGACCAGTGCCCAGGCATACAGCCCCAGGCGCGCATCCGGCAGATGCAGGTCGTCCACGGCCAGGCGCGAGACCTGTTCCAAGTGCCGGCCGAAGTCATAGCTCAAGTAACCGATCAAACCGCCGGCAAATGGCAATTCAACGCCAGCAGGCAGGGCCGCCTCACCCAACTGCGCCAGGTTCTCGCGCAGGCGTTGCAGGAAATCGCTGCCGCGTTCATCCGGCCCAACCGTCAAGGTCGCTTCGGGCCAGGCGCTGAGCAGGTCATAACGCCCCCGCTCGGCAGCCGGGCGGCCGCTGTCGAGCAGCACCGCGCCAGGCGCATGGCGAATAGCCGCAAAGTACTCGGCGGGGTTGGCCCGGTAGGGTAAGGGGTAAACGGAGCAGGTCGACATGCGAGGGTGAATCAGCCAGTGGCGGGGGGGAGGGGATTGTAGTCCTCTGTAGGACTTGCTCCTAGAGGGGATGTCGGTGATAGCTCGATAGAGGGTATAGCCTGAGGGGCAACTGGCTTGTCAGAAAGCTATCGCAGGCAAACCAGCTCCCACCTATCGAGCCCGGGCTTGCCTGCGATGCGCTGCTTAGCCTTCAACCGGCGGAATATGCCCGAACATCTCCTGCACGAACTTCACCCGTTCCTCGGGGGTTTCTGTCACCCCGGCTGCCTTGAGCTCTTCAAGCCGTGCCTCCACCGCATGGGTGCGCAAAGTCAGGCCGCAATCGTTGGCAATCTGGATGTTCAGCCCAGGCCGAGCGTTCAGCTCAAGGATCAATGGGCCTTTTTCCTGGTCCAGCACCATGTCCACGCCGATATAACCCAGCCCGCACAGCTCATAGCAGCCGGCGGCGAGCTTCATGAAACCGTCCCAGTTGGGCAGTTGCACGCCATCCACCGCGTTGGTGGTGTCGGGGTGCTTGGTGATGATGTTGTTCAGCCAGGTGCCGCGCAGGGTCAGGCCGGTGGCCAGGTCTACACCCACGCCGATCGCGCCCTGGTGCAGGTTGGCCTTGCCGCCGGACTGGCGGGTGGGCAAGCGCAGCATCGCCATCACCGGGTAGCCCATCAGCACGATGATGCGGATGTCCGGCACGCCTTCATAGCTGATGCTTTTGAAGATCTGGTCGGGCACCACGCGGTACTCGATCAACGCGCGGTCGCGGTGGCCGCCGAGGGAATACAGGCCGGTGAGAATGCTGGAAATCTGGTGCTCGATCTCCTCATGGCTGATGATTTTGCCGGACACCGTGCGATAGCGCCCTTCAAACCGGTCGGCCACCACCAGGATGCCGTCACCGCCGGCGCCCTGGGCGGGCTTGATCACGAAGTCGCTGCGCCCGCCGATGATCTCGTCGAGCTTGTCGATTTCCTTCTCGGTGGAGATCACCCCGTACATTTCCGGTACATGGATGCCGGCCGCCAGGGCCCGTTCCTTGGTGATGATCTTGTCATCCACGATGGGGTACAGGCTGCGCTTGTTGTACTTGAGCACGTAGTCGGCATTACGCCGGTTAATGCCCATGATTCCCCGCGCTTCCAGGGCCTTCCAGGTCTTCCAGAAGCCGAACATCAAGAATCAGCCTTCAGGAACGCCTTGAAACGCACCAGCTCGGTGAGGCGATAGCCGCGGTAGCGACCCATGGCCAGCATGAAGCCCACCAGAATCAGCAGGATCGCCGGGAAGGTGAACACGAAGTAAACCAGCTCCGGCACGCTCATGATCAGGTGCGCCAGGGACGCAGCGAACAGCGTGCCAATCGCCACTTTCAGCGCGTGGTTGGCGCCACGCTCCTCCCAGGTGATCGACAGGCGTTCGATGGTCATGGTCAGGATCACCATCGGGAACAGCGCCACCGACAAACCGCGTTCCAGCCCCAGCTTGTGGCTGAACAGGCTGATGGCGGCAATCAGCACCACCACGAAGGTCAGCACCACCGACAGCCTCGGCAGCATCTGCAGTTTAAGGTGTTCAAGGTACGACCGGAGCGACAGGCCCAGTGCCGTGATGATCGTGAACAGCACAATCCCGAAGCCCAACTGGGTCTCGCGGAATGCCAGGGCGATCAGTACGGGGGTGAAGGTGCCCAGGGTCTGCAGGCCGATCAGGTTGCGCAGGATCAAGATTACCAGCACGCCTATCGGGATCATCACCATGATCATGAAGGTCTGCTGGGTTTGCAGCGGCAGGCCGTACAGCGAGTATTCGAGGAAGTTGGCGTCGGTGTTTTCGTCCGTCAGCTTGGCCAGGCGGATGGCGTTCATCTCGCTGTTGTTCAGGCTGAAGGTCACCATGGCTTTCTTGCCGCCATCGACGGTGATCAGGTTTTCATCGCCGGTCCACCACAGCAGGCGGTCGGCGGGCAGGCCCTGTTCACCAGTCTCCGGGTTGAAGTACAGCCAGTCGTTGCCGTTGAAACTGCGCAGCCATAGTTCCGGGGTTTGCGGCTGGTCGGCCACCAGGCGGATGGTGTGGACTTTCTCTACCGGCACGTGGGCGATGGACAGCAGCAGTTCGACGATCTTGGCTTTGTGCGGTGTCGAGGGGTCGCCGGCCAGCAGCAACTTCACATTGTCGTCGTTGAGGTTGTTGGTGCGCTTGATGGCTTCACTGATAAAGGTCTCGACGTCGGCCGAGTGCTGGCGGATCGGGGCCAGCAAGGCTTCGGCGGCGATCTTCTCGGGGCCTTCAACGGCGATGCTGTCGCGGAAGGTCGGGCCTTTGATCTTGACCTTTTCGCCGCTGTAGCGCTTGGTCAGCACCAGGCGGTAATAGAGGGTCTGGTTGCCCTTGGCCCGACGCGCCGACCAGGTGACCTTGCGGTTGCCGTCGATGCGGTTGACGCTCACCCCGTAGTTGTTCGAGATAAAGCTCTCATTGAGGCTGACGAAGTCGCGGCTCAAGGGCGGCACGAACATCTGGATCTTGACCGGGTCTTTCGGGTTGGCGACGAACTCGACCTTGGCGTCGATGTTCCACAAGTCGTCGGTGGCATCTTCGGTGACGGGAATTCCCAGCACGAAGATCTGATAAGCGGTGACCGAAATGCCCAGCACCACCAGCAAGGTGATCAGGATTTTCAGGTGCAGGGTCAGAGAGCGCATTCGGTTTACTCGGCGGTATTAAGCGTCGGCGGCGCAGGCGGGTTTGCCTGCTGCATATTTAAGACTGGGGTCGACCAGCGCATCAAAGCGTTTCAAGGCTTCGGAGCCAATCAGCAGCGGGTATTGGAATGCGCTGCGGTCAGTCAAGTTCACTTCGATGCTGCGTAAAGCACTGCCCATGCAGATATCCAGCGCAATCACTGGGCGGGCGGTGTAGTTCTTGTCCTCATCGGGGTCGTAGTCGCCGGCGCGGCGCTTGATCTTGCTGACACGCGCCAGGGGCAGTTCGATGGGGTGGGAATGGGCGGTGTCGATGGCCAGGTAGAAGCGTACCCAGGATTCGCCATTGCGCTTGAAGCGCTTGATATCGCGGGCACTCAACGAGGCGGTCTTGGCGCCGGTGTCGAGTTTGGCCGCCACTTCCAGGTCGATACCCGCAAGCTTGGCGTATTCATTCAGGCCGTACACGGTCTTCTCGGCGCCAGCGCCAAGGCTCGGTATGCACAGCAGGCACATCACTAGTAGGTAAGGCTTGAGTCTCATAAATCCTGAGGCAGGGCAGTGCACTGTTCATTTCATGGGGACTGGCATTGCTGCGCAATCTCGGGTGCGCCCTTTCATCATTTGATGTCAGGCAAAAGCGGCGGGCATTCTAACATGATGCTTTTTTGGCGCCAGCGCTGGCAGGCGGCCATGCCTTGGCAAGCGAATGAGGGGGTTATTAGACGATTGTCGACAATGTGTATTTATTCTTTGACTGTGAGAGGCTTATTGGCTAGTTTTTGCGGCATTGATTTTAAAGGTGTCGACAATATGCTGGAGCAACTGGAAAAACCATCGGTGGCACCAGACGATTCCCAGACCATGTCAGAGAACGTCTTCCGGCGTATCCAGGCCGCCATCGTCAAAGGCGAAATCGCCCCCGGCAGCAAGATTTCCGAGCCGGAGCTGGCGCGCACCTACGGCATCAGTCGCGGCCCGCTGCGCGAAGCGATCCATCGCCTGGAAGGCCAGCGCCTGCTGGTGCGGGTGCCTCATGTCGGCGCACGCGTGGTGTCTTTGAGTCACGCCGAGCTGGTCGAACTGTATGAGATTCGCGAGTCCCTGGAGGGCATGGCCTGTCGCTTGGCCGCCGAGCGCATGACTGACGCAGAGATCGAGGAACTGCGCCAGGTGTTGCACACCCACGAACGGGATGCGGCGTTCCAGGCCGGTGTCGGCTATTACCAGCAGGAAGGCGACTTCGATTTTCACTACCGCATCATTCAAGGTGCCGGTAACCGCACCCTCACCCAAATGCTCTGCGGCGAGCTGTATCAACTGGTGCGCATGTACCGCATCCAGTTCTCCGCCACCCCCAATCGTCCACGCCAGGCCTTTGCCGAGCATCACCGCATTCTGGACGCGATTGCCGATCGCGACGGTGAACTGGCCGAACTGTTGATGCGCCGGCATATCGGCGCCTCCAAACGCAACATTGCCCGTCACTTCCCGGACGGTGCGCCTTCATCACGAGGTGAGTCATGAGTTCCAACAACAACAGCACTCCCGGCCAGCGTTTCCGTGACGCCGTCGCCAGTGAACAGCCCTTGCAAGTGGTGGGCGCCATCAACGCCAACCATGCGCTGTTGGCCAAGCGCGCCGGCTTCAAGGCGATTTATCTGTCAGGTGGCGGTGTAGCCGCCGGCTCCCTCGGCGTGCCGGACCTGGGTATCACCGGCCTGGATGACGTGCTCACCGACGTGCGCCGCATTACCGACGTGTGCGACCTGCCGCTGCTGGTGGACGTGGACACCGGTTTCGGCTCCTCGGCGTTCAACGTGGCGCGTACCGTCAAGTCGATGATCAAGTTCGGTGCCGCCGCCATCCATATCGAAGACCAGGTGGGCGCCAAGCGCTGCGGTCATCGCCCCAACAAAGAAATCGTGTCCCAGCAGGAAATGGTCGACCGCATCAAGGCCGCCGTGGATGCGCGCACCGATGACAGCTTCGTGATCATGGCGCGCACCGACGCCCTGGCGGTCGAGGGCCTGGAGTCCGCGCTGGAGCGCGCCGCCGCATGCATCGAGGCCGGTGCCGACATGGTGTTCCCGGAAGCCATCACTGAACTGGAAATGTACAAGCTGTTCGCCTCCCGCGTGAAGGCGCCGATCCTGGCGAACATCACCGAGTTCGGCGCCACACCGCTGTACACCACCGAACAGTTGAAATCTGCGGATGTTTCCATTGTGCTGTACCCGCTCTCGGCTTTCCGTGCCATGAACAAGGCGGCCGAGAATGTCTACACCGCGATTCGTCGCGACGGTACGCAGCAGAATGTGATCGACACCATGCAAACGCGCATGGAGCTTTACGATCGCATCGACTACCACACCTTCGAGCAGAAGCTCGACGCGCTGTTCGCCGCGAAAAAATAAACCCTGTGGTTCCCTGAACAACTACAAAATTGGAGAACGAACATGGCTGAAGCTAAAGTATTGAGTGGTGCAGGCCTGCGTGGCCAGGTTGCCGGGCAGACGGCACTGTCCACCGTGGGCCAGGCCGGCGCCGGCCTGACCTACCGTGGCTACGACGTACGCGAACTGGCCGCCGACGCCCAGTTTGAAGAAGTCGCCTACCTGCTGCTGTACGGTGAATTGCCAACCCAGGCCGAACTGGCCGCCTACAGCAACAAGCTGAGCAAACTGCGTGACCTGCCCCAGGCCCTGAAAGAAGTGCTCGAACGCATCCCCGCCGACGCCCATCCGATGGACGTGATGCGCACCGGGTGCTCGTTCCTGGGCAATATCGAGCCGGAGAAAGATTTCAGCGTGCAGCGCGATGTCACCGACCGCCTGCTCGCCGCGTTCCCGGCGATCATGTGCTACTGGTATCGCTTCAGCCACGACGGCCAGCGCATCGACTGCGTGACCGACGAGCCGAGCATCGGTGGCCACTTCCTGCACCTGCTGCATGGCAAGAAACCGAGCGAGCTGCACGTCAAAGTGATGAACGTGTCACTGATCCTCTACGCCGAACACGAATTCAACGCTTCGACCTTCACCGCACGGGTGTGTGCATCGACATTGTCCGACCTGTATTCCTGCGTCACCGCTGCCATCGGCTCCCTGCGCGGCCCGCTGCACGGCGGTGCCAACGAAGCGGCGATGGAAATGATCGAACGTTTCTCCTCGGCCCAGGAAGCGGTTGAAGGCACCCTTGGCATGTTGGCGCGCAAAGACAAGATCATGGGCTTTGGCCACGCGATCTATAAAGACAGCGATCCGCGCAATGAAGTGATCAAGGGCTGGTCGAAAAAACTCGCTGACGAAGTGGGCGACACCGTGTTGTTCCCGGTCTCCGAAGCCATCGACAAGACCATGTGGGAACAGAAGAAGCTGTTTCCTAACGCCGATTTCTACCATGCCTCGGCGTACCACTTCATGGGCATCCCGACCAAGCTGTTCACGCCGATCTTCGTATGCTCGCGCCTGACTGGCTGGGCTGCGCATGTGTTCGAGCAGCGCGCCAACAACCGCATCATCCGTCCAAGCGCCGAGTACACCGGCGTTGAGCAGCGCAAGTTCGTGCCAATCGAACGACGCTGAATGGGATGGGCTGTGCCCGCTGGCTCATGTGCTTGTGTGTGGGAGCTGGCTTGCCTGCGATGGCATCACCTCGGTGTACCTGTCACACCACAGTGATGCCATCGCAGGCAAGCCAGCTCCCACAGGAAACAAAGCCAGTGTCGACAGTTCACCTTTCGAACTTACCGTGACCGAGTCCTGACGATGAACACTGAATTTCGCAAACCGCTCCCCGGCAGCCGCCTGGATTTCTTCGACGCCCGTGCGGCTGTCGAGGCAATCACCCCCGGCGCCTACGCCACGTTGCCCTACACCTCGCGTGTGCTCGCCGAGAACCTGGTGCGCCGTTGCGACCCGGCCACCCTCGACGCGTCCCTGAGTCAACTGATCGAGCGCAAGCGCGACCTCGACTTCCCGTGGTTCCCCGCCCGCGTGGTGTGCCATGACATCCTCGGCCAGACCGCTCTGGTCGACCTTGCCGGCCTGCGCGATGCCATCGCCCAGCAAGGCGGCGACCCGGCGCAGGTCAACCCGGTGGTGCCTACCCAACTGATCGTCGACCATTCCCTGGCCGTCGAGGCCGGTGGTTTTGACCCGCAAGCCTTCGAAAAAAACCGCGCCATTGAAGACCGTCGCAACGAAGACCGTTTCCACTTTATCGAGTGGACCAAAAAGGCCTTCAAGAACGTCGATGTGATCCCGCCGGGCAACGGCATCATGCATCAGATCAATCTGGAGAAAATGTCCCCGGTGATTCAAGTGCGTGACGGTGTGGCCTTCCCGGATACGTGCGTGGGCACCGACAGCCATACGCCCCACGTGGATGCCCTGGGGGTGATCGCCATCGGCGTTGGCGGCCTGGAAGCCGAAAGCGTGATGCTCGGCCGTGCGTCGTGGATGCGCCTGCCGGAAAGCGTGGGCGTGGAATTGACCGGCAAGCTGCAACCGGGCATCACCGCCACCGATATGGTGCTGGCGCTCACCGAATTCCTGCGCCAGCAGAAGGTGGTCGGCGCCTGGCTGGAGTTCTTCGGCGAAGGGGCGTCGGCACTCACTTTGGGTGACCGTGCCACCATCTCCAACATGGCCCCGGAGTACGGCGCCACCGCCGCGATGTTCTACATCGACGCGCAAACCATCGCTTACCTCAAACTCACCGGCCGCGAAGACGAACAAGTCGCCTTGGTCGAGCAATACGCACGTCACACTGGCCTGTGGGCGGACGACCTGAAAGGCGCGCAGTACGAGCGCAGTCTGAGCTTCGACCTCTCCAGCGTCGTGCGCAACATGGCCGGCCCGAGCAACCCCCATGCCCGCCTGGCCACCCGCGACCTGGCGTCAAAAGGCATCGCTGGCCAATGGGATGACGTGCCGGGGCAAATGCCCGACGGCGCGGTGATCATCGCTGCCATCACCAGTTGCACCAACACCAGCAACCCGCGCAACGTGATTGCCGCCGGCCTGTTGGCACGCAACGCCAACAAGCTGGGGCTGACCCGCAAGCCGTGGGTCAAGTCGTCTTTGGCGCCGGGCTCGAAAACCGTGGCCATGTACCTGGAAGAAGCCGGCCTGGGCCATGAGCTGGAAAAACTCGGTTTTGGCGTGGTGGCCTTTGCCTGCACCACCTGCAACGGCATGTCGGGCGCGCTCGACCCGGTGATCCAGCAAGAGATCATCGACCGCGACCTGTACGCCACCGCGGTGTTGTCGGGTAACCGCAACTTTGACGGGCGCATTCACCCTTACGCCAAGCAAGCCTTCCTGGCGTCGCCGCCGCTGGTGGTGGCCTATGCGATTGCCGGTACCATCCGTTTCGACATCGAGAAGGACGTGCTCGGCCTGGATGCCGACGGCAAGGAAATCCGCCTGCAAGACATCTGGCCGAGCGATGAAGAGATCGATGCGGTGGTCAAGGCTTCGGTGAAACCCGAGCAATTCCGTGCGGTGTATATCCCGATGTTCGCCATTCACGAAGACACCGGGCCCAAGGTCACGCCGCTGTACGACTGGCGCCCACAAAGCACCTATATCCGCCGCCCGCCATATTGGGAAGGCGCGCTGGCCGGTGCACGGCCGCTCAAAGGCATGCGCCCGCTGGCGGTGCTGCCGGACAACATCACCACCGACCACCTGTCGCCGTCCAACGCGATCATGCTGGACAGCGCCGCCGGTGAATACCTGGCGAAAATGGGCTTGCCCGAGGTCGACTTCAACTCCTACGCGACACACAGGGGTGACCATTTGACGGCGCAGCGCGCCACCTTCGCCAACCCGAAACTGTTCAACGAAATGGTGCAGGAAAACGGCAAGGTCAAGCAGGGCTCTCTTGCGCGTATCGAGCCGGAAGGCAAGGTCACGCGGATGTGGGAAGCGATTGAAACCTACATGGAACGCAAACAGCCGTTGATCATCATCGCGGGCGCCGACTATGGCCAGGGCTCGTCCCGTGACTGGGCGGCCAAGGGCGTACGCCTGGCCGGTGTGGAAGCCATTGCCGCCGAAGGCTTCGAGCGTATCCACCGCACCAACCTGGTGGGCATGGGCGTGTTGCCCCTGCAGTTCCTGCCGGGCACCGACCGCCACACCCTGCAAATCGACGGCAGTGAAACCTATGACGTGGTCGGCGAGCGCACCCCGCGTGCGCAACTGACCCTGGTGATCAACCGCAAGAATGGCGAACGTGTCGAGGTGCCAGTGACCTGCCGCCTGGACACCGCCGAAGAAGTGTCGATCTACGAGGCCGGTGGCGTGTTGCAACGTTTCGCCCAGGACTTCCTGGAATCAAAGGCGACCGCCTGAAGAGGATAACCATGGCACACGTAGCGCAAATCAAGATCCCCGCCACCTACATGCGTGGCGGCACCAGCAAGGGCGTGTTCTTCAGCCTCCAGGACCTGCCCGCAGCGGCGCAGGTGCCGGGCCCTGCACGCGACGCCTTGTTGCTGCGGGTGATCGGCAGCCCCGACCCCTATGACAAGCAGATCGACGGCATGGGTGGGGCCACCTCGAGCACCAGCAAGACCGTGATCCTGGCCAAAAGCAGCCGCGCCGATCACGACGTGGATTACCTGTTTGGCCAGGTCTCCATCGACAAGCCATTTGTCGATTGGAGCGGCAACTGCGGCAACCTGTCGGCGGCGGTGGGTTCGTTCGCCATCAGTGCCGGCCTGGTCGATGCGGCCCGCGTGCCCCATAACGGCGTGGCCGTGGTGCGGGTGTGGCAGGCCAATATCGGCAAGAGCATCATCGCCCACGTGCCGATCACTGACGGTGCGGTGCAGGAAACCGGCGACTTTGAACTGGACGGCGTGACCTTCCCGGCCGCCGAAGTGCAGTTGGAATTCATGGACCCGGCGGCGGAAGAAGAGGGCGGTGGTGGTTCGATGTTCCCCACCGGCAACCTCGTCGACGACCTGGAGGTGCCCGGCGTCGGTACCTTCAAGGCCACGTTGATCAACGCCGGTATTCCGACGATTTTCATCAATGCCCAAGACCTGGGCTACACCGGTACCGAGCTGCAAGGC
This sequence comes from Pseudomonas sp. NFPP02, assembly GCF_900119355.1. NCBI lineage: Bacteria > Pseudomonadati > Pseudomonadota > Gammaproteobacteria > Pseudomonadales > Pseudomonadaceae > Pseudomonas > Pseudomonas sp. NFPP02. Next base: position 88,431 of record NZ_FPJI01000008.1, read on the forward strand.
GCGATCAACAGCGACCCCAAGGCCCTGGCGATGTTCGAGACCGTGCGGGCGTATGGCGCGTTGCGCATGGGCCTGATCCAACACCTGAACGAAGCCGCCCAGCGCCAGCACACGCCCAAGGTGGCGTTCGTCGCCAAGCCAGCCGATTACGTGGCCTCCAGCGGCAAGGCGATCAAGGCCGGCGATGTGGACCTGCTGGTGCGCGCCTTGTCGATGGGCAAACTGCACCACGCGATGATGGGCACTGCGGCGGTGGCGATTGGCACCGCCGCGGCGATTTCCGGCACCTTGGTCAACCTGGCGGCGGGTGGCGTAGAGCGCAATGCCGTGCGCTTCGGGCACCCGTCCGGCACCTTGCGTGTGGGGGCCGAGGCCAGCCAGGTGGACGGTGAATGGGTGGTGAAAAAAGCCATTATGAGCCGCAGTGCGCGGGTGTTGATGGAAGGCTACGTGCGCATCCCCGGCGACGCCTTTTAGCTTGATCGTTCCCACGCTCCGCGTGGGAACGCCGCCTGGGACGCTCTGCGTCCTGCTGTGACGCAGAGCGTCACGGAATGCATTCCCACGCGGAGCGTGGGAACGATCAACATCAACCTTGACCTTGAGGAACAACCCCACCTTTTAGGAGAACTGCCATGAGCGCCAACGTCGACCAGAACAACCGCCCCGACTACGACCCGGTTTTGCAGGGCATCGCCGACTACGTCCTCAACTACCGCATTGACTCCCAGGACGCCCTGGATACCGCCCGCAACTGCCTGATGGACACCCTCGGCTGTGGCCTGCTGGCCCTGCGCTTCCCCGAGTGCACCAAGCACCTGGGGCCGATGGTCGAGGGTACCGTGGTGCCGTTCGGTGCACGGGTGCCGGGCACTTCGTTTCGCCTGGACCCGGTCAAGGCCGCCTGGGATATCGGTTGCATCGTGCGCTGGCTCGACTACAACGACACCTGGCTTGCCGCCGAATGGGGCCACCCTTCAGACAATCTTGGCGGCATCCTCGCCGTGGCCGATCACCTGTCGCAAAAGCGCCTGGCCAATGGCGACGCGCCGCTGACCGTGCGTGCAGTGCTGGAAGCGATGATCATGGCTCACGAAATCCAAGGCGTGATTGCCTTGGAAAACTCCTTCAACCGGGTAGGCCTCGACCATGTGTTGCTGGTGAAAGTCGCTACCACGGCGGTCACCGCCAAGCTGATGGGCGCCAACCGCGAGCAGTTGCTATCGGCGTTGTCCCACGCTTTTGTCGATGGTCAGGCGCTACGCACCTATCGTCATGCACCGAATGCCGGCTCGCGCAAATCCTGGGCGGCGGGCGATGCGTCGAGCCGCGGCGTGCGCCTGGCAGACATCGCCCTGCGTGGCGAAATGGGCATCCCCGGCGTGTTGAGTGCGCCGCAGTGGGGCTTCTATGACGTGCTGTTCAGCCACACCAACAAGGACCTGGCGCTCAAGCCCGAGGACAAGCGAGCTTTCAGCCTGCCCCAAGCCTACGGCACCTATGTGATGGAAAACGTGCTGTTCAAGATCAGCTTTCCGGCCGAGTTTCACGCGCAAACCGCCTGTGAAGCGGCAGTCGCCCTGCACCCGCAGGTCAAGCATCGCCTGCATGAAATCGACCGCATCGTGATCACTACCCACGAGTCGGCGATTCGCATTATTTCCAAGGTCGGCCCATTGGCCAACGCCGCTGATCGCGACCACTGCCTGCAATACATGACCGCCGTGCCGTTGGCGTTCGGCAATCTGGTGGCCGAGCAGTATGAAGATGATTTCCACGCCGCCCACCCGATCCTCGATGAGCTGCGCGACAAGATGGTCGTCATCGAAGACCCGCGCTACAGCCGCGAATACCTGGAGGCCGACAAGCGCTCGATTGCCAACGCGGTGCAGGTGTTTTTCACGGATGGCACCTGCACCGAGCAGGTGGTGGTGGAGTACCCGATTGGCCATCGCCGCCGTCGGGTGGACGGCATTCCACTGCTGGAAGACAAGTTCAAGGCCAACCTGGCCACGCGGTTCACCGCGCAACGCAGCGCCGAAATCTTTGCGTTGTGCAAGGATCAGGCACGGCTTGAGGCTACTCCAGTCAACCGTTTCATGGACCTGCTCACTATCTGAAAAACAGCACAGTCACTGTAGGAGCGAGCTTGCTCGCGAAAAACGTCAACGATGCCGCGTGCTTCCTGAGTAAGCGCGGCGCCTATGGGTTTTTCGCGAGCAAGCTCGCTCCTACAGAGGCAATGACGCAGGCTCAAGCGTGTCCAAACCGCAGTATCACCCGGCGGTTGTGCTTGCTCTTTTTCTCGATCTTCTCGCAGAACACCCGGCCGATTTCCTCGGTATTGAGCACATGGGTACCGCCGCAGGGCTGGATATCGATGCCGGGGATTTCAATCACCCGTACCGAACCGGAGACCACCGGCGGCGCAACCGCCTGAGTGCGGGTGATCTGCAGCAGGGTCGCGTACTCGGTGGCAGGCATCGACAGCGTTTTCACCGCGTGGGCCTGCTCGATCAGGGCGTTGAGGTCACGGGTGAGGCCGTCTTTGTCCAGGGTCATCTCCGGCAGGTCGAAATCCAGTCGGCCTTTATCCGCACTGATGCTGCAACCGGTCACGGGCGCGTCGATGAGGGAGCACAGCAAGTGCAGGCAAGTGTGCATCTTCATGTGCTGGTAGCGCCGCTCCCAATCCAGCCCGGCGTCGACCTGGACGCCAGCGGCCAACTGTTCGGGGCAATGGTCTACCTGATGCCAGATGATCGAGCGCAACACCGGGTCGCGCACGGTGCCTGTCACCTCGACCCGTGTGCCATCGGCCAGGGTGAAGTGGCCGGTATCGCCTGGTTGCCCGCCGCCGGTGGGGTAGAACAGGGTGTGCTCCAGGGCGACACCCTGTTCGCTGACGGCAATCACCCGGGCGCTGAAGGCGTTCTGGTAGGGCGCGCTGTCAAACAGCGCCAGGGTTTCCATGGTATGCACGGACATGTTCAACCTCCGACGATCAATGGGGTGGCTTGCAAGAGGTGGCGCACCAGTGCGCTCAAGCCAGGGGGAGAGAGCAGGGTGATTTCAAATTCCGGCCCGCACACCTTCAGGTTCAGCGGCAGGCGTGGCAGTTGCTCGTCGTTGTCGAGGCGACGCAGGCGAAACTGCAGGTGGTGCCGCTCTTTTACCGTGGGTTCGAGCATCAGCCCTTGCAGCGGATGAAAGTCGGCGTCCAGCACGGTGACCTTGTGGCCGGCACTCACTTCGCCCACCACGTGCAAGCGCTCATCCAGGGCAAAGGCGCCGAGGTAGTTGCTGTGGTCCGATTCATCGTTTTTCTGCAGTTGGATCTGGTTGACCACCTTGACCTTGGTGCCTGCCGGCACGTCTTGGGTAATCACGCAGGAGGGGCTGATAAACACGTTATCGCCGATCGAAACATAGCCCAGCACCCGGGCGCCGGCGCCGACTTCGACGTTGTTGCCCAGGCGCGGGTGGCGTTTGCCGTCCGGGTTGTTGGCAATACCACGCGCACCCAGGGTCACGCCGCAGAGGATGTAGCAGTCGTTGCCGATCACACAGGTCTCGCCGATGACCGTGCCGTAGCCATGGTCCAGCACAAAGCGCCGGCCGATGCGCGCTGCCGGGTGAATCTCGGCGCCGGAGAGAATCTTGCCCTGGTTACTCAGTTTGAGGGCCATGCGCGAAAAATCGCCGTGGTCAGCGGCCTGGAAATGCCACACCAGGTGCGCAAGGCGGTAGAACAGCACGGCCTTGAACGAGGCGTAGGATTCCAGGATCAACTCACCGCGCCCACGGGACGCGGGGTCGCGATAGGCATAGGCAATCAGGTCCTCGGCCACCGCCTGGGCGGCGTTCTGAATCAACGGCGCCAGGTGCGGCTCCAGCTGCTTCATCTGTCTGGGCGTGAGGGTGGTGATGAGGTGGGTGAGCAACTCATCGTGCAGCTGTTGCATGTCGATAAAGCCCCCCATGGAGACACCCCCGTATGTTGGATGGTTAAAAACCCGGTTACTCGAAACTGGGCAGGTAGCTGTCGGCATTGTCGTAGACCATGGTCAACACCACCGTTTCAGGCGGCAGTTCGGGGGCGAGTTGGGCGATGGCGACCATGTTGGCGGCCGAAGACAGCCCCAGGCTGATGGCATCGGTGCGCATGATGCGTTTGATCATGTCCAGGCAATCGGCGTGCGACACCTTGAGCATGCCGTCGATCACGTCCAGGTTGAGGATGCTGGGGATCAGGCCAATCGACAGGCCCTGGATCCCGTGCGCTGCGTGTTGGTCTTTGAGCAGGTCGCACTCTTCCGGTTCTACACCCATCACCCGCAGCGCCGGCCAGGCGGCCTTGAGGGTTTCGCCGATACCGGTGATGTGTCCACCGGTGCCAATGCCGCTGACGAAGTAGTCCACGCGCTGTTCACCGAAGGCGCGAAGGATTTCCGGGGCGGTGGTGTCGCGGTGGGTTTGGGGGTTGGCGCCATTGCGTTGCTGGTTGAGCATCACATAGTTGGGGTTCTCCAACTGCAGCTCCATGCACTTTTCGCCGTGGGAGTTATTGCCCAGGCGACTGTCGGACAGCACTACCCTGGCGCCATACAGACGCAGCAGTTTCTGTTTTTCCGGGCTGTAGTTGTCAGGGATCACCAGCACTACTTTGTAACCCAGCACATTGCCGGCCATCACCAGGCCAATGCCGGTGTTGCCGCCACTGGGTTCGATGATGGTCTGCCCGGAATCACGGATCAGCACGCCGCGGCGCTCGGCATCCAGGATCATGCCCAGGGCGATGCGCGTCTTGTGGCTGCCGCCGGGGTTGAGGGACTCCAGCTTGGCGTAGACCTCGATGCCGAGGTCTTCGGAAAACTGGGCCAGACGCACGATCGGCGTTTGGCCGATAACGTCGAGAATGGAGTTATGCAGCATCAGCACGTCCCCACTTTCAGTACAACGGCATGTCAGGTTCGACGTCGCGAACCCAATGTTTCATGCCACCCTGGAGGACTTTGGTGTTGGCAAAGCCGGCCGCCAACAGGGTGCTGGCGGCTTGCTCGGCACGGGCGCCTGCGTAGCAGATCAGGTAGTGGGTGTTGTCGCGGCTCAGGCTGGCGAGTTGCCCATCCAGTTCTGCCAACGGGATATGCACCACGCCCGGTAATTTGCACACTTCCAGTTCGCTGGCGTCGCGCACGTCGAGCAATACATCGGCGCTGCTGGGGTGTTCGAGCACTTGCTTGAGCACCTGGGGCTTGATGTAGCGTTCCGCGGCCAGGGAGGGCAGGCTCGGTACGGCATCGGCGCAGGTGGCCGGCGCGACGGTTTCGCTATGGCGCAGGTCCGAGCAGCAGGGGCAATCAGCGCGGCGCTTGAAGCGGATTTCGCTGAACTTCATCGCCAGCGCGTCGAAGCGCATCAAGCGGCCGGACAAGGGTTCGCCAATACCGATCAGCAATTTGATCGCCTCAGTGGCCTGGATCATACCGACCACGCCCGGCAACACGCCGATCACACCGCCCGCGCTGCAATTGGGTGCCAACTCTGCGGGTGGGGCCTTGGGGAACAGGCAGCGATAGCACGGCCCACCTTTATAGTTGAGCACGCTGATCTGCCCGTCGAAACGGTAGATAGCGCCGTACACCAAAGGTTTGCCCAACTGCACACAGGCGTCGTTGACCAGGTAGCGGGTGTCGAAATTGTCGGTTCCGTCGATCACCAGGTCATAGGCGCCCACCAGTTCCAGGGCGTTGTCGCTGTTGAGCGCGGTGTTGTACGCGTTGATCTGGATATGCGGATTGAGGTCCAGCAGGCGCTGCTTGGCGGACTCGACCTTGGGCATGCCCAGGGTGCTGTTGCCATGCACAATCTGGCGTTGCAGGTTGCTGCTTTCCACCACATCAAAGTCCACCAGCCCCAGGGTGCCGATGCCGGCCGCGGCCAGGTACAGGCTGATGGGCGAGCCCAGCCCACCGGTACCGATGACCAGCACCTTGGCTTTCTTCAGGTTCAATTGGCCTTCGCGGCCGACGCCCGGCAGGGTGATGTGGCGCACGTAACGCTGTACTTCTTCGTTGCTCAGGGTGTCGATGTCCATGCCACCTGAGGTGGCGAGCAACACTTCGATCCGGGATTTCGGCGGCAGGGCTTCATCGGCGTCGATCAGCGCCTCCTCGGCGGTAAACAGGAAGTGTTCCTTGAGCTGGTTGTTCTTTTCATGGAACAGGTGCTGACGCAATTGGGGGTGATGGGTGCAGAGATTTTCAATGACTTCGCGCAATGTCGATCCGGCGCCCTCAAGGGTCGATTCCGGCAGCTTGGCCACGCGAACCAGAATGTCGGGGAAAGAGACAGCGTTCATGGACAACTCCGTGTGCAGGTCGTTGAAAGGTTGAAGGGAGAAATGCTGGCCATCCCAGGCAAACAGCTTGGAGCCCAGGGCCTGGCCCTGGCGGACATCCACCACCAAGTAGCTGACGGGGAAGATCGGCTCGCCCAGGAACAGTGCCTTGTCCTGGTCTTCGTCACTGAAATAGGCGCCGACATCCGGGTGTGAGTGGTAGATCACCACCACCGGGTTGTCACTGCGAAACGCCTTGTTCATCAGCAGGGTGTCGGCCACCGAAAAGGTGTAGCCATTGGCCGCGCTGCGTGGGTACATCTCGGGGTTCTTGCGGTGCAGCTCATTCTGGATATTGCTGCCCAGGTACACGCTGCCGTCGGCGAGGACGAAACCACAGCACTCCTCGGGGTAGCTGCGGCTGGCGTGGGCGTAGATCTGTTCCAGGGCGGTAGGGCGGAGGACGTCCATGTTTCTCTCGCGTTGGTTGAGGGTCACTTTTTCTTGGCCATGAGTTTTTCGATCGGCAACTTGGTAATCGCAAAGCCGGCCAGCAGGATCGCCGAGTACAGCATCAGGTCGCGGGAAATTTCCACGCCTTCGTACCAGGCTCCGATGATGACCGCGAACACCGGGAAGATGATGAAGACGAACGACAGGATGATCGGGCTCAGGCGCTTGAGCAGCATGAAATACACAATGAACCCACCCACCGAGGCCACTAGCCCCAGGTAGAACAGCGCGCTCCAGGAGCGCAGGGTGATGTCGTCGAACGTCGGTGTTTCAAACCACAGGCCGGCCAGGAACAGCATCAGCCCGGCAATGCCGATGGGCAGGGTGTTGTAAGTGATGACGCTGATGGCGCTGCCTTTTTGTTTGGTAATGACATAGCACAAGGCGTGCATGATCGCGGCGCTCAGAATGGCCAGTACCCCGAAGAACTCGGCGTGGTCCAGGTGCAGGCCCTGGCTCTTGATGATCATGTAAAGGCTGCCGAAACCAATGCCGATGCCGACCACCTGGGAGAAATAGATGCGCTCGCGCAGGAACAGCGCGGAGAAGATCAGGATGAATACCGGCATGCAGCTGAACAGCAGGGCCGTGAGGCCCGACGACACATGCATTTCGCCGTAATTGAGCAAATAGTAGGGAACGCTGAAGTAGGACAGGGTCACGAATACGAAGAACCAGCGGCTTTCCCGGGGAAACAGGATCGGCTCACGGCGCACCATGGCAAAACACAGGAACAGCGGAAACGCGATGAGAAAGCGCAGGCCGGCAGATGTCAGCGGCGGCACGCTCTCGACGGCGATCTTGATGCCCAGCCACGTAGTGCCCCAACTCAGGCACACGATAAGGAACATCACGCTGGTCACCAGCCCGGCGAGCCACTGTTTTTGCGTTTTTGTTTTTGCAGTGTTTTCGAGAACGGCGGACATTGGCATCGTTTATTGCTTCCCTGGGCCGAAATTGAACTCTATATTGAACTTGTAATGAGTTATGTTTATCGGCGATTGAACCCGTAAAAGCACACTATTAGGGCGAAAGATGGCTGTCAAAACAAATATTGACATGGTGTCAATTATGCGTGAGGGCCTGTCCAACGGGCAGGGCGTGAAGTACAAGCGCCTGTCTGATGTGATGGAACGGGGCATCCTCGAAGGCTTGATTGAACCGGGACGAAAACTGCCGCCCCATCGGGTGCTTTCCGACAATTTAGGCGTGACCATCGGCACCATCAGCCGGGCTTACGGTGAACTGGAACGCCTGGGCCTGGTGGTTGCACGGGTAGGTGACGGCACCTTCGTGCGCAAGCGTGGGATGGAGCGCCAGCGTGATGAGGGCTTTCGTAATTTCAGCGAGGAGCCGCGCCAGTACTTCGACATGAGCCGCAACATGCACATTCCCGGGCAAGAGACGGTGTTTCTCGCCCAGAGCTTCCAAACCCTGTCGACCAACGCCAAGTTCCTCCAGGACATCAGCGCCTACACCCCGGACGCCGGCCTGCCGCGTTACCGTGAAGCGGGTGCGCAATGGCTGGTGCAGCGCGAGTTTCATCCGATTCCCGAGCAGGTCATCTGCGTCAACGGCGGCCAGCACGGCTTGCTGTGCGCCATGATGGCGTTGCTGCGTGCTGGCGATACGGTGGTCACCGAGCAGTTGACTTATCCCGGGCTGATTACCGCCGCACGCATGTTGGGGGTGCGGCTGATCGGCCTGGAGATGGATGAGGAAGGCGTACTGCCCACGGCGCTGGATGAGGTCTGTCGCAATCACCGTATTTCGGCGTTGTACTGCACGCCGACTATCCAGAATCCGACCACCGCTGTGTTGTCGGTGGCGCGCCGCGAAGCCTTGGCCAGGGTGTGTCGCGAACATAACCTGCTGATTCTGGAGGACGAAGCCCACGGTGTGCTGGTGGAGGACCGTCCGCCGCCCCTCAGCTATTTCGCGCCTGAGCGTACGATCTTGATCAGCAGCCTGAGCAAGGCGGTATCGGCCGGTTTGCGGGTGGGCTACGTGCATGCGCCGCCGGCGCTGGTCAGCCGCATCTCGGCGGCGCTACGTTCGACCTGCTGGATGGCCACACCTGTGACCCTGGAACTGGCGACCCAGTGGATTGAAAACGGCACGGCGGAATATTTGTTGCGTCAGCAGATCAACGAGATCAGCCGACGCAAGACGCTGGTCGAAGATTTATTGACCGGCCTGGCCTATCGCACCCACCCCAATAGCCCGCACTTCTGGATCGAAGTACCGGAGCCCTGGCGCGCCTCGGAAATCGAGGCGGAGCTCAAGCAGAACAATTACCTGATCGCCACCGCCGAGGCGTTTGCCGTGGGGCAGACGGCGGTGCCGCAGTTTATTCGGGCGAGTATCTGCAACACGTCGGGTGATGATCAGTTATTGCGCGAGGGGTTTGATGCGCTGGCCACGGCGTTGGGGCAGGGGGGCGGGCGGTTTCATCTGTGAGACCGCGTTATTGCTCGTTCCCACGCTCTGCGTGGGAATCCATCTTGCGACGCTCCGCGTCGCTATTGCGGGACGCGGAGCGTCCCAGGCGGCGTTCCCACGCAGAGCGTGGGAACGATCAGATCACTTGAAGCGCCGCTCCACACCCTTCTCCACCAGAATCTTCGCCGAAATCTCTTCCACCGAAAAATGCGTGGAATTGATGTGCGCAATATTTTCGCGACGGAACAGATTTTCTACTTCCCGCACTTCAAATTCGCACTGGGCATAGCTGGAGTAGCGGCTGTTGGGCTTGCGTTCGTTGCGGATGGCGGTCAGCCGGTCCGGGTCGATGGTCAGGCCGAACAGTTTGTGTGAGTGCGCGCGCAGGGCGGCGGGCAGGGTCAGGTGTTCCATGTCGTCTTCGGTCAGCGGGTAGTTGGCCGCACGAATACCGAATTGCATGGCCATGTACAGGCAGGTGGGGGTCTTGCCGCAACGCGACACGCCCACCAGGATCAGGTCGGCCTTGTCGTAGTAGTGGGTGCGGGCACCGTCGTCGTTGTCGAGGGCGAAGTTCACCGCCTCGATACGCTCCATATAGTTGGAGTTATGCCCGATGGAATGGGACTTTCCGACGGAATAGGACGAATGTTCACTCAACTCCTGTTCCAGCGGCGCCAGGAAGGTAGAGAAAATGTCGATCATGAAACCATTCGACGTTGCGAGAATCTCACGAATGTCTTGATTGACGATGGTGTCGAAAATGATCGGGCGAAAACCGTCTTTTTCAGCCGCCAGATTGATTTGTTGTACCATGGCCCGCGCTTTATCCACGCTGTCTATATAAGGCCGGGTGAATTTGGCGAAGGTAATGTTTTCGAACTGCGCGAGCAGGCTCTGGCCCAATGTTTCGGCTGTGATGCCGGTGCCGTCGGAAATAAAGAAAGCAGATCGTTTCATTTGAGCCCTGGGCCTTAAGCTGATGGCGAATCTTGGATATGATAGGCGCGATTTTGCCGTCCCGCAGTGGGCCGCATTCTCACTTATTTTCCAGGTCCAGGCCACAAGCGCTGGCGTTAGCTCCTACTGAGCAACCCGCGTCCTGAGCTTTTCCAACACAGAAAGTGGAGAGATCACCTTGGTAGAGTACGTAGTTTCCCTCGATAAGCTCGGCGTCCATGATGTAGAGCATGTGGGGGGCAAGAACGCATCCCTCGGCGAGATGATCAGTAATCTTGCAGGCGCTGGTGTCTCGGTGCCCGGTGGTTTCGCCACCACGGCCCAGGCTTACCGCGACTTCCTCGAGCTGAGCGGCCTGAACGCCCAGATCCACGCCGCGCTGGACGCTCTGGACGTCGATGACGTCAACGCCCTGGCCAAGACCGGCGCCCAGATCCGCCAGTGGATCATGGAAGCCGAGTTCCCCGAGAAGCTCAACGAAGAAATTCGCACCGCCTTCGCCACCCTGTCGGCCGGTAACCCGGACATGGCCGTCGCCGTGCGTTCCTCGGCCACCGCCGAAGACTTGCCGGACGCCTCCTTTGCCGGCCAGCAGGAAACCTTCCTCAACATTCGCGGCGTCGAAAACGTGATCCGCGCGGCCAAGGAAGTGTTTGCCTCCCTCTTTAACGACCGTGCGATCTCCTACCGCGTACACCAGGGTTTCGACCACAAGCTGGTGGCCCTGTCTGCCGGCGTGCAGCGCATGGTGCGTTCGGAAACCGGCACTGCCGGTGTGATGTTCACCCTGGATACCGAATCCGGTTTCCGTGACGTGGTGTTTATCACCGGCGCCTACGGCCTGGGCGAAACCGTCGTACAAGGCGCGGTCAACCCGGACGAATTCTACGTACACAAGGGCACCCTCGAAGCGGGCCGCCCGGCCATCCTGCGCCGTAACCTGGGCAGCAAGGCCATCAAGATGATCTACGGCGACGAGGCCAAGGCCGGTCGCTCGGTCAAAACCGTTGAAGTCGACAAGGCCGAGCGTGCGCGTTTCTGCCTGACCGACGCTGAAGTCAGCGAGTTGGCCAAACAAGCGATGATCATCGAAAAGCACTACAAGTGCCCGATGGACATCGAGTGGGCCAAGGACGGTGACGACGGCAAGCTGTACATCGTGCAGGCTCGCCCGGAAACCGTGAAGAGCCGCACTTCGGCCAACGTCATGGAGCGCTATCTGCTCAAGGAAACCGGCACCGTGCTGGTAGAAGGCCGTGCCATTGGCCAGCGCATTGGCGCAGGCAAGGTGCGGATCATCAAGGACGTGTCCGAGATGGACAAGGTCCAGCCAGGTGACGTACTGGTTTCCGACATGACCGACCCGGATTGGGAACCGGTGATGAAGCGCGCCAGTGCCATTGTCACCAACCGTGGCGGGCGTACCTGCCACGCGGCGATCATTGCCCGTGAGCTGGGGATTCCGGCAGTCGTGGGTTGCGGCAACGCCACCCAATTGCTCAAGGATGGCCAGGGCGTAACCGTTTCCTGCGCCGAAGGCGATACCGGCTTTATCTTCGAAGGAGAGCTGGGCTTCGATATCAAGCAAAATTCCATCGATGCCATGCCCGACCTGCCGTTCAAGATCATGATGAACGTCGGCAACCCGGACCGCGCCTTTGATTTCGCGCAGTTGCCGAACGCCGGTGTGGGCCTGGCCCGCCTGGAATTCATCATCAACCGCATGATCGGCGTGCACCCCAAGGCACTGCTGAACTATGACGGGCTGCCGCTGGACATCAAGGAAAGCGTCGACAAGCGCATCGCCGGCTACAACGACCCGGTAGGTTTCTACGTCGAGAAACTGGTCGAAGGCATCAGCACCCTGGCTGCGGCGTTCTACCCGAAAAAGGTCATCGTGCGCCTGTCGGACTTCAAGTCCAATGAATACGCGAACCTGATCGGCGGCAAGCTCTACGAGCCGGAAGAAGAAAACCCGATGCTGGGTTTCCGCGGCGCCTCGCGTTACATCAGCGAAGCCTTCCGTGACTGCTTCGAGCTCGAATGCCGTGCGCTCAAGCGTGTGCGCAACGAGATGGGCCTGACCAACGTCGAGATCATGGTGCCGTTCGTGCGCACCCTGGGCGAAGCGAGCCAGGTGGTGGACCTGCTGGCAGAAAACGGCCTGACCCGCGGCGAGAACGGCCTGCGCGTGATCATGATGTGCGAATTGCCGTCCAACGCCATCCTGGCTGAAGAGTTCCTGGAGTTCTTCGACGGTTTCTCCATCGGCTCGAACGACCTGACCCAGTTGACCCTGGGCCTGGACCGCGATTCGGGGATCATCGCCCACCTGTTCGACGAACGTAACCCAGCGGTCAAGAAGCTGCTGGCCAACGCCATCCAGGCTTGTAACAAGGCTGGCAAGTACATCGGTATCTGCGGCCAAGGCCCTTCGGACCACCCTGATCTGGCCAAATGGCTGATGGAGCAGGGGATCGAGAGCGTCTCGCTGAACCCCGATTCCGTGCTGGAAACCTGGTTCTTCCTGGCTGAAGGCCAAGCGTCCGCCTAAGGTCGCGTGGTCAAAAGTGCCGGTCACTCGTTGCGGGTGACCGGCATTCTTATCTGTACAGGGCGGGAATCCTTGCGGACGCCGCCCTTTTTTGTGCAAGAGCATTATGCAAAGCAGCAGCCATCTGTTTCCTGTCGCCCTGATCAGTGCTGAACGTCGCGGCGACCTGAGTGAAGACGTCTACCGGCTCAAACCCGGTAACAGCCCGGACGGCACCGTCGAGTTGGCGGTTACCCGTTTGGGCCTGGCCGATGTCCCGGAAAACCGGGGCACGCCGATTATTTTGTTGCATGGCAGTTTTTCCAATCGGCGTTTCTGGTATTCGCCCAAAGGTATCGGCCTGGGGGCTTACCTGGCGCGTCGCGGATTTGATGTGTGGATCCCGGAAATGCGCGGCCATGGTTTGTCCAAGCGCAATCACGACTACGCCAGAAACCGTGTCGCCGATTACGCGCGCTACGATTTGCCGGCCGTGGGGGCGTTTGTGTGTGAGCAAAGTGGGCAAATTCCGCACTGGATCGGGCATTCCCTCGGTGCCACTACCCTGGCTGCGGCCTTGGGTGGGCAGCACTTGGATGCATCAGGGGTGGCCTCGGTGGCGTTGTTCGGCTGCCAGGTCAGTCGCACCCACTGGCCGTTGAAAATTCCACCGGTGGAGTGGAGCGGTCGCTTTATCCTCAAGCGCCTTGCCCATCTGTCCGGCCCGCGCTTCAAGCGTGGGCCCGAGGACGAGCCGGCCGGCGTGATGATCGAAGCGATGCGTTGGAACGGCCTGTTCGGCCGGTTTGGCGATGCCGAGCATGATTGGTGGAAAGGCTTGGCGCAGGTCGATGTGCCGCTGTTGGCGGTGAGCGCAGCGGGCGACCGGCAAGACCCGGACTGGGCCTGCCGCAAGCTCTTCGAGCAAGTGGGCAGCGAGCATCGCCAGTACCTGTGCCTGGGACGTCAGCAAGGTTTCAGCGAGGATTTCGGCCATGTGCAGATGCTGGTCAGCAAAGCCGCACGGGCCCAAGTGTGGCCTTTGGTCGAGCGTTGGGTGAACGACCCGCTGACACCCTTGCTGGGTACGCAGCCCGAAGTGTCCGCAGTGGTTTGACGAAACGCTCTACCAAGGGCGTTTCACTCTTGAATGGTTGCGGCTAAGATATGACGCGCCACGCGCTTCTGGTCATATTCAGTCGCGTAACGTGTATTGCGTTGCGCTGATCGTGGTTTGATCATGGCCGCCGCCCACCCGCAGGCGCTTAAAGAATGCCTGTCGCGGGGCGTTTTCTTGATGTACACCGTGGATGTTCGACCTCTTCTTTGATGACAGGAGTTTCTCGATGAACCATTACGTGACCCCCGACCTGTGTGACGCCTACCCGGAGCTGGTGCAGGTAGTGGAGCCGATGTTCAGCAACTTCGGTGGCCGAGACTCCTTTGGTGGCGAGATAGTCACCCTCAAATGCTTCGAGGATAACTCGCTGGTCAAGGCGCAGGCTGACCTGCCGGGCGCTGGTAAAGTGCTGGTGGTAGACGGTGGTGGTTCGCTGCGCTGCGCGTTGCTGGGTGACATGATTGCCGAGAAAGCCGCGAAAAATGGTTGGGAAGGGCTGGTGATCTACGGGTGCATCCGTGACGTAGACGTCATCGCCCAGACCGACCTGGGTGTGCAGGCCCTGGCCTCTCATCCGAAAAAAACCGACAAGCGCGGCCTTGGCGACCTGAACGTGCCGGTGACATTCGCAGGCGTGACGTTCCGCCCCGGTGAGTACATTTATGCCGATAACAACGGGGTGATCGTGTCACCCAGCCCGCTGAAAATGCCTGAATAAACTGCCGCAACCGATCGGGGTGAGGATGTTCGAAGAAGAAAACGCGCAATGGGGGCTGGTGCATGCCCTGGTGCTGGACGGTAAAGGCGGTGCGCGTTCGATTGCCCGGACTGAACTCGACGATTTGCAGTTGCAGCCCCAGGAAAGCCTGTGGCTGCACTGGGATCGCAGCCATCCTCAAACCCAGACCTGGCTGCGTAAATCCAGCGGCCTTAGCGAGTTTGCCTGTGACTTGCTGCTGGAGGAAAACACCCGTCCACGCCTGTTGCCGCTGCCGGACGCCGAGTTGCTGTTGTTTCTGCGCGGGATCAATCTCAACCCAGGCGCGGAGCCGGAAGACATGGTGTCGGTGCGTATCTTCGCCGCCGCCAACCGAGTGATTTCCCTGCGTTTGCGCCCCTTGCGCGCTACCGATGAGTTGCTGGTGCAACTGGCAGACGGCAAAGGCCCCAGGACGGCGTCTGAACTCATCCTTTATATGGCTCAGTACCTGACCAACAAAGTGCAGGATCTGGTCGCTGGCTTGTCTGAAATCGTCGATTCCGAGGAAGAAAAACTCGATGCCGACGAACGGTATACCCCGGAGCACGGCAGCGTTCTGCAGATCCGTCGAAGAGCCGCCGGACTCAAGCGCTTCCTGGCCCCACAGCGGGATATTTTCGCCCAGCTGACACGAATCAAATTGGCGTGGTTCTGCGACGACGATGCCGACTATTGGAACGAACTGCACAACAGCCTGACCCGTTACCTGGAAGAGCTGGAATTGGCCAGAGAGCGCGTGGGGCTTGTGCTGGAGGCTGAAGACCGGCGCTTGAGCCTGCGCATGAACCGCACCATGTACCGCTTCGGGATCATCACCGGGATCTTCTTGCCGATGAGTTTTCTTACCGGTTTGCTCGGTATCAATGTGGGCGGCATTCCGTTCTCTGCCAGCCCTTATGGATTCATGATTGCGTGCCTGTTGATGGTGTCTGTGGCACTGGGGCAATGGTGGCTGTTTCGACGATTGCGCTGGGTTTGACCTGAATATGACCTGAACGTAAGAAAGGGCCGATGTGACCCGATGAATTTTACCCTCGTCTTTTAAATCACTTGCGAGAGGTCTCTATGCACGATCCGTTCGAACAATCTTTGCGTGACATGCTCAATGCTTCGCCATCCAACCGTGATGACGATGCCTGCCTGGGCCGCGTACTGAAAACCGCCAACCGTCAGGTAGGGGCGGGTGACCTGTTCGGTCTGCTCGGGCGTTGGTTGCCGGCGTTGATGATGGCCCTGAACAATGGTTCGGCCCATGTGTCACCGGTTTCCCGTCGTAAACCTCTTGCTAGCACTGCTGATAAGGCTGATTGAATATGGAACTTGATCTCTGGACCCAGAGCCTGGTCACCGCGATGACCGCATTGTGGACCAAGGTGGCGAATTTCATTCCCAACCTGTTTGGTGCCCTGGTCCTGGTATTGCTGGGTTTTGTCGTGGCCAAGCTGCTCGATACCCTGCTGTCCAAATTGCTCGCCAAACTGGGGCTCGATCGCCTGATGGCGGGCACTGGCCTGACCAAATTGCTCGGCCGCGCAGGGTTGCAAGTACCGATTTCGACCCTGATCGGCAAGATCGTCTATTGGTTCGTTCTACTTATTTTTCTGGTTTCTGCAGCGCAGTCCCTTGGACTTGAGCGAGTTTCAGCTACGCTCGACATGCTGGCACTGTATTTGCCGAAAGTTTTCGGCGGCGCGCTGGTGCTGCTGGTGGGGGTTTTACTCGCGCAACTGGCCAACGGGCTGGTGCGCGGGGCCGCCGAAGGCGTGGGGTTGGACTACGCAGCGGGCCTGGGACGAATTGCCCAGGGGCTGGTGATCATCATCAGTATTTCCGTCGCGATCAGCCAGTTGGAGGTCAAAACTGACCTGCTCAACCACGTGATTGTGATTGTTTTGATTACCGTTGGTCTGGCAGTTGCGCTGGCCATGGGGTTGGGAAGCCGGGAAATTGCCGGTCAGATTCTTGCGGGAATCTATGTGCGTGAGCTGTATCAAGTTGGGCAACAGGTGCGTGTGGGCGAGGTCGAAGGGCAAATCGAGGAGATCGGCACAGTCAAGACGACCGTGCTGACCGATGACGGGGAACTGGTGTCGCTGTCCAACCGGATTCTCCTGGAGCAGCAGGTCAGTAGCCGCTAATCCGGCAAATCCTGCTAATGTACGCCGCCGCAAACCCGGGTGACCGGGTTGCAGCGGACATTGACCTGACTGTCGGCACGACTTGTTTTGAATAAAGCCCAAACGCTGTCCACGCGCTATGACCCCCGTGAGCTCTCTGATGAGGAGTTGGTCGCGCGCTCGCACACGGAGCTGTTTCACGTAACACGCGCGTACGAAGAATTGATGCGCAGGTATCAACGCACTCTGTTCAACGTTTGTTCAAGGTATTTGGGGAACGATAGAGACGCGGATGATGTCTGTCAGGAAGTGATGCTCAAGGTGCTATACGGCCTGAAGAACTTCGAGGGCAAATCGAAGTTCAAGACCTGGCTGTACAGCATCACGTACAACGAGTGCATCACGCAGTATCGGAAGGAACGGCGAAAGCGTCGCTTGATGGACGCTTTGAGTCTGGACCCCCTTGAGGAGGCGTCTGAAGAGAAGGCGCCGGCACCCGAGGAAAAGGGCGGACTTGATCGCTGGTTGGTGCATGTGAACCCGATTGACCGCGAAATTCTGGTGCTTCGATTTGTCGCAGAGCTGGAATTTCAGGAAATCGCTGACATCATGCATATGGGTTTGAGTGCTACAAAAATGCGGTACAAGCGTGCTCTTGATAAATTACGTGAGAAATTTGCGGGCGAGACTGAAACTTAGTGCGTAGCAAATATCTCTTACGTGTAGGCAAGTTCTGTTAGACTTGTCGCCGAGTTGTCCCCCGGTTTGTGGGACTGCTTTACAATCACCAGATGGGGATTTAACGGATGAAACTGAAAAACACCTTGGGCTTGGCCATTGGTTCTCTTATTGCCGCTACTTCTTTCGGCGTTCTGGCACAAGGCCAAGGCGCAGTTGAAGGCGAGCTGTTCTACAAGAAGCAGTACAACGATAGCGTTAAGCACATCGAAGACGGCTTCAACCCAGGCGCTCGCATTGGTTACTTCCTGACCGACGATCTGTCGTTGAATCTGTCGTACGACAAGACCAACCACACCCGTTCGAACGACGGCACTGGCAACCAGAAGATCAAAGGTGACACTGGCAGCCTCGTTGCTCAGTACCACTTCGGTCAGGCTGGCGTTGATAGCCTGCGTCCATACGTTGAAGGCGGTTTCGGCCACCAGAGCCGTACCAACGTTCAGGCTGACGGCCACAGCGGTCGCGACCAGACCACTTTCGCTACCATCGGTACCGGCGTGAAGTACTACTTCACCAACAACCTGTACGCTCGTGCTGGTGTTGAAGCTGACTACGGTCTGGACAACGGCAAGTGGGACTACTCCGCACTGGTTGGCCTGGGCGTGAACTTCGGCGGTAACGCTGGCGCAGCTGCTCCAGCTCCTACCCCAGCACCAGCTCCAGAGCCAGTTCCAGAGCCAGAAGCTCCGGTTGCTCAGGTTGTTCGTGTTGAGCTGGACGTTAAGTTCGACTTCGACAAGGCCGTTGTTAAGCCTAACAGCTACGGCGACGTTAAAAACCTGGCCGACTTCATGGCTCAGTACCCAGCTACCAACGTAGAAGTTGCTGGTCACACTGACTCCGTAGGTCCAGACGCTTACAACCAGAAGCTGTCCCAGCGTCGTGCTGACGCTGTTAAGCAAGTCCTGGTTAAAGACGGCGTTGCTCCTAGCCGTGTAACGGCTGTTGGTTACGGCGAATCCCGCCCAGTTGCTGACAACGCAACTGAAGCTGGTCGCGCTGTTAACCGTCGCGTAGAAGCGTCGGTTGAAGCTACCGCTCAGTAATTACTGAGTAGTAAAGAAAAGCCCGGCTCAGGCCGGGCTTTTTTTCGCCTGCGATTTGCCTCAGGCGCTTGCCGCAGCGGCGATGCTAGCCATCTGTGCGGCGCCGGCAACCTGGCCAATCACCAGGATGGCCGGGCTCTTCAGTGCAAAGGCTTTTGCAGCTTCATGCATGGCCGCCAGGGAGCTGCGGCATTCGCGTTGTTGGGGTAACGAAGCGTTTTCGATCATTGCCACCGGCATATCCGCAGCCATGCCGCCGTTGAGCAGCTGTTCGCGGATTTCTTCCAGCTTCGCCACGCCCATATACACCACCAGCGTGGTTCCACCCTCCGCCAGCGCACGCCAGTTCAAGCTACTGTCATCCTGGGTATGCGCGGTGACCAAGGTCACTCCGCGGCTCACCCCGCGCAAGGTCAAAGGGATGTCACACTGGGTCGCCCCGGCCAGCCCTGAGGTGATGCCATTGACCAATTCCACCTCGATTCCACGCTCGCGCAGCCAGGTTGCCTCCTCGCCACCGCGGCCAAAAATACACGGGTCACCGCCTTTAAGGCGTACTACGCACTTGCCCTGGCGTGCATAACGCAACATCAGGCGGTGAATGAAATCCTGCGGGGTAGAGCGACATCCCCCGCGCTTGCCGACGGTAATTACCCGAGCGCTGGTGCAGTGTTCCAGTACTGTCGGGTTGACCAGATCATCAATCAGCACGACGTCCGCTGCCTGCAGAGCCCGGACCGCTTTCAGGGTCAGCAACTCCGGGTCACCCGGTCCTGCGCCTACCAGCCACACTTTTGCGCTCATGTTGTTCCCCTTAAACACTGATGGCGATTGGCTGCGGGTTGCTGGCCAAAAGACGTTTGATTTCCGGCACGCAGGAGCCGCATTGGGTGCCGCAGCCCAGGGCCTGTTTGAGGCCATCCAGGTCCAGGCCGCTGCCGATACCGGCACACACGGCGTTTTCGCTGACGTTCTTGCAGTTGCACACAATCTTGTTGCTGGCCGTGGTACCGCCCGGCGGCGCGCTCAAGGGCGCCAGTAACCAGCGCCGCAGTTGCTCGTCGGCCCGGCCTTCCAGCCACAGGCTTTGCAGCCAGTGACGGGCCAGGGTTTCGCCGGCCAGGCGCAGGGCCGTGATGCGACCTTTCTCGATTTTTACGCGCTTGCCGATTGAGCGGCGCGGGTCGTCATAGGCCATTACCGGGCCGTCGTTGAGGCCCAGCAGGTGGTCGATACGGGTCAAGAGTTGCAGGTCGGGCGCCTCGGTATGCGCGGCGCGCACCAGCAGCGCGGGGCGTTCACGGCCAGCCAGGCTCAGGCTGACGTAGGCAAAGGTTTCACACAGTGGGCGCAAGGCTTCGAAGTGTTGCTGTACATCGCCTTCGATCAGCGCAAACAGCTGCCACGGCAGTTGCACTGCTTCCAGGCGCACGCCGCTGTGCTTGAGCTCCGGCTGTTTGGACAATGGGTCGAACGCCGGTTGAGTGAGGGTATTGACGCCGCCCTTGAGAAAGCGGTCGCCCCAGTGCATGGGCAGAAACGCTTGGCCGGGACGCACACTGTCATCGCTGCCGACGGCGACGATCACGCTGCCGCGACGGCTTTTCAGGCTGACCAGGTCACCCTCTTTGAAGCGGTGGCGGCGTAGCTCATCCGGATGCAGGCTCAACAATGCTTCACTGACGTGCCCGAACAGCTGCGCTGCCGTGCCGGTGCGGCTCATCCCGTGCCATTGATCACGCAGGCGACCGGTGATCAGGGTCAGGGGGAATCGCGCATCGCGCTGTTCCTTGGCGGCGCGGTAAGGCTCGGCGACAAATCGCGCCCGGCCCGTGTCAGTAGGGAAAATGCCGTCGGTGTACAGGCGCGACGTACCCGCTTGCGCACCCTCGGGAAAGGGCCACTGCTGCGGGCCGAGCCGGTCGAGCAGGGAGTGGCTGATGCCGGACATATCCAGGTCACGGCCTTGGGTCAGTGGCTTGAATTCATCAAACAGCTGCGCCGCTTGCTCAAAGGCGAACAGGCTCGGCAACCCCGGACGCAGACGACGCTCCAGGCGCTGTGCGAAATCCACCGTGATCGCCCAATCCGCGCGTGCTTCACCCGGTGGGTTGATGGCGCGGCGTACGTGGGAAATACGCCGCTCGGAGTTGGTCACCGTGCCGTCTTTTTCACCCCAACTGGCGGCGGGCAGTAGCAGGTCGGCATAGGCGGCGGTTTCGGTGGTACGAAACGCTTCCTGTAACACCACGAACGGGCACGCGGCCAAGGCGGCACGCACCGCGTTCTGGTCGGGCAGCGATTGGGCTGGGTTGGTACAGGCGATCCACAACGCCTTGATCTTGCCAGCCTGCACCTGTTCAAACAGTTCGATGGCGGTAAGGCCCGTAGTCGCGGGCAGTTGTTCCACGCCCCAATAGGCCGCTACTTCAGCGCGGTGTTCAGGGTTGGCCGCTTCGCGGTGGCCCGGCAGCAAGTTGGACAGGCTGCCGGTTTCGCGCCCGCCCATGGCGTTCGGTTGGCCGGTCAGGGAAAACGGCCCGCAGCCCGGCCGGCCAATGGTCCCCGTGGCTAGATGCAGGTTGATCAACGCGCTGTTTTTGGCGCTGCCAGCGGTGGATTGGTTAAGCCCCATGCACCACAGCGACAAAAAGCTGCTGGAGGTGCCGACCCACTGTGCGCACAGGCGCAGCTGTTCGACGCTGATGCCGCACAGCTGCGTGACCATCTGCGGCGTGTAGTCATGCACCAGGCGCTTGAGTTCGGCCAGGCCGTCGGTATGGGCCTGGATAAACGCACGGTCGATCCAGTCTTCCCACAGCAGTAAATGCAAAATCCCGTGGAACAACGCCACATCCGTTCCCGGCAAGATGGCCAAGTGCAGGTCGGCCAAGTCGCAGGTGTCGGTACGCCGAGGGTCAATCACCAGCACTTTCATCTGCGGGCGTTGCGCCTTGGCTTGCTCCAGGCGTCGGAACAATACCGGGTGGGCGTAGGCCATATTGCTGCCGACGATCATCACGCAGTCGCTGTTTTCCAGGTCTTCATAGCTGCACGGCGGCGCATCGGCGCCCAGGCTGCGCTTGTAGCCGACCACCGCCGAAGACATGCACAGCCGAGAATTGCTGTCGATATTATTGGTGCCCACCAATGCGCGGGCCAGCTTGTTGAAGCTGTAGTAGTCCTCGGTCAGCAGTTGCCCGGAGATATAGAACGCCACACTGTCGGGCCCGTGTTCGGCAATAGTATCGGCGAACACGTTGGCCGCGTGGTCCAGGGCGGTGTCCCAGTCGGTGCGGGTGCGCGCCAGTTCTTTGCCCAAGCGCAATTGCGGGTAAAGAGCACGGGCGCTCAAGTCGCCGGTCAGGTGCAGGCTCGCGCCTTTGCTGCACAACTTGCCGAAGTTGGCCGGATGGCTGGGGTCGCCTTGCACCCCCAGGATCTGTTCGCCGTCATGCTCGATCAGCACGCCGCAGCCCACCCCGCAATAACAACAGGTGGACGCGGTGGTCTGGCGGTTCATCAACCCGCGTCCCGCAGGGCCAGCATCACCCGGCCGTTTTCGACCCGGGCTTGATGATGGTGGGCGCAGCCGATATCCGGGGCCTGGGCTTGGCCAGTCGCCAGGTCGATCTGCCAGTTGTGCAGCGGGCAGGCCACCCGCTTGCCGTAGATCAAGCCTTGGGACAGCGGCCCGCCTTTGTGTGGGCAGCGGTCGTCGAGGGCAAAGACTTCATCGTCACTGGTGCGAAAAATCGCAATGTCACCTTTCGGCCCGCTGATGATGCGCGAGCCCAGGGCGTTGATTTCATCGAGCGCGCAGATATCCAGCCAGTTCATAGCGAGACCTCCAGTTGTTTGACGGGGATCACGTCGAATTCCTTTTTCAGCAGCGGCTGTTCCAGGCGTTCTTTCCACGGGTCCTGCTCGAATGACAACGAGAACTGCAAACGCTCATTGAGGGCCTGGCGGCGGGCCGGGTCTTCCAGCACAGCCTTCTTGATATGCTCCATGCCCACCCGCTGCAGGTAGTGCACGGTGCGCTCCAGGTAGAAGGCTTCTTCGCGGTATAGCTGCAGGAATGCGCCGTTGTATTCGCGCACTTCCTCTGCGGTCTTCACCTTGACGAAGAACTCCGCGACTTCGGTCTTGATCCCGCCGTTGCCACCGATGTACATCTCCCAGCCCGAGTCGACACCGATAATGCCTACGTCCTTGATGCCCGCTTCCGAGCAGTTGCGTGGGCACCCGGAGACCGCCAACTTGACCTTGTGGGGCGACCACATATTGAACAGGTCATGCTCCAGCTCGATGCCCAGTTGCGTCGAGTTCTGCGTGCCAAACCGGCAGAACTCGCTGCCCACACAGGTTTTGACGGTGCGGATGGATTTGCCATAGGCATGCCCGGACGGCATATCCAGGTCCTTCCATACCCCTGGCAAGTCCTGCTTCTTGATACCGAGCAAGTCAATGCGCTGGCCGCCGGTGACCTTGACCATCGGCACGTTGTACTTGTCGGCCACATCGGCGATGCGGCGCAGCTCCGAAGGATTGGTCACGCCGCCCCACATCCGGGGGACCACAGAGTAGGTGCCGTCTTTTTGAATATTGGCGTGGGCCCGTTCGTTGATCAGCCGCGATTGCGGGTCGTCCTTGGCTTCGCCGGGCCAGGTGGAGATCAGGTAGTAGTTGAGGGCCGGGCGGCAGGTGGCGCAGCCATTGGGGGTGCGCCAGTTCAGGTAGCGCATGGTGCTGTCGATGGTCAGCAGGTGCTGCTCGCGGATGGCCTGGCGGATCTGCCCGTGGTTGAGGTCGCTGCAGCCACAGATGGCTTTTTCACTTTTGGGTTTGACGTCGGCGGCGCCGCCCACGGTGTTGATCAGGATCTGCTCGACCAGCCCGGCACAGGAGCCGCAGGAACTGGCGGCCTTGGTGTGTTTTTTCACCTCATCGACACTGAACAGCCCTTGTTCCTGGATCGCCTTGACGATGGTGCCTTTGCACACACCGTTGCAGCCGCAGACTTCGGCGCTGTCGGCCATGCTCATGGCTTTGTCCTGGCCTTGGTGGCCGACATCGCCGAGTGCATTTTCACCGAACATCAGATGATCGCGGATTTCACCGATGGCGTGGTTCTCACGGATCTGGCGGAAATACCAGCCGCCATCGGCGGTATCGCCGTACAGGCAGGCGCCGACCAAGATGTCGTCCTTGATCACCAGCTTCTTGTACACGCCGCCAATCGGGTCGGAGAGCGTGATGGTTTCGGTGCCTTCGCCGCCCATGAAGTCGCCGGCGGAGAACAGGTCGATGCCGGTGACTTTCAGCTTGGTCGAGGTCACCGAGCCCTTGTAAGTGGCAAAGCCCAATTGGGCCAGGTGGTTGGCGCAGACCTTGGCCTGTTCGAACAAGGGTGCCACCAGGCCATAGGCGATGCCGCGATGGCTGGCGCATTCACCGATCGCATAGATACGCGGGTCGTAGGTTTGCATTGTGTCGTTGACCAGGATCCCACGGTTGCAGGGGATGCCGGACTTTTCCGCGAGTTCGGTATTGGGGCGGATGCCGGCAGCCATCACCACCAGGTCGGCCTGGATGATGTCGCCATTCTTGAACTGCACCGAGCCGACGCGGCCATTGCCGGCATCGTGCAGGGCCTGGGTTTGCTCGCACAGGCGAAACACCAGGCCGCGACTTTCCAGTTCGGTTTGCAGTAGCTGGCCGCTGGTCTTGTCCAGTTGCCGCTCCAGCAGCCATTCACCGATGTGCACCACCGTCACGTGCATGCCGCGCAGCATCAGGCCGTTGGCCGCTTCCAGGCCGAGCAGGCCGCCGCCGATCACCACCGCATGCTTGTGGGTCTTGGCGGTGTCGATCATCGCCTGGGTGTCGGCAATGTCGCGGTAACCAATCACGCCCTGCAAGCTGTTGCCGGGAATTGGCAGGATAAACGGCGTGGACCCGGTAGCGATCAGCAGGCGGTCATATTCGGCCTCGGTGCCGTCTTCGGCGATGACTTTGCGCTTGACTCGGTCGATCTGCACCACTTTGCGGTTGAGCAGCAGTTTGACGTTGTTGTCCAGGTACCAATCCAAGTCGTTGAGCACGATCTCTTCGAAGGTTTGTTCACCGGCCAGTACCGGCGACAGCAGGATGCGGTTGTAGTTGGTGTGAGGCTCGGCGCCGAACACGGTGATGTCGTACAGCTCGTTGCTCAGCTTGAGCAGTTCTTCAAGGGTGCGAACCCCGGCCATGCCGTTGCCGATCATCACCAGTTTGAGTTTTTTCATGTCGTTCTCCGCAATGGCTCGACAAATCGTGCGCAAACAAAAAAGGCATCCCCGCTAGTCAGCTAGCGAGGACGCCTTTGTCCTGGTCCCGTTCTCTCGGGAAGCTCGGCCCTTCGTCGTTGAAGGAGCGGCTATATGTGGGGTGTTGAGAACGTTAATGCAGCAGCTGTGCCAACTCCCTATAGCCCAGGTTTACTGGGCGTTTACACGGAGCGTCGGCGCATTCTGCCCGCTAGTGGTGCATCAGCCAGTACAGCAGCACCAGATTGAGCAAAAGCGAGGCCATCGCCAGGGTCTGCCAGACTTTCAAGGGTTCGCGTTCGAGCAAAGGGCGTGGGCGTACGCTCAATTCGCGGCGATCGGCCTGCTCCAGCACCAATAGCCATTCTTCGGCGGTTTCATAACGTTGGGCCGAGACAGCGGTCACCGCTCGTTCCAGGCTGTGTGGCAACCATTCCGGCAAGTCGGGGCGATAACGGCTGGCGCTGACGGGTTGGGAAAACCTGGGCCGTTGGAAGGCCTCGATTTCACCGTAGGGGTAATGCCCAGTCAGCAGGTAATACAAGGTCACGCCGACGCTATATAAGTCCTGTTGTGCCGTAGGCTGCTCGCCAGCGAACGCCTCGGGCGCGATGAAACTGGGGGTGCCGGGCAGCAGTTGCGCGCGGTCCTCGGAGAGCCCGGGGCAATAGGCCAGGCCGAAGTCCAGCACCCGCAGTTCGCCATCTTCTCCCAGCAGCAGGTTTTCTGGCTTGATGTCGCGGTGCAGGATCTGCCGGCGATGCAACAGGCCCACGGCGCGCAGCAAGCGTTCGGCAATCGACTGCCATTGTGCCAACGGCAGCGGGCCTTGTTGTTGGAACAGTTGGGCCAGGGTTTGCCCGGCGTATTCGCGCATCACGTAGTACAAATGCTGACGGCCACTGGCGGCATGCACTTCGGGAAAGGCCCGGCCGGCGACCCGGCGCAGAAACCATTCCTCCGATAACAAGGCCTGGGCGGCGTCGGTATCGTCGCAACGCAACGGCAAGGTCTTGAGCAGCCAGGGTTGCCCCTGGGCGTCGTGCACGCGGTACAGCAACGACTGCCGACTCTGCGCCAGCACGCTTTGCACCTGCCAGCCTTCAAAGGTTTGCCCGACTTTCAGCGGTGGCGGCAGTGGCCATTGCTGCAACTGCACCAAGGCGTCGCCGAGGGTGGCCGCGCCGAGTTGATCGATGCGCACCAGCAAGGCGCTGGCGTTGTCTTGACTACCCGCCAGGTGGGCGGCGTTGACCAGGGTGTTGACGGCCAGCTCGAGTTCGCTTTGTTCGCGCAGGATCGCGCCGATGCTGTGATCGCCCAGCGTGGCCCACACCCCATCGCTGAGTAGCAGGAAACACTCGCCCTCGCGCAATGGGCCATCGAGGAAATCCAGCACCAGATGCTGATCCAGGCCGAGGGCGCGCTTGAGCACATGTTGCATGCCCGGCTGTTCCCACACATGGTCTTCGCTGATGCGTTGCAACTCTCCGTCAAGCCAACGATACGCCCGGCAATCACCGACATGGGCCAGGGTGAAACGCTGGCCGCGAAACACCAGGGCGCTCAGGGTGGTGAGCAACGGTTGGCCGCCGCCGTTGGCTTGCAACCAGCGATTCTGCGCCAGTAACAAGCGCTCCAGCGCTTGGGCCACGCCCCAGGTCTGTGGCGTAGCGTAGTAGTCCAGGGCCAGGGCCTGCAGGGTCGAGCGTGCGGCCAGGCCACCGTCGGCGCACTGGCTGACGCCGTCGGCCAGTGCGCACAGGTAGCCTTTGCTCGCGGCCAGTTCCGCCATGGGCGTGACCACCCGCAGCGCGTCCTGGTTCTCGCTGCGCGGGCCGATGGCACTGGCCTGGGCGACGCTCAGTTGCAGGCTCATCAGACGCGGGCGGCGGTCACGGCGGCCGAACCCCAGGTGGTTCTCCAGCGCCGTTTCACCCCATGCAGGCCGAACCAGGCCAACACACCGAGGCTGGCGAACAACCACAGGGCCAGTTGATAGCTGCCAGTACTCTGCTTGATCGCGCCCATGCCCGCCGCAAGGGCGAAGCCACCGATGCCACCGGCCATGCCGATCAGGCCGGTCATGACGCCGATCTCACTGCGAAAACGCTGCGGCACCAGTTGGAATACCGCCCCATTGCCAGCGCCCAGGCCGAGCATGGTGCAGACGAAAAGCGCCAGCGCCGCGTAGGAACTGGGCAGGTTGAACCCCACTGCCGCAATGCAGATCACCGCCACGCTGTACATGCCGAGCAGGGTCTTGATCCCGCCGAACCGGTCTGCCAGGGCGCCACCCAATGGGCGCATCAGGCTGCCGCCGAACACACAGGCGGCGGTGTAATAGCCGGCGGTCACCGGGCTCAGGCCGTACTGGTCGTTGAAGTAGCCGGGCAGGGCGCTGGCCAGGCCGATAAACCCGCCGAAGGTCACGCTGTAGAAAAACATGAACCACCAGCTGTCGCGGTCGCCCAGGGCCTTGAAGTAGTCGGCCATGGATTTGGCTTTCGGCCGTTCAGGCGCATTGCGCGCAAGCCAGGCGAATACGATCAGGGTCAGCACCAGTGGTATCAGCGCAAAGCCGAATACATTGCTCCAACCAAAGGCGGCCGCCAGCACGGGCGCCAGCAACGCCGCAAACACGGTGCCGGAGTTACCGGCGCCGGCGATGCCCATCGCCTTGCCCTGGTGCTCCGCGGGGTACCACTGTGACGCCAAAGGCAGGGCGACCGCGAAGGACGCACCGGCCATGCCCAGGAACATGCCCAGCAGCAGCGCTTGTTCGTAGCTGTGGATCCCCAGTTTCCAGGCGCAGAACAGCGCCACGATCACAATCACCTGGCCAATCAGCCCGGCGGTCTTGGGCGACAGCTTGTCGGCCAGCATCCCCATCAAGAAGCGCAGTACCGCGCCCGCCAGGATTGGGGTGGCCACCACCAGGCCGCGCTGTTGGGTGGTCAGGTGCAAATCAGCGGCAATCTGCACCGCCAGGGGGCCCAGCAGGTACCAGACCATGAAGCTCAGGTCGAAATACAGGAACGCGGCAAACAGGGTCGGGGTGTGCCCGGATTTCCAGAAGCTTGATTTCATCACGCACCTCAACGGTTGGGGGTCTAGAAACGAAAAAACGCCGCCACCGGGTTCGCGAGGGCAAACCGGGTGGGCGACGTCTTTGTCGTGAAGGGGCAACCGCCGTTGGCTACCTGTGATAATTCTTTAGCAAGAGCTGAGCCAGATCAGCCGAGCAACTCGCTCATGGCAATAATCTGCTCCGCCACCTGGATCAGTTTCTGTTGACGGCTCATGGCCTGGCGGCGCATCAGGGTGTAGGCCTCTTCCTCGTTGCAGCTCTTCATCTTCATCAGCAGGCCCTTGGCCAACTCGATGCGCTTGCGCTCGGCCAGTTGCTGGTCGCGGGCATGGAGCTGGGCGCGCAGGGCCTGGTCACTCTCGAAGCGCGCCATGGCCACATCGAGGATCGGTTGCAGGCGCTGGGCCTGGATGCCTTCGACGATATAGGCACTGACGCCGGACTTGATGGCCTGGCGCATCACATTAGGGTCGTGCTCGTCGGTGAACATCACGATGGGCCGTGGCTGATCGCGGCTGACCAGCACCACTTGCTCCATCACATCGCGCCCGGGTGACTCGGTATCGATCAGGATCACATCAGGACGCACTGTTTCGACGCGTGCGGGCAGGTCGATGGTCAAGCCGGACTCATCGATCACCTCGAAGCCGGCCTCGGTCAATGCGGCCTTGAGGCGCCCGACCTTGCGCGGGGTGTCGTTGATCAACAGGATTCGCAGCATCGTCGGGCTCCTGTCAGCGCAGCGCTTGGCGATTGGCATCATCGGCCAGGGCATGCAGGTGGAAGCTGCGGGCGTAGCCAGCGGGGTCGCTGCCGTCCCAGGTCTTGCCGTCGAGCAACTGGCTGCGGCGCATGTCCGAGTCGCCTGCGTTAATGCCCAGCGCCTCGGCAGCCTGGCGATACAGTGCCAATTGCTGAACTTGCCGGGCAACGCCCAGGTAGTCAGGGTCTTCCCGCAGCAAGCCCCAGCGCCGGAACTGGGTCATGAACCACATGCCATCGCTGAGGTAAGGCAGGTTCACCTCGCCGTCGGCGAAAAAGCGCAGTGCATGGGGATCCTGCCAGTGGTTGCCCAGGCCATCGTCATAGTGCCCCAGCAGGCGCGGTTCGATGCAGGCCACAGGTGCGTCGAGGTATTCACTGGCACTGAGCAACTGGGCGGTAGAGCGGCGGTTTTCACGGCTCTGCTCGATAAACCGGCTGGCCTCGAGGATCGCCATGACCAGTACGCGTGCGGTATTGGGGTACGCGTCAGCGAAGGCTTGGGTGCAGCCCAGGACTTTTTCCGGGTGGTCCGGCCAGATTGCCTGGCTGGTCGCCAGGGTAAAGCCCTGGTTTTGTTGCACTGCGCTGGCGCACCAGGGTTCACCCACGCAAAGTCCGTCGATGCGTCCGGCTTGCAGGTGCGCCACCATTTGCGGCGGCGGCACCACCACACTGTTCACATCCTGCAATGGATGAATGCCTTGGCTCGCCAGCCAGTAGTACAACCACATGGCATGGGTGCCGGTGGGAAACGTCTGAGCGAAGGTCAGTTTTGTCCGGCTTTGGTGCACATGGCCTTTCAACGCCTCAGGAGTGATCACGCCTTGCTGTTGCAGGCCGTGGGACAGGTTGATGCCCTGGCCATTCTGGTTCAGCCCCATCAGCACTGCCATGGGGCTGGCGGCGACGCCGCCGATGCCCAGGTGTACGGCATAGATCAGCCCGTAGAGACTGTGGGCGGCGTCGAGTTCACCGCTGACCAGCTTATCGCGCAGGTTGGCCCAGGACGCCTGGCGCTTGAGGTTGAGTGTGAGGCCGTAAGGTTGGGCGAAGCCCTGGGTGGCGGCGACCACCAACGAGGCGCAATCGGTCAGGGCCATGAACCCAAGGTCCAGGCTGCTCTTTTCCGGGGCATCGCTGCCGTGTACCCAAGCCAGCGGATCGTTCATCAATACCTGCCTTTTCTGAAAAAAAAGCGCCGTTTCCCAGGCTGGCGTTACAGGCCATTGCAGGGAAACGACGCCTCTGTCCGTAGGCCCGTACCGCCGTTGGTGCGAGCCTGATACAGAGTGCATAGCAAGGCACATGCCATGGGTGGGCCGGTGCAACTGGCCGTCAACTTTCCATCATGATTGAACCTCGTGCGCCTCGCAGTATGGCCGCTTCCTCAGGCCAGACCGCCAGGCATTCCCACGGTGCACGCTGATTTCCTCGCAACCCTCAATTGCCGCTGGCTGTACAGCGTGCTGCTGTGCGCCGCGCTGTTGCTGGGCAGTCGCACGGCCTGTGGCGAGGTGTACCAGGCACAGGATGAGGGGCTGCCGGCTTTCTTTGCTGCGTTGTCTGTGTCATTGGGCCTGCCCGTGGTGACCAGCCGTGCCGTGGCTAGTAGGCAGGTGAGCGGAGCGTTCGATTTTGCGGCGCCGCAACAGGTCATTGAAACGCTCGCCGCGCGCGAAGGCTTGATCTGGCACAGCGATGGCCAAGTGTTGCACGTCTACGCTGCCGACGAAGCGAGAAGCTCGGCGGTGGCGCTGCAACATATTAGTGTCGACAGGCTGCGTGGCATCATGCGGCGTGCAGGGCTGGATGAGCCGCGTTATCCGCTGCGCCCAAACGGGGCTCGCATGTTCTACGTGTCCGGGCCTCCCAGCTATGTCGATCATATATTGCGGCTGACGCAACTGATGGATCGACCCCCTCGCAAGTTGCCAGAGCGCCCGCCTGCATTTGGCGTGGTGCAAGTGGTCAATTTCCCGGTGGAAGATCACCCGCACGGCGTGGGTACCAACAGGGGCCTGGTACCAGGCATGCTCTCGATGATCCATGCCCGGCTATCCCAGGCGCAGAGGGTCCGGTTGGCCGACGGCCGCCTTGCGTTGCTGGCCTATCCGGATACCAACAGTGTGTTGATCAAGGGCTCGCCTGCCCAGGTGAAAGTTATCGAGAAACTGCTGGCCGAGCTGGATGTGGCCCAGGTGCTGAGTGAAACCTTGCCAGGGCAGGCGCATGCCGGTGGTGGCGACCCGCAGGTCGGGCCACCTCAGTTGACCGCCGCGCAATATGAGCGTGTGCAACGTGCGTTCCTACGGACGGAGCGCGAGTTTTCCCCCTGAAAAGGCATTTGTCCATGCACCTGGAAATACTGCTGCAGGAGCGATTGATCAGCCGCAAGCGTTTGGCCGCGTTCGCGCCGGGAAAAGTGCTGCCCTTGGACCCAGGCGTCACACGATGTGTGGAGGTGCGGGTCAATGGACAATTGATGGCGTTAGGTGAGTTGGTGCAGTTGGAGGACCGGCTAGGGGTCGAGTTGCAGGAGACCTTTCAGGAATGGCTGTCGCGATAAGGGGGCAAGCGATTTGTCTGACCGGCAGCGGCCCAAAAAAAACCATTGAATGGGTTTTTTCCTAACGCGAGTCTGCGGGGCGGTTTTTATAGTCGTGCCAATGGCAGGTGAGCCGGTTCACACAGTAAGGATTTGAATGTCAGTAGTCGATACAGAGGTGCGTATGGCCGTCGTGACGCAAGAAGCGGCGGCATCCCTGGTCTTCGCTCGCTGGACCTTGCACGGCGATGGTCGGTTGATAGGCGCGGATGCGGATATACAGCTGCCTCCCAAGGAGGGGCAGGTGCTGAGGTTGCTGCTGGCCTCCGGTGGCGCACTGATGACCAAGGACCGCTTGCTGGAACTGGCCTGGCCTCGGGGCGAGGTAGCCGATGAGTCACTTACGCGTTGTATTTATTCCCTGCGCAAGCACTTGAGGGCCGACAAAGGCTTTATCAAGACTATTTATGGCAAGGGCTATCGCTTTACATGCCCGGTACGGGTGGGTGATCAACCGAGGGCTGTCCTGCACCTGTGCGCCGTCTGTGGTCAGGCCAGTAATGTTAAAGGTTAGGGTCGGGGGCAGAGGCCTGTTGTTCAGTGTGCTGATGGGCTGTAACCCGGCATGGGCCTATTGCTGGGAAGAGGCGGCCAGCCGCTACGATCTCGAGCCAGAGTTACTGCAGGCTATCGCCTCAGTCGAGTCGGGTTACCGTGCGCAAGCAATGAACTACAGCAACCGAAACGGCACACGGGATATTGGCTTGATGCAGATAAACAGTATTCACCTGCCTCGTTTGCTCAAGCAGGGTATTACCGAAGAGCGGTTGTTGAACGAACCTTGCCTGTCGGTGGAAGTAGGCGCCTCGATTCTTGCCGATTTTATACAGCGTTTTGGCTACAACTGGACGGCAGTGGGCGCTTACAACGTTGGGCCCGGCCCCGGCCCTCAGCGTGAGGCATTACGCCTGCGCTACGCCGAGAGGATCTGGGTGCGCTATGAGGCCTTGATGGCGCAGCGTCAATGAGATCGAGTGTCATGCCTCGCATGCAACCCACCGCCGCGGCTATAATCACCGCCACCTTTTACCGCCATCCGAGTCTAGCCCGCCCATGTATAACCTGGCCCGCCAGCTGTTGTTCAAACTTTCCCCGGAAACCTCCCACGATCTGTCCCTGGACCTGATCGGCGCTGGTGGCCGCCTGGGGCTCAATGGCCTGGTATGCAAGGCACCGGCGAAAATGCCGGTGTCGGTGATGGGGCTCGACTTCCCCAACCCGGTCGGGCTGGCAGCCGGCCTGGACAAGAACGGCGCCGCCATCGACGGGTTTGCGCAGTTGGGTTTCGGCTTTGTCGAAATCGGCACCGTGACCCCACGGCCGCAACCGGGCAACCCCAAGCCCCGCATTTTCCGCCTGCCGGAAGCGGAGGCGATCATTAATCGCATGGGCTTCAATAACCTCGGCGTCGACCATCTGCTGTCGCGGGTTCAGGCGGCGAAATACACCGGCATCCTGGGTATCAACATCGGCAAGAACTTTGACACCCCTGTGGAACGTGCGGTGGATGACTACCTGATATGCCTGGACAAGGTCTACGCCCACGCCAGCTATGTCACCGTCAACGTCAGCTCGCCCAACACTCCGGGCCTGCGCAGCCTGCAATTTGGCGATTCCCTCAAGCAACTGCTCGAAGCCTTGCGCCAGCGCCAGGAAGACCTGGCCGTGCGTCACGGCAAGCGTGTGCCCCTGGCCATCAAGATCGCGCCGGACATGAGCGATGAAGAAACCGTACTGGTGGCCCAGGCCCTGGTGGATTCAGGGATGGACGCGGTGATTGCAACCAATACCACCCTCAGCCGCGTGGGCGTCGAAGGCCTGGCCCATGGTGACGAGGCGGGCGGCCTGTCGGGCGCGCCAGTGCGTGACAAGAGCACCCATATCGTCAAGGTGCTGGCGGCCGAGTTGGCCGGGCGTTTGCCGATCATCGCGGTGGGCGGTATTACCGAAGGCAAGCACGCGGCCGAGAAGATCGCGGCTGGCGCCAGCCTGGTGCAGTTGTACTCCGGCTTTATCTATAAAGGGCCGGCGTTGATTCGCCAGTCGGTGGATGCCATCGCTGCCTTGCGCTGACAATCTGCGGGGCAATAAAAAGGGCTCCATAAAGGAGCCCCTGGGCCGAAGCCCGCCGCCCGGATGGGGCGCGCGTGGTTAAGTCGTTACTCGTTCAGAGATGTGTGTCGGAATAAAGTGCCCCTGATTAGCCGACGGCGTGAAGTTCGTTGAGTCTGTGGATGCCCGCAGTGCCAGTCATACCGTCCCAGTTGTCGCCGCGTCCTTCTCGCCAGCCGTTGATCCAGGCTTGGCGTACCGACGGTAGAGTAAATGGGCAAAGCTCACGGGATTTTCCATGAACGCCATATTGATATCCGCGTAAAAATGCTCTTTCCAACGGATCACGCTTAAGTCTTCTCATAGGGTGTTTCCCTCACTTGTTGACTGTCTAGATATCCTTCGGCCTTGTCCAAGGCCGGGCAGAGTTTTTCTGCCGTTGGTGGGCTCGCTGCCGGCGTGGCGAGCCGATGTGTCGGCACCGTTACGGCGCCAACCTGTGTTGAGTTCTAACCAATAGGTCACATGTATTCAATGATCGTTTTGTCATAAGCACGTAACGATAACGATGCTATAGCCATAAGCTGGGATGGTTATTCGCCCCTTTTATAGGGCAAAGCCAGCTATGATGTGCCCTGCACAGAGGAAAGGTTTAATCCCTTGGTGAGAATGACCGCCTGTTGCAGTCGGTTATTATTCGACGAAGGGTCGGAATATTTCTTTTTATTGCACAACATTCTTCTTCTGCCTCGCCAATAAAGGCTCAAGGGCCCGTCAGACGGGGTGGAACGGCACATTCGTGCCACGCGAGCACTCTTCGAGAAAAGTGCTTGATTGAAAACCGAACCGGCGATGCGTCGCCTGTTCACTTATTGCTGAAAAGCCTGGAATGCCCCATGTCGGACCGTTTTGAACTCTTCCTCACCTGCCCCAAGGGCCTCGAAGGCCTGCTGATCGAGGAAGCCGTCGGGCTTGGCCTTGAGGAAGCCCGCGAGCACACCTCGGCCGTGCGCGGCATGGCCGACATGGAAACCGCCTACCGCCTGTGCCTCTGGTCGCGCCTGGCCAACCGTGTGTTGCTGGTGCTCAAACGCTTCCCGATGAAGGACGCCGAGGATCTTTACCACGGCGTGCTGGACATCGAATGGGCTGACCACATGGTCCCCGACGGTACCCTTGCGGTGGAGTTCAGCGGGCACGGCTCGGGCATCGACAACACCCACTTCGGCGCGCTGAAGGTCAAGGATGCGATCGTCGACAAACTGCGCACCCCGACCGGCGAACGTCCGTCCATCGACAAGATTAACCCTGACCTGCGCATTCACCTGCGCCTGGACCGTGGCGAAGCCATCCTGTCCCTGGACCTTTCCGGCCACAGCCTGCACCAGCGCGGCTACCGCCTGCAGCAGGGCGCGGCACCGCTGAAGGAAAACCTGGCGGCGGCGATCCTGATCCGCGCCGGCTGGCCGCGTATTGCGGCCGAAGGCGGCGCGCTGACAGACCCGATGTGCGGTGTGGGTACCTTTCTGGTCGAGGGCGCGATGATCGCCGCCGACATGGCCCCCAACCTCAATCGTGAACTGTGGGGGTTCACCACCTGGCTGGGCCACGTCCCGGCGTTGTGGAAAAAACTGCACGCAGAAGCCACTGAGCGTGCCGCTATCGGCATGAACAAGCCGCCGTTGTGGGTGCGTGGCTATGAAGCCGACCCACGCTTGATCCAGCCTGCTCGCAATAACATCGAGCGCGCCGGGCTGAGCCATTGGATCAAGGTGTACCAAGGCGAAGTCGGTACTTTCGAGCCGCGCCCGGACCAGAACCAGAAAGGCCTGGTCATCTGCAACCCACCTTACGGCGAGCGCCTGGGTGATGAAGCCAGCCTGCTGTACCTCTACCAGAACCTCGGCGAGCGCCTGCGCCAGGCGTGCATGGGCTGGGAAGCGGCGGTGTTTACCGGCGCGCCGGACCTGGGCAAGCGCATGGGTATCCGTAGCCACAAACAGTATTCGTTCTGGAACGGCGCATTGCCGTGCAAGTTGCTGCTGATCAAGGTCAACCCGGATCAGTTCGTCACGGGTGAGCGCCGCACTCCTGAACAGCGCCAGGCCGAACGTGAGCAAGCGGCCTACGACCAGGCCCCGAGCGAGCCGGCAGAGCGTCAGTACAACAAGAACGGCAACCCGATCAAGCCCGCCCCGGCCCCCGTGGTGGAACAGGCGCGCTTGAGCGAAGGCGGGCAGATGTTCGCCAACCGCCTGCAGAAGAACCTCAAGCTGTTGGGCAAATGGGCCAAGCGCGAAGGGGTGGATTGCTACCGTGTGTATGACGCCGACATGCCTGAATACTCCATGGCTATCGACCTGTACCACGATTGGGTGCACGTACAGGAATACGCCGCGCCTAAATCCATCGACCCGGAAAAAGCCTCGGCGCGCATGTTCGATGCCTTGGCGGCAATTCCCCAGGCACTGAACGTCGACAAGAGCCGTGTGGTGGTCAAGCGTCGTGAGCGTCAGAGCGGCACCAAGCAATACGAGCGTCAGAGTGCCCAAGGCAAGTTCACCGAGGTCAGTGAAGGCGGGGTTAAGTTGCTGGTCAACCTCACCGATTACCTGGACACCGGCCTGTTCCTCGACCATCGCCCGATGCGCATGCGCATCCAGAAGGAAGCGGCGGGCAAGCGCTTCCTCAATCTGTATTGCTACACCGCCACAGCCAGTGTGCATGCTGCCAAGGGCGGCGCGCGCAGCACCACCAGCGTCGACCTGTCCAAGACCTATCTGGACTGGGCGCGTCGCAATTTCTCCCTCAACGGCTTCTCCGACAAGAACCGCCTGGAACAGGGTGACGTGATGGCGTGGCTGGAAGCGAGCCGCGATGAATTCGACATGATTTTCATCGACCCGCCGACCTTCTCCAACTCCAAGCGCATGGAAGGCATCTTCGACGTGCAGCGTGACCATGTGCAGTTGCTCGACCTGGCCATGGCGCGCCTGGCGCCGGGTGGCGTGCTGTACTTCTCCAACAACTTCCGCAAGTTCCAGCTGGAAGACAACCTCAGCGAACGCTATGCGGTCGAGGAGATCAGCGACAAGACCATCGACCCGGATTTTGCGCGCAATGCCAAGATCCACCGCGCCTGGAAAATCACAGCACGCTGATTTTTCCCTGTAGGAGCGAGCTTCTGTGGCGAGGGAGCTTGCTCCCGCTGGGCTGCGCAGCGGCCCCCGGAAACTTGCGGGCGCTTCGCACCCGAGCGGGAGCAAGCTCCCTCGCCACAATAAGCCCGTTGACGGTTTTGCGCTGGTCAAACCCATGACCGATGGCTATAACTTAAGCCCTAGCCAAAGTGACACCCCCGCACACTGGCGCTGTGAGTGTTGCCTATGCCGATGCAAGTCGTTCGCCCGAAAATCCTTGGTTTTATCAGTGAGCAGGCATCGGCTTGGCTGGTGGCATTGGTGGTGTTAGTGGTTGGTAGCGCGCTGACGGTGGTCGTCGCGTGGGCGGCGTCCGACCTGTATCAGCAACAGGTGCGCCAGCGGTTCCAGTTGCTGGTCAACGAGCGCTACAGCCGCATCCAGGAACGTTTTGAAGACCAGGAACAACGCCTGGGCAGCCTGCAGCGTTTCTTCGTCAATTCCGGCGAGGTGTCCCGCAACGAGTTCGACGGTTTCGCCAAACCGCTGTTGTTGCATGCCCGTGCTTATGCCTGGGCACCACGGATATTTCGCACGCAGCGCAGCCTGTTTGAACAGGACATTTCTCGCCAGCGTGGCATTCCCTTCAGTATCCGCGAACTGAATACCTCCGGTGAATTGGCGCCAGCGGCCGAGCGCGATGAATACGTACCGGTGCTGTACAGCCAGACGCAGAGTTTGCTGGGCTCGCCGCTGGGCTTTGATTTGCTGGCGCAGCCCCTGCGCCGTGCAGCGCTGGAGCGTGCACAACAAAGCGGCCAGTTGGCGGTGTCACAGCCCATGCAATTGGTGGGGGTGGAGCCCGCTTATGCGGCAGGCGTGTTATTGGTGGCGCCCGTGAGCAAAGTCGCGGGGGCCGAGCCTTATGGTTTTGTGATGGCGGTGATCAGCATGCGCCAGCTGGTGGCCGAGGGGTTGCCCAGGCCCAACCGTGACAACCTGGTGATGCAGATCGTAGACACCTCCGACACTCAGCAACGGGTGTTATATGCGTCCAGTAACGCGTTGGGCAGCAGTGGCTTGACGGCTGCACGCCGCCTCTCCCTGGGCGATCATGTCTACGCTCTTAGCCTGAGCGCCAGCGAAGTGTTCGACAGGGCCAACCATTCTTCGATGCACGCCATTCTGGCGATGGGCGTGTTGCTCAGCGCCTTGCTCAGTGCGCTGCTTTACATGTTGGTCAGCCAGCGCCAGCGCGCACTGAAACTGGTGGAGCAACGCACCGTTCAATTGCGTGCCCGTGAGCAGGAGTTGCGTGGCGCCCATGGGCAACTGCGCAGCGTGTTGAATGCGGCGACTCAAGTGGCGATCATTGCCACTGACCTGCGCGGTGTGATCAACACCTTCAATGCCGGTGCCGAACAGATGTTGGGCTTCAAGGCCGAGGAGGTGCTTGGGCATATGACCTTGGACCGTCTGCATGTGGCCGTGGAACTCGACGCCCGCGCCGAGGCGTTGAGCAGGGCGCTGGGCAAGCGCATTCCAGCGAGTCAGGCGATGCTGGTGGAGAGCCCGGACAGTCAACATGAAGGACGTGAGTGGACGCTGGTGCGCAAGGATGGCAGCCAGTTGACGGTCAACATGTTGCCGACCGTGCTCTTGGATGACCATGGCCTATGGGTCGGGCACCTGGCGATTTACCTGGATGTCACCGAGCAAAAGCGCGCCTATGAGGCCCTTGCCGTCCGCGACCGCCTGCTGAAAAAACTCAGCGCCCATGTGCCTGGTGGCATCTTCCAGTTCACCCTGGAGCCCCAGGACAACGGGCGTTTCATCTATGCCAGCGAAGGCATGCGCGATATCTATGAAATCGAGCTGGGCATGCTGCAGAAGGATGCGCACACGGTGCTGGAGCGCATTCACCCTTTGGATCTGGAGCGAGTGCGTGCGTCGATACGCCTTTCTGCGTTGCAAATGAGCCATTGGCGAGAAGAGTACCGCGTGCAATTACCCCAGCGAGGCCTGCGCTGGATTCGCGGCGAAGCGACGCCGGAAGAGTTGCCGGGAGGCGGTACGCTTTGGCACGGTTATGTATCGGATATTTCTGATCTCAAACGGGTCGAGGAAGAACTGCGCGCGCTGTCCATCACCGACTCCCTGACAGGGATCTATAACCGGCGCTATTTCCAGGATCGTCTCAAGGGCGAAATGCTTCGGCTCAACCGTATATCTGGCGCGCTGTCGTTGATCATGCTCGATATCGACCACTTCAAGCGCATCAACGATCAGCACGGCCATGCCGTGGGCGACAGCGTGTTGCAGGAGTTGTGCAAGCGTATCGGCCAACGCTTGCGCCGCACCGATGTGTTTTGCCGGATCGGCGGGGAAGAGTTCGTGGTGCTGTGCCCCAACACCGATGGCGCTCAGGCCTACAGCCTGGCGATACAGTTGTGGCAGTCGTTGCGCGATGCGGCGATGGAACCGGTGGGAGTGGTCACCGCCAGCTTCGGCGTGGC
Source organism: Pseudomonas sp. NFPP02 (assembly GCF_900119355.1). Lineage (NCBI taxonomy): Bacteria > Pseudomonadati > Pseudomonadota > Gammaproteobacteria > Pseudomonadales > Pseudomonadaceae > Pseudomonas > Pseudomonas sp. NFPP02. Next base: position 127,486 of record NZ_FPJI01000008.1, read on the forward strand.
CAGTTGGCGGGTTGACGAAGGCATCGATGGGTTGCTGCTGCGCGCTGATTCGGCGGTGTATGTGGCCAAGCAGGCGGGCAGGGATCGGGTCGAGGAAGCCCTGATGCTTGAGTGATCGTTCCCACGCTCCGCGTGGGAATCCATTCCTAAGACGCTCCGCGTCACGCCTTGAGCGCGGACGCAGAGCGTCCAAAAAAGCATTCCCACGCAGAGCGTGGGAACGATCAGAGGGGTGCTTAGAGGACCGGCGCGGCCGCAACGGCCTTCGGCTGGCGATACAGGTCCAGCAGCACCTGATCCAACACCGATGACGCCCCCCAAGGCTTGGAGTCGTTGAGAATAGCCACCACCGCCCAGGTATTGCCATTGTTGTCGCGGCTGTAACCGGCAATGGCGCGTACGGTGTTCAAGGTGCCGGTCTTCACATGGGCTTCGCCGCGCAGGGCTGTGGTTTTCAGGCGTTTACGCATGGTGCCGTCGGTGCCGGCGATCGGCATCGAGCTGATGTACTCTGCTGCATAAGGGCTTTTCCACGCCGCTTGCAGCATGGCCGCCATCTCTCGGGCGCTGACCCGTTCGGCGCGGGACAGGCCGGAGCCGTTTTCCATCACCAGGTGCGGCGCGGTGATGCCTTTTTTGGCCAGCCACTGGCGCACGACACGTTGCGCGGCCTTGGCATCGTCGCCATCGGCATCGTTGCGAAACTGTGCACCCAGGCTCAGGAACAACTGCTGGGCCATGGTGTTGTTACTGTATTTGTTGATGTCACGGATGATCTCCGCCAGGTCCGGTGAGAAGGCGCGAGCCAGGACTTTTGCATCCTTGGGCACCGGTGCCTGGATATCACGGCCCTGGATGGTACCGCCCAACTCTTTCCAGATCGCCCGCACGGCGCCTGCGGTGTAGGTGGCGTGGTCGAGCAGCGACAGGTAAGTCTGCGAGCTGCAGCCATCACCCAATTGGCCGCTGACGGTCACGGTCACGCTGCCGTCGGCGGCGGTCACCGGGCTGTAGCGCACGTCACCGGTGCACTGCTTGGCGTTGGTGACTTTCACCTGGTTGTCGATGCGAATGCTGGCAATCGGCGGCTCGACCGATACGATCACCCGCCCCGAATCATTGCGGGTCACGAAGCGCAAGGCCTTGAGGTTGACCAGCAAAGCGTCGGGCTTGACCAGGAACGGCTTGTTCTCATCGTTGCCGTCGTCGTTGAACTCGGGTAATTGCGGCTGGTTGAAGAAGTTACGGTCCAGGACCAGATCGCCGGTGACTTGCTGAACGCCATTGGCGCGCAGGTCGCGCATCAGCAGCCAGAGCTTTTCCATGTTCAGCTTGGGGTCGCCGCCGCCCTTGAGGTACAGGTTGCCACGCAATACGCCGCCGCTGAGAGTGCCATCGGTGTAGAACTCGGTCTTCCACTGATGGTTGGGGCCGAGCATTTCCAGGGCCGCATAAGTGGTGACCAGCTTCATGGTGGAAGCCGGGTTCACCGAGACGTCGGCGTTGAAAACCGTAGGGGTACCAGGGCCGTTCAGGGGCAGCATCACCAGGGACAGCGCGGTATTTTGCAGCTTGGCCTTCTGCAAGGCCTGCGCAACGCTGGGTGGCAGGGTGTTATTGACGGGAGCAGCGGAAACGGAAAAGGCCAGGGGCAAGACAACACTGGCAAGTAACACTGAACGCAAAGATTTGATCATAAGAAATAAAACCCTACTGCTGAGGAGGGTGAAAAAGGCGAGGGGTACGGAAGAAAATCCCTCATTGGTCACGAAAGTGTCGGCATTATGCCCCAAGCTGGCGCTGCTTGTAGCTGAACGATAGCCGCTAATTGCGGTTTTTTTGCGCGCATTTGCCCGTCGGTCCCAGAGAGTCGGGCAATTGCCGCCTTAAACTGCTAAAGTGCCGCCCGTTAATACTTATGAGGATTGTTCCAATGGCGACTAACCGTTCCCAGCGTCTGCGCAAAAAACTGTGCGTTGATGAATTTCAAGAGCTGGGTTTCGAACTGAACCTGGACTTCAACGAAGGCCTGAGTGAAGAAGCTATCGACGCTTTCCTCGAAGCATTCATCAAAGAAGCCATGGAAGCCAATGGCCTGGGCTATGTCGGCGGCGATGACTACGGTCTGGTTTGCCTGCAAAAGCGTGGCTCGGTCTCCGAAGAGCAGCGTGCTGCGGTCGAAGCCTGGCTGAAAACCCGTTCCGAGCTGACCAAGGCTGAAGTCAGCCCGTTGCTGGACGTGTGGTATCCGGAAAAGCCGATCAACGCGGCTAAGTGATACTGAAAAAAACGGCGACCTGAGGGTCGCCGTTTTTTTATGCCTTGCGCCAATTCAGAATCAGCAGCGTCAACACCCCCGCCACAATCCCCCAGAACGCCGACCCGATGGAAAACAACGTCAAGCCTGACGCCGTGACCATAAAGGTAATCAGCGCCGCTTCCCGTTCCTTCGGCTCATTCATGGCGATGCTCAAGCCATTGATGATCGAGCCAAACAACGCCAACGCCGCAATCGACAGCACCAGTTCCTTGGGCAGGGCTGCGAACAATGCTGCCAGCGTGGCGCCGAATACCCCGGCAATCCCATAGAACACCCCACACCACACCGCAGCGGTGTAGCGCTTGTTGCGGTCTTCATGGGCGTGCGGCCCGGTGCAGATCGCGGCGCTGATCGCCGCCAGGTTGATGCCGTGGGAGCCGAACGGTGCCAGCACCAATGACGCCAGGCCAGTGGTAGTGATCAACGGCGACGCCGGCACGGTGTAGCCGTCGGCTCGCAGCACGGCTACGCCGGGCATGTTCTGCGAGGTCATGGCCACCACGAACAGCGGAATGCCGATGCTGATGGTCGCCGCCAGCGAGAAGTGCGGCGTCGTCCAAACAGGCGTCGCCACCTCCAGATGAAAACCGCTGAAATCCAGCAGCCCCATCAGCCCTGACAAGGCGGTACCGATGAGCAAGGCGGCCAGCACGGCATAACGCGGCGACAGGCGCTTGATGATCAGGTAGGTGAAGAACATCCCCAGCACCAGCCCGGTACGATGCTGGGCGGCGACGAAAATCTCGCTGCCGATCTTGAACAGGATCCCCGCCAGCAACGCCGCCGCCAGTGACGCCGGAATCCGCTTGACCAGTTTCTCAAAGCTGCCGGTCAACCCGCAGAGCGTCACCAGTACCGCGCAGGTGATGTAGGCACCGATGGCCTCGCCATAGCTCACGCCGCCCAGGCTGGTGATCAGCAGCGCCGCGCCAGGGGTGGACCAGGCGATGGTGATCGGTGTGCGATAGCGCAGGGACAGGCCGATGCTGCACACCGCCATGCCGATGGAAATCGCCCAGATCCACGAAGAAATCTGCGCCGTGGTCAAGCCGGCGGCCTGGCCGGCCTGGAACATCAGCACCAGGGAGCTGGTGTAGCCGGTCATCATGGCGATAAAGCCGGCGACGACGGCCGACGCAGAAGTGTCGGCCAGCGGGCGCAAGGGCGCTTGGGTGGCGTCGGTCATGGAGAGGTGTTCCTTATTGCCGGGAATTTGCCGCTGGCGGCTCTGATTCAAGCCTAAACTCAAACGTAACGAGTCATTGCAATACAGCCGAGCCCGCAAACAGCCGTACAGTGTGTTGGCGCAGTGGGTTGTGTACAATGTGCGCTGTTTTTAGGTGATACTTGCCAGCGACACGCTGTTGCCGTATTACCGTTAATTCGCCGTTCTCAAACCCGAGTGCCCATGAACGAACAGTTGCAACCTCTCAAGAAACAACCGCGAGCCGGCAAGGCCGGTCGCAGCGGAACCCAGGACGATATCGTCTATGCGCATATCTTCGAGGCGATCCTTGAACAACGCCTGGCGCCCGGAACCAAATTGAGTGAAGAGGCACTGGGCGAGATCTTCGGCGTGAGCCGCACCATCATTCGCCGCGCGCTGTCGCGCCTGGCCCATGAAAGCGTGGTACTGCTGCGGCCCAATCGCGGTGCGGTGGTTGCCAGCCCAAGCGTTGAAGAAGCACGCCAGGTGTTCATGGCCCGGCGCCTGGTGGAGCGGGCGATCACGGAGTTGGCGGTGCAGCACGCCACGGCCGAGCAGTTGGCCGAGTTGCGCCAGATGGTCAACGACGAGCGCGACAGCTTCTCGCGCGGTGATCGCGGCGCCGGTATCCGTCTCTCTGGCGAATTCCATTTGAAGCTGGCCGAAGCCGCGAAGAACGCGCCGCTGATCAGCTTCCAGCGCAGCCTGGTGTCCCAGACGTCATTGATCATCGCCCAGTACGAAAGCGGCAACCGCTCGCACTGTTCCTACGATGAGCACACCCAGTTGATCGACGCGATCGAAGCCCGGGATGCGACGTTGGCGGTGAACTTGATGATGCATCACATGGATCACATCGACAGCAAGCTCAACCTCGATGAAGAGAGTGCGTCGGATGATTTGCATGCGGTGTTTTCGCATCTTTTACAGACTAAAAAACCTGGGCGCTCGTCTGTAAAGTTGTAAACCCAATCAAATGTGGGAGCGAGCTTGTGTGGGAGCCGGGCTTGCCCGCGATGCAGGCGCCGCGGTGTATCAGTTACACCGCGGTGATGCTATCGCAGGCAAGCCAGCTCCCACACAAGCCAGCTCCCACATTGGTTGTATGTAGCTTGAATCAGCGCTGGTGCACCAGTTGCCCGGCTGCATAGGTTTGCAACACCGTCCGGTCATCCCCCAACGTCATCAGCACAAACAACGTCTCGGCAATGTTATTGGCCTGTTTCAGGCGATAGCTCAGCAGCGGCGTGGCGTTGTAATCCAATACCAGGAAGTCTGCATCGGTACCCGGCTGCAACGTGCCGATCTTGTCTTCCAGGCGCAGCGCTCGAGCGCCGCCCAGGGTTGCCAGGTACAGCGACTTGAACGGGCTCAAGCGCGCACCTTGCAGCTGCATGACCTTGTACGCTTCGTTGAGGGTTTGCAGCAGCGAGAAGCTGGTGCCGCCACCCACGTCGGTGCCCAGGCCCACGTTCAAGTTGTGTTTCTCGGCCATCGGCAGGTTGAACAACCCACTACCGAGGAAGAAGTTCGAAGTCGGGCAGAACGCCACCGCCGAACCGGTCTCTGCCAGCCGTGCGCATTCGTCGTCGCACAGGTGTACGCCGTGGGCAAACACTGAGCGCTCGCCGAGCAGCTTGTAATGGTCGTAGACATCCAGGTAGCCGTTGCGCTCCGGGAACAGCTCATTGACCCACTCGATTTCCTGCTTGTTCTCGCTGATGTGGGTCTGCATATACAGGTCTGGGTATTCGCCCAGCAACTGACCGGCCAGCGTCAGTTGCTCCGGCGTGCTCGTAGGGGCGAAGCGTGGCGTCACCGCGTAATGCAGGCGCCCCTTGCCGTGCCAGCGCTCGATCAGCGCCTTGCTTTCCTGGTAGCCGGATTCGGCGGTGTCGGTCAGGTAGTCCGGCGCGTTGCGGTCCATCATCACCTTGCCGGCGATCATGCGCAGGTCGAGTTTCTCGGCCGCTTCAAAGAATGCATTCACCGATTGCGGGTGCACGCTGCCGAACACCAGCGCTGTGGTGGTGCCGTTGCGCAGCAGTTCCTTGATGAAGATATCGGCGACTTCTTCGGCGTGAGCCTTGTCGGCAAACTGGCTTTCACAGGGGAAGGTGTAGGTGTTGAGCCAGTCCAGCAACTGCTCGCCATAGGCGCCGACCATACCGGTCTGCGGCAGGTGGATATGGGTGTCGATCAAGCCAGGGGTGATCAGCGCGTCCTGGTAATGGGTGATGTCGATATCGGCGGGCAGGCTCGGCAGCAGGTCGCTGGCGTGCCCGAGGGCACTGATCTGGCCGTTGTCGATCACCAGCAGGCCGTCCTCGAAATATTCATAAGAGGCTTCGATCCCCACGATGGCAGGGTCGGCGATGCTGTGCAGGATGGCGGCACGGTAGGCTTTGCGAGTCAAAGGCATGATCGTCTCAATTCAGATAGCGTGGCTGCGGCGCGAAGCCGGCAGCAGTTTGGCAATAGGTTCGGCGCCGGCAAGATGCTGGCCGAAATTGGCGTTATAGGTGGCGATGATTTCACCGGCGATGGAGATGGCGATCTCCACCGGAAGCTTGCCCTTGACCTCGGGGAGGCCCATGGGGCAACGCATGCGTTGCAACTGCGCGGCGTCAAAGCCGCGATCACGCAGGCGGTGTTCGAATTTGACCCGCTTGGTTTTCGAGCCGATCAGGCCGAAGTAGGCGAAGTCGTTGCGCTTGAGCAGGGCGGCGGTCAGTTCCAGGTCCAGCGCGTGGTTGTGGGTCATGACGATGCAGTAGCTGCCTGCAGGCAGGTCGGCAATTTCGTCGACCGGCTCTTCGCTGACAATTTTACGCACGCCTTCGGGGATGTGCTGCGGGAATTCCTGCTCGCGGGAATCGATCCAGCGCACCCGGCAGGGCAGACTCGCCAGCAATGGTACCAACGCACGGCCGACGTGGCCGGCGCCAAACACGGCGATGTGCGCTTGCGCCTGGCCCATGGGTTCGAACAGCAGCACGGTCACGCCGCCGCAGCACTGGCCCAGGCTGGCGCCGAGGCTGAAGCGCTCCAGATGGGTGTTCTGCTGGCCGCGCACCAGCATGTCCCGGGCGATCTGCATCGCCTTGTATTCCAGGTGCCCGCCGCCGATGGTGTCGAAGGTGTGCGCGGCGCTGATGACCATTTTGGAACCGGCGTTGCGCGGGGTTGAGCCGAGTTCTTCGATGATGGTGACGAGCACGTAGGGTTCGCCCTGGTTTTGCAGGGTGGCGAGGGCGCTGATCCAGTTGTCCATGTCTACCTCCAGTCAGATCGTTCCCACGCTCCGCGTGGGAATGCATACCGTGACGCTCAGCGTCACTAGAGCGGACGCACAGCGTCCAGGGCGGCATTCCCACGCGGAGCGTGGGAACGATCAACAGCCTTTAGCGCCCGCAACTGCCGCATCTGTTCACACCCCCACAACACCCGCTCGGGCGTGGCCGGCGCATCGATCCTGGGCTGCTGGCGATAGTCAGCCAAGCTCGCTACCGCATCCTTGATCGCACACCACGAAGCAATCCCGAGCATGAACGGCGGCTCGCCCACGGCCTTGGAATGGAACACCGTGTCCTCCGGGTTCTTGCGGTTCTCTACCAGCTTCACCCGCAGGTCCAGCGGCATGTCGGCCACGGCCGGGATCTTGTAGCTGGCCGGGCCGTTGGTCATCAGCTTGCCCTTGTTGTTCCACACCAGCTCTTCCATGGTCAGCCAGCCCATGCCCTGGATGAAGCCGCCTTCCACCTGGCCGATGTCGATGGCCGGGTTCAGCGAAGCGCCGACGTCATGCAGGATGTCGGTGCGTAGCATCTTGTATTCACCGGTCAGAGTGTCGACGATCACTTCGCAGCAAGCCGCCCCGAAGGCGTAGTAGTAGAACGGTCTCCCGCGTGACTGGCTGCGGTCGTAGAAAATTTTCGGGGTTTTATAGAAACCTGTGCTGGAGAGCGATACCTGGGCGAAATACGCCTGCTGGATCAACGCCTCGAAGCTCAGGATCTGCTCGCGCACGCGCACATGGCCGTTGCGAAACTCCACGTCCGCCTCGCTTACGTCATACTTGCGCGCCGCAAACTCCACCAGGCGCTGCTTGATGGTTTCGGCCGCATTCTGCGCGGCCTTGCCGTTCAGGTCGGCGCCGCTGGAGGCAGCGGTGGGCGAGGTGTTGGGTACCTTGTCGGTGTTGGTGGCGGTGATCTGGACGCGGTCGATTTCTACCTGGAATACCTCGGCCACGACTTGCGCGACCTTGGTATTCAAGCCCTGGCCCATCTCGGTGCCGCCGTGGTTCAGGTGGATGCTGCCATCAGTGTAGATATGGATCAGCGCGCCGGCCTGGTTGAGGAAGCTGGCGGTGAACGAAATACCGAATTTCACCGGGGTCAGCGCCAGGCCTTTTTTCAGGATCGGGCTGTGGGCGTTGTACAGGCGGATTGCTTCGCGGCGCTCGGCATATTGGCTGCTGGCTTCCAGTTCGGCGGTCATTTCTTCGAGCATGTTGTGCTCGACGGTCTGGTAGTAGTGGGTGACGTTGCGCTCGGTCTTGCCGTAGTAGTTGGCCTTGCGCACCGCCAGCGGGTCTTGGCCCAGATGGCGCGCGATGGCGTCCATTACCTCTTCGATGGCGACCATGCCTTGGGGGCCGCCGAAGCCGCGATAGGCCGTGTTGGAGGCCGTGTTGGTCTTGCAGCGATGGCCATTGACCGTGGCGTCGCCCAGGTAATATGAGTTGTCGGCGTGGAACATGGCGCGGTCGACAATCGAGTTGGACAGGTCCGGCGAACAACCGCAGTTACCCGCCAGCTCCAGGTTGATGCCGTGCAGTCGGCCGTTGTCGTCAAACCCCACGTCGTATTCGATATAGAAGGGGTGGCGCTTGCCGGTCATCAGCATGTCTTCGACCCGTGGCAGGCGCATCTTGGTCGGCTGGCCAGTGAGGCGTGCCACCACGGCGCACAGGCATGCCGGGCTGGCGGCCTGGGTTTCCTTGCCGCCAAAGCCACCGCCCATGCGGCGCATGTCGACCACGATCTTGTTCATCGACACATCCAGCACTTCGGCCACCAGCTTCTGCACTTCGGTGGGGTTTTGCGTGGAACAGTAGACGATCATGCCGCCGTCTTCGGTGGGCATCACCGAAGAGATCTGGGTTTCCAGATAAAAGTGTTCCTGGCCACCGATATGCAAGGTGCCCTGGATACGGTGCTTGGCGCTTGCCAGCGCAGTGGCCGAATCGCCGCGCTGGTGGGTGTGGCTGTCGAGCACGAAGTGCTTGTTGCGAAACGCCTCGACCACATCCAGTACCGGTTCCAGGTCTTCATATTCGATCACCGCCGCCATCGCCGCCTTGCGTGCGGTCTCCAGGTCGCGGGCGGCCACGGCCAGTACCACCTGGCCGACGAACTGCACGGTGTCGATGGCCAGCAGCGGGTCGCCGGGCATCAACGGGCCAATGTCTTTCAGTCCCGGTACGTCTTCATGGGTGATGGCAATGCGTACGCCGTCGAAGGCGTAGCAGGGCGCGGTGTCGATGCTGATGATCCGGGCATGGGCGCGGTCGGACATGCGCGCATACAGGTGCAACTGGTTGGGAAATTCCAGGCGGTCGTCGATGTACTGCGCTTCACCGCTGACGTGCTTGGCGGCGCTGTCATGCTTGACGCTGCGACCTACCCCGGTGGTGAGGTCCTGGGCAAAGAGTGCGGCAAGTTCGGCCTGGGTTTTTACCACGGCGTGATGGTTAGACATAAGCGGTCACCCGAGTCTCGATGTGCGGCGTTTGCAGTTCGATGAAGTATTTGCGCAGCAGGTTTTGCGCGCTGAGCAGGCGATATTCCTTGCTGGCGCGGAAGTCCGAGAGTGGGGTGAAGTCCTGTGCCAGGGCGGCGCAGGCTTTCTCGACCGTGGCCAAGTTCCAGATGGCGTCCACCAACGCGGCCTCGCAATTTTTTGCGCGTTTTGGTGTGGCGGCCATGCCTCCGAAGGCAACGCGAGCCGCGCTGATCACACCGTTGTCGATGTTCAGGTTGAACGCTGCGCACACCGCGGAAATATCGTCGTCCAGGCGCTTGGACACCTTGTAGGCCCGGAACAGCGTGTGGCCCTTGGGCACGATGATGGTCTCGATGAACTCGCTGTCCTGGCGCGCGGTGACGCGGTAGTCGATGAAGTAGTCTTCCAGCGCCAGGGTGCGGCGGGTGTTGCCTTTGCACAGCACGATCTGGGCGCCCAGGGCAATCAGCAGCGGCGGCGAATCACCAATCGGCGAAGCGTTGCCAATATTGCCGCCCAGGGTGCCCTGGTTGCGGATTTGCAGGGAGGCGAAGCGCTGCAGCAGTTCGCCGAAGTCCGGGTATTCGTGGTGCAGCGCGGCGTAGCAGTCGGAGAGGGCGGTGGCCGCGCCGATTTCCAGGCGGTCGTCGAACTGCTCGATGCGCTTCATGGCTTCAATGTTGCCGACGTAGATCATCACCGGCAGGGTGCGGTGGAACTGGGTGACCTCCAGCGCCAGGTCAGTGCCGCCGGCCAGCAGGCGGGCTTGCGGGTAGGCGTCATAGAGGTCGGCCAGGTCGGCGACGGTCAGTGGCACCAGGCAGCGCTTGTCACCGCTGTTGAGTTCACCGGTTTGCGTCGGCGCGATGGCTTTGAGGCGGGCGATGGTTTCAGCCTGGCGGCTGTCGAATTGATCCTGGGGTTTGTTGCAGCAGGCCTGTTCGGCGGCGGCGAGGATCGGGCGATAACCGGTGCAACGACACAGGTTGCCGGCCAGGGCTTCATGGGCTTTCTGGCTGTCGGGTGCATCGCTGTTCTTTTGCAGGGCAAACAGCGACATCACAAAACCTGGGGTACAAAAGCCGCACTGCGAACCGTGGCACTCGACCATGGCCTGTTGCACGCTGTGCAGTTGGCCCTGGTGCTTGAGGTCTTCGACGCTGATCAGTTGTTTGCCGTGCAGTGACGACACGAACGTCAGGCAGGAATTGAGGCTGCGATAACGAATCTGCTCGACGCCTTGCTCGTCGGTGTGCAACTCGCCGACCACCACGGTGCACGCGCCACAGTCGCCGCTGGCGCAACCTTCCTTGGTACCGGATTTGCCCACATGCTCGCGCAGATAATTGAGCACGGTCAGGTTGGGGTCCAGGGCGTGCTCGCTACGGAGTTCCTGGTTAAGTAAAAACTGGATCACGGAAGGCCTCGCAGACTCATTATTGTTGTTAACCGCTTTGCGCCGAATCTAGTCATGTCTGACTTTTCGGTCAATGGTTTTCTGACCTAAGGGTCAAGAAAATACGATCACAACACTTTCAATTATGGTCCAGTCTTCTGGAACCGGCGTTTTTGGCGGCTTACAGGCTTTCAACGTTGCTTATTTCGTGCCAAATTCGCCAAGGTGGGCGTAGCGCCATCAGCGGGCCAATGCGCTACACTGCCGCGCTTGTACCGATAGCAGATTTCGAAGGGAAAACATGACGTTCAAGGCGCCGGACAGTCTCGCCGAGCAAATTGCTCACCACCTCGCCGAACGTATCATTCGCGGCGATCTCATGCCTGGGGAGCGAATCCAGGAACAGAAAGTCACGCTGGCGCTCAACGTCAGCCGTGGTTCCGTGCGCGAAGCTTTGCTGATCCTTGAGCGCCGCCATCTGATTGCGATCCTGCCGCGCCGTGGCGCCCACGTCACCGAACTCACCGCGCACAAGGTGCAGAGCCTGTGTACGTTGATGGGCGAGATGTACATCCTGCTCGGCAATGCGGTTGCCGAAGGCTGGCAGACCCAGGCCGACATGGCTCCGTTCCTGCAGATCCAGCAACGCCTGCAGCTGAGCCTGGAGCGCGAGGACATCCGCGCCTTCGTCGAAGAAAGCTTCAATGTGATGCGCGCCGCGTACCCCTTCGCCAACAACCCGTATTTGCAGGAAACCGTCGAAAACCTGCAACCGGCGATGAACCGCGCCTATTACCTGGCGCTGGATCAGCGCAAGGCGTCCATGAGCGAGTTCCTGGCGCTGTTCGAGCAATTGCTCGCCGCAGTACTGGCCCGTGACCTGGTGCAGATTCGCCTGGTGCTCACAGCCTATTGCCAGCGCAGCAGTTCGCTGGTCATCGCAGCCTTGGCGGACGCCTAAGCGTGCGGCTCAAGTGCATCAAGTTGGCGGGGTTCAAATCCTTTGTCGACCCGACCACCGTCAACTTCCCCAGCAACATGGCGGCGGTGGTGGGGCCCAATGGCTGCGGCAAGTCGAACATCATCGACGCCGTGCGCTGGGTGATGGGCGAGAGCTCGGCGAAAAACCTGCGCGGCGAGTCGATGACCGACGTCATCTTCAACGGCTCCACCAGCCGCAAGCCGGTGAGCCAGGCCAGTATCGAACTGGTATTCGATAATTCCGACGGCACCCTGATCGGCGAATACGCAGCCTACGCGGAAATTTCCATCCGTCGTAAAGTCACCCGCGACAGCCAGAACAGTTACTTCCTCAACGGCACCAAGTGTCGCCGTCGCGATATCACCGATATCTTCCTTGGCACTGGCCTGGGCCCGCGCAGCTACTCGATCATCGAGCAGGGCATGATCTCCAAGCTGATCGAAGCCAAGCCCGAAGACCTGCGCAACTTTATCGAAGAAGCGGCTGGCATCTCCAAATACAAGGAGCGCCGCCGCGAGACTGAAAACCGTATCCGCCGCACCCACGAAAACCTCGCCCGGCTGACCGACCTGCGCGAAGAGCTGGAGCGCCAGCTCGAACGCCTGCACCGCCAGGCCCAGGCCGCCGAGAAGTATCAGGAATACAAGGGTGAAGAGCGCCAGCTCAAGGCGCAATTGTCGGCCCTGCGCTGGCAAGCATTGAATGACCAGGTGGGCCAGCGCGAAGCGATTATTGGCACCCAGGAAGTCAGTTTTGAAGCGCTGGTGGCCGAGCAGCGTAATGCCGACGCCAGCATTGAGCGCTTGCGTGACGGCCACCATGAGTTGTCCGAGCGCTTCAATCTGGTGCAAGGCCGCTTCTATTCGGTGGGCGGTGACATTGCCCGGGTCGAGCAGAGTATCCAGCACGGCCAGCAGCGTTTGCGCCAGTTGCAGGATGACTTGAAGGAAGCTGAACGCGCGCGCCTGGAAACCGAATCGCACCTGGGCCATGACCGTACCTTGCTGCTGACCCTGGGCGAAGAGCTGGACATGCTCACCCCCGAGCAGGAAATCACCAGCGCCGCCGCCGAAGAAGCCGCCGCCGCCCTGGAAGAATCCGAAGCCACCATGCACGGCTGGCAGGAACAGTGGGACGCCTTCAACCTGCGATCCGCCGAGCCACGCCGCCAGGCCGAGGTGCAGCAGTCGCGCATCCAGCAGTTGGAAACCAGCATGGAACGCCTGGCCGAGCGCCAGCGTCGGTTGCAGGAGGAGCGCGTATTGCTCGCTGCCGATCCGGAAGACGCGGCGATCATGGCGCTGAGCGAACAACTGGCCGAAAGCGAAATGACCCTGGAAGAGCTGGAGGCCAGCGAAGAACAGCAAGTGGAGCGCCTGGAGCAACTGCGTCAGCAATTGCACACCGCGACCCAGGCGCAGCAGCAAGCCCAGGGCGACTTGCAGCGGCTCAATGGTCGGTTGGCTTCGTTGGAAGCCTTGCAGCAAGCCGCGCTCGACCCAGGCACCGGCACCGCCGAATGGCTGCGCGACCAGCATTTGGCCGAGCGCCCGCGCCTGGCTGAAGGCTTGAAAGTCGAAGCCGGCTGGGAACTGGCGGTGGAAACCGTGTTGGGTGCCGATCTGCAAGCGGTGCTGGTGGATGATTTTGCGGGTTTCGACCTGGCCGGGTTTGCCCAGGGCGATTTGCGCCTGCTCAGCCCGGCGCCTGAGGGTGCACGGGTGCCGGGCAGCTTGCTGGACAAGGTCGAGGCGGCGATGGATCTGTCGCCATGGCTGGGCCAGGTCAGGCCCGTGGAGACCCTCGAGCAAGCCTTGGCCCAACGCGGCCAATTGGCGGCCGGTGAAAGCCTGATCAGCCGCGATGGTTATTGGGTCGGCCGCCACTTCCTGCGCGTGCGCCGCGCCAGTGAGGCGGAAAGTGGCGTATTGGCCCGTGGCCAGGAAATCGTCAACCTGAGCGCCGAGCGTGAAGAACGCGAAGCCACACTGGAAAGCCTGGAAACCGAACTGCAAACCCTGCGCGCTACCCAGCGCCAGCAGGAAACCGGCCGCGAACACCTGCGTCGGCTGTTGCAGGACGAAGCGCGCCAGCAAGGCGAGTTGAAAGCCCAACTTTCCGCGAGCAGAGCCAAGGTGGAGCAATTGACCCTGCGCCGCACCCGTCTTGACGAAGAAGTGGCCGAAATGGGCGAACAGCGCGCCCTGGAACACGAACAGATCGGTGAAGCGCGCCTGCACTTGCAGGAGGCCCTCGACAGCATGGCCCTGGACACCGAACAGCGCGAGTTGCTGCTGGCCCAGCGCGACAGCCTGCGCGAGCGCCTTGACCGCGTGCGCCAGGAAGCCCGGCAGCACAAGGACCACGCCCATCAGTTGGCCGTACGCCTGGGCTCGTTGCGCGCCCAGCATGATTCCACGCGCCAGGCCCTTGAGCGCCTGGAGATGCAGTCCGAACGCCTGACCGAAAAGCGCGAGCAACTGAGCCTCAACCTGGAGGAGGGCGAGGCGCCGCTGGAAGAGCTGCGCCTCAAGCTTGAGGAATTGCTCGACAAGCGCATGACCGTCGATGTCGAACTCAAGACCGCCCAGATCGCCCTGGAAGACGCCGACCGTGAACTGCGCGACGCCGAAAAGCGTCGCACCATGGCCGAGCAGCAATCGCAGTTGATCCGCGGCCAGCTCGAACAACAGCGTATGGAATGGCAAGCCCTCACCGTGCGCCGCAAGACCTTGCAAGACCAATTGCTGGAAGACGGCTATGACCTGCACGGCGTGCTCAACACCCTGACCGCCCAGGCCAACGAGAAAGACGCCGAAGAAGAACTTGAACGGATTGCCGCACGTATTCAACGCCTGGGCGCGATCAACCTCGCCGCTATCGATGAGTACCAGCAGCAGTCCGAGCGTAAACGTTATCTGGATGCCCAGGACGCCGATCTGGTTGAAGCCCTGGACACCCTCGAAAACGTGATCCGCAAGATCGACAAGGAAACCCGCAACCGCTTCAAAGATACCTTTGATCAGATTAATGGCGGTTTACAGGCGTTATTCCCAAAAGTTTTCGGTGGTGGCAGCGCCTACTTGGAACTGACGGGCGAAGATCTACTCGATACAGGGGTAACGATCATGGCGCGGCCTCCGGGCAAGAAGAACAGCACCATCCATTTATTGTCTGGCGGCGAAAAAGCCCTGACCGCATTGGCCCTGGTATTTGCCATCTTCAAGTTGAACCCGGCGCCGTTCTGCATGCTCGACGAAGTTGACGCGCCGCTGGATGACGCTAACGTTGGACGCTACGCTCGGTTGGTCAAAGAGATGTCCCAGACCGTGCAGTTCATCTATATCACCCACAACAAGATCGCCATGGAAATGGCCGACCAGTTGATGGGGGTGACGATGCATGAGCCTGGATGTTCGCGATTGGTAGCGGTGGATGTGGAAGAGGCGATGGCGATGGTGGAATCCTGAGCCACGCCGGGAGAGAGAATTTACAGCACGCTGTAGGGCGATTTACCGGTCTGGGGAAAGTGGCAAATGGACATATTTGTTCAAGGCATTTTGACAGACGGTGTAAAGTTATCTTTGGTCGTGCTAGTTTAATGTCAATTTTTCGTGTGCGTGGGCAAAACGTCAGTCAGAACATAGAGTTGGCGCCACGTTTTAAAGCGGTTTGCACGGTGCTAAACCCCTTATTTTTCAGCATTTTTTATTAGAGGCACGGGATTACATGGAAATCGGTCTGCGCGAGTGGCTGATCGTCATCGGCATTATTGTCATTGCCGGTATTCTTTTTGATGGCTGGCGCCGCATGCGCGGTGGCAAGGGCAAGCTCAAGTTCCGGCTGGACCGAAACCTGTCCAACTTGCCTGATGACGATGGCGCCGCCGAGCTGCTGGGGCCGCCCCGTGTGCTGGATACCCATAAAGAGCCGCAACTGGACGAGCACGACCTGCCGTCGATGAGCGCCCCGCTGCGTGAAGCCCGCGAGCCGTCGTCCAAGCGTGGCAAGCGCGGTAGCGCGGCGGTTGCCGAGCCGCACCAGGGCGACCTGAACCTCGACGTCGATGATGGCCCGAGTTTCAGCAGCCGCGATGACGATTTCCCGGACGAGACGTCCGCCAAGAGTGCGGCTCGCCAATCGGTCAACGATCAGCCGGCTGCCGAAGAAGTCCTGGTCATCAGCGTGATCTGCCGCGATGCCGGTGGCTTCAAGGGCCCTGCGCTGTTGCAGAACATCCTCGAAAGCGGCCTGCGTTTTGGCGAGATGGATATCTTCCATCGTCACGAAAGCATGGCCGGTAACGGCGAAGTGCTGTTCTCCATGGCCAACGCGGTCAAGCCGGGCACGTTCGATCTGGACGATATTGACCTGTTCAGCACCCCGGCGGTGAGTTTCTTCCTTGGCCTGCCAGGCCCGCGTCACCCGAAACAAGCGTTCGACGTGATGGTGGCCGCTGCCCGCAAGCTGTCCCAGGAGCTCAACGGCGAGCTCAAGGACGACCAGCGCAGCGTGCTCACCGCCCAGACCATCGAACACTACCGTCAGCGCATCGTCGAGTTCGAGCGTCGCGCCCTGACACAGAAACGCTGAGGATCGATCTTAAGCGTTGTCTGTAGAATCCGTGCACTAACATATTGAGCAGCTTCGGCTGCTCTTTTGCTTTATGAGAGAACACCCATGACCGCCGCCCAAACCCGCATCCTCGAACTGCGCGCTGAGCTGGATCAGCACAACTATCGCTACCACGTCCTCGACGAGCCGAGCATTCCGGACGCCGAATACGACCGCCTGTTCCACGAGCTCAAGGCCCTGGAGGCCGAGCACCCGGAACTGGTGACGCGTGACTCACCGACGCAGCGGGTCGGCAGTGCGGCATTGTCGGCGTTCACCCAGGTCAAGCACGAGATCCCGATGCTCAGCCTGGGCAACGCCTTCGATGAAACCACCATGCTGGAGTTTGATCGCCGGGTCACCGAGGGCCTTGATCTGCCGGTGGGCGATCTATTTGGCGCTGGCGCGGCGGTGGAATACAGCTGCGAGCCGAAGCTGGATGGCCTGGCGGTCAGCCTGCTGTACCAGGATGGCGAGCTGGTGCGCGGTGCCACCCGGGGCGACGGCACCACCGGCGAGGACATCAGCGTCAATGTGCGCACCGTGCGCAATATCCCCCTGAAACTGCACGGCACGGGCTGGCCAGCCACCCTGGAAGTGCGCGGTGAAGTGTTCATGTCCAAGGCCGGTTTCGAGCGGTTGAACGCCTCGCAACTGGAAGTGGGCGGCAAGACCTTCGCCAACCCGCGCAACGCCGCGGCGGGCAGCCTGCGCCAACTGGATTCGAAGATCACCGCCAGTCGCCCGCTGGAATTCTGCTGCTATGGCATCGGCCAGGTGACCGCGGATATCAGCGACACCCATATCGGCAACCTCAAGCAGTTGCAGAAGTGGGGTATGCCGATCAGCCACGAATTGAAGCTGGCCAAGGGTATCCAGGAATGTCTGGACTACTACCGCGACATCGGCGAGCGCCGCAATGCGCTGGGCTATGAAATCGACGGCGTGGTGTTCAAGGTCAACAGCATTGCCTACCAGCGTGAACTGGGCTTCCGTGCCCGCGAGCCGCGCTGGGCGATCGCGCACAAATTCCCGGCCATGGAAGAACTCACCGAGCTGCTCGACGTGGAGTTCCAGGTCGGTCGTACCGGTGCGGTCACGCCGGTGGCGCGCCTCAAGCCGGTCAAGGTGGCCGGCGTGACCGTGTCCAATGCCACCCTGCATAACATGGACGAAGTGGCACGCCTGGGGCTGATGATTGGCGACACCGTGATCATCCGCCGCGCCGGTGATGTGATTCCGCAGGTGGTCTCGGTGGTCACCGAGCGCCGCCCGGAAAACGCCCGCGCCGTGCAGATCCCGCAAAATTGCCCGGTGTGCGGTTCCCATGTGGAGCGCACGCAACTGGTCAAGCGTAGCAAGGGCAAGGAAACCGTCAGCGAAGGCGCGGTGTACCGTTGCGTCGGGCGCCTGGCCTGCGGTGCGCAACTCAAGCAGGCAATCATTCATTTCGTCTCGCGCCGGGCCATGGACATCGACGGCCTGGGCGACAAGACCATCGAGCAACTGGTGGATGAACAGCTCATTGGTTCGCCGGCCGATCTCTACAAACTCAAATATGAACAGATCATCGACCTGGAAGGCTTTGCCGATATCTCCAGCAAGAAGCTGATCAGTGCCATCGAAAACAGCAAAACCCCGACCCTGGCACGCTTTATCTACGCCTTGGGCATTCCCGATGTGGGCGAGGAGACGGCCAAGGTCCTGGCGCGCTCGCTGGCGTCCCTGGAGCGCGTTCAAAAGGCGTTGCCAGAGGTGCTGACGTACTTGCCGGATGTAGGTCTGGAAGTGGCCCATGAGATCCATAGCTTCTTTGAAGACGGGCACAATCAGCAGGTGATTGGCGCGCTATTGTCACCGGACGAATGCGGCCTGCAATTGCAGGAGGAAGGCGAACTCAGCGCGGAATTCGCCGCCAGCACCACCTTGGGCGGTTTGCTCGACAAGCTGCACGTGCCGTCGGTGGGGCCAGGTGCTGCGCAGAAACTCGCGGACAAGTTCGGTTCGCTGGAAGGCGTCATCAAGGCTGACTGGCTCGATATGCGCCAGGCGCTGCCCGAGAAGCAAGCCAAGGCTGTGCGGGACTTTTTCGATAATGCCGACAACGCCAGCCATGCCTTGGCCATCGAGCAGCAGCTCAAGGACTTTGGTATGCATTGGCAGAGCGAGAAAAAGGTCGTTGAAGGCTTGCCCGAAGCCGGGCACACCTGGGTACTCACGGGCTCCCTGGAGCTGATGAGCCGCGATGTGGCCAAGGACAAGCTCGAAAGCCTGGGGGCCAAGGTGGCCGGTTCCGTTTCGGCGAAAACCCACTGTGTGGTGGCGGGACCGGGCGCTGGCTCGAAACTGGCCAAGGCCAATGAGCTGGGCCTGAAAGTACTGGACGAAGAGGCCTTCGTCGCCTTCCTGGCCAAGCACAACATCACCGTCTGATTGATCGTCCCCACGCTCCGCGTGGGAACGCATCCTGTGACACTCCGCGTCACGGCCTTCGCGCAGACGCAGAGCGTCCAAGGCGGCATTCCCACGCGGAGCGTGGGAACGATCTCTCAACACTGTAGGAGCGAGCTTGCTCGCGAAGAACCGGAGGACGCCGCTGTGAACCAGGCAGCCCGCGTTATCGTTGATGATCTTCGCGAGCAAGCTCGCTCCTACAGGGAGCAGTTGAACGATCCCGAGCGAGAAATGATCTAGTCTCTGTCACCCAGGGAGAGATCGCCATGTTCCGCTACTTCGAGCAACTCAGCACGCGCATCGCCGCTCCGTTCATGGCCGAAACCTCGCGCAACAGCAAGGTGTGGCAATGCCGGTGTGGCCAGTCGCTGTTTTTTCGCAACAGCCAGTGCCTGGCCTGCCAGGCGGCATTGGGTTACCAGCCGCAGCAAAGCCGCCTGTCGTCCTTGCAACCTGGGCCGGCGGTCGGTACTTGGCTGGCGGACGATAATCTCGATGCCGGCGCATTCCGGCGCTGTGCAAACCTCGATTCACCCGCCGCCTGCAACTGGCTGATTCCTGCCCACAGCACCGCGCCGTTGTGCGTGGCCTGTAGCCTGAACCGCACCATTCCTGATCTCTCGGTTCCGGAAAACCCCGAACGCTGGCGCAAGGTTGAAACCGCCAAGCGCCGCTTGGTGGCGCAACTGATCAGTCTAGGCCTGCAAGTGGTGCCCAAAAGCGTTGACGAAGAGGCTGGCCTGGCCTTCGACTTCATCGGTATCGACCTGGAAGGCAACGCGCCCACCACCGGCCACGCCAATGGGCTGATCACCCTGGACATCAAGGAAGCCGACGACGCCCACCGCGAAAAAGTCCGTGTACAGATGCGCGAGCCATACCGGACCTTGCTTGGCCATTTTCGCCATGAAGTCGGCCATTACTACTGGGATCGCCTGATCGCCAACAGTCACTGGCTCACACCTTTTCGCAACCTGTTCGGCGACGAACGCGCCAGTTATGCCGAGGCCCTCGACCGGCACTACCAGAACGGCCCGCGCCCGGACTGGCAACTCACCTGCGTGAGCGCCTACGCCACCATGCACCCCTGGGAAGACTGGGCCGAAACCTGGGCTCACTACCTGCACATGATGGACGCCGTGGACACGGCCCTGGGCTTTGGTATGAGCGCCCGCGAGATGGACCTGGATTACCAGCCATTCCCCCTGACCACGCTCTACGACCCTCAACACCCTGGCGGCCCGGCATTCCTCTGCTTCGTCAATGCCTGGATCGAACTGGCCGGCATGCTCAACGAACTGTCCCGCGCCATGGGCCAGCCGGATTTCTACCCCTTCGTGCTGCCGCCCGCGGTGATTGCCAAGCTGCACTTTATTCACCTGGTCATCCAGGAAGAGGGCGGCAGGGCCGATGGGGTTATGGCAAGTGCTTGAGCCTTCTCATTTTTTAATCCGGAACCAACGGTTGTAACTTCCGATGAGATGGGTACAATGGCGCGGCTTGCCGAGAGGCAGCGTCGTTATGGTGACCCCATCGGTCCCCCCGCAACGATTACCCGTGAACCTGGTCAGAGCCGGAAGGCAGCAGCCACAGCGGGAACATTGTGTGCCGGGGTGTGGCTGGTGGGGTTGCCTCCATAACGCTCCCTCCTGCAGTCCCTTCTAAAACTCAAGTTATTTTCAGCCAGTCATCTGTGATGCTTCTTGCACAGTGCATGACGGTCATTTCGCGTCTAGTGGCATACTCCCAAGCGTCTCTTTCCCTGGCTACGAGGCTCTATGCACTCGGAACATTTCGACTTATCCAGCCCCGTATTCTTGCCGATCACCGAGCACACCTGTGCGGGTTTGTTGGGCGGCGAGGGTATCGATGCGCTTGTAGCCCTGAGTGAGCCCGAATTGGCGGCGGTGTTGGTGATCCAGAACCTGGCGCAGGTGCCCGAAAGCGAGCTGAGCGCCAATGGTGCTGAAAAAGTGTTGGCCAAACTGGTTGACTGGGCAGTCGATGCCAGCCATTCGGCCAGTGTGTCCCTGCTCTCTGAAGCGCAGCGGCTGTTCGATCAGAGGAAGCTGTATTTCGGCCTCAATGTGGTCAAAAGCCTGAAGCTGCGCTTTCTGCTGGAGGAGGAAGTACAGGCTCGGGACTATCTGTTGCCCAGTGGCAAATGGGACGTCGAGTATAAAGTCCGCCACCTCAAGGCCAATGATCCGTTCAGCCAGCAGGTAATCACGCCCAGGCATCGCGAGCGCTGGTTGAGCGCCGAGCAAGACAAGCTGCTCAGAACCTTCCGCGCCAACCTGAACGAAGACCTGCATGTTCAAGGCTATGCAGGCATTGGCAAGAGTCACCTGCTGGTGGCCTTGCTGGAGCACCTGCGCCCGGAAAAGACCTTACTGTTGGCA
The DNA here is from genome assembly GCF_900119355.1 of Pseudomonas sp. NFPP02. Classification (NCBI taxonomy): domain Bacteria; kingdom Pseudomonadati; phylum Pseudomonadota; class Gammaproteobacteria; order Pseudomonadales; family Pseudomonadaceae; genus Pseudomonas; species Pseudomonas sp. NFPP02. Next base: position 148,651 of record NZ_FPJI01000008.1, read on the forward strand.
CGCACCCCGGCAAAACTCGAAACCCTGCGTGCGCGCATGGTGGGAGCGCGGGAGCGTAAGGCCGGGCATACCTTCCAGGACTTCGCCCATGCTCTATTGCATGGCCCGAGGCCAAAGCCGCTGAATACGCCGGTGAGGGTGCCGACCAAGCAGGCGCTCGCTCAAGAACTGAATATCTTTGGTTTCCGCCGCCTGGAAGGGCAAGCGGTGGTGGAGGTGTGCCTCAAGGTGCTTGAGGCCTACTGCCGCTCCTGGGAGTACAGCTTGTCGGCCCAGCATTTGCCGCATTTCAAGCAACCGCTCGCCGACGTCGATGCCAGGGCGCTGCTCGAATATGCCAGCCGGTTATGGGGCTACCTAGAGGCTAACCCGGCCTGGGGCCGGCATACCGGGTTTGAAGCCTTGTTGATGATCAAGCGCGCCAGCCTTGCAGGCTGCGTGGTGCCCGAGCGCTATACCCACGTGCTCATCGATGAGAGCCAGGACATCCCGGCGCCGCTGTTGCAAATCATCGAGCGCGGGCGCCAGGTGCTGATCACTTTGGGGGATGAATATCAGCAGGCCAGTGGCGGCGTGGTCAAGCGTGCCCGTGAGGTTCGCCATACCGACGTGTGCTACTCCGTGCGTTCCGGGCGCAATGTCGAGCGCCTGGTCAACCCGTTGATCAGCTTGCACTCGGAAAAAAGCAAATCGCTTTTCGAGGGCGCGCGCGATGCCGATGTCGGCATTGAGTTTTATCCGCAGGGTTTCGTGCCCCCGCAAGGTTGCGTGGTGTTGACCGCTTCCCATTGGGACACCATGCAGTGGGCGATCCAGTTGAGCCACGCCCGCTGTGCGTTCGGCCTCGCGAGCAAAGAGGCCCAGCAGTCGCTCAAGCATTTCATGGACACGGTTATCGCGTTGTTCAAACCCGATTTCTATAGCAATGAGTTCAATGACCTCGGCCCCCATGCGTTTTTCAGCGACATGGCCGATTGGCAGCAGGTGCGCGAAGCCTGCCAGTTCGATGAGGCGTTTCTGTGGGTCGAGGCCGAGCTGGAAAAAGGCTTTAACGTGGCGGATGTCACGCGTTTGAACAGGTTGATTGGCCATCCGGACGAGCGCGTCCTGTTGATGCTGGCGCAGGATGCGGGCGGCATGGAGTTCGACCGGGTACTGCTCACCCCGGAATTGTTGACCAATGTGAAGTTCCAGGACGCTTACGCGTTCGATCAACGACTCTGTGCGGTGTATATCGCGATTTCACGGGCCAGGGTGCAGTTGTACCTGCCCTACGATGTGGTCGAGTGGCTCGACTACCACAAGTATCAAAAGACCCGTGAATCCCACGGTTACTGACGGATTTAATCCGGCTGTTTCACAACTTTCATAAAGCCCTCTGGACAATCCGCAGACCGCCTTGTTAGCTTGCGCCGGCCACTTGTTTCAGAATATGACAAGGGCATGGATTTGATATTGAAGTGCTATCACTTCTTTCACTCACAAGGATGTCTGTCATGAAAAGCCTGCAAGGGTTGCCTCGTCTTATCAGCGCGTCGGTAGGGACGCCCGGCAAAGCCCGCAACTTGCCCGCCGATGTTCAGTGCATCCAGTATTTATTCAATTTGATCATTCCCAAGATGGGGTTTGCCTTGCTGGAAAACGGCAAGTGCGACGGCCAGTTGGTGCAATGCATCAGCCAGTATCAGTTTCGCCATCTCAAGTACGCCCATCCCGATGGCGTGATCGACCCCACCGGGCGGACGTTCAACAGTCTGATCGAAGAGGCGCTGAAGGTACCGGTGCGGGCTTTTCCCAATACGCGCATTCCGACGTTTCTCAACATTTTCGGCAATAACAACGTCGATGCGGTACAGGCCACGGTCAATGTGTACCTGGACCGCGTGCGTGCGGTGATCGAGGCCGAGCGGCGTAACCGGCAGTTGATGATGCAGTCCACCTGCGATGGCGGGACGACATTGAGCGACACGGATTTCCAGAACGCCGCCAAGCAATTGGGCAACGGCATTTCGGTGAATGTGGTCAAGGCGTTCGCCACGGTGGAGTCGGGCGGGAAGGTGGGGTTCGGGCCCGCCAAGTTGCCGATCATCGCTTTTGAAGGGCACCACTTTCGCAAGTACACCAAGCACATCTACGACCAGTCGCAGCCGTTGCTGTCGTATATCTACAAGAAAAAAGCCGGCCCGCAATGGCAGACGAACAATAAGGATCAGGTCAAGGCCTGGGAGACCATGGCCACTGCCTTTGCGCTGGACCAGGAAGCCGCCTTGATGTCGGCCTCCTGGGGCATGTTTCAAATCATGGGGTTCAATTTTGCTGCGTGCGGATTCAAGACGGTGTTTGAGTTCGTGGCGTCATTAAAGATCAATGCCGGTAACCAACTCAAAGCCTATCTCAGCCTTTGCAGCCACAACTCGGCATTATTGAGTGCCATGAAAAACAAGGATTTTACCGCCATGGCCCGAAACTATAACGGCGATGATTACGGCAACTATGACGTCCTGATGAAACAAGCCTACGAAGCCTTTGAAGGGAAGAAATAAGATGATTCGTTATCTGGCGATGGGAGTGTTGTCGTGGTGCGCCGTGGCGCCTGCGTTGGCCGGCTCGGCGGCGTTGCATTCAGGCAAATATGAAGGGCTGATGCTGGCGGTGACGCCGGGGCATCAGGTGGAGGGTTTCTACCAGGAGTCGATGGGCGAGGGTGTGGCCCGTGGTTGCACGTTCTACTTGCAAGGCAAACCCGAAGCGCTCACCACCTGGCTGGACGCTGCCTACCCAGGCAGTGTGGCAGCGGCGTCCGACGGGGTGACCCTGACCGTGGCGCAGGGCCGTCAACACCCCGGCTGCATCAATGTGCTGATGCCGGAAATCGCCACCGGCCTGGAGCTGAGCCAGACGGCCAGCAAACAATGGATAGGCTTGGTGACGGTGTCTGCCGACAAGGCTTACTTGCTGAAAACGCCGGGCGCCAAAGCGGCAAAGCGGCCCTACATCGTCAAGCATGACGTGGTGGGCGTACTGGCGTTCAAGGACGGTTGGGCGCAGGTGGAGTTCATCAACGCTGACGACCGTTCGTTCACGGGCTGGATCAGCCAGGGCCAGTACGCACGGTTGGCTGCGCCGAAGCCCTGAATTGTAGGAGCGAGCTTGCTCGCGAAAAACGTCAACGATAACGCGTGCCTCCTGAATAAACGCGGCGCTTGTGAGTTTTTCGCGAGCAAGCTCGCTCCTACTTGGTATCAGGGCGATTTTCGTCGCACATTTAGGACTGTGTCAGCCAAAGGTCTCGCGCAGTAGCCCGGCAAACGCATCTCGCGCCAGGTGCCGCTGGGTGTCCGTGTGCCAGAACAACAGGTTGTCCACGGGCGCCAGTGCTTCAAAGCGATACGATGCCAGCTGATTGGCCTGTTCATAGCGCGCCAGGATCCCCTCGGGCGCCAACGCCACGCCAATCCCCGCGCTCACGCATCCGATGATCGTGCCCCAACTGGCGTAGCTGGCGATTGCTGGCTTGATGTCATGGGGCTTGAGCCAGTTTTCCAGGGCGGCGCGATAAGGGCAGCCCGGCGGCCACACCAGCAGGGTTCGGCCGGCCAGGTCCTCGGCACTGTTGATAGGTGCGCTGCACGCGCTGGCGATCAGCACCAGGCGCTCGCTGTAGACCACGCTCTGTTCCAGCTTCGTGCGTTTGCCGCCGGCAGCCACCAGCGCCACATCCAGGCGGTGGTGCTGCAGGTCGTCCAGCAGTTGCGCCCAGGCACCGGTGACCAGTTCCAGGCTGACATCGGGATAACGCCGGTGGTATTCCGCCAGTAGCGGCGGCAAGCGCCCGCTGGCGCTGGATTCCACCGCACCGATGCGCAAGGTGCCACGGGGAATGGCGCTGGCATCCACGGCGCGTTTGGATTCATCCACCAAGGCCAGGATACGTTCGCAGTAATCCAGGAAGATCTCTCCCGCGGCGCTGATCGCCAGCCCTCGGCCAGCACGGATAAACAGCGGTGTGCCCAACTCGCTTTCCAGCTGCTTGATGCGCGTGGTGATATTGGACGGCACGCAGTGCAATTGCAGCGCAGCCTGGGCCACGCTGCCGGTTTGCGCCACGGCTCGCACCATTTTCAGTTGGGCCAGTTCCATTGCTCAGTTCCAATGATTTCAGAAGTCAGAAACGCTTAATTGTCCTATGCCTTGCCTGGGCCAAGACTGGCAGCATTCCTTTTGCGTGGATGCTGTCGATGAATACTCCGTCACCTCTGAAGCTTACGCTAGTCATTGCCAGCGTCATCCTCTGTTGGGCGTATTCCCCCATCGGCGTGCACATGGGGCTGCACAGTTACAGCCCCGGCCAATTGGCGCTGCTGCGGTTTTTGATCGCGTCGGTATTCATGGGCGGCGTGGCCTCGGTGGTGGGAATTGGACGGCCACCATTGCGCGACCTGCCGTGGTTGTTGGTGCTGGGCTTTTTCGGGGTGTTCCTGCACCACACCAGTCTCAATTACGGGCAGCAATGGGTGACGGCGGCTGCGTCGAGTGTGTTGGCACAGTCGGCGCCGTTGTTCAGTGTGTTGATTGCGTTTTTGTGCTTGAAGGAGCAGGTCAGCGCCTGGCGCTGGGGCTGCGTGCTGTTGGGGTTGGCCGGCGTAGTGGTGGTGATCTGGGGCGACCGGGGCATAGGCGATATCAACCCACGGGGTTTGCTGATCTTGTTGGCGGCCTGCTCATGGAGTGTGTACTTCGCCATTCAGCGACATTACGCCCATCGCTACAGCCCGTTGACGATGGCGTGCTACATGGTGTGGTCCGGCACCCTGATGCTGTGCGTGAACCTGCCGGGCCTGCCCGTCGCCATCGTGCAGGCACCGATGGTGGAGAATCTTGCCGTGCTGGTGCTGGGCATTTTTCCCAGTGCCTTGGCCTATCTGGCCTGGGGTTACGTGTTGAAGCACGTCGAGGTCAGTCGTGCGTCGGTGGCGATGTACCTGATTCCACCGGTTGCCATGCTGATGGCCGCCACGCTGCTTGGCGAACACGTCACCCTGCAGGTGATGCTGGGCGCGGTGATCGTGCTGGCAAGTGTCGCCGCTATCAGCCTGGAAGGGCATTGGCGCTCCAAGCTGCCAGCAAAACGCCCGCAGGTGCCCTCCGGGAGGCCAATCGAACAAGCTTCGTCAGATTAGACGAGCGTGCCGGATGCAATTTCCCCCTTGCTCCGCTAGCATTACCGGCTTCTGCTTCCCAGTTGCGACGGTTTTCGATGAGTTATCAGGTTCTTGCACGTAAATGGCGCCCGCGCTCGTTCCGCGAAATGGTCGGCCAGACCCATGTGCTCAAGGCTCTGATCAATGCCTTGGACAGCCAACGGCTGCACCACGCCTACCTGTTCACCGGTACGCGTGGGGTGGGCAAGACCACGATTGCGCGCATCATCGCCAAGTGCCTGAATTGTGAGACCGGTATTACCTCGACGCCGTGTGGCACCTGTTCGGTGTGCCGTGAGATCGACGAGGGGCGTTTCGTCGACCTGATCGAGATCGATGCCGCGAGCCGAACCAAGGTCGAAGACACCCGCGAGCTGCTGGACAACGTGCAGTACGCGCCGAGCCGTGGCCGCTTCAAGGTCTACCTGATCGACGAAGTGCACATGCTGTCCAGCCACTCCTTCAACGCCTTGTTGAAAACCCTGGAAGAGCCGCCGCCCTACGTCAAGTTCATCCTGGCCACCACCGACCCGCAGAAACTTCCGGCAACGATTTTGTCGCGGTGCCTGCAGTTCTCCCTGAAAAACATGACCCCCGAGCGTGTGGTCGAGCATTTGACCCATGTGCTGGGCGTCGAGAACGTACCGTTCGAAGACGACGCGCTGTGGTTGCTGGGCCGCGCCGCCGACGGTTCGATGCGCGATGCCATGAGCCTCACCGACCAGGCCATCGCGTTTGGTGAAGGCAAGGTCATGGCCGCCGACGTGCGCGCCATGCTCGGTACCCTGGACCACGGCCAGGTGTTCGACGTGCTGCACGCGCTGATCGAAGGAGACGCCAAGGCGTTGCTCGAAGCGGTGCGCCACCTGTCGGAGCAAGGCCCGGACTGGAATGGCGTGCTTTCGGAAATCCTCAACGTATTGCATCGCGTCGCCATCGCCCAGGCCCTGCCGGAAGGCGTGGACAACGGCCATGGCGACCGAGATCGCGTATTGGCCCTGGCCCAGGCCTTGCCGGCCGAAGACGTACAGTTCTACTACCAGATGGGCCTCATCGGTCGCCGCGACCTGCCCCTGGCACCCGACCCTCGGGGTGGCTTTGAAATGGTGCTGCTGCGCATGCTGGCATTCCGGCCGGCAGATTCGGCAGACGCACCGAGACAGCCGCTAAAGCCAGTGGGGATCAGCCAGGCCACAGTTGATTCCGCCAAACCAGTGGCTGGCGCGGCCGTTGTCGCGCCAGTAGTTACTGCGCCTGCGGTTGCTGTGCCTGAGCCGGTTGCGCCGGCACCTGAGCCCGAACCTGCGCCGGTTGCCGTCGCACCGGTGGTCGAGCCCGAGCCGGTCATCGAGCCCGAGCCCGTGGTCGACTTGCCTTGGAATGACCCGGTCGAAGCGCAAGTAGAGCCCGAGCAACAGCCCGCCGTGGAGCCCGTGCTGGAAACCACCGGCGAGCAACCCGAGCTGACGCCGATGCCTGCGCCGACTCCGGACAGCGTGGTGCCGGATGCCCCTGAGTGGGTATCGGCCCCCGTTCCTGAACCGACGGTCGCCCAGGTCGACGCGGCCACTCCCGGCATTGACCTGGACGACGAACCGCCGCTGGATGAAGACTACATCGAGCCGGACATGGATTCGGCCTACAGCTACCTGGATGATTTGGCCAGTGAGCACACCGCGGAACCTGCGCCCGAGCCCGAGGCAGAACCTGCCGCGGCCCCGGCTACCGGCCTGGCCCTGCAATGGCTGGAATTGTTTCCGAAATTGCCGATCTCCGGCATGACCGGCAGTATCGCCGCCAACTGCACCCTGATTTCCATCGAAGGCGACCACTGGCTGCTGCACCTGGACCCGGCCCATAGCGCCTTGTTCAACGCCACCCAGCAGCGCCGGCTCAACGACGCACTCAACCAGTACCATGGGCGCACGCTGACCATCGCCATCGAGCTGATCAAGCCCGAGCAGGAAACCCCGGCCCAGGCAGCGACCCGTCGGCGCCTTAACCGCCAGCGCGAGGCCGAGGACTCGATCCACGCAGATCCGCTTATCCAACAAATGATGCAACAGTTCGGTGCGGTCGTCCGCCACGATACTATTGAACCTGTCGAAGCCCCGGTGCCCCAAGCGTCATGACACCGGGCTACTCATTGATCCACGTACTTTTGAGGTGATTCCCATGATGAAAGGTGGCATGGCCGGCCTGATGAAGCAGGCGCAGCAGATGCAGGAAAAAATGGCCAAGATGCAGGAAGAGCTGGCCAACGCCGAAGTCACCGGTAAAGCCGGTGGCGATATGGTCAGCGTGGTGATGACCGGTCGTCACGACATCAAGCGTGTCAGCATCGATCCAAGCGTATTGCCAGGCGTGGGTGAAGATGACCTGGAAATGCTCGAAGCGCTGTTCGCCGCAGCCGTCAACGACGCTGTGCGCAAGATCGAAGCCAACAGCCAGGACAAAATGTCCGGCGTGACCGCTGGTATGCAACTGCCACCGGGCATGAAACTGCCGTTCTGATACAGGTTTTAGCTAGACTCAAATGCCAGGCATCGCGCCTGGCATTTTTTTTGGCCGGTCGAAACATCGAACCCCAGGCCTTCACCGATGGTCTGCACCCTATACCGTTGAAACCACTCACCGATAAAGGAGCCCCGCTGATGCCTCAAGAAATGACGCTCAACCAACGCATCGTTCTGGTCTCACGCCCTCAAGGCGCACCCACGCCGGAAAACTTTCGCCTGGAACGTGTGAGCCTGCCGGACCTGGCAGACGGTCAGGTGTTGCTCAAGACCCTGTACCTGTCCCTGGACCCTTACATGCGTGGACGCATGAGTGACGCGCCGTCCTACGCCGCGCCCGTGGAAATCGGCGAGGTGATGACCGGTGGGGCTGTCAGCCGTGTCGAGCAATCGCGCAACCCGAAATTCGAAGTGGGCGACCTGGTGGTCGGCGCCACCGGCTGGCAAAGCCACTGCATTTGCGAAGGCCATAACCTGATCCCGCTGCCCAAGGGGTTGCCGAGTCCGTCGATGGCCTTGGGCGTACTGGGTATGCCGGGCATGACGGCCTATATGGGCTTGATGGATATCGGCCAGCCCAAGGCCGGGGAAACCCTGGTGGTGGCGGCTGCGTCTGGCGCAGTGGGGTCGGTGGTGGGCCAAGTGGCCAAGCTCAAGGGCTTGCGCGTGGTGGGCATTGCCGGTGGCGCAGACAAGTGCCGCTACGTGGTGGATGAGTTGGGCTTTGACGCCTGTATCGACCACAAGAGCGAAGATTTTGCCCATGAGCTGGCCCTGGCCTGTTTCAAAGGCGTGGACATTTATTTCGAAAACGTCGGCGGTAAAGTCTTCGATGCCGTGCTGCCTTTGCTCAACCCCAAAGCGCGCGTGCCGCTGTGCGGGTTGATTGCCGGCTATAACACCCATGAAGCGCCCAGCGGCCCTGACCGTTTGCCGGCCCTGCAACGCACCTTGCTGACCAAGCGGGTGCGCATCCAGGGCTTTATCGTGTTCGATGACTACGGCGACCGCCAGCCGGAGTTCCTCAGTGCCATGGCGCCTTGGGTGCGCGAGGGCAAGATCAAGTTCCGCGAGGACGTGGTCGACGGCCTGGAGCAGGCGCCCGAAGCCTTTATCGGCCTGCTCGAAGGGCGCAACTTCGGCAAGTTGGTGGTGCGCGTCGCGCAGGATTGAGTATTTGACGCTAATCCGGGGCGCGGGTATAAACCGCGTCTCGTTGTTTTGTCGGACCCTTCGCCCATGAGCTTCAGCCCCCTGATTCGCCAACTGATCGACGCCTTGCGCACCTTGCCCGGCGTTGGCCAGAAAACTGCCCAGCGCATGGCGCTGCAACTGCTGGAGCGTGACCGCAGCGGCGGCACTCGCCTGGCCCAGGCCCTGAGCCAGGCCATGGAGGGCGTGGGCCACTGCCGCCAGTGCCGCACCCTCACCGAAGAAGAACTCTGCCCGCAATGCGCCGACCCGCGTCGCGACGACACGTTGCTGTGCGTGGTGGAAGGGCCGATGGATGTGTACGCCGTGGAGCAAACCGGTTACCGCGGGCGTTACTTTGTGCTCAAGGGCCACCTGTCGCCGCTCGACGGTTTGGGGCCGGAAGCCATCGGTATTCCACAACTGGTGGCGCGAATCGAAGAGCAGGGCACCTTTACCGAAGTGATCCTGGCAACCAACCCGACGGTGGAAGGTGAAGCCACCGCGCACTACATCGCCCAGTTGCTGACCAATAAAGGTTTGATTACTTCACGGATCGCCCATGGCGTACCGTTGGGGGGCGAGCTGGAATTGGTGGACGGCGGCACCCTGGCGCACTCGTTCGCAGGCCGCAAACCCATCGCCCTCTAAAAGCCACTGCAATCTGGAGCTTCCTAACCCTGTAGGAGCGAGCTTGCTCGCGAAAAACTAATAGGCGCCGCGTTCACTCAGGAAGCACGCGTTATCGTTGACGTTTTTCGCGAGCAAGCTCGCTCCTACAGGATTAGCGCAGACACAGTCCCTGTGTATGACTTGATAACCAAGCAAGCGCTTGGTAAGTTCGCTCCATCTCGCCATGGAGCTTGCCGATGTCTGCCTATCAGGAATACTTCGATCCCAGCCACCAATTGGTCCGCGACAGCGTGCGCCGCTTCGTCGAGCGCGAGATGCTGCCGGGCATCGAGCACTGGGAGGAAGCTGAGAGCTTTCCCCGTGAGCTTTACCTCAAGGCCGGTGCGGCGGGCATTCTGGGCATCGGCTACCCCGAGGCGCTGGGTGGCAGCCACGAAGGCGATCTGTTCGCCAAGGTCGCCGCCAGCGAAGAGCTGATGCGCTGCGGCTCCGGCGGCGTGGTGGCAGGGCTCGGCTCCCTGGATATCGGCCTGCCGCCCATCGTCAAATGGGCCCGGCCCGACGTGCGTGAGCGCATAGCGCCTCTGGTGCTCGCCGGCGAGAAGATCATCGCCCTGGCGGTCACCGAGCCCAGCGGCGGCTCGGATGTAGCCAACCTGCAAACCCGCGCCGTACGTGAAGGCGAGCATTACCGCGTGAGCGGTGCCAAGACCTTTATCACCGGCGGCATTCGCGCTGATTTCTACACCGTGGCCGTGCGCACGGGTGGGCCGGGCTTTGGTGGCATCAGCCTGCTGCTGATTGAAAAAGACACGCCCGGTTTTACCGTCGGCCAGCCACTGAAGAAGATGGGCTGGTGGGCGTCGGACACCGCCGAGTTATTCTTCGATGACTGCCGCGTGCCTGTGGGCAATCTCGTCGGTGTCGAGAACATGGGCTTTGCCTGCATCATGGGCAACTTCCAGAGCGAGCGCCTGGCCTTGGCCCTCATGGCCAACATGACCGCGCAACTGGCCTTGGAGGAAAGCCTCCAGTGGGCCGCCCAGCGCGAAGCATTCGGCAAACCCATCGGCAAATTTCAGGTGCTCAAGCATCGCCTGGCGGAAATGGCTACCGCCGTGGAGGTTTCCCGCGAGTTCACCTATCGCCAGGCCGCGAAGATGGCCGCCGGCAAGAGCGTAATCAAAGAGATTTCCATGGCCAAGAATCTGGCTACCGATACCGCTGATCGGGTGACGTATGACGCGGTGCAGATATTGGGCGGGCAGGGATATATGCGTGGCAGTCTGGTGGAGCGGCTGTATCGCGATAACCGGATTTTGTCGATTGGTGGCGGGACGCGCGAAGTGATGAATGAAATCATCTGTAAGCAGATGGGGTTGTAAACCGGGGTGTTCTTTCGGCCTCATCGCGGGCAAGCCCGGCTCCCACAGGAGAATGCATTCCAAGGTGGGAGCCGGGCTTGCCCGCGATGGCGTCAGTACTGACGACGCTTATCTCTCAGTCAGCCCGAACTGCGTCAGGCAATACGTCGGAATCCCCATGTCTGCCAAGCGCTGCGAGCCACCCAGCTCCGGCAAATCAATAATCGCCGCGGCTTCAAAGATCTTTGCCCCCATGCGCCGCACCAGGTTCGCCGCCGCAATCAGGGTGCCGCCGGTGGCGATCAGGTCATCGAACATCAGCACGGAGTCGCCTTCGCACAGGCTGTCGGCGTGCACTTCCAGGAACGCTTCGCCGTACTCGGTCTGGTAACCCTCAGCCAGCACGTCCGCCGGCAGCTTGCCTTGCTTGCGGAACAGGATGAGCGGCTTGTTGAGTTGGTAGGCGATGATCGAGCCGATCAGGAAGCCACGGGCATCCATTGCACCGATATGGGTGAAATCGGCTTCGACATAGCGTTGGGCAAAGCTGTCGGCCACCAGGCGCAGGGCGCGGGGCGATTGAAACAGCGGCGTGATGTCACGAAAGATCACACCCGGCTTGGGGAAGTCGATAACGGGGCGAATCAGGGATTTGATGTCGAACGAATCAAAAGTCATCGTCGAGGAGTCCAGAGCGGAAAACGGACTCGAAGTATACCTGCGGCCTCGCCGATTGGCGCGGCCGCAGCCTGGATCAGACCTCCAGCGAACCGCCAGCCAATGCACACAGCTGGATCGGGTCGAGGATATGCACTTCTTTACCCTCGGCGGCAATCAACTGGTTCTGCTGGAAACGGGTAAACACGCGGGACACGGTCTCCACTGCCAGGCCCAGGTAATTACCGATCTCATTGCGCGACATGCTCAGGCGGAACTGGTTGGCCGAGAACCCACGGGCGCGAAAGCGCGCCGACAGGTTGACCAGGAACGTGGCGATACGCTCGTCGGCGGTTTTCTTCGACAGCAGCAGCATCATTTGCTGGTCGTCACGAATCTCGCGGCTCATCACGCGCATCAACTGGCGGCGCAATTGCGGCAGTTGCAGGGCCAGTTCATCCAGGCGCTCGAAAGGAATTTCGCACACCGACGTGGTTTCCAGGGCCTGGGCCGATACCGGATGAATCTCGGTGTCCATCCCCGACAGCCCGACCAACTCGCTTGGCAGGTGGAAACCGGTGATTTGCTCTTCGCCGCCGTCGCTGAGGCTGAAGGTCTTCAACGCGCCCGAGCGTACTGCATAGACGGAATCAAACTTGTCGCCCTGGCGAAACAGAAACTCGCCTTTTTTCAGTGGGCGGCCGCGTTTGACGATGTCGTCCAGCGCATCCATGTCTTCCAGATTCAACGAAAGTGGCAGGCAGAGGGGGGCCAGGCTGCAATCCTTGCAATGGGCCTGGCTGTGAGCGCGCAGTTTGACTGGCTCGGACATTTCTTAAATCCTTGTGGGAAAACACACATAAGACGTAAGGGTAACGCACTGGGGGGCAGCGAGGCCAGCGTGTACAGAAAACCTGCACAGGTATAAAGATTTGTTGCTTGAGGTCGATACAAAGAGCACATCTCTTAGACGGAGCTCGGATCATGTCTGTTATAGCGGCCTACAACCCGGCTATTCGCATCCCTGTTGTGCCTGACGCGAAGCCGGTTACTGCGCTCAAGGACGAAGGTCCCACCCTTGAAAAATCTTCTGAAACCAAGGTCGTGGAAGGTGTGACAGTGACTATTTCCGCTGCGGCATTCAAAGCGGCAGGCGTGGAGCAGCGCAGCAATGCGGACATCGATGACAGTGGCCTGGAAGACAACGTCAAACAGGTATTGAAAATGATCCGCCAACTGAAGCAACAGATCGCCGAAAAACAGGCCGAACTGGCGGCGGTGGCCGCGGACAGTAATCTTTCCCCTGAAGAGGCGCGTGCCAAGGCCAGCGCGCTGCAGACCGAGATCGGTTCGCTGCAGGCTGGCCTGATGTCGGCTCAGACGTCGCTGGCCAAGGCGATGAAAGGCATGAGTGCCGAGGATTCGATGAAAGCTGCCTCCCTGGCGATGTAATCAAATCACCCGCGAAAACCGTTGCCTGTTCTGGTGCTCCAGGTAGGCATCGAACACCATGCACACCGAGCGCACCAACAAGCGCCCGGCTGGCAGCACGCGAATGCCCTGAGCGTCCAGTTCGATCAAGCCATCATCGGCCATTGTCTGCAATTGCGGCCATGACTCGGCAAAATAGCCGCGAAAATCGATGTTGTACGCCTGTTCGATTCCCTCGAATGCCAGGCTGAAATTGCAGATCAACTGCTGGATCACGTCCCGTCGCAACCGGTCGTCCGTAGTGCAGACCAGGCCGCGGCTCGTCGCCAGTTGCGCGCCCGCCAAGGCATTCTGGTACTGGTTCAGGTCACTGCTGTTCTGGCAATACAGGTCGCCGATCTGGCTGATCGCCGACACCCCCAGCCCAATCAGGTCGCAGTGCCCGTGGGTGGTGTAACCCTGGAAGTTGCGCTGCAGCTTGCCTTCTTCCTGGGCCACCGCCAGTTCGTCGTCCGGCAGCGCAAAGTGGTCCATGCCTATGTAGCGGTAACCGGCCTGGGTCAGTTGTTCGATGGTGGTTTGCAGCATCAGCAGTTTTTCTGCCGGCGAGGGCAGGTCGTCGGTGTTGATCCGCCGCTGGGGCATGAAGCGTTCCGGCAGGTGCGCGTAGTTGAATACCGACAGGCGGTCAGGCTGCAAGCGGATAACTTCCTCCACGGTGCGCGCAAAGTTCAACGGCGACTGCTTGGGCAGGCCGTAGATCAGGTCGATATTGATCGAGCGAAATTGCAAGGTGCGCGCTGCATCGATCACGGCGCGGGTTTCCTCCAGGCTTTGCAGGCGGTTGACCGCCCGTTGCACCTCGGGGTCGAGGTCTTGCAGGCCGATGCTCACGCGGTTGAAGCCCAGTTCGCGTAGCAGCCCCATGGTGGCCCAGTCGGCTTCGCGCGGGTCGATTTCGATGCCGTAGTCGCCCGAGTCATCATCCAGCAAATTGAAATGCTGGCGCAGGCGTGTCATCACCTGGCGCAGTTCATCGTGGCTGAGAAACGTTGGCGTACCGCCGCCGAAATGCAGTTGCTCAACGGGTTGCTGCGGGTCGAGGTGGCAGGCCACCAATTGGATCTCCTGCTCCAGGCGCTGCAGGTAGGCCTGGGCGCGCCCCCGGTCCTTGGTGATCACCTTGTTGCAGGCGCAGTAGTAGCAAATGTTGGCGCAGAAGGGTACATGCACGTACAGCGACAGTGGCCGCACTGCCTTTCGGCTGTCACGCAGGGCGTGGAGCAGGTCGAAGGTGCCGACCTGGCTGTCAAATTGTACGGCGGTGGGGTAGGACGTGTAGCGCGGCCCCGCCAAGTCGTAGCGGTGAATCAGATCTGTGTCCCAACGAATGGCGTCGAGCATGCGGGCGGTCCCCCGGATTGGCTAGTGGGCCGAGTCTAGGGGCAGGGCAGGCAAGGCATGTTGATTTGCATCAACGGGGAGCGGCGCTATGCCACAGGGCCTGTTAATGCCCCATTAGCCAGTGCTGATGGGGGCCGGGCAAGGTCCAGAGGCCGAAGATCATCACCAGCACCCCGCCGGCCACCCGCACGCTGCGCTTGCGCAACAACGCCGTCACCCGTTCGGCGGCCAGCCCGGTGGCCAGCAGCACCGGCCAGGTGCCCAGCCCGAACGCCAGCATCAGCAAGGCGCTGTCCAGTGCATTGCCCTGGCTCGCCGCCCATAGCAGGGTGCTGTAGACGAGCCCGCACGGCAACCAGCCCCACAGCGCACCCAGCAACAAGGCGCGGGGCAGGCTGGACACCGGCAGCAAACGGTTGGCCACTGGCTGCAGATGCCGCCACAGGCCGCGCCCCAGGCTTTCGATACGGGTGAGGCCGCTCCACCAGCCGGCCAGGTACAGGCCCATGCAGACCAACAGCAGGCCGGCGAGCACACGCATGAACATCGCTGCCGGGCTGTTGGCCACCGCCCAGCCGGCCAGGCCGATCAATAAACCGGCGGTGGCATAGCTGAGGATGCGCCCCAGGTTGTACGCCAGCAGCAGGCGAAAACGGCGGCTGCGTTGTTCCTTGGGAATCGCCAGGGTCAGCGCGCCCATCAACCCACCGCACATGCCCAGGCAGTGGCCACCACCGAGCAGGCCGAGGATCAGCGCCGAGACCAGCAAGGGCATCAGCTCAAGCATGAGGGGGCTCTTTGGGCGGTTGCTCGGGGTTGTTGGCTTCATCGATGGCGGCCAGGTGGTTCGGGTCCTGGTCATCGAACAGCACGCTATGGGCCGGGCCATCGAGGTCTTCGTACTGGCCGCTGTCCACGGCCCAGAAGAAGATGTAGATGGCCACGCCCACTAACAGCAGTGCTGCCGGAATCATCACATAGAGAGCTGGCATCTGTACTCCATGCCCACGCGGCTCAGGCCGGCAGCGGGCGGGTTGCTGGGGCGGTACCCGGGGCTTGCGCGCTCGGCAGGCGAGTCAGGCGCAACGCGTTGAGTACCACGGTCAACGAACTGAGGGACATGCCGATGGCCGCCCAGATCGGAGTGATCCAACCCAGGGCGGCGAACGGCAGCATAAGGCCATTGTACAACCCGGCCCACAACAGGTTCTCGATGATCACTCGGCGGGTGCGCCGCGCGAGGCTGAAGGCCTGCACCAGCGCATCCAGGCGGTTGGACAACAGCACCGCATCGGCGCTGGTTTTTGCCAGGTCGGTGGCCGAGCCCATCGCCACACTGATATCGGCAGCAGCCAACACCGGCACATCATTGACCCCATCGCCCAGCATTAGCACTTTGCGACCTTCCTTGTGCAGGTTTTGCAGTACCTGCAGCTTGTCGTCAGGGCGCAGGCTGCCGTGGGCCTCGTCGATACCCAGCTCAGAGGCGACACTGGCTACCATCGGCGAACTGTCGCCGGAGAGCAACAGCGTGCGCCAGCCCCGCGCCTTGCATGCGGCCAGCAAGGCGGGGGCGTCGCTGCGCAGACGGTCGTCGAGTACGAACCAGGCCAGCGCCCCGCTGCGGTCGCCCAGCAGCAGCCATTGCCCGGCTTCGTCCGGCGAGGCGGGAATCGCGCAGCCACTGAGTTCACAGACAAAACCCGGCTGGCCGATGCGCAACAGACATTCTCCCACACGACCCTCCAGGCCCAGGCCTTGCGTGCTCAGCACTTCATCGGCGGCCAGCGGCGCACGGCCGAAGGCACGGGCAATCGGGTGTTCGGAGCGGTTCTCCAGGGCGGCGGCAAGGCCCAGGCATTGGTCGCTGTCCAGCGCGCCGAGGGGCCGGATGGCGCGCAACGCCAGGCGCCCTTCGGTGAGGGTGCCGGTCTTGTCGAAAATCACCGTGTCGATCTGGTTTAGGCCCTCCAGCACATGGCCGCGGGTCAGCAGTAACCCGAGACTGTGCAAGGTACCGGTGGCTGCGGTAAGGGCGGTGGGCGTGGCCAGCGACAGGGCGCACGGACAGGTCGCCACCAGCATCGCCAGCACAATCCAGAACGCCCGGGTGGGGTCCAGCTCCCACCACAGCAGGCCGATCAGTGCGGCGGCGATCAGCGAGCACAACAAGAACCACTGTGCAGCGCGGTCGGCGATCTGCGCCAGGCGCGGCTTCTCGGCCTGGGCGCGCTCCAGCAGGCGCACGATGGCGGACAGGCGCGTGTCATGCCCCAGGGCGCGTACTTGGACGGTCAGCGCGCCTTCGACATTCAGCGTGCCGGCCGTGACGCTCTCACCCGTGCGCCGAGGTTGCGGCAGGTACTCGCCGGTCAGCAGGGATTCATCAATGCTGGATTGGCCGTCGAGAATCACCCCATCCGCCGGCAGCACCGCACCGGGATGCACCAGCACACGATCACCCAGTGCCAACTCGCTGAGCAGGATGCGTTCGCTCTGGCCATTGTCCTTGAGGCGCAGGCAGGAGGCGGGCAACAGGTTGACCAGTTGGGCGGTGGCTGCGGCAGTACGCTCCCGGGCGCGGCGCTCAAGGTAGCGTCCGGCCAGCAGGAACAGGGCAAACATGCCCACGGCATCGAAATACAACTCGCCTACGCCAGTGATCGCCGTCCAGATGCCGGCCAGGTACGCGCCGCCAATCGCCAGGGACACCGACACGTCCATGGTCAGGTGGCGCGTGCGCAGGTCACGCAGGGCGCCTTTGAAGAAGGGCGCGCAGCTGTAGAACACGATGGGCGTGGTGAGAAACATTGCGACCCAGCGCAGGATGATGTGCAGCTCCGGGCTCAGGTCAATATTGAATTCCGGCCAGGTGGCCATGGTTGCCATCATGGCCTGGAACCACAGCAAGCCGGCGACCCCCAGTTGTCGCAGGGCCAGGCGATTCTCGCTGGCCAATTGTTCGGCGGCGCGGTCGGCCTGGTAAGGGTGGGCGGCGTAACCGATATGGCGCAGCTCGCTGAGCAGTTGGCTCAACGGCAATTGCCCATCGGCCCAGCGCACGTGCAGGCGGTGGTTGGACAGGTTCAATCGCGCTTCGGCCACCGCAGGCAGGCTGCGCAGGTGTTTCTCGATCAACCAGCCGCAGGCGGCGCAACTGATGCCTTCCATCAGCAAGGTGGTTTCGGCCAGGTCGCCTTGATGGCGGACAAAGGGTTTTTGCACATCGGCGCGATCGTACAGCGCCAGCTCGTCCACCAATTGCACGGGCAGCGCCTCGGGGTTGGCCGAGGCTTCGCTGCGGTGTTGGTAATAGCTTTCCAGCCCGCCGGCCACTATCGCCTCGGCCACGGCCTGGCAGCCCGGGCAGCAGAGTTCACGGCGTTCGCCGAGGATCTGGGCGGTGAACCGACTGCCGGAGGGGACGGGTAGGGCGCAGTGGTAGCAGGGGGTGGGTTGGGTCATTGCTCGGTTCCGCAGATCGTTCCCACGCTTTGCGTGGGAATGTTGCCCGTGACGCTCTGCGTCACAAAGCGGACGCAGAGCGTCCAGCAAGGCGTTACCACGCAGAGCGTGGGAACGATCATCGTCTACTTCTTCAAGTCTTCAGCGCCCTGCAACGGTTCGTCACCCAGCAACAAATCCTTGTCATGGCTGACCTCTTCCTCTTCGAACAGGCGCCAGGTGTTGCCGCCTTCCACGCCAAGCAGTTCCACGAAACGGCGACCTTCGACCTTGTCGGTGACCTGGCCGATGTAGCGGCCGGGCTCGCTGTCGCTGCGGGTGAGGTTAATCTTGCGATCCTTCTCTGGCTGGGTCGGGGAGATCAGGTTCAGCTCCAGGGTATTTGGATTGCTGTAGCCAGTCAGTTGCAGCTCGACCTCGCCGGTCAGTTCGTCCAGGTGCAGCTTGCCGCGCAGTTGCAGGGTCTGGGCCAGGCGTTCGCGGTCCAGGGAACGGTTGATGCCTTTGCCGGCCTCGTAGTAGTTGTCGTTGACCAGATTGTCCGGGTTGTTCACTGCGATGGTCACCATGGACAAGGTCAGGGTCACCGAGCAGGCCAGAATCGCGATGATGATCCAGGGCCAGAGGTGCTTGTACCAAGGGCTGGCGGCAGTAGTTGCGGGCATGCGTATGTTCCCTGTTAACGGACTTGTGGGCCGATGAATCGGCTCTTGGCTTCAATATGGACGCTGGTGTCATCGGCGTCTTCGAGGATGAAGGTCACCTCGTTGGTGCTCGACGGCAACTGCTCGGGCGCACTCGACAACTCCACCGGCATGCTGACGATATCGCCGGCGGCCACTTTGATTTCGCGCCGGCCTTGCAGCTTGAGGTCTGGCAGGCCAGCGGCGTCGAGCACGTAGGTGTGGTCGCGCTGGTCTTTGTTCATGATCTTCAGGCTGTAGACGTTTTCGATGCGCCCTTCGGCGTTCTCGCGATACAGCACGCGGTCTTTGCTGACGTCGAAACCTACCAGCGAGCGCATGAAGAAGGCCGACACCAACAGGCTGATCATCGCCAGCAACACCAGGGCGTAACCGATCAGGCGCGGGCGCAGCTTATGGGTTTTCTGCCCCGAAAGGTTGTGTTCGGTGGTGTAGCTGATCAGGCCGCGTGGGTACTCCATCTTGTCCATGATGTTGTCGCAGGCATCGATACAGGCGGCGCAACCGATGCACTCGATTTGCAGCCCGTCGCGGATATCGATACCGGTAGGGCACACCTGCACGCACATCGTGCAGTCGATGCAGTCGCCCAGGCCCTGGGCCTTGTAGTCGGTACCCTTTTTACGTGGGCCACGCACTTCGCCACGGCGCGGGTCATAGGACACGATCAAGGTGTCCTTGTCGAACATCACGCTCTGGAAGCGCGCATAGGGGCACATGTAGATGCACACCTGCTCACGCAGCCAGCCGGCGTTGCCGTAGGTGGCGAGGGTGAAGAAACCCACCCAGAAATACGACCAGCCATCGGCCTGGCCAGTGAAAAAGTCGAACACCAGTTCGCGAATCGGCGAGAAGTAGCCGACGAAGGTGATGCCGGTGGCAAAGCCGATCAGCAGCCACAGGCTGTGCTTGCTGAACTTGCGCAGGAATTTGTTGGCGCTCATGGGCGCTTTGTCGAGCTTGATGCGCTGGTTGCGGTCGCCTTCGGTGACCTTTTCGCACCACATGAAGATCCATGTCCACACGCTCTGTGGGCAGGTATAGCCGCACCACACGCGCCCGGCGTATACGGTGATAAAGAACAGGCCAAATGCCGCGACAATGAGAATGCCCGACAGCAGGATGAAATCCTGGGGCCAGAACGTTGCGCCGAAAATAAAGAATTTACGCTCCGGCAGGTTCCACCACACCGCCTGGTGACCGCCCCAATTCAGCCACACCGTGCCGAAGTACAACAGGAACAGAGCGGCACCGCCGACCATGCGCAAGTTGCGGAACAAGCCAGTGAAGGCGCGGGTGTAGATCTTCTCTCTCGAAGCGTAAAGGTCGACGGTCTTGGCAGGCGGGGTAACGTCATGTACCGGTATCTGGTCGCTCATCATTGCATCCCACGGCGGTGGAGATTTGCCTCGGCCAGTACGTGCCAGCCGGGGTCAAATTAAGGGTGTTGCAGTGGCCTAATGATACGCCCCCGATGGTGCGCAAAGGGTGCGACCTTTGGTCGCGTTGGGGGAAATCAATTGATGGTGTACGTGACCTGGATCAATTGACTTGGCAAGTATGGACGGTTTTTGTCGGTAAGCCGGTCATTCGTCCCATGGATTGATCAGTGCAACGCCGCTCGATTGGAAGTCGCTGATGTTGCGCGTGACGACGGTGAGCCCATGAACCAGCGCAGTTGCGGCAATCAATGAATCACTTTCGTTGGCTCGGTCGGGTACATGCAAGTGTGCGCAACGCAACGCGACCGCTGCATCGACGGGCAGGATTCTGGCATCAAAGGCGGGCATCACATGACGCTTGAGCCAGGCTCTCAGCACCTTCCCCTGCGCCGGGTCTCGCCGCTCAATTCGCAGGACTCCGGTTTCCAATTCCTTCAGCGTGATCGCCGAAATAAACATACGTGGAGCCACCACACTTTTTGCCCACGCCACGACATTTGAATCAGCCTGAGGTTTACGCAGTTCAGAGATCACATTCGTGTCGAGTAAATACATCAAGAAAAGTCCACGGGTCGATGAATGATCACGGCACGTTCGGTTTCGAAGTCGATAGCGGCCGCTTCCGGCATCACCAACAGGTCAACGATGTCGGCATTCAGACCTGTCAGCTTCTGGTAGTCCTCAATGCTTAGCAGTACATGGGCAGGCTTGCCGCGATCAGTGATAAAAACCGGCCCTTTGCGGGCGGCTTTTTTGGCACCACTTGTGTCTTGGTTGAATTCGCGGCTGGAAATGGTCGTGATGGTCATGGGGTAGGTCCCCTTCGCTGGAGTGAATGTAGTTACGTTACTACTTGGCGAGTGCGCGCGGCAAGGTTGAGGCTACGAACGGTAGATTTGGCTTTGAAAGTTTCGCAGCTAAAACAAAAAAGCCCCGCCAGCATTCGCTGCGCGGGGCTCCATTATTGTTTCAGAGGTCTTACTGCTCCTCAGCCTTCTTATCCCCATGCGACAAGCTATACACATACGCCGCAAGCAAGTGCACCTTGTCATTGCCCTGCAACTGCTCCTGCGCGGGCATCTGGCCCTGGCGGCCATAACGGATGGTCTGCTGCAGTTGCGCAAAGCTTGAACCGTAGATGAACGCCCCCGGATGCGTCAGGTCCGGCGCGCCCATGGCGGGGGTGCCTTTACCGGCCGGGCCGTGGCAGGCCACGCAGTTGGCGGCGAAGAGTTTCTCACCGTTGGCCACATCGGCCTTGGCACCTTCCGGCAGTTTGCGACCATCGAGTTGGGTCACCACAAAGCCTGCTACGTCAGCCACGCCTTGCTCGCCGATGACTTCGGCCCAGCCTGGCATCACCGCGTGGCGGCCCTTCATGATGGTTTCCTTGATGGTGTTGGGTTCGCCACCCCAGCGCCAGTCGGCGTCGGTCAGGTTGGGAAAGCCGTAGGCGCCCTTGGCGTCGGAGCCGTGGCACACCGAGCAGTTGGAGGCAAACAGCCGACCGCCCATCTTCAAGGCTTGCGGGTCCTTGGCGACTTCTTCAATGGGCATCGATGCGAACTTGGCGAAGATCGGCCCGAACTTGGCCTCCGACCTGGCCATTTCCTTTTCCCATTCGTGCACGCCGGTCCAGCCGGTCTGGCCGTTGGCGAACGGGGTTTGCTTGTCGTTGTCGAGGTAGTTGTAGCCTGGCAGCAGACCCTTCCAGTTGCCCAGACCAGGGTAGAGCACCAGGTAACCAAGGGCGAAGACGATGGTGCCGACAAACAGCATGAACCACCACTTGGGCAGCGGGTTGTCGTACTCCTCGATGCCGTCGAACGAGTGGCCGACGGTCTCGTCCGTCTGTTCGGTGCGCTGGCCCTTGCGGGTCGACAGCAGCAGCCAGGTCAGGGCGAAGATGGTACCCAGACTGAGGACTGTGACGTACAGACTCCAGAACGTAGTCATTCTTTGTTACTCCTAGAAGCTTGCTCGACGTGCTTGATGGCTTCGGGATCATCTGCAAAGGGCAGCATGGTCGCGTCGTCAAACTCCGACTTGCGCCGTGGGCTGAACACCCACAACGCCAGGCCGACAAAGGCCACCATCACCACAACGGTGCCCAGGCCACGAATCATCCCGATATCCATGTAGGTCACCGTTTGCTTTTGATGATGGTGCCAAGGCCTTGCAGGTAGGCCACCAATGCGTCCATTTCGGTCTTGCCCTTCACGGCTGCGGCTGCGCCGGCGATGTCTTCGTCGGTGTAGGGCACCCCCAGGGTGCGCAAGACTTCCATCTTCTTCGCGGTGTCCTTGCCGTCGAGCTTGTTTTCCACGAGGAACGGGTACGCCGGCATTTTCGACTCAGGCACCACGTTGCGCGGGTTGTACAGGTGCGCACGCTGCCAGTCATCGGAGTAACGCCCACCCACACGGGCCAGGTCCGGGCCGGTGCGCTTGGAACCCCACAGGAACGGGTGGTCCCACACGCTTTCACCGGCGACCGAGTAGTGGCCGTAGCGTTCGGTTTCGGCGCGGAACGGGCGGATCATCTGCGAGTGGCAGCCCACGCAACCGTTGGCGATGTAGACGTCGCGGCCTTCCAGTTCGAGGGCGGTGCGCGGCTTCATGCCTTCGACCGGCTTGTTGGTCACGTCCTGGAAAAACAGTGGGACGATTTGGGTCAGGCCGCCGATGCTCACGGCGATGACCATGAAGAAGGCCAGCAGGCCGATGTTCTTCTCGACTACTTCATGCTTCATCAGTGAGCTCCCACAACGGCGATCTTGGCGGCGGCTTCGGCTTCTACAGGGTCGCTGGCACGCACGGTGCGCCAGACGTTGTAGGCCATCAACAGCATGCCGCTGGCAAAGAACGCACCGCCCAGGGCACGTACGATAAAGCCCGGGTGGCTGGCTTGCAGCGCTTCGACGAAGGAGTAGGTGAGGGTGCCGTCATCGTTGATCGCACGCCACATCAGGCCCTGGGTGATGCCGTTGACCCACATCGAGGCGATGTAGAGCACGGTGCCGATAGTGGCCAGCCAGAAGTGTGCGTTGATCAGCCCGACGCTGTGCATCTGCACGCGGCCGAACAGTTTGGGGATCATGTGGTACAGCGCGCCGATGGAGATCATCGCCACCCAGCCCAGCGCCCCGGCGTGTACATGGCCGATGGTCCAGTCGGTGTAGTGGGACAGCGAGTTGACGGTCTTGATCGCCATCATCGGACCTTCAAAGGTCGACATGCCGTAGAACGCCAGGGACACCACCAGAAACCGCAGGATCGGGTCGGTGCGCAGCTTATGCCAGGCGCCCGAGAGGGTCATCATGCCGTTGATCATGCCGCCCCAGCTTGGCGCCAGCAGGATGATCGACATCGCCATGCCCAGGGACTGTGCCCAATCCGGCAGGGCGGTGTAGTGCAAGTGGTGAGGGCCGGCCCAGATGTAGAGGGTGATCAGCGCCCAGAAGTGCACGATGGACAGGCGATAAGAGTAGATCGGACGCTCGGCCTGCTTGGGCACGAAGTAGTACATCATCCCCAGGAAACCGGTGGTGAGGAAGAAGCCTACGGCGTTGTGGCCGTACCACCACTGGATCATCGCGTCCGTTGCGCCGGAATAGGCCGAATAGGACTTGAACAGGTTCACCGGCAGGGAGGCGTGGTTGACGATGTGCAGCATCGCCGTGACCACGATAAAGGCCCCGTAGAACCAGTTGCCCACGTAGATGTGCTTGGTCTTGCGCTTGACGATGGTGCCGAAGAACACCAGGCCGTAGGTCACCCACACGATGGCAAGCAAAATGGCGATCGGCCATTCCAGCTCGGCGTATTCCTTGGTAGTGGTGTAGCCCAGGGGCAGGCTGATGATGGCGCCGACGATGACCGCCTGCCAGCCCCAGAAGGTGAAGGCGGCCAGACCATCGGAAATCAGTCGCGTCTGGCAGGTGCGCTGCACGACATAGTAGGAGGTGGCAAACAGTGCACATCCGCCGAAGGCGAAGATCACCAGGTTGGTGTGCAGTGGGCGCAGGCGGCCGAAAGTCGTCCAGGGCAGGTCGAAATTCAATTGCGGCCAAACCAGTTGCGAGGCGATGAACACCCCGAGCCCCATGCCAAGGATCCCCCAGACCACCGTCATGATGGCGAACTGGCGGACTACCTTATAGTTATAAGCAGTCGGACTGATTGCTGTGCTCATTCTAAGGTTCCACGGTTTAGGTTTTTTTATAGGTAAAATCGGCCGCAAGTATGTAGAAACCGAGGGGCCATTGCAACGCAATGGCTGACCTGTATCAATGCGTTCCACGCCAGATTCTGCGCCCTTTCCATGTTTGGTGTAAGGATAAAGACCGAAATAGAAAGCTGATCAAGTGGACAGGAATTTTAGAGGGCGCAACGGATACCGTCGCCTACGCCAGAATTGCTCCACTGTGGGAACAAGCGTAGACCCGAATTAGGAGGAGGGGAAAGTTGGGTTTGGAAGGGGTGCGACACTTGGTCGCGACTTATGCCTGTGGCGAGGGAGCTTGCTCCCGTTGGGCTGCGTAGCGGCCCCAAAATCGTGGGAGCGCTTCGCACTCCAGCGGGAGCAAGCTCCCTCGCCACAGGTAGAGCTTTTACTGCGGTTGGCTGTCTGGCGTTGCGCCTTCAGCGTTATGGGACAGGCTGTACACGTAAGCCGCCAGCAAGTGCACCTTGTCATTGCCTTGCAGCACGTCCTGAGCCGGCATCTGGCCCTGGCGACCATGGCGGATGGTCTGCTGCAACTGCGCCAGGCTGGTGCCGTAGATAAAGCCGGCAGGCTCGGTCAGGTTGGGCGCACCCATGGCTTCCACGCCGTGACCTTGCGGACCATGACACGCCACGCAAGTGGTGCTGAAGGCGGCTTGCCCGGCGGCCAGGTCGGCGGTGTTGTCGGCGGGCAACGGCAGCTTGGCCAGGTCGTGACGCACGTAGGCGGCGACGTTCTTCACCCCGTCCTCGCCCAGCACTTCACCCCAGGCCGGCATCGCCGCGTGGCGACCGTTCAGGATGGTGGCCTTGATGGCCTCGGCCGAACCGCCCCAGCGCCAGTTGTTGTCGGCCAGGTTGGGGAAGCCATAGGCGCCCTTGGCGTCCGAGCCGTGGCACACCGCACAGTTGGAGGCAAACAGGCGACCGCCCATCTTCAACGCTTGCGGGTCCTTGGCGACTTCTTCCACCGGCATGGCCGCGAACTTGGCGAAGATCGGCCCGAACCTGGCGTCGGCCTTGGCCATTTCCTTGTCCCATTCCTTGGTCTGGGTCCAGCCGTCTTCATAGCCCGGCAGTACGCCTTTCCAGTTGCCCAGGCCCGGGTAGAGGATCAGGTAGCCGACGGCAAACACCAGGGTGCCGGCGAACAACATGAACCACCACTGGGGCAGCGGGTTGTCGTATTCCTCGATACCGTCGAAGGCGTGGCCCATGGTCTGGTCGACGCTGCCCTTGGTCTCGCCCTTGCGGGTGCCGACCAACAGCCAGGTCAGGCCGATCAGGCTGCCCAGGGTCAATACGCAGATCCATGTACTCCAGAACGTAGTCATGGCCGAGTGCTCCTTTTGGCTGGCTCTGCTTGAGCGTCGGGTGGGGAAGGTTCATCGGCAAACGGCAGCAGGCGGGCCTGCTCGAATTCCGCGTTGCGGCGGTTGTTGAACACCCACAGCGACAGGCCGATAAAGGCGATGGCGACCACCAGCGTGCCAAGGCCGCGGATGGTGCCCGCATCGAATTCAGATCCCATGGCTCACCTCTTGCTCTTGATGGCAGTGCCGAGCACTTGCAGGTAGGAAACCAGCGCGTCCATCTCGGTCTTGCCCTTGAGGCTGGCGACGGCGCCATTGATGTCGTCGTCGGTGTACGGCACGCCGAGGGTGCGCATCACTTTCAACTTGGTCTCGGTGTGGCTGCTGTCGACGGCGGCGGTGACCAGCCAGGGGTAGGCCGGCATTTTCGACTCTGGCACCACGTTGCGCGGGTTGTACAAGTGCGCGCGGTGCCAGTCGTCCGAGTAGCGCGCGCCGACGCGGGCCAGGTCCGGCCCGGTACGCTTGGAGCCCCACAAGAACGGGTGGTCCCACACGCTTTCGCCAGCCACCGAGTAGTGGCCGTAGCGCTCGGTCTCGGCGCGGAACGGGCGGATCATCTGCGAGTGGCACTGCACGCAGCCTTCGCGGATGTAGATGTCGCGGCCTTCCAGTTGCAGCGCGGTGTAGGGCTTCATGCCTTCGACCGGCTTGTTGGTCACGTCCTGGAAGAACAGCGGGACGATCTGCGTCAGGCCACCGATGCTCACGGCGAGCACCATCAGCAGCATCAACAGGCCGACGTTCTTTTCAATCGTTTCGTGTTTCATCATCGACTCCTCAGGCCATCTGCGCGGCAGCGGTGACTTCGGCAGGTTGCGCCGAACGCACGGTGCGCCATGTGTTGTAAGCCATCAGGAACATGCCGCTGAGGAAGATCGCACCGCCCACCAGACGCACGATGAAGCCTGGGTGGCTGGCCACCAGGGTTTCGACGAAGGAGTAGGTGAGGGTGCCGTCTTCGTTGACCGCACGCCACATCAGGCCCTGGGCGATGCCGTTGACCCACATCGAGGCGATGTAGAGCACGGTGCCGATGGTGGCCAGCCAGAAGTGCGCGTTGATCAGGCCGAGGCTGTACATCTGCTCGCGACCGAAGACTTTCGGGATCATGTGATACAGCGCGCCGATGGAGATCATCGCCACCCAGCCCAGCGCCCCGGCGTGTACGTGGCCGATGGTCCAGTCGGTGTAGTGGGAAAGGGCGTTGACGGTCTTGATCGCCATCATCGGGCCTTCGAAGGTCGACATGCCGTAGAAGGCCAGGGAGACGACAAGGAAGCGCAGGATCGGGTCGCTGCGCAACTTATGCCAGGCACCCGAGAGGGTCATCATGCCGTTGATCATGCCGCCCCAGCTTGGCGCCAGCAGCACCAGCGACATCACCATGCCCAGGGACTGCGCCCAGTCCGGCAAGGCGGTGTAGTGCAAGTGGTGAGGACCGGCCCAGATGTACAGGGTGATCAGCGCCCAGAAGTGCACAATCGACAATCGATAGGAGTACACCGGGCGTTCGGCCTGCTTGGGCACGAAGTAGTACATCATCCCGAGGAAGCCCGCCGTCAGGAAAAAGCCTACCGCGTTGTGCCCATACCACCACTGCACCATGGCATCCGTCGCACCGCCGTACAGCGAGTAGGACTTGGTCAGGCTGACCGGGATTTCCAGGTTATTGACGATATGCAAAATGGCCACGGTGATGATGAACGCGCCGAAGAACCAGTTACCCACATAGATGTGCTTGGTCTTGCGTTTCATGATCGTGCCGAAGAACACGATGGCGTAGGCGACCCAGACGATGGTGATCAGGATGTCGATGGGCCATTCCAGCTCGGCGTATTCCTTTGAGCTGGTGTAGCCCAGTGGCAGGCTGATGGCGGCCAGCAGGATCACAAGCTGCCAGCCCCAGAAGCAGAACGCGGCGACTTTCGGCGCGAACAGCTGCGTCTGGCAGGTGCGTTGCACCGAGTAAAAGGAGCTGGCGAACAGCGCACAGCCACCGAACGCGAAGATCACCGCATTGGTGTGCAATGGGCGCAGACGGCCGAAGCTGGTCCAGGGCAAATCGAAGTTGAGCGCAGGCCAAACCAATTGGGCGGCGAGAAAAACCCCGAGCCCCATGCCGACGATGCCCCACACCACCGTCATAATGGCGAATTGGCGGACCACCTTGTAGTTATAGGCGGTACTTAAAGTAGTGTTCATGGTTCCCCATCCACGGTTCAACCCAAGCAAGTGCGGCACTTGGGCTGGAGTTATAGGCAGACTAAAAAGCGAGGCAAGCATGGGCAAAGAGCACAAGGCCAGTATTGACGGGGATCAATGGGCGCAGTGTGTACGGGAACATGGCTGGTTGTGGGATGTCGCCACGGGCAAGCGTTCGGGCGAGCCGGTCACGCTGATTCTGGCCCATGGCGCCGGTGCACCGATGGACTCGGCGTTCATGAACGACATGGCTGCACGCCTTGCCGGGCATGGTGTGAACGTGTTGCGCTTCGAGTTCCCGTACATGGCCCAGCGCCGCTTGGACGGGGGCAAACGCCCGCCGAATCCGGCGCCGAAACTGCTGGAGGCGTGGCGTGAGGTGTATGCCCAGGTGCGACGTCATGTCGCTGGGAAACTGGCGATTGGCGGCAAGTCCATGGGCGGGCGCATGGCCAGTTTGTTGGCCGATGAGCTGGGCGCAGATGGGTTGGTGTGCCTGGGCTATCCGTTTTATGCGGTGGGCAAGCCGCAAAAGCCTCGGGTGGAGCATCTGGCTGCGCTTGCGACGCCGACGCTGATAGTGCAGGGCGAGCGTGATGCCTTGGGCAATCGAGCGGCGGTGGAGGGGTATGCGTTATCGCCGAGCATTGAGGTGATGTGGCTGGTGGCGGGGGATCATGATTTGAAGCCGTTGAAGGCGTCGGGGTTCAGTCATGAGCAGCATTTGGAGGCGGCGGCCATCAAAGCGTCAGGTTTTCTCGCCTGACGCTTTGTGAGGAGGTTGGGTGTTGCAAAGGTGATGAGTTTTTTTAAAGGTATTCTTTTTGAATATAGTACATTTCGAAATCACCTGTAACATTCATGTGGGCCGACTGTTCTCTAAAGGTTGCTTTGAAAGAACCTGTTGCTCTTTCGGTAAACGTATTGATGCTAATCGTTACTTCGGCCTCCTCAGCTCTGTAAGTTTGAGTTTCATGACCTGGAGAGTCGGTGGAGTGGTAAGCTACAAATTCACTTGTGAGGTTATAAGTTTTAGTTATATCGCCTTCTTCATAAGGGATGTTGAAATGATAACCCAGCAGGTTCTTATCCTTATAAGATCCTATTAATCCTTCGATAGCCCATTGCGTTTTATCTTTGTTGTGGTAAAAATACACTTTTTCCGCAGATGTACTTTCGTTGCATTTAATCCACGTAAACGTATTTTTAGACGTGGAGTTTTCTTGATTTTCCAAGGAGTAGAGGTCGGTCGACATTATAAAGCTCCTTTATATCGGGGTGGGTTTAAGTTTGTCAGGGGGTTGAGGTCTCACTGTACGAGCATCCGTGAAAACGATGTGGCTAGGGGCAGTCTTTTATAGGCTGAAACGTGCCGTTAGTCATGTCTACACGGTCGCGGATTTTATTTTTAAAGGTGGCTTCGCAGCGCAACGGCTGCTGAGTCAGTGTAAGCGTTACATTGTATTCGTCTTCATAGGTGCCACCGCCGAAGGGAGCATAGTAAAAATTCGATTTCTCATCACCGTTTTTAAATGTTTCATCGATGATCTGTTCATTTTCATCGTCGCAGTAAATAAAAATAGCCCATTCACGGTATTGAGGCGTACCCCATTCTCCCTCCTCGCTGGTCAGATACCATGCCTTGCTTGAACTGGAGTAGGCCAACCAGCCCTCCGTCTTGTATTGAGTTTGTCCTTCTGTCCATTTAAAGACCGAATGTTGTGTGTCAAGGGTAGTTCCAGGCCACTCACAGCAGCATTTTATTTCGCGTAATTCCGACGCTGTGTCAGTGAAAGAACCTTCGAAATTCAGCGTTGTGTTCCCTGTGCTTTCGTCAACGTTTACTTCAATGTCGCCGACTGGTTTAAAACGTTCTTCCGTTTCAGGTGCGTTATTGTTTGCACCTTGAATGTACACGTGAGCGAAGGCTTCCGGGTTTTGCTTGATTGATTTGTTAGGTGATGTGCTTATGGAGTCGAAAGGTATTTTCAATAACAGTGATTGTTGAGTGTCTGAGGACTGGAGCGTCAACTTGACCCAGTACTGATTATTGGATTCGGATAGGTGCAGTGGGAGGACCCAGCCTTCCAGTGTTCTTTCGTTGTTTGATGATTTTTCAGTCCATTGCACACGTCCCATGGTTTTTGGGAATGGATGCAGGGCGCTATTTGAGTCGGTAGACCGGGACATGACGGTGTGCTCCTGTTTGACAGGTTCACACTATAAGGAGGGAGGCGTTCAAAGGTTAACTGTGAGAAGTGACAGTTTTATAGAATGCTTGGTGATAAAAAGATGATGAGTGATAGCCATCTGCAAGGGGCTCACTTGTTGGGGAAAGTGAGCCCCTGACGTTCTACCGGTTAAAACGCTCCACCAGCGAGTACTGAGTATTCGCCGTATGAGTCAGTTCTTCACTCAACTGCGCCGAGTTCATCGCCTGCTCTGAAGTCTGATCTGCCAACAACGCGATGGTGCTGATATTGCGGCTAATCTCCTCGGCAACAGCACTTTGCTCTTCGGTAGCCGCGGCAATCTGGGTGGTCATGTCGGTGATATTGGCCACCGCCTCACTGATACCCACCAATGCCTGGTCCGCTTCCATCACCCGCGCCACACCTTCTTCGGCTTGGCGGTGCCCGGCGTCCATGGTTTGCACGGCCGCAGCTGCCGTGTGTTGCAGTTTGGCGATCAGGGCATGGATCTGCCCAGTGGATTCGGCCGTACGCTGCGCCAGTTGGCGCACTTCATCGGCGACCACCGCAAAACCACGGCCCATCTCACCGGCACGCGCGGCTTCGATAGCGGCGTTGAGTGCCAGCAGGTTGGTCTGGTCGGCAATGCCTTTGATCACATCAACCACGCCGCCGATTTCATCGCTGTCTTTGGCCAGTTGCGTGACGGTCACACCGGTCTCGCCAACGGCGGCCGAAAGACGCTGAATCGCCTCGCGGGTTTCCCCGGCGATATCGCGGCCGCGACCGGTCAGGCGGTTGGCTTCCTGGGTGGCGTCGGCGGTGCGCTGCACATGGCTGGCAACTTCCTGGGTGGTTGCAGCCATCTGGTTGACGGCGGTGGCCACCTGTTCGGTTTCCACACGCTGACGTTCCAGGCCGCTGGAGCTGCTGTGCGCCAGGGTGTTGGACTGTGCCGCCTGATCGTTGAGGTGCTCGGCAGTGTCCTGCAAGCGGGTCAGGCAGGTCTTCAGACGCGCTTCCTGGCTGAGAATCGACATTTCCAGTCGGGCCTGGGCGCCACGGCTGTCGGTGTACATCTGCGCAATCAGCGGGTCGGACGTGGTCTGCTCGGCCAGGCGCAGCAAGCGCTTGAGGCCGCGCTGTTGCCAGCTCAGCCCCAGCAGGCCCAACGGCACGGACAACGCTGCCGCCAAGGCAAAGCCCCACTGGGAGGTGAGGGTGGCGCCGATCATGAAGCTCAGTTGGCTGACCAGGATAAACGGCAGCCAGTCCTGCAGCACCGGCAGCCATTTGTCGCGCTGGGGAATCGCCGACTTGCCCTGGTTGATGCGTTGATAAAGCGCCTCGGCCCGGCGGATCTGCTCGGCGGTGGGCTTGATGCGCACCGATTCGTAGCCGATCACCTGGTTACCGTCGAATACCGGTGTTACATAGGCGTTAACCCAGTAGTGGTCGCCGGTCTTGCAGCGATTCTTGACAATGCCCATCCATGGCAAGCCTTGTTTGAGCGTGGACCACATGTGTGCGAACACCGCCGAGGGCACATCCGGGTGACGCACCAGGTTGTGCGGAGCACGGACCAGTTCGTCGCGGGTGAACCCACTGATTTCGACAAACGCGTCGTTGCAGTAGGTAATGACACCCTTGGCATCTGTGGTGGAGATCAACCGTTGCTGAGCAGGGAAGGTACGTTCGCGCTGGGTAACGGGTTGGTTATTACGCATGATTGTTCAATCCGCAAGGCTTTCAGGGGTTATCGGCCATGCTGGGCATTTATTTAACTTATTTTTGCAACAATCCTGGGAGCAGAGTGCCGACTGTGGCGAGGGAGCTTGCTCCCGCTGGGCTGCGAAGCGGCCCCAAACAACTTGCGGGCGCTACGCACCGGAGCGGGAGCAAGCTCCGTCGCCACAACAGCTCGTTCTTACAGTCGGGCAGGCTTAGCTGGCCAGCATTGGGTAGGTGAACAAGCCGAAGTGCAGCAGATTCAAGCCAAAATGCGTGGCAATCGCTGCGCCGAGCCCGCCAAAGCGATACGCCAGGCCGTAACCGACCCCGGCAATACTGGCCAGCGTCACCCATTGCCAACCCGCACCGAAATGCATCAGGCCGAATAACAGCGAAGCCAGCAGCAGCGCAAGGTTCTCGCCGTAGGGCAAGTGTTTGAAACGTTGGCTCAGGCCGCCCTGAACATAGCCACGAAACAGCGCTTCTTCCACCAGCGTCACCAGCAGCAGGTTATTGAGTACCCACAGCCATGCCTGGTCCGGCCATTTCGGCGCCCAACTGATCATTCCCATCAGTGCGGCACCACCCAGTGCGACGATGGCGGTCAGGGTCAGTGCCAGGGCGGTGACGCAGATCGACAGGCGCAATGAGCGTCGCGCCACAATCCACGGGCAGGCCAGCAACAGCCAGAAGCCTATCAGGGGCTTGTCCTGGTTCAGGTACATCGAGAAGGGCACTGAGTCCGGAGTTAAACGCTGGGGCGCAATACCGCGGCCGTTATAGAAACCCGGCAGCCAGTGCATCACCAGGCCCAGGGCCAGTACGATAAACAAGCCTTGGCCCAAGTAGCGTGCCCAAGGGTTGCGTTGCTGGCGCACGGCGTACCCGGCCACCAGCAGCAGTGCGATGGAGACCGCCGCCAGTACGCCCAGTTGGCCGTAGATCAAAGCCACGACATAGCCAATGGAAAGTAGGGTGAGGTACAGCCAGGGCAAAGCAATCATGTGAAATCCTTCGAAAAATCCGGGCGGCATTATAGCGAGTGGCCAGGTTCTAGGGCATGAAAACGCCTCCATGTACAAGGCAAGGGGGAAAGGATTGCAAAGTATGTTTGCGGCTGGTTATAGTCGTCGCGTCTTTATATCCCTTCAAAAAGATCAGCACATGCCAGCTTCCCAGCGCATAGCGGTAGTCGATTCAGCGGTCAACGCCGTGGTCGTGCCGTGCCGTGGCAAGCAGCCTGCGCAGATCAGTCATTACCCCCCACCTGTCAGTAGCACGCCGGTGTACGCAGTCGTATCACCGCCGGGTGTTGGCATTTCGGGCTGATCAGCGATTCGCTGTTGCCCGTGCCTGCCTGAAAAAACCTACTGAAATTCAGTTTTTTACTGAGTCGGCTTTTTTGCCTGATAACAGGTGGTAACCATGTCTGTGCTTTCGAAACAATCCGTGGCCGCGGCGGCCTCGACGAGCGTGTTTGTCTTGCTGTGGAGCAGCGGGGCGATCTTCTCCAAGTTGGGCCTGGCCCATGCGTCGCCCTTTGCCTTTCTGTTGATCCGGTTTGCCATTGCCCTGATGGGGTTGGTAGTGCTGGTCCCGCTCCTCAAGTTGAAGCTGCCACGTCCCGGCAAGCCGCTGCTGTATGCGGCGGCGACGGGCCTGGTTTTGCTGGGGGCCTATCAGATCTTCTATCTGCTGGCCCTGGACCTCAACGTCACCCCTGGGGTGATGGCGACCATCATGGGTGTGCAGCCGATCCTCACCGTGGTGCTGATGGAGCGCCAACGCTCCTGGCGCCGGCTGTTCGGCCTGGGGTTGGGGTTGGCGGGCTTGATCATGGTGGTGTACCAGGGCATCGGGTTGGCGGGCATGTCCCTGGCCGGGATGGTGTTCGGGCTGCTGGCGCTGGCGAGCATGACGTTTGGCTCGATCATGCAAAAGCGCATCACCGACAATCCTTTGGGCACGCTGCCACTGCAATACTTGGCCGGGCTGTTGCTGTGCGGAGTGTTCGTGCCGTTCCAGCCGTTCCACTTCGAGCACAGTGCAGGCTTTTACCTGCCGGTGCTGTGGATGGGCTTGGTGGTGTCGGTGCTGGCGACGCTGTTGCTGTATCGGCTGATTGCCCGCGGCAACCTGGTGAATGTCACCAGTTTGTTCTATCTGGTGCCGGCGGTGACCGCGGTGATGGACTACCTGATCTTCGGTAACCGCCTGGCGCTGTTGAGCGTGCTGGGAATGGCGTTGATCATTGTCGGCTTGGTCTTCGTGTTCCGTAAGAGCTAGAAACCACCCCTGTAGGAGCGAGCTAGCTGTTGCGAGCAAGCTTGCTTGCGCTGGGGTGCGAAGCGCCCCCAGGAGCTTGCGACTGCTACGCAGTCGAGCGGGAGCAAGCTCCCTCGCCACAGGGGCGCTCCTACAGTTTTTGCGGGCGCAACACCAACCACAACGCCCCGGCAATCAATACACCACCATACAGATGAGCCATGGACAGCGGCTCATCCAACAACAACGCCCCCCACAACACGCCGAACGCCGGAATCATGAAGGTCACGGTCATTGACTTGACCGGGCCGATGGATGACAGCAGGCGGAAGTACAGGATGTAGGCGAACGCCGTACATACCAGCCCCAATCCCAGCAGCGACACCCACACCTGCCAGCCGCCCCAACTCGCCGGTGGCTGGGTGATGGCGCTGAAGGCGAAGAACGGCAGCAAAAACAACGTAGCACCCAGCATACTGCCCAAGGCAGAGAGACGACTGTCCAACCCGCCGCGCTGATCCAGCCAGCGTCGCGCCAGGAAACCGGCGAAGCCATAGCAGGTGGTCGCCAGCAGGCACGCTAATGCGCCCATTAACAGTTCCAGATCAAATGCCACCGGCCCTGCGCGGGTGAGCACGGCAACACCAAGCAGACCCAAGGCCACACCCGCTATTTTTGCCGGCGTCAGGCGTTCGCTGAAAAACAACCCGCCGATCAGCACACCCATCAGCGGTGTAGTGGCGTTGAAAATCGCCGAATAACCCGCCGGCAGTACCTGCGCCGCCACCGAGTACATCGTCGCGGGAATCCCCGAGTTGATCACGCCCAGCAGCAGGACCGTCTTGAACTTGCCCTGGAAATCCCAGCTCACGCGCAGCATCGCCAGGATCACCAATAGGCCCGCGGCGGCAATCGACACGCGGAAAAACGCGGTGGGCACCGTGCCGATTTCCGGCGCGATGATGCGCATGAACAGGAAACTCGCGCCCCAGATGGCAGCCAGCCCCAGCAGATACAGGGTGTCAACAGGTCTCACGGAAAACTCCTATGCCAATCGGGCGCAGAAGTGTTGCCCAGCGGGCAGGTCGGCACAATGGCTAATTGCAGTCAGTTTGCCCCCGTGCAAAATCATTCTTCTCCTGCCTCGGTTCACTGGCTAAGCTCTGGGCTTCCAGATACCCGTTCGAGGTTTCCCGCATGTCGCAGTCCGCCCTCGCTATCGCCCGGATGATCCTCGACGGTTTCGACGATTACCGTGAGCACTTCCGCCAGATCACCGATGGCGCCCGTGAGCGTTTCGAGAAGGCCCAGTGGCAGCAGGGGCAGGCCGCGTCGGCGGCGCGCATCAATCTCTATGAGGAGAAAGTCGCTGAGGTGACTACCCGTCTGCGCGCCAGTTTCGACCCTGCTGGATTGCAGGACATCGGCCAGTGGCCCTTGGTAAAAAGCGCTTATATCGGTTTGATCGACCTGCGCTTTGACGATGAGCTGTCGGAGACCTGGTACAACTCGATCTTCTGCGGCCTGTTCAGCCATGACCTGATCAGTGACGGCTGCATGTTCATCCATACCACCCGGCCTAGCCTGCGTCGGGCGCGGGCGGCGCAAACCCGTATCTACACGCCGGCCGGTAAAATAGCGGACATGCTGGCGCAGGTCTTCTCTGACTACAGCTTCAGCGAGCCCTACGCCGACCTGCCCGCCGACCTGCGCCGCCTCGAAGCCCAGTTGCGGGAAAACCTGCCGGATTGGGTGTGCAAGGACCCGGACCTCAAGGTCGAGTTGTTTTCCTCAGTGCTGTACCGCAACAAAGGCGCCTACCTCGTGGGGCGTATCTACACCCGCGACGAACAATGGCCGTTGGTGATTCCGCTGCTGCACCGCGAAGGGCGTGGCATCCAGATCGATGCGTTGATCACTGACGAAGCCGACGTGTCGATCATCTTCTCGTTCACCCGTTCCTATTTCATGGTCGATGTACCCGTGCCAGCGGAATTCATCGGCTTTCTCAAGCGCATCCTGCCGGGCAAGCACATTGCCGAGTTGTACACCTCCATCGGTTTCTACAAGCACGGCAAATCCGAGTTCTACCGCGCGCTGATCAACCACCTGGCCACCACCGACGACCAGTTCATCATGGCCCCCGGCGTGCGCGGCATGGTCATGAGCGTGTTCACGCTGCCGGGTTTCAATACGGTGTTCAAGATCATCAAGGACCGCTTCTCGCCGTCAAAAAACGTCAACCGCGCCACGGTGATCGAAAAGTACCGCCTGGTGAAAAGCGTCGACCGGGTAGGGCGCATGGCCGACACCCAGGAGTTCGCCGACTTCCGCTTCCCCTTGAGCAAGTTCGAGCCCGAGTGCCTGGCCGAGCTGCTGGAAGTCGCCGCCGGTACCGTCGAAGTGGAGGGCGACACCGTGCTCATCCGCCACTGCTGGACCGAGCGACGCATGACCCCGCTCAACCTCTACCTCGACAACGCCAACCCCGCCCAGGTGCGCGAAGCATTGGAGGATTACGGCCTGGCGATCAAGCAACTGGCGGCGGCGAATATCTTCCCCGGCGACATGTTGCTGAAGAACTTTGGCGTCACCCGCCACGGCCGCGTGGTGTTCTACGACTACGACGAAATCTGCTTTCTCACCGAAGCCAACTTCC
Source organism: Pseudomonas sp. NFPP02 (assembly GCF_900119355.1). Taxonomy (NCBI): domain Bacteria; kingdom Pseudomonadati; phylum Pseudomonadota; class Gammaproteobacteria; order Pseudomonadales; family Pseudomonadaceae; genus Pseudomonas; species Pseudomonas sp. NFPP02. The sequence continues at coordinate 185,310 of NZ_FPJI01000008.1, forward strand.
GCCATATTCCCGCGCCGCGCACCCCCGAGGATGAAATGGCCTCCGAGCCCTGGTATTCCATCGGCCCGCTGGATGTGTTCCCCGAAGAGTTCCCGCCGTTCCTGTTTGCCGACGCCGGGCAGCGCCGGTTGTTCGATGAGCTGCATGGCGAGTTGTACAACGCTGACTACTGGAAGGGCCTGCAGGACGCGATTCGTGCCGGCAAGGTGATCGACGTGTTCCCTTATAAGAGGAAATAGCAGCCATAAGCTGCAAGCTGCAAGGGGCAAGTGAAAGTAGGTCTGCCCTTACTTGCTGCTTGAAGCTTGCCGCTAGCAGCTGCTTTTCTGCGACAATCCGCCCCCTGCATAAATAGACGACCCAAACGCACCTGATGACTGACCAAGCACCCACCATCGACCAACTGCTCAAAACCCTCGATCACGCCATGCTCGCCGACCGCCACCGCTTGCGCCGGCAGTTGCTTGAGCTGCGCAAGAAGCCCGACGAGGACAAGTTGGCGCAGTGGGTGGCGCGCATGCAGGCATCGTGCGCGCAGGTCACGGCGCGGCGCGCCAGCCTGCCGGTGATTCGCTACGACGACAGCCTGCCGATTGCTGCCAAGCGCGATGAGATCAAGGACGCGCTGAACAAGCACCAGGTGCTGATCATTGCCGGTGAGACCGGCTCGGGTAAAACCACGCAGTTGCCGAAAATCTGCCTGGAAATCGGCCGTGGCCAGTTCGGCCTGATCGGCCACACCCAGCCGCGCCGGATCGCGGCGCGCAGTGTCGCCAGCCGCGTCGCTGAAGAGCTGGCCACGCCATTGGGTGCGCTGGTCGGTTACCAAGTGCGCTTCGAAGACCAGAGTGACTCCAACACCCTGATCAAGCTGATGACCGACGGCATCCTGCTGGCCGAAACCCAGAACGACCGCTACCTCGAGCGCTACGACACGATCATCGTCGACGAAGCCCACGAACGCAGCCTGAACATCGATTTCCTGCTCGGCTACCTCAAGACCCTGTTGCCGCGTCGCCCCGACCTGAAAGTCATCATCACCTCGGCCACCATCGACCTGGAGCGCTTTTCCAAGCACTTCGACGATGCGCCGATTGTCGAGGTGTCGGGCCGTACCTTCCCGGTGGACACCTGGTATCGCCCACTCACCCTAGAACAGGACGAGGAGGGCAACCGCGTCGAGGACGACCTGACCGTCGACCAGGCGATCCTTGCCACCCTTGATGAAATCGCCGCCTATGAGCGCAGCGAACGGCGCAGTCCTGGCGATGTATTGGTGTTCCTGCCCGGCGAGCGCGAGATTCGTGACGCGGCCGACATGCTGCGCAAGGCCCAGCTCAAGCACACCGAGATTTTGCCGTTGTACGCACGGCTGTCGCCGGCCGAGCAGCAGCGCATTTTCCAGTCCCACCCGGGCCGGCGCGTGGTACTGGCGACCAACGTCGCGGAAACCTCGCTGACCGTGCCGGGCATTCGCTACGTGATCGACAGCGGCACCGCGCGCATCAGCCGCTACAGCTACCGCGCCAAGGTGCAGCGTTTGCCCATCGAGGCGATTTCCCAGGCCAGCGCCAACCAGCGTAAAGGCCGTTGCGGCCGGGTTGAGCCGGGTATTTGCGTGCGCTTGTACAGCGAAGAAGACTTTATCGGGCGCCCGGAATTTACCGACCCGGAGATCCTGCGCACCAACCTCGCTGCTGTGATCCTGCAGATGCTGCACCTGCGCCTGGGAGAGATCACCGATTTCCCGTTTATCGAACCGCCGGATGGCAAGGCCATCAGCGACGGTTTCAACCTGCTGCAAGAACTCTCGGCGGTCGACCGCAACAGCCAGCTCACGCCGTTGGGCCGCCAGCTTGCCCGCTTGCCGGTGGACCCGCGCATGGGCCGCATGTTGCTGGAAGCGGCCAAGCTGGGCAGTTTGCAGGAAGTGTTGATCGTCGCCAGCGCCATGTCGATCCAGGACCCGCGCGAGCGCCCACCGGAGCGTCAACAAGCGGCCGACCAGGCCCACGCACAGTGGAAAGACCCGGATTCGGACTTCGCCGGGCTGGTCAACCTGTGGCGCGGTTTCGAGGAGCAGCGCCAGGAACTGACCGCCAGCCCGTTGCGCAACTGGTGCCGCAAAAACTTCCTCAACTACTTGCGCCTGCGCGAGTGGCGCGACTCCCATCGCCAGTTGAGCCTCATCTGCCGCGACATGCAGTTGAGCATCAATAAAGAACCAGCAGACTTCCCAAAATTGCACAAGGCGGTACTGTCCGGCCTGCTCAGCCAGATTGGCCAGAAGACCGAAGACGGCGATTACCTCGGGGCGCGCCAGCGTCGCTTCTGGATTCACCCGTCTTCGGGCATCGGCAAGAAGCGCCCGCAATGGCTGATGACCGCTGAACTGGTGGAAACCACCAAGCTCTATGCACGCATGGTGGCGAAAATCGACGCCGACTGGATCGAGCCGCTGGCCGGGCATCTGATCAAGAAGAACCACTTCGAACCCCATTGGGAGAAGAAGCGTGGCCAGGTGGTGGCCTTTGAGCAGATCACCCTGTTCGGGCTGATCGTGGTCGGGCGCCGGCCGGTGCATTACGGGCCGATTGACCCGGTGGTGTCCCGTGAGTTGTTTATCCGTGAAGGCCTGGTGCGCGGCGAGATTCAGTCCCGTGCCAAGTGCCTGACGGCCAACCAGAAACTGCTGGAGCAACTCGACGAGCTGGAAGCCAAGGCCCGCCGTCGCGACATCCTGGCCGACGAAGAAACCCTGTACGCCTTCTACGATGCGCGCCTGCCCGCAGAGATTCACCAGACCGCCACCTTTGACAGTTGGTACAAGGTCAACAGCCAGAAAGACCCGCAACTGCTGATCATGCGTGAAGAAGACGTACTGGCCCGCGAGGCCAGTGAAGTCACCGCCGCGCATTACCCGGACACCTTGCACCTGGGCGACCTGGCCCTGGCCTTGAGTTACCACTTCGAACCCAACCACCCCCGTGACGGCGTGACCCTGCGGGTGCCGGCGCCGTTGTTGCCGGCGTTGCCAGCCGAGCGCCTGGAGTGGCTGGTGCCGGGGTTGATCGAAGCCAAGTGCATCGCTCTGGTGCGCAACTTGCCCAAGGCGCTGCGCAAAAACTTCGTGCCGGTGCCGGACTTCGTCAAGGCTGCGCTGCAACGTATCGAATTCGGCCAGGGCTCTCTGCCCCAGGCGCTGGGGCGTGAATTGCTGCGCATGACCGGTGCGCGGGTCAGCGATGAGGCGTGGGCCGAGGCGGCGCAACAGGTGGAAAACCACCTGAAGATGAACCTGGAAGTGGTCGACGGCCAGGGCAAGTTCCTCGGCGAAGGCCGTGACTTGGCCGAGCTCACCGCACGGTTCGCCGAAGCCAGCCAGGCGGCCTTGGCCGTGCCGCAAACCGCGAAAAGCCAGCAGCCGGTAGAGGCCAAGGTGTTTGCGGCGGTGGCGGAAAAGACCCAGCAGAACATCGCCGGCCTGTCGATGACGGTGTATCCGGCACTGGTGGAAGAGAACGGCACGGTCAAGGAGGGGCGCTTCTCCACCGCTGCCGAAGCCGAGTTCCAGCACCGTCGCGCCTTGCAGCGCCTGCTGATGCAGCAATTGGCGGAGCCGGCGAAATTCCTGCGCGGCAAATTGCCGGGCCTGACCGAACTGGGCTTGATGTACCGTGAACTGGGGCGAATCGACGCGCTGGTGGAAGACATCCTGCTGGCCAGCCTCGATACCTGTGTACTTGAAGGCGAAGCCAGCCTGCCACGCGATGGCGCTGGCCTGGCAGCCTTGGCTGAACGCAAGCGCGGCAGTTGGACTGAGCACGCCGAACGCCTCGCGCGCCTGACCCTGGAAGTGCTGAAACTCTGGCACGGCCTGCAAAAACGCTTCAAAGGCAAGATCGACCTGGCCCAGGCCGTGGCCTTGAACGATATCAAGCAGCAACTGAGCAACCTGGTGTATCCAGGTTTTGTGCGGGAAACCCCGGCGCAGTGGTTCAAGGAGCTGCCGCGTTTCCTCAAGGCCATTGAACTGCGCCTGGAAAAACTGCCGAGCCAGGTGCAAAAGGACCGCGTGTGGAGCAGCGAATTGGGCGGCCTGTGGGCGCAGTACCAGAACCGCCTGAACAAACACACCCAGGAAGGCAAGCGCGACCCGCAGTTGGAGCTATACCGCTGGTGGCTGGAGGAATACCGGGTGTCGCTGTTTGCTCAGCAGTTGGGCACCAAGGTACCGATTTCCGATAAACGCCTGAGCAAGCAATGGAGCCAGGCAGAGCCCTGAACCCCTGGCCCACTTGTAGGAGTGAGCTTGCTCGCGAAAAACGTCAACGATAACGCGGCTCTCCTGAATAAACGCGGCGCCTGTGAGTTTTTCGCGAGCAAGCTCGCTCCTACAGGTATGAGGACAAACCTCTCCCACAATTGGATGTTTGTCTGGCATATGGCGCCAAATCACCGGCGTTGTGGCAAACTTCGCGGTTATAAGATTAGATAAAGCGTTGCCAGTTTGATGCCTGCTGGACGGAATCAAACGACTTACAGTTTGGTACGACGGTACCAATATCTTCTGCCTGACAGATTTAGAGGAACGACCGTGCATAACGTCGTCATCAGCGGCACTGGCCTGTACACCCCGGCCAACAGCATCTCCAACGAAGAGCTGGTGCAGTCTTTCAATGCCTACGTACAACAGTTCAACGCCGACAACGCCGCCGCTATCGAACGTGGCGAGGTGCAGGCGCTGACCGAGTCGAGCGCGGCATTCATCGAAAAGGCATCCGGCATCAAGAGCCGTTTTGTGATGGACAAGGACGGCATCCTCGATCCGCAGCGCATGGCGCCGCGCCTGCCCGAGCGCAGCAACGACGAATGGTCGGTGCTTTGTCAGATGGCCATCGGTGCCGCCGAACAAGCCCTGCAGCGCGCCGGCAAGACTGTCGCCGACATTGATGGCGTGATTGTCGCCTGCTCCAACCTGCAACGCGCCTACCCGGCGATCGCCATCGAAGTCCAGGAAGCCTTGGGTATCCAGGGTTTCGGCTTCGACATGAACGTGGCGTGTTCCTCGGCCACCTTCGGCATTCAGAACGCGGCCAATAGCATCCAGTTGGGCCAGGCCCGGGCGATCCTGATGGTCAACCCGGAAGTCTGCACCGGCCACCTGAACTTTCGTGACCGTGACAGCCATTTCATCTTCGGTGATGCCGCCACGGCGGTGATCCTGGAGCGTGCTGACCTGGCGACGTCCGAACATCAGTTCGACGTGGTGAGCACCAAGCTGCTGACCAAGTTTTCCAACAACATTCGCAACAACTTCGGCTTTCTCAACCGCACGGCGGAAGAGGGCATCGGCGCCCCCGACAAGCTGTTCGTGCAGGAAGGCCGCAAGGTATTCCGTGATGTCTGCCCGATGGTGGCCGAATTGATCGGTGAGCACTTGGCAGAAAACCAGCTGAGTGTGACTGATGTGAAGCGTTTCTGGCTGCACCAGGCCAACCTGAGCATGAATCACTTGATCGTGAAAAAATTGCTGGGACGCGAGGCATCGGTGGAAGAAGCGCCGGTGATCCTCGATACTTACGCCAATACCAGCTCGGCCGGCTCGGTGATTGCGTTTCACACTTATCAGGATGACCTGCCCAAGGGCGCGGTTGCCGTACTCAGCTCCTTTGGCGCCGGGTATTCGATTGGCAGTGTGATCCTGCGCAAACGCTGAGTGTGTGGCCGGACGCGATCTACTGTGGGAGCTGGCTTGCCTGCGAAGGCATCGGCTCGGTGTGCCTGAATCACCGAGTTGTCTGGATCGCAGGCAAGCCAGCTCCCACATTGAGCGTATTTCCACGGCAATATTGAGGTAATCGATGGCAGCAGCGGACGATGCGCACCTGCTTGAACGCCTGCTCAAGGGTGAGCAGCGGGCTTATAAGGATTTGGTCAACACTTACCAGAGTGCGATGCGCGCAGTGGCGTATGCCATCGTCGGCCAGCGCCATGCCGAGGAGGTGGTGCAAGATGCCTGGCTCTCGGTGGTGCGCAACCTGGCCAAGTTCGAAGGGCGATCGAGCCTCAAGACATGGTTATTGACGATCACTGCCAACTCCGCAAAGAGCCGTTACAAACAAAATCGTCGGGAAGTCCTTCTCGACGATTTGCCCTCACCCCACGGCACCATTGGCGATGACCGCTTCAGCCCGGATGATGGCCATTGGGCTGTCGCCCCTTACGCTTGGCACCAAGACACCCCGGAAGCGCTGCTGACCGAAGATGAACTGCGCAAATGCCTGGAGCATACGATTCTGAGTTTGTCCGAATTGCAAAGCAGTGTGCTGGTCCTGCGTGAACGCCAGGGCCTGGAACTGGAAGAAATCTGTAATCTTCTGACCCTTTCACTCTCCAACGTCCGTGTGCTGTTGCATCGAGCGCGGCTTAAAGTCTTCGCCACGGTGGAGCATTTTGAGGAAACGGGCGAATGTTGACCTGTAAAGAACAAGTAGCGCGTTCCAGTGACTATCTCGATGGGCAATTGACCTTTCGGGAGCGTCTGCTGGTGCGTCATCACTTGATGTTTTGTCCGAACTGCCGGCGCTTTATCCGTCAGATGCGCCTGATGCAGGCAACGCTCAAGCGTATGCCGCAGGAGCCGGTGGAGGGTGTTGATGCGCTGGCCGAACAACTGGCCGCCGAGCGGCGTAAAGACATCATGTAGGAGCGAGCTTGCTGTGGCGAGGGAGCTTCTTGCTCCCGCTCGACTGCGCAGCAGTCGCAGGCTTTTGGGGGCGCTTCGCACCCCAGCGCAAGCAAGCTTGCTCGCCACAGCAAGCTCGCTCCTACATGCTAAGCGTTAGAACTTGGCTTCAGCATCCAGCTGCAAGGTGTTGGTATCGGCATCCCGCTGGGTCCGGCTGGCGAAGTCAGCCTTGGTCAGGAAGTAGGTGGCGCCGATGGCGAAGTTCTTGTCGATGTCATAGCTGACTTTCATCTTGTGACCGCGCGAGCCGGTGGTGCCGTTGGCGAAGTCCGAATCGGTGAAGGCGCCTACGACGGCGTTACGTTGAACGTCGCGGTAGTTGTAGTCCAGGTTCAAACCGAACACCTTGGACTTGGCACCCAGCAACCAGGCGGTGTCCTGGTCGGTCACCGCATCGTTGTTTTTCACGTACTGGCCGTAGAACGACAGCGGCACGGCCAGGCCACCGATGTCTGCTTGCGCAAAGCCTTCGTACAAGCGGAATTCATTGTTGGCCGAGTTGCCGTTGACCGCCAATGCGCAAGGCGTGGTGGTGGTTGTGCAGCGGCTGTCTTCGTCATTCTTGTAGGCGTAGATGCTGCCGCCCAAGGTCATTTTCAGGTTGTCGGTGACCGAGAACCGCGTGCCCAACTGGCCGGACGTCAGGCGCAGGTCATGGCGAAATTGCACGCCGTCACCGTCCACGTTGTCCTTGAGGTTGTAGTTACCCAGGCTACCGAACAGCTCAGCGCTGCTACCCAGTGGGTATTTGTAGGTGACGGCCAGGCCTTCAGGGTTGATGTCGCTATCCCAGATCACATCGCCCATGTTCACCCACGGCTGCAGCATCTTGCCGCCGATCACGTGCAGATTCTTGATCTGGTCCGGGTGGTAGTCGATGTAGCCGAGGTCCAGCCAGATCGACTTCTTATCGAAGTAACCATCCTGGTCTTGGTTGGTGGAGCGTGCATCATCGCCGCCGCCGGTGGCGATACGGATACCAGTGTCCACCTGCGGGTTGATTTCGGTGTAGGCACCCAGGCGGGCACGAATGCGTTGACGGTCTTTGTCACGCCCACCGTTGTTGGGCTCGCCGTCGATCTTGATGGTTTCCTGGCGGAAGCGCACGTCACCCTTGAACTGGGTCTTGGCTGCCCAAGCCAATTTCTGGTCGAAGCTGCTCAGCTCGTTGGTTTTTTTCGCAGTGGCCGCGATCTGCTCGTTGGTCTCTTGTTGAGCCTGGCGTGCGATCTGCTGCTCTTTCTGATCCCTGGCCAGTTCCATTTGCAGTTCGGTGTACTGCGCCGCGGTGATCTGGCCGTTGGCCTTGAGCATGTCGAGCAATTTAGCGTCGACTGCAGCGCTGGCCGGAACGCTCAGTGCCAGCAACAGGCCGCCACACAGGACCGCCGCAGTTTTAGTGGAAGCAAGACGCATATCAATCTCCGAAAGTGAGGAGGGAGGGCAACACCCTCCAGGACACAACCGACCCATGACGGACGGAAAAAATGTCGCCCGGTAGACCCGGACGCTCTAAAAACTGGCGTCAGTATCGCGACCGTTTATGACGGAGTAGTGGCTAAGTGATTTCATCTAGATGACAAATCGTTACGCAACGGAACTAAGGGTTTTGACGTCTGTCCGCGTGTTTTGAGGATGTGTGCGCGGCTGTGATCAGCGATACTCCCCAGGTTTTCATGCCAAGAAACAATGAGGATGCCGATGCCGCTGCAACGCCTGGACAGCCTGTCCGATATCGCTGCGCACACGTGGGATGCCCTGATGCCACAGGCCCAGCCGTTTATGCAGCATGGGTTTCTCAGTGCGCTGGAAGACAGCGCCAGCATCGGCCCGCATTCGGGCTGGCAGACGGAGCACTTGCTGCACTGGGAAGGCGACCGGTTGATGGCGGCATTGCCGGGTTATCGCAAATGGCATTCTTATGGCGAGTACGTGTTCGATCACGGCTGGGCCGACGCTTGCGAGCGCGCCGGCATCGACTATTACCCCAAGTTGCTGACGGCCGTGCCGTTCAGCCCGGTCGGTGGGCCGCGCGTATTGGCTGCCAGTGCCGCAGACGCTTTCGAATTGCTTAATAGCCTGCCGGGGTATCTGGAGATCGAGGGCCTGTCGAGCGCCCATATCAACTTTACCGATGCCCTCGCCGATGAAGCCATGGCCCAACACCCCGGCTGGTTGCAACGCTTGGGTTGTCAGTTTCATTGGCAGAACCGTGGTTACCGCGACTTCCAGGATTTCCTCGACGCCCTGAGTTCACGCAAGCGCAAACAGATGCGCAAAGAGCGCGAACAAGTGGCAGGGCAGGGTATCGAGTTCGAGTGGTTGCAAGGCCATGAGCTGAGCGAATCCCAGTGGGATTTTGTTTACGCCTGCTACGCCAACACCTACGCGGTGCGTCGGCAATCGCCCTACCTGACCCGCGTATTTTTCAGCTTGTTGGCTGAGCGCATGCCGGCAGCCATACGCGTAGTCTTGGCCAAACAAGGCACGCGCCCGGTGGCCATGGCCTTCAGCCTGCTCGGTGGCGACAGCTTCTATGGTCGCTACTGGGGTTGCCTGGCGGAATTCGACCGCCTGCATTTCGAAACCTGTTTCTACCAGGGCATGGACTACGCCATCGCCCACGGCCTGCAACGCTTCGATGCAGGTGCCCAGGGTGAGCACAAATTGATTCGCGGGTTTGAGCCGGTGATTACGCGGTCATGGCACTACCTGCGCCACCCGGGGTTGAAGAACGCTGTGGAAGATTTTCTTGAGCGCGAACGGGTGGGGGTTCTGGCGTATGCCGAAGAGGCGAGGGCGGCCCTGCCTTATCGGCACTCTGACGGCACGTGAAACACCCTGTAGGAGCGAGCTTGCTCGCGAAGAACGTGCAGACGACGCGGGATTACAGCTGTATGCACCGCGTCATCGTTGGCGTTTTTCGCGAGCAAGCTCGCTCCTGCAGGGATTGGGTCAAGCTGTTTTTTCTGCACCCACCCATCGGTACGTAATGCCGCCGATCACCGCGCCGAGGATGGGCGCGAGCCAGAACAGCCACAATTGCTGCAGCGCCCAGCCGCCGACAATCAACGCAGGCCCTGTGCTGCGGGCCGGGTTGACCGAGGTGTTGGTCACCGGGATGGAGATCAGGTGGATCAGCGTCAGCCCCAGGCCGATGGCGATGGGCGCGAAGCCTGCCGGGGCTCGACGGTCGGTGGCGCCAAGGATGATCAGCACGAACATCGCCGTCATCACCAGCTCACAGACAAAGCCTGCCGCCATTGAATAACCACCGGGTGAATGCTCGCCATAACCATTGCTTGCCAGCCCGGAGGCCAGTTCGAACCCGGGTTTGCCGCTGGCGATGAAGTACAGCAGTGCGGCGGCGATGGCGCCACCGATCACTTGCGACACGATGTAGGCCGGCAACTCCCTGGCCGGGAATCTGCCGCCGACCACCAACCCCACCGAGACGGCCGGGTTAAGGTGACAGCCGCTGATATGCCCGATGGCAAATGCCATGGTCAGCACCGTGAGCCCGAAAGCCAGGGACACCCCGAGCAGGCCGATGCCGACGTTGGGGAACGCTGCGGCCAACACCGCACTCCCGCAGCCACCCAACACCAGCCAAAACGTACCCAGTCCTTCCGTTACGGAACGTTTGAACAGTGACATGAACACTTCCTTAGATTGCTCTATCTGATTAACGGTCTGTGTGGCTTCCCTGCTGCCTTAAATCAGGGCCCTCCTGGGGCCTGATTGCAGTACAGCAGGATTGTCTCGCAAGACCAGCCAGATAGAGAAAGCTGTCAGAATTGTTCGGAATTGAGCGGGGCTTTACCCAGCAAAATCAGTCTATGCCGACAAAACCCCCGGTCTGATGCTGCCATAACCGCGAATAAAGCCCGCCGTATGCCAGTAACTCGGAATGGCTGCCGCTTTCGGCAATCTGGCCTTTTTCCAGCACCACCAGGCGGTCCATTCGTGCGATGGTCGACAACCGGTGTGCAATTGCGATCACCGTCTTGCCCTGCATCAGGGTTTCCAGGCTCTCCTGGATCGCCGCTTCCACTTCAGAGTCCAGCGCAGAGGTGGCTTCGTCCATGATCAGGATCGGTGCGTCCTTGAGCAGCACACGGGCGATAGCGATACGCTGGCGTTGCCCGCCGGAGAGTTTCACCCCGCGTTCACCCACATGGGCATCCAGCCCGGTGCGGCCCTCGGAATCCGACAGCAGCGGGATGAATTCATCGGCGCGGGCCTTGTGCACCGCCGCCCACAGTTCTTCGTCTGTCGCGTCGGGCTTGCCATACAGCAGGTTGTCGCGGATCGAGCGGTGCAGCAACGAGGTGTCTTGGGTGATCATGCCGATTTGTGCGCGCAGGCTCTCCTGGGCGACCTCGGCGATGTCCTGGCCGTCGATGAGGATGCGCCCGCCCTGCAGGTCGTAAAGGCGCAGCAGCAGGTTGACCAGCGTCGACTTGCCCGCGCCGGATGGGCCGATCAAGCCGATCTTTTCCCCGGCCTTGATCTCAAGGTTGAGGCCGCCAATGATTCCGCTCTTCTTGCCGTAGTGGAAGTCCACTTGCTCAAAGCGTACCTGGCCGTGGGGCACCGTCAGGCGCGGAGCGTTTTCCCGATCGATAACGGCCAGTGGCTGGGCGATGGTCTTCAGGCCGTCTTGCACAATGCCGATGTTTTCGAAGATGCCGTTGACCACCCACATGATCCAGCCGGACATGTTGACGATGCGGATCACCAGGCCGGTGGCCAGGGCAATCGCGCCCACGGAAATCAGCGACTGGGTCCACAGCCACAGGGCCAGGCCAGTAGTGGTGACGATCAGCAGGCCGTTCAGAATACAGATCACGGTGTCCATGCTGGTGAGCACGCGGGCGGCCAGTTGGGTTTTTTCGGTCTGCTCGATGATCGCTTGCTTGGCGTATTCCTGTTCGTTCTGCGTATGGGCGAACAGCTTCAAAGTGGTGATATTGGTGTAGCCGTCGACGATTCGGCCCATCAGTTTGGAGCGCGCCTCGGAGGAAATCACCGAGCGTTCTTTCACCCGAGGTACGAAGTAACGCAGGGCCAGGCTGTAGCAAACGATCCAGGTGATCAGCGGAATCATCAGCCGCCAGTCGGCCTCGGCAAACAACACCAGGGCACTGATGGCGTAGATCGACACGTGCCAGATAGCCTCCGCGGTCGCCACCGCCGAGTCACGCAAGGAGTTGCCGGTTTGCATGATCCGCTGGGCGATGCGCCCGGCGAAATCGTTTTGAAAGAAATTCAGGCTCTGCTTGAGCACGTAGCTGTGGTTCTGCCAGCGAATCAGGCTGGTCATGCCAGGGTTGATGGTCTGGTGCACCAGCAAGTCATGCAGGCCGTTGAAGAGCGGGCGCAACAACAGGGCGACCACGGCCATCCAGATCAGCTCGGCGCTGTGGATCTGGAAAAAATTCGCCGGTGGCGTGCCCTGGGCCAGGTCGATGATGCGGCTCAGGTAGCTGAACAACGCAACTTCGATCAGGGCGCCGACCAGCCCCACCACCAGCAGCGCGGCGAAGCACGGCCACACCTGGCGCAGGTAATAGAGATAGAAGGGCAGGACTTTTTCGGGAGGGGCCGCGCTGGGGGCGTCGCGGAAAATATCGATCAGTTGTTCAAAACGACGATAGAGCATTAGGTTTGACGCCCGCCGGGCGGGCTCTCCTTTCAAAGGTGCACGGTGCCATGCGGGCACCGTGCAAAGCTGCCTGCGGACCTCAGTCGATGCGCTTGGCCGACTTGATGATCACAGGATCGATAGGCACGTTCTGCATGCCTTGCTTGGTGGTGGTCTGGGAGTTGACGATGATGTCTACCACGTCCATGCCCTTGACCACTTTGGCGAACACGGCATAACCGGCATCGCGGCCCGGGTCGAGGAAGGCATTGTCGGCCACGTTGATGAAGAATTGGCTGGTGGCCGAGTTCGGGTCATTGGTGCGAGCCATGGACAAGGTGCCACGCACGTTATGCAGGCCATTGCTGGCTTCGTTCTTGATCGGTGCTTCGGTCGGCTTTTGCGCCATTTGCTGGGTGAACCCGCCGCCCTGGACCATGAAGCCGGGGATCACGCGGTGAAAGATCGTGTTGGTGTAGAAGCCCTTGTCGACATAGGCCAGGAAGTTCTTGGTGCTGATCGGCGCCTTGACCGGGTCCAGTTCGATTTCAATCTGGCCGTTGGTGGTGTCGAGCAACACGTGTGGCGCCTTGGCCGGCTCGGCCGCCATCAGGTTGGCAGCGAACAGGGCGGAACCGGCAAAGAAGGCGATTTTTTTCAGCATGGGTCAGTGATCCTGGGTAGTGGTTTCGACGGTCTTTAGAAACTCGAGCAAGGTCGCGTTAAAGACCTCGGGTTGATCCAAGGGCGTGGCATGGCGGGAATCTTCGATGACCACCAGCCGCGCATCGGGCAGCAGTTTTACATAGATTTCTTTCTGCGCCACGGGGGTGTAGTCATGGTCGGCGCTGATGACCAGGGTTGGACAGGCAATTCTCGACAGTTGTTCCTGCACGCCCCAGCCCACGATGGCGTCGAAGCTGGCGAGATAAGCACGTTTGTCGTTGCTTGCCCAGCGTTCGGCCATCTTGCGGCGCAGGTCGGCCTGCTCCGGTTTTGGGAACAGCCGATCGCCCAAGGCCTTGCCGATGGTGCCCAGGCTGAGCACGCGGGCCAGGGTCCAGCGTTTGGCCCACTGCCAATAGTCGTCGGCACTGCGCACCTTGACCTCAGGCGCGCTGTTGACGATGCACAGGCTTTTGACCCGCAGGGGTTCATCCACCGCCAGTTGGAAGGCGATCATGCCGCCCATGGATAAACCCACCACGTGGGCCGCTGGCAGGTCCAGGTGTTCGATCAGGGCGACCAGGTCGAAGGTAAACCCTTTGATGCTGTAGCACTCCCGGGGTTTGTCCGAGCGACCATGGCCGCGCACGTCAACCACGATCAGGCGGTAGTGCCGGGCGAGTACCGGTACTTGCAGTTCCCAATCCTGGCTGCTGGAGCCCAGGCCGTGAATCAGGATCAGGGGGTTGCCATGGCCGTATTCCTCGTAATGCAGGCTGCAGCCTTCATGATCGAACCAGGCCATGGATGAACTCCGTTTCAGGCTTGTTGGGGGGCGGCAAAGGGCGCGTCCAGGGGAGCGGTGTCAAAGGTGCGCAGCAATTCCACGAGGATCTGCGTGGCGGGCCCCAAGGGTTTGTCTTTGTTGGAGTACAGGTAAAACGTCGGGTTGCGACTGCCACCTTTTTCCAGGGGAAGCTGCTTGAGCACGCCTTCCTTGAGTTCGCGCTCGATCATGTGCCGGGGCAGCCAGGCAAAGCCCAGGCCGCTGCCGACGAAGGTGGCGGCAGTAGCGAGGCTGCCGACGGTCCAGCGCTGTTCGGCGCCTAGCCAGCCGACGTCGCGCGGTTGTTGGCGGCCGGAGTCACGGATCACCACCTGCATCTGGCTCTCCAGGTCGTGGAAACTCAGCTCACGGTTGAGGCGATGCAGCGAGTGATCGGGGTGGGCCACGGCGACGAACTCCACATCGCTCATTTCCGTGCCCAGGTAGCCCGGGATGATAAACCCGCAAATGGCCAGGTCCGCCATGCCGTCGAGCAGCAACTCTTCGACGCCGGACAGCACTTCTTCGCGCAGGCGCACCCGGCAGCCACGGCTTTGGGGCATAAAGGCGGTCAGCGCGCGAACGAGGCGTGCGCTGGGGTAGGCGGCATCCACCACCAGGCGCACTTCGGCTTCCCAGCCCTGCTCCATGTGATGGGCGAGGTCTTCCAGTTGGCTGGCGTTTTTCACCAGTTGGCGGGAGCGGCGCAGCAGCACTTCACCGGCTTCGGTCAGCACCGCCTTGCGCCCGTCGATACGCAGCAAGGGGACGCCGAGTTGGTCCTGCATGCGCGCTACGGTGTAGCTCACTGAAGATTGCGAACGGTGCAGCGCTTCGGCGGCTTGGGCAAAGCCGCCATGATCGACCACGGCTTGCAAGGTGCGCCATTGATCGAGGGTAACGCGGGGCGCTTTCAAGATGAGCTCCTCTTGTCCTAAGCTGGCGGTCCTTATTGGAGACTGCCGAATGAGAAAATTGTGTTGTGTGTTGCTGGCGCTGCTGCCGATGAGTGCGTTTGCCTACCCTATCGACGTGACGAAAAAGATTGATGGCGTGAGCATTGATTACACCGCCTCCGATGTGGACGGCGACATCAGTTCGATCCAGCTGAACAACTACGGTACCCAGGACGCGGTGTGCAAGGTTACCTTCACCAACGGCCCGGAATCGCCACGCCGTCGTACCGTGACCGTGCCTGCTGGCAAAAGCACTAACACCACGGTCAAGTTCAACCGCTCCATCATCAAGATGCGTATTGCCTTGGACTGCGCGCCAAAATAATGCAACAGCGGAGCACGCCCACAGGAATACTCCGCTTATAAACAAATTTGTAGATGGGTTATAGCAGTTTTTTGCGCTTTTTTATCGAATGGGCCCTGGTTAACCTTCTCTCCATCGACTTACAGCAATTACCGATGGAGCCTACGAAGCCATGTCCAATGTTCTGATCATCGAAAGCAGTGCGCGCCAGCAGGATTCCATTTCCCGCCAGCTCACCCAACAGTTCATCAGCCAATGGCAAGTCGCCCATCCGGCAGACCACATCACCGTGCGCGACGTCGCGCTCAATCCGGTACCCCACTTGGATGTCAACCTGTTGGGCGGTTGGATGAAACCGGCGGAGCAGCGTAACGACGACGAACAGGTGTCCCTGGACCGCTCCAACGAGTTGACTGACGAACTGCTGGCCGCCGACGTGTTGGTGATGGCCGCGCCGATGTACAACTTCGCTATCCCCAGCACCCTCAAAGCCTGGCTGGATCACGTGTTGCGGGCCGGTGTGACTTTCAAATACACCGCCACTGGGCCCCAGGGCCTGTTGACCGGCAAGCGCGCCATCGTGCTCACCGCACGCGGCGGTATTCACACGGGTGCTACCTCGGATCACCAGGAACCGTACCTGCGCCAGGTCATGGCATTTATTGGCATTCATGACGTCACCTTCATTCACGCCGAAGGCGTCAACCTGGGCGGCGACTTCCAGGAGAAGGGCGTCAATCACGCCAAGGCACTGCTGGCCCAGGTGGCCTGAGGCGTTAATCGTCAGATAATCCCGTGCTGCTTATATAGCCCCACGCAAACCCTTCAAGTACGCGTATCGAACCTCCCTTTGCACTTTTTGCTCCTGAGTGCTCCTGCCCGACTGCCGCTTTAGCGAGGTCGGGTTTTTTTTGCGCCGAGTTTCTTCAAAAACCAAAAAGCTTTAATGTCGCGCCCATTCGAAACGAGGCGCGCATGGGCTATCTACTGGTTGTCACCCTGATTCAGGCATTTTCCTTCAGCTTGATTGGCGAATACCTCGCCGGTCACGTCGACAGTTACTTTGCGGTGCTGGTGCGCGTGGTGCTGGCCGGGCTGATCTTTATTCCGCTGACGCGCTGGCGCTCGGTGGAGCCCGCATTCATGCGCGGCATGTTGGTGATCGGTGCATTGCAGTTCGGCGTGACCTACGTATGCCTGTACCTGAGCTTTCGTGTGCTGACGGTGCCGGAAGTGCTGCTGTTCACCATCCTCACACCGCTGCATGTGACCCTGATCGAGGACGCGCTTAATCGTCGCTTCAATCCCTGGGCGCTTGTGGCGGCCCTGGTGGCGGTGGGGGGGGCGGCGGTGATTCGTTTCGATCAGATCACCCCGCATTTCCTGATGGGGTTCTTGCTGCTGCAATTGGCCAATTTCACCTACGCCGCCGGGCAAGTCATGTACAAGCACCTGGTGGCGCGTTACCCCAGTGATCAGCCGCACTTCCGGCGTTTCGGTTATTTCTACCTGGGCGCCTTGTTGGTGGTGTTGCCGGCGTTCCTGCTGTTCGGCAAGGCTGACTTCCTGCCGCAAGCGCCGCTGCAATGGGGTGTGCTGGTGTTCCTCGGGTTGGTCAGCACCGCGCTGGGCATGTACTGGTGGAACAAGGGCGCCTGCCTGGTCAATGGCGGCACCCTGGCGGTGATGAACAACCTGCATGTGCCGGTGGGGTTGCTGCTGAACCTGCTGATCTGGAACCAGCACGAACCGCTGGGCCGTTTGGCCCTGGGCGGCCTGGTGATTCTGGGGGCGGTTTGGATCAGCCGGCTGGGTGTGCGTCGGGCGGTGTCGTCCCCATCGTGATCACCACCTTGCCTTTGGCGCGGCCTTGTTCGACATAGTCCAGGGCCGCCGCTGTGGATTCGAACGGAAAGGTACGGTCGATAACCGGCCGGATACTGCCGGACTCGACCAGCGCGGTGATTTCATCCAGTTGTGCGCCACTGGCACGCATGAAGACAAACTCATAGCTCACGCCTTGCTTGCGTGCTTTCCTGCGGATACCGCTGCTCAACACACCCATGACCAGGCCCAATAACCAGGGCAGGTTCTGGGCGCGGGCGAAGGCGGGTGTCGGCGGCCCGGAGATGGAGATGAGCTGACCGCCGGGCTTGAGAATCTTCAGTGACTTGGCCAGCGCATCTGGGCCCAGGCTGTTCAGCACCACATCGTAATCCCGCAGCACGGCCTCGAAGGCTTGCTGTTTGTAGTCGATCACTACATCCGCGCCCAACGCCTTGACCCACTCGACATTGGCGGTGCTGGTGGTGGTGGCGACAAAAGCGCCCAAATGCTTGGCCAACTGAATGGCGATACTGCCCACTCCGCCTGAGCCCGCATGAATGAACACTTTCTGGCCTTTCTTCAGCTTCGCGGTTTCCACCAGCACCTGCCACGCCGTGAGCGCGACCAGGGGCAGGGCCGCGGCTTGCTCCATGGTGATGTTGTCGGGTTTGCGCGCCAGTGCGTCTTCGTGCACGGCAATCAACTCAGCGAAGGTGCCGATACGCTGCTGGGGCGGGCGGGCGTAGACTTCGTCCCCCGGCTTGAAGCGTCGTACCGCCGCGCCGACGCTGAGCACCACGCCGGCCAGGTCATTGCCGAGTGTCAACGGCATCGCATAGGGCAGGATCAGTTTGAATTCGCCCTTGGCGATCTTTGCATCCAGCACATTGACGCTGCTGGCCCGCACCTGAACCAGCACGTCATGCTCACCCACAACAGGCGCGGGGGCCTCGGTGAGGCGGCCGGGCTGTTTGCCGTACCGTTCGATGGAAAATGCCTTCATGGTTCAACGCTCGTTGCTTCGGTGAGAAGGGGCAGGCGCGCAGCACGCCTGCTACCGGTTGTTCAGGCGTTGGCCAGGTAACGCTCGGCAACCTGGGACTGCTTGATCTGTGCCAGCAAGCCTTGCCGCGCAGCCTGCAACGCGTCCCAACGGGCGCCGTCCTGCAACGGCGGAATGGTCACCGGCTCGCGGCGGTCAAAACCGACCAGCGCCGCGTCCACCAGATCACCTACTTCCATCACGTCCGTGAGGGTGTTGATATCAATGCCCGCACGCTCCCAGATCTCGGTACGCGTGGCAGCGGGCAGCACGGCTTGCACGTACACGCCTTTGGGCGCCAGTTCCAGGCTCATGCCTTGGGACAGGAACAGCACGAACGCCTTGGTCGCGCCGTACACCGTCATGCCGAATTCCGGGGCCAGGCCCACTACCGAGCCAATGTTGATGATAGCGCCGTTGCCGGCTGCCGCCAGGCGCGGGGCGATGGCACTGGCCAGGCGTACCAGAGCCGTGGTGTTGAGGGCGACCAACTGCGCGACGCTTTCGGTGGACTGTTCAATAAAACTGCCGGACTGCGCGGCGCCTGCATTATTGACTAGCGTGCCAATGCTGGCGTCATCGCGCAGGCGCGCTTCAACTGCGGCCAAGTCAGCGCTTTGGGTCAGGTCGGCCGGGAGGATATCAACGCTGACGGCGTGGTGCTTACGCAGCCTGGCGGCGAGCGCTTCCAGGCGCGTGATGTCACGGGCGACCAGTACGAGGTCGTGGCCGCGTGCGGCAAAGCGTTCGGCGTAGGCGGCGCCAATGCCGGTCGAAGCGCCAGTGATCAGAACGGTAGTGGAAGTGCTCATGGTGTGATGCTCTGTGAGTGCGAGGAGGTTTTATGATGTCGATCATAATCAAAGCTGTCAACGGTTTTGATTATGATCGACATCATAGTAATATGCCTATCTCGCAAGCTGGCAGGACCATACACATGAAGATCACCAAGGCGCAGTCACAGAGCAATCGGGCCCATATCGTCGAGACAGCTTCGGAGCTGTTCCGCGAGCGGGGTTTCGATGGGGTGGGCGTGGCCGAGTTGATGGCTGCGGCCGGTTTTACCCAAGGCGGCTTTTACAAGCACTTCGGTTCCAAGGCGGACTTGATGGCGGAAGCAGCCGCCAACAGTCTGGCGCAGTCACTGGCCGACAGCGCGGAGATGGAGGTGGAGCAGTTTTTCGAGGTTTACCTGTCCAGGCAGCACCGCGACCATCGCGGCGGCGGATGCACATTGGCGGCGTTGTGTGCCGATGCCGCCCGTCAATCGGACACGCTGAAGGCGACCTTTGCCGACGGTTTGGAAAATACCCTGCAGGCCCTGGAAGCAAAGTACAACGCAGCTCATGAGACGCCACAAGAAGGCGTGCGCGCGAAAATGCTCGACAGCATGGCCCATGCCATCGGCGCAATCATGCTGTCGCGGGCGTGCCCGGATGATTCCGCACTGGCCGATGAAGTGCTTGAGGTTTGCCGCAAGGAGATTACGGCGTCACTGCCGTAATCCCGTTTGCATCACCTCATGCCGTTTCGGCGACGGGTACCTGCGTGGCCCCGGCCAATGCCGGCAGCACGCCGGCGCGCAGGTCGTTGCCGCTCGGCTGCTGATACAGGCTCAGCCCGAACTCCGGCAACACCGCCAACAGATAATCGAAGATATCGCCCTGGATCCGCTCGTAATCGCCCCACGCCGTGGTGCGGGTAAAGCAGTAGATCTCCAGCGGCACGCCCTGGGCGGTGGTTTGCATCTGGCGCACCATGCAGGTCATGTTCGGCTGGATGTCCGGGTGGCTTTGCAGGTATGCCAGTGCGTAGGCGCGGAAGGTGCCGAGGTTGGTCATGCGCCGACGGTTGGCCGACAGTTGCGCGCTGTGGCCCTGAGCCTCGTTCCAGGCCTTGAGTTCGGCCTGCTTGCGGCTGATATAGCCGCTGAGCAAGTGCACCTGGGTCATGCGCACTTCCTCCTCGTCGTTCAGGAAGCGTACGCCGCTGGCGTCGATGTACAGGCTGCGCTTGATACGGCGCCCACCGGAGGCCTGCATGCCACGCCAGTTCTTGAACGACTCGGACATCAGGCGCCAGGTGGGGATGGAAACGATGGTCTTGTCGAAGTTCTGCACCTTCACCGTGTGCAGGGTGATGTCCACCACATCGCCATCGGCACCCACCTGGGGCATTTCGATCCAGTCACCGACGCGCAGCATGTCGTTGCTGGTCAATTGCACACTGGCGACGAACGACAGCAGCGTGTCCTTGTACACCAACAGAATCACCGCCGACATCGCACCCAGGCCCGACAGCAGCAACAGCGGCGAGCGGTCGATCAGGGTGGCGACGATGATGATCGCGCCGAACACGAACAGCACCATTTTCGCCAGTTGCACATAGCCCTTGATCGAGCGGGTGCGTGCGTGTTCGGTGCGTGCGTAGATATCCAGCAGCGCGTTGAGCAGGGCACTCATGGCCAAAACCATGAACAGAATGGTGATCGCCAGGGCGACGTTGCCGATAAACAGAATGGCGGTCTTGCTCAGGTCCGGCACCAGGTACAGGCCGAACTGGACCACCAGCGATGGCGTCATCTGCGCCAGGCGATGGAAGACTTTGTTATGCCGCAGGTCGTTCAGCCAGTGCAGGGCCGGCTGCCGGCCGAGCAATTTGACCGCGTGCAGGATGAGGTAACGGGCGACCCTTCCCACCACCAATGCCACCACCAGCAACACCAGCAAGCCTAGGCTGGAATGCAGGACCGGGTGTTCATCGAGGGCGCCCCAAAGGTCTTGGACGTTGAGCCAGAGCTGTTTGATATCCATGAGTGAACCGATTCTTCTGTAAGACAACACGGGGCGATTAGAGCATTTAAGTGCAACAAAGTTGACGCTCTGGACAAAATCGCTGACAAAAAAGCAGCTGATTAGCCCCGTTCGCGTAAAGAAACTCGGTTTGGGCGCCCGAAACCGGTAACCTATGCAGCTGATATTTTGTATTTCTTCGAGGTAGCACCCGTGTTTTCCCAATTCGCCCTGCACGAACGCCTGCTTAAAGCCGTGGCCGAGCTTAAATTTGTCGAGCCTACGCCTGTGCAAGCAGCGGCCATCCCGCTCGCGCTGCAAGGGCGTGACCTGCGGGTGACGGCGCAAACCGGCAGCGGCAAGACCGCCGCTTTCGTCCTTCCGGTACTTAACCGCCTGATCGGCCCGGCCAAAGTGCGCGTCAGCATCAAGACCCTGATCCTGCTGCCGACCCGCGAGCTGGCCCAGCAGACCCTGAAGGAAGTCGAGCGCTTCTCGCAGTTCACCTTCATCAAGTCCGGCATCATTACCGGTGGCGAAGACTTCAAGGTCCAGGCCGCGATGTTGCGCAAGGTACCGGACATCCTGATCGGCACCCCAGGGCGCATGATCGAGCAGCTCAACGCTGGCAACCTCGACCTCAAGGAAGTCGAAGTGCTGGTGCTCGACGAAGCCGACCGCATGCTCGACATGGGCTTTGCCGATGATGTGCAACGTCTGGTCGGTGAGTGCGTCAACCGCCAGCAGACCATGCTGTTCTCCGCCACCACCGGTGGTTCGACCCTGCGCGATATGGTCGCCAAGGTGCTGAACAACCCTGAGCACTTGCAGGTCAACAACGTCAGCGACCTGAACGCCACCACGCGTCAGCAGATCGTCACCGCTGACCATAACGTGCACAAAGAACAGATCCTGAACTGGTTGTTGGCCAACGAGACCTACCAGAAGGCCATCGTGTTCACCAACACCCGTGCCGCCGCCGACCGTATCTACGGGCGCCTGGTTGCGCAGGAATACAAGGCGTTCGTGCTGCACGGCGAGAAAGACCAGAAGGACCGCAAGCTGGCCATCGACCGTCTCAAGGCGGGCGGCGTGAAGATCCTGGTGGCCACCGATGTTGCCGCACGCGGTCTCGACGTGGACGGCCTGGACCTGGTGATCAACTTCGACATGCCCCGCAGCGGCGACGAATACGTGCACCGTATCGGCCGTACCGGACGGGCCGGCAACGATGGCCTGGCTATCTCGCTGATCTGCCACGGCGACTGGAACCTGATGTCGAGCATCGAACGCTACCTGAAGCAGTCGTTCGAGCGCCGCACCATCAAGGAAGTCAAAGGCACGTACACCGGGCCGAAGAAGGTCAAGGCGTCGGGCAAGGCCGTTGGCGTGAAGAAGAAAAAGACCGACGCCAAGGGCGACAAGAAGAAAACCGGCGCCAAGTCGCCGACCAAGCGCAAGATCGCCAACCGGCCGAAGACCGACAACCTGTCGCTCGTCAGCAAGGACGGCATGGCGCCGCTCAAGCGCCGCAAGCCAGAAGCTCCGGCTGCCGAATAAGCAGTTGGGCATAAAAAAACCGGACAATGTCCGGTTTTTTTTCGCCATGATCGTTCCCACGCTCCGCGTGGGAATGCCTCCAGAGACGCTCTGCGTCGCGTTGTGCTCAATGCTTCCGCGCAGCCTCTCTGAGCTCCTTGAGCCGCGCATCGATCAACTGGCACTTGTCGGGAAACTTGGCGCTTTCAGTATCCAGGTCCATCTTCTGCAACTCGTCATTCATCTCCTTGGCCTTGTTCGGGCTCTGCTCGGTGAGCTTGGTCACTTCCTTGGCCAGCTCCTCGCGCTTGGCCGTGGCCTCCTCAGGCGTGCAGGCCCAGGCGGGCAGGGTGCTCAACAGCGTGGCGGCGAGGGTCAGCTTCATCAAGGTTTTCATGGTCGGACTTCCTTGGCAGTGATGTGCAGTTGAGGCGGCGAACCTCTGGAAAGTTCAGAGAAATGACGCCCGTCCGTTCGGTTGAACGGCCAGTGCCGGAACGTGTCACTCCCTTAGACGGGCTAACTCCATCGGCCTGCAGGAGGAATCAGGATGACGACTTACAATTGGGATCTGATCGAACGTCTGCTGCATGAAGTGCAGAACGGCGAAGGCAGCTTTGCCCCGCGCAAATACGCCGAACAAGAAGCGGCCGAGAAGGCGACGGCCGGCGAGGACACTGGCAACCTGGACGCACTCAAGAAGACCGCTGCCGATTACGAGGCGCTGCTGTTCAAGCGTGGCTTTATCGAGTCGCGGCCTGAGGAAGAGGGCGGCAATGGCGAGAATTTCATTCTGACGGCGCTGGGTGCGCAATTGCTGGCGCTGATCGACAGTTCGATTCCGGGCAATGATCATCCACGTCAGGTGTTGGATGAGCAGGAGGACGCGCTTGATCCGGCAACGTTCGCTGAAGTGGCCTCCAAAGCGCAGATCGCCTGATCTTCTTGTGCCCCGGCGCCCCCGAGGGAGCCGGGTGAACCTGTCGAATCGGTAATCTGTCGCTAAGGTTGCTGACAGCCGGCGACTCCTAATCTGCTGCCATTCAACTCACGGACTTGAATCGGCATGCACTCCACAACCTCCAGACGCACATTCGTCAAAGGCCTGGCCGCAGGCGGCCTGCTGGGTGGGCTCGGGCTTTGGCGCCCACCTGTGTGGGCACTGACCAGCCCCGGCCAGCCCACGGTGCTCGCCGGCAGCGAATTTGACCTGTTTATTGACCAGACTCCCGTCAACCTGACCGGCCGTGCGCGCACCGCGTTGACCGTCAACGGCAGCCTGCCCGGCCCGCTGTTACGCTGGCGCGAAGGCGACACCGTGACCCTGCGCGTGAAAAACCGTCTTGGCGAGCCCACCTCGATCCACTGGCACGGCATCCTGTTGCCATCGACCATGGACGGCGTGCCCGGCCTGAGCTTCAAGGGCATCGAACCGGGCGGCCTTTACGTTTACCAATTCAAGGTCAAGCAGCACGGCACCTACTGGTACCACAGCCATTCCGGGCTTCAGGAGCAGCAGGGCGTGTACGGCCCGCTGGTTATCGATCCCAAGGAACCCGAGCCTTATAGCTACCAGCGCGATTACGTGGTGATGCTGTCGGACTGGACCGACGAAGACCCCATCGCCCTGATGAAGACCCTCAAGAAGCAGTCTGATTACTACAACCTGCACAAACCCACCCTGGGCGATTTTATCCGGGATGTGGGCAAGCAGGGCTGGTCGGCCACGGCTGCCGACCGGCTGATGTGGGCGCAAATGAAGATGAGCCCCACCGACCTTGCGGACGTCAGCGGTGAGACCTACACCTACTTGCTCAACGGCCAGACGCCTGGGCAGAACTGGGCCGGAGTGTTCAAGACGGGGGAAACGATTCGCCTGCGTTTTATCAATGGTTCGGCGATGACCTATTTTGATGTGCGCATTCCAGGGTTGAAGATGACCGTCATCGCCGCGGATGGCCAGCCGGTAAAGCCGGTAAGCGTCGACGAGTTCCGTATCGCCGTGGCGGAAACCTACGATGTGCTGGTCGAGCCTGTGGCAGAGGCCTACACCCTGTTTGCCCAGTCCATGGACCGCACAGGCTATGCCCGTGGCACCCTCGCCCGGCAGATGGGTGCGACCGCCTCAGTACCGCCGCTTGATCCGCGCCCGTGGCTGACGATGGATGACATGGGCATGGGCGGCATGGACCACGGTGCCATGGCCGATATGCCGGGCATGGAAGGCATGGATCACAGCGCCATGGGCGCGATGGCGATGCAGAAACACCCCGCCAGCGAGCAGAACAACCCGCTGGTAGACATGCAGGCGATGAACCCGATGCCCAAGCTGGACGACCCTGGAATCGGCCTGCGCAACAATGGCCGCCGGGTGCTCACCTATGCCGACCTGCGCAGTACCTTTGAAGACCCCGATGGCCGCGATCCCTCGCGCACCGTCGAATTGCATCTCACCGGGCATATGGAAAAGTTCGCCTGGTCGTTCAATGGCGTGAAGTTTTCCGATGCCGAGCCTTTGCAACTGACTTATGGCGAGCGTGTGCGGGTGGTGCTGGTCAACGACACCATGATGGCCCACCCGATTCACCTGCATGGCTTATGGAGCGACCTGGAGGACGAAAACGGCCAGTTCCAGGTGCGCAAACATACGGTCGACATGCCACCGGGCTCCCGGCGCAGTTACCGCGTCACCGCTGATGCCTTGGGGCGCTGGGCCTATCACTGCCACCTGCTGTACCACATGGAAATGGGCATGTTCCGCGAGGTGCGCGTGCATGAATAAGGAAGCGAGCATGAACCGTTGCGTCTCGTCCCTGTGCATCGCCTTCGCCACGCTGGGTTTCGCCCCATGGGCGTTGGCGGCCGAGGATGAATTTCAGGGCATGAGCCCGGCGACGCCAGCGCTGACGCAAAGCCGTACGCCGATTCCGACGCTGACCGACGCAGAGCGCGCAGCGGTGTACAACGCGCCGGGAGGGCATCAGGTGCACGACAGCGGCGTGAACTCGATGCTGCTGGTCAACCAGTTGGAATGGCAGGGCGGCGACGGCAACGCGCAGAGTTGGGACATCAAGGGTTGGGTCGGCGGTGACATCGACCGGCTGTGGCTACGCAGTGAAGGCGAACGCAGCGCCGGCCGCACTGAAAGCGCCGAAGCCCAAGCGTTATGGGGGCACGCTATCGGCCCGTGGTGGGACGTGGTCGGCGGCGTGCGTCAGGACTTCAAGCCCGGTGCCAGCCAGAGCTGGGCGGCCTTTGGCCTACAAGGCATGGCGCTCTACAACTTCGAGGCCGAAGCCACGTTGTTTGTCGGCGAATCGGGGCATACGGCCGCACGCCTTGAGGGTGACTACGACATTCTGCTCACCAATCGCCTGATCCTGCAGCCCACCGCCGAACTCAATTTTTATGCGCAGAACGATCCGCAACGCGGCGTTGGTTCGGGCTTGGCGGAAAGTGAGCTGGGCTTGCGTTTGCGCTACGAAGTTCGCCGCGAGCTTGCGCCTTATGTCGGGCTCAGCTGGAACCGCACTTATGGCCAGACCGCGCAATACGCACGGGACGAAGGCGAAGACGTTAACCAACTGCACTGGGTGGTTGGCGTGCGCCTATGGTTCTGACCGCAAGCATCCATCAAGACTGTGCGCTTTTCAGGCATTTAAGCGCCTGGAAGTCGCTGCGGACCTTGTCGATTTTCTGGGTGAGTTTCAGGCGCTGCGCTGGGGAGCTTTGGGCCATCACGTCCACGAGCAAACTGCGCGCGGCGGCTTCGGTCTGTGCGTAGGCGGCGCGGTATTGCGGGGTCCACAGGCTTTCGCGATCCACCAGCAGTTGCTGGATTTTCTGCGGGAAATCGGCATTGTGGCGTTGTTGCAGCGCCTCGATAAATTGCGCCTGCCAATGGGCGCGGTTGCCGATCCACGCTTGGTTTTGCGCGCCCAACTCGGCCGACCAGGCCGTGACGCGGTTTTGCTGGCCTGGGCTCAACGGGCCGATCCAGGCGTCCAGGCGCTTGCTCATACGCTCGGCGCGTTCCTTGATTTGTTGAGCCAGCGGCGGCTTGAGGTATTCGTCCTGGCGTTTGCGCAGGTCCTTGGCCAGGGCATCGCTCATGTCCTTGACCTGCTGATCGTCCAGGCCTTGCAGCAATTGCACGGCTGAGGGCGTGATTTCCCGCGCAATCTCGGCAATTGCCTGTTTGGCTTCGACTGTACGGGTTTGCAATGCGGCGTCGGTGACCTGGTTGCTGTCGACCATCTGTTGCAGGCGGTCGAGCCAGTCCAGGTAGCCAGGCAATTGCGTGGTGCAGTGCCAGGCCAGGTGTTCCTTGAGGGTGTCGTTGAACCAGCTCTTTTGCCCGGCATTCATGTCCAGGTAGTCGTTGAGGGTCCAGGGGATGATCACGTCGAGGTTACGGTAGGCCAGGCCCACGCGATTGCAGCCGGCGAGCACCAGGCTCAGGGTCAGCAGTAGCATCAGGAGTTTGAGCCGGCGCAACATGGGCAGGTCCTTGCATGGAGGGCGTTAATACATGTGAACCTGCGCGGGGTGCGACAGTTCAGCCCATCAATAAAACGACCGCGCGGCCTTCAAGGTCAACAGCCCATCACATTGCGAATTGTGTCCGGAGTAGGCCGAGCAGTCACTGCCGCTGAGGCTGGAGCCGCTGTAGATCAGGTCCAGGTCAATGCCTTTCCAGGCCCGGGAAAACTGCACCGACCAATCGCTGAAACTGCTGATGGCGCCGTTCTCTACCGAGACCGGTGTGCCCAGTTGATGGGTGGTGTATTTCATGCTGACGCCGATGCCGAAAGGCTGGGTGCCGCCCAGGTCTGCAAACAGGGTACTGTCCTGGCGGTCGGGGTCGTTGCTGAAAGACACGCCAAAGCGGTTGCCCAACAGGTTCAGCCCGCCGTAGAACTCCTGGCTGTCGAGGGGGCTGAGCTTGGGGTAGCTGTAGTGGATCAAGCCGACTTCATAGCCCAGGGTCTGGTCGAACGGACGCTTGAAGCCCATGTAGGAGTCGACTTCAAGGTTATTGGCCGACGACAGGCCCATGTTCGGGGAAAACTGGCCGAAATACAGGCCGCTGTCGTGGGTAAGGTCCAGGCCTCCGTGGAACGAGTCGCTGCCAGGGGCGGTCGGCTTGACAAGGCCCTGGGCCATGGTGCGGCTGGGGG
This sequence comes from Pseudomonas sp. NFPP02, assembly GCF_900119355.1. Lineage (NCBI taxonomy): Bacteria > Pseudomonadati > Pseudomonadota > Gammaproteobacteria > Pseudomonadales > Pseudomonadaceae > Pseudomonas > Pseudomonas sp. NFPP02. Next base: position 212,840 of record NZ_FPJI01000008.1, read on the forward strand.
TTGTACCTAATTTCAGGTCGAAGTCACCCAATTCGCGCTGGAAGATATGCGCTTCGGCCAAAGGGCTGGCGACCAGGATGCTGACCACGAAAATACAGCGTTTAAGCATGCTTCACTCCATGAAAAGCGAGGAGCAGTAACGGAAAGATTCAGGCAGATGCCCGTGCTAGACGTGTGCAAGGATACCGGCGAATGCCAGGCATTGAGGCCCGTTCGTCGATTAGCTGCGTATTGAGGGTGTCGGGAGGGGGTGGCAACTCTAGTCCTAGCGCCTCGAAGGCAAGACGCTTAGGGACCAGATGCAGTGCGCGGGTATGACTATTACTTCTTGCCCAGGCTGATCTGCTTGGACGGGCCGAAAGTCTGGCCGCTCACGCCCTTGGCAATTTGCTGGATTTCGCCGCCGGACTTGAGGAACGCAGCAATCTGGCTATTGATCGATTCGCTGGTTTCAACGGCGGGAGCTGGCTTTGCTTTGCTGTTGGATGCTTTTACACGCATGGCGGCCACTAACCTGTAGAAAATTAACTTGGCCAGCTATCGTACAGGAAATACTTGACAATTGCTTGGCAAATATCCCTCGAGAATAAGTGCTCGCGGCTGGAAATAGCCGAAGTTCAGCGCTGAAATAAAGCGCTAACTTACTGTTTTAGCTGGAAACCCAAGGCTTGTGGACACGCTGATGGCCTGCTCAAAGTGAACCGAACGATCAGACGAGTGGGGCGATGCCACTGGAACGCCATGCCAGCCCGCGATTTTTCAGGCGTGTGCGCGTGCAGGGCACAACTCGGGTAGAATGCCGCCCACGCAATGAGGGTATTGGAAATGGCTTTAGTCGGGCGCTACAACAGCTTGCAAGTGGTCAAGCACACTAACTTTGGTTTGTACCTCGATGGTGCGCAAGATGGGGAAATCCTCTTGCCTAATCGGTATATCCCTAAAGATATTCCCAGTGAAGATGAAGACTGGCTCAACGTTTTCATTTATCTGGACAGCGATGACAAACTTATCGCCACCACCGAAAAGCCCAAAGTTCAAGTCGGTGAATTCGCCAGTTTGAAAGTTGTGGAAGTCAACAGCATTGGCGTCTTCCTTGATTGGGGTTTGCCCAAGGATCTGCTGCTGCCTTATTCGGAAGAAAAACGCCAGATGACCGCGGGTGAATATTGCGTGGTGCACGTCTACCTCGACAAGCACACCAAGCGCATCACCGCCACCGCTCGCCTTGACCGTTACCTGGACAAGACGCCGGCCAACTACCAGGTGGGCCAGGAAGTCGACCTGCTGGTGGCCGAAGCCACTGACATGGGCTTCAAGGCGATCATCAACAACAAGCACTGGGGCTTGATCCACAAGAACGAAGTGTTCAAGTTCCTGCGCCCGGGCAAGGAAGAGAAGGGCTTTATCAAAGAGATCCGCGCCGATGGCAACATCAGCCTGAGCCTGCAGCCGGTGGGCCAGGAAGCGGCCTCCAGCCTGAACTCGAAGATCCTCGCCAAGTTGCGCGACAACAATGGCAGCCTGCCGGTCAGCGACAAAAGCGACCCGGCGGTGATCAGTAACTTGTTCGGCGTGAGCAAGGGCAACTTCAAGAAGGCCATTGGTGCGCTCTACAAGCAGGGCCAGATCGTGATTCATGCGGATCGCATTGAACTAAGCTGAGTACGCTTCGCTCTCCTGTAGGAGCGAGCTTGTTGTGGCGAGCGAGCTTGCTCCCGCTCGACTGCGTAGCAGTCGCAAGCTTTTTTGGGGGCGCTTCGCACCCCAACGCAAGCAAGCTTGCTCGCCACAACAAGCTTGCCTTCACAGTAGGGCTTGCTCATGTCAAGAAAGTCGTTGTATGCCTACCTCGGTACCTTGCTCGCCTTCCTGGTCCTCGACGGCCTTTGGCTCGGTGTGCTCATGGGGCCCACCTACAAATCCCTGCTTGGCGCGCTGATGCTTGATCAGCCACGCCTGTTGCCTGCCGTATTGTTCTATCTCCTGTACGTCCTCGGTTGCGTGGTGCTGGTTATCTTGCCCAGCGCCAGTTGGCAGCGCGCTGCGCGTTTGGGCGCCTTGCTTGGCCTGGTGGCCTACGGCACCTATGACCTGAGCAACTGGGCCACGCTTCAAGGCTGGTCCGCTGGGTTGGCGCTGATGGACATGGCGTGGGGCACGTGCCTAACCGCCATTTGCTGCACTGTTGGCCATTTGTGTGCAAATCGGCCGTGGCGGTAGAGGGTGGTTGATCAGTACTGAACCGGCTAATAACAACCCGGTACCGGCAACGACCAACGCCGGTTGCAGGCCGCCACTGAGATGGCTGCTGACCGATGCCAACAGGGGGCCGCTCAATTGGCCGACGGCGAAGCTGGCGGTCAACAACCCCGTGCTGCGTTGGTAGCCATGGGGCGCGACCTCCCTTAATCGCGCCATCACCAACTGCATGCAGGCCAGAAATGGCGCACCGCACAGTAAAACGCCCAACGCCAAGCCCCAGCCATTGCCGAACAGGCAGGCGAACACCCCTGCCGCTTGCAGCCATAAAGTCGCCATCAGCCAGCGACGGGTGGTGTTCGGGTGCTTGCGGCGCAGGCTGGCCACCCCCACTCCCAGCGCGGCCGCCAGGCCAAAGCAGGGCCAGAACAAGTCGGCCTGCCAGGCCCCGTGGAATTGTGCGCTGGCCATTTGCGACAGAAAGGTCGCCGGGATGATGTAGCCCAGGCCGTACAAGAAATAGATACAGCACAAGTGCGCGATGCTGCCGTTGCTCCCCGCGCTGGTGGGCTGTGTCACGGTGAGGGTCGGCTTGGGTAGAAACGGCAGGATCGCCAGCAACATCACCAGCGCCACCGTCCCGTAGATCAACCACAGCGCGGCAGAGCTTTGCCCCGATAGGTTCGACACCAGCGCCAGCAGCCCCGTCAGCACAATCCCCAACCCCGGCCCAGCAAACACCAGCGCACCCAGGCGCGGGCGGCCGGCGGCAATCGCCAGTGGCTGGCTCAGGCTGGTAATCATCACCAGGGCCCAGGCACTGGCGACCCCGGTGCCGAAACGCAGCAACAAATGCGGCCAGAACCCGTTAGCCCAGTAGGACGCCAGGGTCAGCAATACGCACAACCACAGCCCGCCGTAGAGGCGCCCGCGCACATGCTGATGGCTGCGGGCAAAGATCGAGTCCACCGCGCCGACAAAATAGCCCAGGTAATTGGCGGCTGCGATCAGGCCGGCGCCGGTCAGGTCGATCTGGCCTTCACTGAGCAAATGCGGCATTTGCGGAGTCAGGGCGAAGCGGCCAATGCCCATGGCCATCATCAGGGCGACGAAGCTGGCGAGTAAACGAATCAGCGGGGACATGGTCAGGTTTCCTGCAAAGAAGCGAATGCCTTGCAGGCTAAGACGGATTGACTTTCTGTAAAATTGAATAATAGTGAGTAACTTGTTCAGTTTTGGAGAAAGTAATGGAGTTCAGTCAATTGCGCATTTTCCAGGCCGTGGCGGAAGAGGGCTCCATCACCCGCGCCGCTGAGCGCCTGCACCGCGTTCCCTCAAATCTGTCGACCCGGCTTAAACAAATGGAAGAGCAACTGGGTGTCGATCTGTTCGTGCGCGAGCGCCAGCGTTTGCAGCTTTCTCCGGCAGGCAAGGTACTACTGGACTACAGCACCCGCCTGCTGGCGCTGCACGATGAAGCCCACGGCGCCGTACAAGGCGGGCAACCGGCTGGTGATTTCGTATTGGGCAGCATGTACAGCACCGCCGCGGTTCATTTGCCGAAGCTGCTGGCGCGCTATCACAAGACTTACCCCATGGTGAATCTGCAGGTGCAGTCGGCGCCCAGCGGGGAGTTGCTGGAAGGGCTGATTACCGGGCGCCTGGACGCAGCCTTCGTCGACGGCCCTCTGACCATCGCCACCCTGGATGGCGTACCGCTGTGCGAAGAGCGCCTGGTGCTGATTTGCGAGGCCGATCATCCGCCGGTGCGTGGCCCCCAGGATGTGGCGGGCCGTGCAGTATTCACGTTCCGGCGCAGTTGCGCCTACCGCACGCGCCTGGAAACCTGGTTTTCCCATGAGCGTGTGGCGATGGGGCGGGCGATCGAGATCGAGTCCTACCAAGGCATGCTCGCCTGCGTGATCGCAGGTTCCGGCGTGGCGTTGATGTCTGAGTCCATGCTCGCCAGCCTGCCCGGCAAGGACAGCGTGTCCGTTCATCCGCTGACTGGGCCTTTTGCCACTGCGACCACCTGGCTGATGTGGCGAAAGGGCATGCTCGGCGCTAACCTCAATGCATGGATCGACCTGCAGCAAGACGGCAACCCGCGATGCGTGCAAGACACACGTGCCATTGCTTGAACGATCCGTCAGGATTCGGATCAATTCAGTAATAGTTCGTTGTGGTTTCCTTCAAGCATTACCTAGGACTTAGGGCTACTATCACTGTAGGAAACGGCGACAGAACTCACGCCGGCCAGCACTACCCTCAAAGGGGGCAATCATGAAAGAGAAAATCCAAAACTGGCTCCACGACCTCGGCGTTGCATTGGGCTTGATCGAGCCTCCGCTGCAACCGGTGCCGATTCGCACGGATGACGAGCAACGTCGGCCACGTCGCCGCTAATCACGCGGTCTAAAAAATGTGGGAGCGGGCTTGCTCGCGAATAGGGTGTATCAGCCAAAATAAGGTTGAATGACACACCACTTTCGCGAGCAAGCCCGCTCCCACAGTTGTTTTGCACCAGGCGAAAAAAACGGGCGCGACCTCCGACGTCGCGCCCGCTGAAGAAAATATCCCCGTCCCTGTTATAGCTCAAACCACCGCAGCCGCCACCTTGGCCAGCCGACGCGACAGCAAACTCACCAGTACAAAGCTCACCAGCGCCACCGCCAGGCTGTAGTAGATCGGCGTATTTGCATCCAACCCATCCTTGAACATAAATACCAGCGCGGTCACAAAGCCCAGGCTCATGGACGTGATTGCGCCCGAGGTGGTCGCGCGCTTCCAGAAGATCGCGCCGATCAAGGGCACCAACATACCGCCCACCAACAGGTTATAGGCCAGGGTCAGGGCGCTGATCACATCGTTCACCACCAATGCGATACCCAGCACGGCAACGCCGGTCAACAGGGTGAACAGGCGGTTGATGCGCAGGCTCGACGCCTTGCCGCCGCGCAGGCGGGGCAGCAGGTCTTCGGTCAATACGGTGGAGGCGGCGAGCAGTCCGGCGCTGGCGGTGGACATCATGGCGGCCAGCGCGGCGGCGATGACCAGGCCGCGAATGCCGTCCGGCAGCGAAGCTTTGACGATCGCGGCGAAGGCATTGTTGACGTTGTCCAGGTCCGGGATCAGCACATGGGCAGCCATGCCGATCAGCGCACAGGCCAGGCCGTACAGGATGCAATAGAAGCCGGCAAAAGTGCCTGCGTACTGGGCGACCTTTTCGTCACGGGCGGTGAAGACCCGTTGCCAGATATCCTGGCCGATCAGGATGCCGAAGAAGTAGATCATGAAGTAGGTGATGATCGTGTCCCAGCCGATAGCGGTGAAGCTGAAGCTCGACGCCGGCAGTTTGGCCACCAGTTCATCCCAGCCACCGACGCGGTACAGGCAGATCGGCAACAGTATGAACATCAGGCCGACGGTCTTGATCACGAATTGCACAATATCAGTGAGGGTCAGCGACCACATGCCACCGATGGTCGAATACACCACCACCACGCCGCCGCCCACCAGTACCGACATCCAGAACGGCAGGTCGAACAGCACTTGCAGCACGGTGCCGATGGCCAGGATCGAGGTCACGCCGATCATGAGCGCATAGGCCAGCATGATCACCGCGCTGGCCTGGCGGGCCATGGGGTTGTAGCGTTTTTCCAGGACCTGGGTGACGGTGAAGATTTTCAGCTTCAACAGGGGCTTGGCCAGGAACAGGTTCAGGGCAATGATGCCCGCGCCGAGCGCGGCGCACAGCCAGAAACCCGAAATACCATGCACATACCCCAGGCGCACGGTGCCGACGGTGGAGGCACCGCCCAGCACCGTGGCGGCCATGGTGCCCATGTACAGCGATGGGCCGAGGTTGCGGCCGGCGACCAGGTAGTCTTCGTGGGTCTTGGCGCGACGCATGCCGTAGTAGCCGAGCACCAGCATGCCGGCGGCGTAGATGAGTACGACGAATAAATCCAAAGCCATGACGGCGGTTCTCCGATTATATTTTTTATGGGCGATCAGGCGGCAGCTGGCTCGGTAAACACGCGAGCGAAAGTCAGGTACATCGTTGTCGGGGATCTGTGCGACCCCCTTGGTTGTGAGTGTGAAGACGCGGTTTTTATCGTTCGCAGCGCGTTCGCCTCATCAGCGATGCGCGACGCCAGGCAGTACGCAGAGCATCTCGTACAGCAAGTTGGCGCCCAGCAACGAGGTATTGCCGGTGGTGTCGTAAGGCGGCGAAACTTCTACCAGGTCGCAACCAATCAGATCGAGGCCCTGGCAGCCACGGATGATTTCGATGGCCTGGATGGTGGTCAGCCCGCCGATTTCCGGGGTGCCGGTGCCGGGTGCCCAGGCGGGGTCGATGCCGTCGATGTCGAAGCTCAGGTACACCGGGCCGCCGCCGACTTTTTCTCGCACTTCGGCCATCAGCGGCGCGAGGGAGTGATGCCAGCATTCTTCGGCCTGGACCACGCGGAAGCCTTGCTTGCGGCTCCAGTTGAAGTCTTCGGCGGTATATCCCTGGGCGCGCAGGCCGATCTGCACCACGCGGTCGCAATCGAGCAAGCCTTCTTCCACGGCGCGGCGGAAGGTGGTGCCGTGGGCAATTTTCTCGCCGAACATATGGTCGTTGACGTCGGCGTGGGCATCGATGTGCACCAGCCCGACCTTGCCATGTTTTTTGTGGATCGCCCGCAGGATCGGCAGGGTGATGGTGTGGTCGCCACCCAGGGTCAGGGGGATGGCGTCGTGCTCGAGGATCTCGTCGTAGGCCTCTTCGATGATGCGCACCGCGTCGAGCAGGTTAAAGGTATTGATCGCCACGTCGCCGATATCGGCCACCGACAGTGAGTCGAACGGTGCGGCGCCGGTGGCCATGTTGTAGGGACGGATCATCACCGACTCGGCGCGGATTTCCCGTGGGCCGAAGCGCGTACCGGCGCGCAGCGAGGTGCCGATATCCAGAGGCACGCCGACGAAGGCGGCGTCCAGGCCCTTGGCGGTTTGCAGGTGGGGAAGACGCATCATGGTGGCGATGCCGGCGAAGCGCGGCATTTCGTTGCCGCCCAGTGGTTGGTGGAAAATCTTGTCCACGGGATTGCCTCATCGTTGTTTTGTTTATTGATGGCCGATTCTGCGAAAAGCCTGGCTTAGGAAGAATCGGCAGAGGCAAATACTTAGTTCAGATTTTTCTAAACTAAAGCCTGAGTTAAACTCCCTGATCCCTGTAGGAGCGAGCTTGCTCGCGAAAAACGTCAACGATGATGCGCAGCCCCAGAATGTACGCGGCGTCCTCAGGTTTTTCGCGAGCAAGCTCGCTCCTACAGTTGATCGTTCCCACGCTCTGCGTGGGGATGCATCCTGTGATGCTCTGCGTCACGCTTCACTGGAGCCCCCATGGCCAACGCCTTGCCCGACCTGAAACTCCTGCGCATCTTCGTCAGCGTCGTGCGCCACCAAGGGTTTGCCAACGCCCAGCATGAGCTCAACCTGTCGACGTCGGCCATCAGCACCTACATGAGCCAACTCGAGTCAGCCTTGGGCCTGGTGCTGTGCCATCGTGGCCGTGGCGGCTTCAGCCTGACCAGCAAGGGTGAGCTGTTTCATCAGGAAACCCTGCGCCTGTTGGGCGAACTCGAAGGTTTCGAGCAATACGCCGCTGCGTTGAAAGGCGAATTGCGCGGCACCCTCAAGCTCGGAGTGCTCGACTCCACCGTCAGCGACAAGGCCTTGCCGTTCGCCGAAGTGATTGGCGCCTACAGCCTGGAGCACCCGGCAGTGCATTTGCACCTGTCGGTGATGAGCCCCTACGAATTGCAACTGGGGGTGCAGGACAACCGCCTGGACCTGGCCATCGGTGCGTTTTCCAACCGCATGAGCGGGCTGGTCTACATGCCGCTGTACCGCGAACAGCACTGGTTGTATTGCAGCACCCGGCACCCATTGTTCAACGAGCGGCGCATCCCGGAACAAGTGATCACCCAGCAACGCATGGTCGGGCGGGGTTACTGGAGCCAGGCGGAGTTGGCGCGCCACGGCTTCAAGCACAGCGCTGCCACGGTGGAAAGTATGGAGGCGCAACTGATTCTGGTGCTGTCGGGCGCTTATATTGGCTACCTGCCCGAACACTACGCCCAGGCCTGGGCTGACAAGGGCGACCTGCGCGTTTTGCTGCCGGCCACCTTCGGCTACCAGGCGCCGTTTTCGCTGATCATGCGCCGTGGTCGTAGCCGCGAGCCCCTGATCCAGACCTTCCGCGATTTGCTCAAGACCCAGCTCAACCAGGCCTGAAAACACCATGTCCCGACCCCATTGCCCGCGCTGCCTGCGCCCGACCACGCACTGCCTGTGTGCGCTGATCCCCCACCTCGACAGCCGCACCCGCGTGTTGCTGTTGCAGCACCCGAGCGAGGTCGGCCATGCGCTCAATACTGCGCGGTTGGCGGCGTTGGGCCTGAACAACGCGCAGTTGGTGGTGGGGGAGGTGTTTGATGACCTTGCGACGCTATTGAACCCGCCTGGCTATCGGGCACGCCTGTTGTTTCCGGCGGATGACGCCGAGCCGCTGCACGCCTACGCACCTGACGATCAGCCACTGCTGTTGGTGGTTCCCGATGGCACCTGGCGCAAGGCGCGCAAACTGCTGCACCTCAACCCTTTGCTGGCGGCATTGCCCCGGGTGACGTTGGCTGAAGGCAGCGTTTCCCGCTATCGCTTGCGCAAGGCGCCGGGGCCTGGCGCCTTGTCGACGGTCGAAGCGATCACGCAAGCGTTGCAGGTATTGGAAGCGCCGACGTCCTTCGAGCCACTGCTCAAACCCTTTGAAGCGCTGATCGAAGGGCAGATTGCTGCGATGGGCGATGAAGTATTCCAGCGCAACCATGGCGACCCGACATAAACCCGGCTTATGCCTTTAAGCCATAAGCACCACACTTTGCGTGATATGGCCCGCCGGCCTTTCCCGGTATGATGTGCGCCCCGCAGTCTGGATTGCGAATACGCCATGACCTTGCAGTACCCAACAATCGCCGATTGTGTCGGCAACACGCCCCTGGTCCGCTTGCAACGCATGGCGGGTGAAACCAGCAATACCCTGTTGCTCAAACTCGAGGGCAACAACCCGGCCGGCTCGGTCAAAGACCGCCCGGCGCTGTCGATGATCGCCCGCGCCGAGTTGCGTGGGCAGATCCAACCCGGCGACACCCTGATCGAAGCCACCTCGGGTAACACCGGGATCGCCCTGGCCATGGCCGCAGCGATCAAGGGTTACAAGATGGTGCTGATCATGCCCGACAACGGCAGCGCCGAGCGCAAGGCGGCGATGACCGCCTATGGCGCCCAGCTGATCCTGGTGACCCAGGAAGAAGGCATGGAAGGCGCCCGTGATCTTGCCGAGCGCATGGCCGCCGAAGGCCGTGGCGTGGTGCTCGATCAGTTCGCCAATGGCGACAACCCCGAGGCGCACTACACCAGCACCGGCCCGGAGATCTGGCGCCAGACCCAGGGCACCATCACTCACTTCGTCAGCTCCATGGGCACCACCGGTACCATCATGGGCAACTCGCGCTACCTCAAGGAGCAGAACCCGGCGATCCAGATCGTCGGCCTGCAACCGATGGAAGGCGCGGCCATCCCGGGTATTCGTCGTTGGCCCGAAGAGTATTTGCCGAAGATCTACAACGCGACGCGGGTAGACCGCATCATCGACATGGCCCAGCGCGAAGCCGAAGACACCACGCGCCGCCTGGCCCGTGAAGAGGGCATCTTCTGCGGCGTGTCCTCCGGTGGCGCCGTGGCCGGTATGTTGCGCTTGTCCAAAGAAGTGGAAAACGCGGTGATCGTCGCGATCATCTGTGACCGAGGCGACCGTTACCTGTCGACCGGCATTTTCGACGAACCCAACTGATGGCCAAGCACGAGAGAGGCCTGCGCTTCCAACCGACGGGCGGCAGCCGGGCCCCACAGATACCCGTGGGCAAGAAACAGCGCCTGACCATCGAGCGTCTGGCCAATGATGGCCGGGGCATCGTGTTCTTTGAAGGCCGCACCTGGTTTGTGAACGGTGCGTTGGCCGGCGAAGAGGTGGAAGCACGGGTGTTGGGCGCCCATGGCAAAGTGGTCGAGGCGCGCACCGAGCGGGTGTTCCAGGCCAGCGAGTTGCGTCGCCCGGCACCCTGCGCCCATGTTGGCCGCTGCGGCGGTTGCAGCGTGCAGCACCTGCCCCATGAAGAACAACTTGCCCTGAAACAGCGCATGCTTGCCGAGCAATTGTCCCGGGTGGCCGGTGTCGAGCCACAGGAGTGGGCAGCGCCGTTGAGCGGGCCGGAGTTCGGTTATCGGCGCCGCGCCCGTGTGGCCGTACGTTGGGACGCCAAGGCAAAGAAACTCGAAGTGGGTTTTCGCGCCGTGGCCAGTCAGGACATCGTCGCTATCGATGATTGCCCGGTGCTGGTACAGGCCTTGCAACCGATCATGCAGCGTTTGCCAACGATGCTGCGTCGCTTGAGTAAACCGCAGGCGTTGGGGCATGTCGAGTTGTTCAGCGGTTCGTCCATCGCCGTGTTGCTGCGGCATATGGCGCCGTTGTCCGAGGCTGACCTGCAGATCCTCAAGGAATTCTGCACCTTCCATGACGCCCAATTGTGGCTGCACGGGGAAGGGCAGCCGGAGCCCGTCGAGCCGGGTCAGGCCTTGGGCTTCCGTTTGGAGGCGTGGGATCTGGAGCTGGCGTACCGGCCGGGCGACTTTGTGCAGGTCAACGCCGGGGTCAACCAGGCGATGGTCGCCCAAGCGCTGCAATGGCTGGCGCCACAAGCCGACGAACGGGTACTGGACCTGTTTTGCGGCCTGGGCAACTTCGCCCTGCCACTGGCTCGCCACGTACGCGAAGTGGTGGCGGTGGAGGGCGTACAGGCCATGGTGGACCGTGCGGCCCTCAATGCCGTCAGCAACCATTTGCATAACGCACAGTTTTTTCAGGCCGATTTGTCCCAGCCTTTGACCGACGCAGAATGGGCCAAACAGGGCTTTTCTGCGGTACTCTTGGACCCACCCCGCGATGGTGCCCTGGAGGTTGTGCGCAAACTTGCAGCCTTGGGGGCCAAGCGCCTGGTGTATGTGTCCTGCAACCCAGCCACGCTGGCGCGGGACACGGTTGAGTTGGTCAAGCAAGGCTACCGGCTAAAGCGTGCCGGGATCCTCGACATGTTTCCGCAGACCGCGCATGTCGAGGCCATGGCGTTATTTGAAGCGGGCTAGGATGCCCGTTTAATCCGACTGGCCTGCGTTCTCCAGGGCCTGAACACTGCCACGGAGCTCGCAGTAAAGTCGGCGATGATTTTGGCGCATCGAAGGTGCGTCGTAGGGAAGGTAAGCAAGATGGTACAGGTGAGAGCACACCAGCCGATCAACACCGACGGCAGTATCAATCTCGAGGCATGGCTGGATCATGCCGTCAGTGTCGACCCGGCACTGGACCGTGAAGCCTTGAAAGCAGCCTGCGAGTTCGCTCGTGAGTCTGAACAGCAAGACAATGCGGCCAAGAACCTGTGGGCCGAAGGCACTTCAAGTTTTCGCACTGGCCTGGAAATCGCCGAGATCCTCGCCGATCTCAAGTTGGACCAGGATTCCCTGATCGCCGCCGTGCTCTATCGCGGCGTACGCGAAGGGCACATTGCGTTGCCGCTGGTCAGCCAGCGTTTCGGCGCGGTGGTGGCCAAGCTGATCGACGGCGTGCTGCGCATGGCGGCCATCAGTGCCAGCCTCAGCCCGCGGCAGTCGATGGTGTTGGGCACCCAGGGCCAGGTAGAGAACCTGCGCAAAATGCTGGTAGCGATGGTCGACGATGTGCGCGTCGCCCTGATCAAGCTGGCCGAGCGTACCTGCGCGATCCGTGCGGTGAAGACCGCCGATGATGAAAAGCGCAACCGTGTGGCCCGCGAAGTCTTCGACATCTACGCGCCACTGGCCCATCGCCTGGGCATCGGCCATATCAAGTGGGAGCTGGAGGATTTGTCCTTCCGCTACCTGGAACCTGACCAGTACAAACAGATCGCCACGCTGCTGCATGAGCGGCGCCTGGACCGCGAGCGCTTTATCAGCGACGTGATGGGCCAGTTGCGTTCGGAGCTGCAGGCCACCGGCGTGGACGCGGACATCAGCGGCCGCGCCAAGCACATCTATTCCATCTGGCGCAAAATGCAGCGCAAGGGCCTGGCCTTCAGCCAGATCTACGACGTGCGTGCGGTGCGCGTGCTGGTGCCGGAAATGCGCGACTGCTACACCGCGCTGGGTATCGTCCACACCCTGTGGCGGCACATTCCCAAGGAATTTGACGACTATATCGCCAACCCCAAGGAAAACGGCTACCGCTCGCTGCACACCGCCGTGATCGGCCCTGAAGGCAAGGTGCTGGAAGTGCAGATCCGCACCCACGCCATGCACGAAGAGGCCGAGCTGGGGGTGTGTGCGCACTGGCGCTACAAGGGCACCGACGTCAAGGCCGGGTCCAACCAGTACGAAGAGAAAATTTCCTGGCTGCGCCAAGTGCTGGAATGGCACGAGGAGCTCGGCGACATCGGCGGCCTGGCCGAACAACTGCGGGTGGATATCGAGCCGGACCGGGTCTATATCTTCACGCCTGACGGCCACGCCATCGACTTGCCCAAGGGCGCCACGCCGCTGGACTTCGCCTACCGCGTGCACACCGAAATCGGGCATAACTGCCGCGGCGCCAAGATCAACGGGCGCATCGTGCCGCTCAACTACAGCCTGCAAACCGGTGAACAGGTCGAGATCATCACCAGCAAGCACGGCACGCCGAGCCGCGACTGGCTGAACCCGAACCTGGGCTACATCACCACCTCGCGGGCGCGGGCGAAGATCGTCCACTGGTTCAAGCTGCAGGCACGTGACCAGAACGTCGCCGCTGGCAAGACCTTGCTTGAACGCGAACTGGCGCGCCTGGGCCTGCCTCAGGTGGACTTCGACAAGCTGGCCGAAAAGGCCAACATGAAGATCGCCGAAGACATGTTCGCCGCCCTCGGCGCGGGCGACCTGCGCCTGGCGCAACTGGTCAACCTGGCCCAGCAACTGGTCGAGCCGGAGCGCGGCAACGAACAGCTGGAGCTGATCCCGCGCAAAGCCACTGGCTACAAGCCGGGCAAGCGTGGCGATATCCAGATCCAGGGCGTGGGCAACCTGATGACGCAAATGGCCGGCTGCTGCCAGCCGTTGCCGGGCGACGCCATTGTCGGCTACATCACCCAGGGCCGTGGCGTGAGCATTCACCGCCAGGATTGCGCCTCGGTGCTGCAACTGGGCGGGCGCGAACCGGAGCGGATCATCCAGGTCAGCTGGGGTCCGGTGCCGGTGCTCACTTACCCTGTCGACATCATCATCCGTGCCTACGACCGTTCCGGCTTGCTGCGTGACGTCTCGCAAGTGCTGCTCAACGAGCGGATCAACGTGCTGGCGGTCAACACCCGTTCGAACAAGGAAGACAACACTGCATTGATGTCCCTGACCATCGAGATTCCGGGGCTGGACGCACTGGGACGGTTGCTGGGGCGGATTTCCCAGTTGCCGAACATCATCGAAACCCGGCGCAACCGCACCCCATGATTAGCAGGATGACAGCCGACTGACATGTGGAGTTGTTTTCTGTGGGAACTGGCTTGCCTGCGATAGCATCACCTCGGTTTAACTGAAGCACCGAGTCGCAAGCATCGCAGGCAAGCCAGCTCCCACATTGGATTTTCAGCGGAAAGAGATACGATGTATTCACTCGAAGACCTGCTGCACCTGATGAGCCGCCTGCGCGACCCGCAGTACGGCTGCCCGTGGGACATCAAGCAAACCTACGCGACCATCGTCCCGCACACGCTGGAGGAGGCCTATGAAGTGGCCGACGCCATCGAGCGCGGCGACTTTGACCATCTGCAAGGCGAACTGGGCGATCTGCTGTTCCAGGTGGTGTATTACAGCCAACTGGCCCGGGAAGAAGGGCGCTTCGAATTTGCCGGCGTGATCGACAGCATCACTCGTAAGTTGATTCGCCGGCATCCTCACGTGTTCCCAACCGGCGACCTGTACGCACCGCTGGATATCCCGCAGTTGAGCGAAGAACAGGTCAAGGAGCGCTGGGAGCAGATCAAAGCTGAGGAGCGCGCAGAAAAGTCCGACGTTCCCGAGCAACTCTCCCTACTCGATGATGTGCCCACCGCCTTACCCTCGTTGTCCCGTGCGGCCAAATTGCAAAAGCGCGCCAGCCAGGTTGGTTTCGACTGGCCTTCCGCGTTGCCGGTGGTGGACAACGTGCGCGAAGAGTTGGACGAAGTGCTCGAAGCCATGGCCGATAACGATGCGGCGGCCATCGCCGATGAAGTCGGCGACCTGCTGTTTGCCGCGGTCAACCTGGCCCGTCACCTCAAGGTCGACCCGGAAACTGCCTTGCGCGGTGCCAATGCCAAGTTCGAACGACGTTTCCGATTTATCGAACAGGCATTGCGCGATACACACCAACCCATAGAAGATTGCACCCTCGAAGAGTTGGACGCCCTCTGGGGTGAAGCCAAACGTCAGGAAAAGAATGTGTCCAGCTGCGGTTGAGCAGTTGCCTAAGTGAGTAAGCACCATGAGCCTTTCCCTTCGCGACCAGTTGCTCAAAGCAGGTCTGGTCAACCAAAAGCAGGCCAAGCAGGTCGGCAAAGAGAAACAGAAACAGCAGCGCCTGGTCCACAAGGGCCAGGCCGAATTCGATGATACCCAGGCGCGCCTGGCTGCTGAGGCACACGCCGAGAAGGTCAAGCGTGACCAGGAGCTGAACCGTCAGCAGCAGGAAAAAGCCGAAGCCAAGGCGCGTACCGCCCAGGTCAAGCAACTGATCGAGACCTCGCGCCTGCCCAAGCTGACCACCGAGGACTACTACAACTTCGTGGATGACAAGAAGGTCAAGCGCCTGTCGGTCAACACGCTGATGCGCAACAAGCTGAGCAACGGCTCCCTGGCTATCGTGCACCACGGCGGCGGCTACGAGGTGATCCCGCGGGAAGCGGCGCTTAAAATCCAGGAGCGCGCTCCGGAGCGTATCGTGCAGCTCAACATCCTCACCGAAAGCCAGGTGCCGGACGAGGATGATCCGTACGCCGCTTACCAGATCCCTGATGATCTGATGTGGTAAGCCGCTGGAAATGACAAACCCCGCCAAAAGGCGGGGTTTGTGTTTTAAGCGTGCAGCACCAACCGGTTACCAATCCACTGCGTAACTCAGGCTGAAGGTACGACCCTCGGCATTCGGGTACGGTGCGCGGGCGTTGGCCTGGGCGAACATGTTCTGGTAGTTGCGGTTGGTGAGGTTGTACACCGCACCTTCGAGGCGGCCTACCGGTAGCCTTACCGAGCCCAGCAGGTCGACCAGGGTGTAGCCCTGGATATCGCGACCGTTGTTGTCCTTTGCCGCAGCGTCATAATTGGCCAGGCGCATCCCCTGCAAGCGCAGGCTGTAGTCGTCACGCTCGTAGCCGACAAACGCTGTGGTCTTGGCGGGGGAGATGCGGGTGGCAGGCAGGTCGATCCACTTGCCGTTCTGCTGGGTCTCGCCTTTGGCGTAAGCGTAAGTACCACCGACGGACCATTGGTCGGTGATGTTATAGGTCAGGCCGGTTTCGACGCCACGCACGCGTTCTTTCTGATTGATCAGGCGCAGCACACGATCATTGGCATCATAGAACTGCGTGACATCCGAGGTGTTTTCGTACGCGGTGACACTGGCCTGCCACTTGTCCCAGTCGCCACGCCAGCCCAGCTCGTAACTGTCGACCTTCAAGGCCTGGGCATTGAGGTCCTGGATATCGTATTTGCTGTTCACGTCACGCAGGAAGCGCTGGATATCCGGCAGGGAAAAGCCCTGGCTGAAGTTGACGAACACATCCTGGTTGTCGGTCAGGTGGTACACCGCACCGAGGTTATAGAGCGTGTCATCGTATTTGAGCGTGCCGCCGGGCAGTGTCGCGCGGTTGCCGGTCTGGACGATTTCGCCGTATGCGATGCTGTCGGAGACCTTGCTTTCAATCCATTCGCGACGTACGCCACCGCGCAAGGTCCAGTTGTCGATGTCGTAGGAGAGCTGGCCAAAGATGGCTTTGGTGGTGGTCTCGATATCTGGACCCAGTTCGAACGTGGTACCGGTTTTCGTGTAGGTCAGGCCATTGACCCGGTATTGGTCGCCACGCTGGCGTGAGGTTTCATGGTCGTAGTCCGCGCCCCATACCAGGTTGCCCGTTGCCGGGCCGATGTCCGGCATCTGGGTATCGACCGCTGCACGCAGGCCGTAGACGTCCTGCACGCTGTTGTTATCTGACACGCCTGCCCGGCCTCGGGACAGGTCTGGAAAGAACAGGGCGTCGGCCCGCCGCCAGTAGCTTTCGATCTGCAGGCCCTGGCCGTAGAAATCCTTGTCGGCGTAGTTGAGGTTGACCGCCTGGTTGTGGGTGTAGGGTTGGTCGCCCAGGTCCAGGCCTTTTACGGCGACTGCGTTGCTGGTGATGCGGGGGTTCTTGGTGTAGCGGGTGTCTTGTTCGTCCTTGTAGTCTTGCAGCGACAGGCTGATCTTCTTGTCGTCATCAAGCTCATAGCCGAAGCGACCTTGCAGGTCGTAGGTATCGGTGTCCATGTTGCTGCCCTGGGACGTGTCCTGGGGAATGCGCTTGCCATTACCGTCGAACTGATCGTTGCGCTGCACGGTGTTGCCCGAGAGGTACCAGTCCACCGGGCCTTTGCGCCCGGTGGCGCTTTGGAACGCCTGGTAAGCGAACCCCTTGTGGCTGAGGTTGTTGCCGGCGGTCATGCCGATCTTGCTGCTGAACGCCAGGTCTTCACCTTGGTTGCGTTTGGTGATGATGTTGATGATGCCGCCCGATGCGCCTGCGCCGTAGACGCTGCTGGCGCCGGAGATCACTTCGATACGCTCGATGCTTTCCGGTGCCACGCTGTTGAGCTGGCGGAAGTTATCGCGCGTGGCGTTTTGCGAAACCCCGTCGATCAGGATCAGGGTATTGCGCCCGCGAAGCGTCTGGCCGAAGTTGCTCATGCCGCCGCTGGAAGGGGCAATGCCAGGCACCAGTTGGCCGAGGATATCTGCAACCCGACGTCCTGCCCCGGTCTGCTGGCGGATTTGCGCTTCATTGATCACCTGCACTGAGCCTGGAATCTGCGCAATGCTGGTTTCGCTGCGCGTAGCCGATACCACTGTCGCCTGCAGTTGCAGACTGGTCGGGGCTGCCTGTGTCTGCTCTGTCTGATCGGCCCAGGCAGGGGCACTTATTGACCCAAGAAGTGGCAGCAGTACTGCCCATTGCGATGTGTTCATGATCATGTCTCAGAGTTATTAGAAGTATTGACAGAAAAATCGGATGTCTCAGGCGCTCGCGCAAACGAACGGATGGCGCGGATACTCACGGCGGCCAAGGCATAGGTCAGTGCGACCAGCCAGAAGCTGTGTGCCAGGCCTACCCACCCCATGCCGATACCGCCCAACAATGCGCCGCACAGCGCACCGGCTTTGGCGGCGCTGTTGCCCATGCCAAGGGCAAAACCTTGCTGGCTGTGCGCTACGGTAGTGGCGATCAGTGTGTAGGCCACGGGCAACAAAGCACCCTGCCACACGCCCCACAGCAACCGGCTAACGATAAACCCCGACCATTCACTGGCCAGCGCCGTGCAGGCTAGCGTTAAGGCGCAGGCCCACGTGACCCACTCGATGATGCGCAGCGTATGGGCTGGCTGATGTCGATCGAACAGGCGGCCCCACAACGGCGCGGACAGTGCCAGGGTCAAGGCACTGGCGCCATAGCTGGCGCCGATCAGCCACGCGGGCGCGTGCAAAACCTGGGCGACATATAAGGCGTAAAACGGTTGCGGCATCATCCTGGCTGCCTGGATCAATACGATGATCCCCAGCATCGCGCCAATCCAGCCTCTGGGGAGTGCGGCAGGCTTGGACGTGCGGGCAGGTCTCGATCGTGGTGAGTCGCTGGGTAAAAACGCGCTGATTATCGCGCACAGCAGGCAGACGACGGTGGCGCTGTAGCACAGCAATGCGAAACCGGATATGTCCATGAGCCAGCCGCCCAATACCGGTCCGGCCAGGGAGCCTACAGCGGTGGCTGATTGCAGTCGTGCAAGAATGTGCCCGCGCCCACCCTCGCCGCAGCAGGCCAGTGCGTAGGCTTGGGCCGCTGCAATGAAGCCGGCCAACGCACCTTGCACCACGCGGATGACCACCAGCCACCACGGATCAGGCGTTATCGCAGCCAGCGCCTGGCACACCGCCAGTGCCAGCAATGCGCGGATGATCATGGGCTTATGGCCGGTACGGTCGCCCAGCTTCCCCCACATGGGTGTGAGAATCATCGCTGCCATCATCGGCCCGGCATACACCAGCGAAGACAGCAGGCCGGTGTACTGGGCATTTGCAGTGCCCAGCAACTTCTGGATTTGCAGCGGCCAGAACGGGCCGCTCATTTCCATCGCCCCCATCGACACCAACTGAATCACCACCAGCAGCCGCAGCGCTGTGTTGTTAGTCGGCATTGGCGGCCGCGCTCAACGGGTTAGGCAACCGCCCGACGATATCGGCATGACTCTCCAGCAGGCGCATGCGCATGAACGACTTGGCCGGCCATGCTTGCTCCAGCAGTGCTTCGCGCTCGGTGGCCCAGCGCTGCGGATCAACCTGCGAGCGCAGGTCGTCAAAACACTGGCTGACCTGAGCCGACAGTTCATTCCAGAGCAGCGCCTGGGGGATGTCGAAGTGGCGCGCGGCAAGCAGGATGAGCTCGCCAAGATGGCACATGAATACGGTGTGCAGCAGCTTGTCCCGTACGAAACCTGCGTCGTCGTACAGCGTCATCTTCGGGTCGTGCAGTTCAATGTCCAGGCCGTGGGCGTGCAAAGTTTTGCGATCGATTCGGATATCGCCGAAGTCGCGCAACAGAAGACGGCTCAATTGTCCGTCTGCGGCCATCACCATGAAGGAGTTCTGTTGATGGGCCTCAAAAGCGATGCCGTAGCGCAAATATATGCCCAGCAGTGCCGGCACACTGATCGCCGCGTAATCATGGAAGAAGGCGAGCATGGCCGCCGCGTCATCCTTGCCTTGGCTCAGGCGCACCCATTGGCGCAGCAGCGGCTGGCCGTGTTGATCAATGGCAAACAGGCTGCCCACCGGCACGGCCATTTCGTCCGGCTGGAGCTGGCTCTGGGGATTGTCGCGATAGAGCACCGCCAAGTGGCGGGAGTGCTCGTCATTGGCCGGTTGTGGCTGGAAATGCACACCGATCCGCTCGGGAATGATGTTCAGGCATTTTTGAATCGCAGGCTCGCGTTCCAGGATGCTCAGCAGCAGATGGCTGATCCGTGGGCCCATGCGCGCTGAACGCGGCGATACGGTGCGCTGTACGCTGGTCAGGCGCAGTGACACGGGCAGTTTGACCATCGGTGCATCGCGACGGCCTTCAGGCAACACGGTTCTGAATGACATGGTGGGGTGGGCAGTAAACGCGACGATATCGGTCAGCACCAGCAGTTTGTCGCCGATTTCGTTGGCGAACAGTTGAGGCAACTCCTGGCGTGCCTGCCAAGGGTGGGCAGGCAACGGCAGATAATCGTCTGCCTGAAGGCCCTGCGCTTGCAGGGCTGCGGTCAATTGCTGTGCTGCCTGCGGGAAGTGCTCGCTCCACCACTGCCAGTAATCGGCGGTACCGGCCAACTTTTCGACATGGGCAAACTGGCGATGCAGCGCGCACAGCAGCACCGGGAAGCGTGCTTCGAACTCCGGCGAATAGTTGATGACTTGTGCGGTATTCAGGCCCAGCTTGGTCTTGTAGTTGGGGTGCCATGGGTGACCCAATGTTCCCCACTGTTCAAGCACGGAAGTCGGGTTGATAACGCTCGGGCTGTTCTTGAGATGACTCAGCAGGTTGTCTTGATGCACCGGGTCCATTGACGCATGCAGCTTGAGCGTCCATTGCTCATGGAAGGCGAGGCACAAGGTGTCGTTGATGAAGCTGTCGTCGATCTCTACGTTGAGGCGGTTGAGCACTTCCCGGTCGGCAGGCGACTCGAGGCTGGCGTTAAGCAACGTCAACAACTGTGAGGGGAACTGGATTTTCTGTTCGGGCTGGCCTTCGCGCAACAGGATGACTTCGCCACGCAGGTCCCAGCTTGCCATGCGGCCAGGGTGCAAATGTTCGAAACGCAATCGGGCCTGGCAAGCCAGTGTCAGCGAGCAATGCCCATGTTCGTCATAAAGGAGAGTGCTGGGGTCCAGCAGGCTTTCACGAAACAATGCTTGGATCAGGCGTTGGAAGCTACGTTCGGCGGCAGGTGCCAGCGTATTGATCAGGGCTTCGAGGGTGACGTGGCTGGTCTGAAATTGCGCAGTGGCAAGTGCTTCGCTCCAGCGTTCCAGTAACGCGTTTTCTGGCTTGCTGCTATTTCCATGCATCTAATTGATTCCCTGATTCGTGAGCCTGAATGAAAAGCGAACGAATGATATCGAGAATCATTATTTGTGTGTGTTTTTGTTACATTAATTTATGGCGATTATTGACAAAAAAACCGCGCCCCAAAGGCGCGGTTTCTCGTAAACGGCCCGGCTGCGTGGGCCGGGCGTCCACATGATTTCAGAGCTTCAGGAGCTTTTTGCCTGGCGTTGCAGTTCGAGAGTTTCGAGCTCGTTTTTATAGTTGTGGGCGTCGCTCTCGTTGTGAAACATGCCGACCAATACGTCTTGCTGATGGACATCCCAGATGTGAATCCCGTGGCCTACTGCTTCATGGGACATATGTTCATCGTCGCGTTCAGTTACTTTTACAGTCATCTGCTTGCTCCAATCTCTGGTTGATCTGCGGCAAGTCGTCGCAGGTCTCTGTTATATGATTTGTTAGCTTGCTAAGTAAACTGATTTTGCGCGCAATAATTCATTGCGGGGAACGCAACAATGCTGCAAGCCTTGTAAACCAAGGCATTGCGTCGCCATCGCAGCGGCTTTATGACAAAAGTTTCATGTTCAGGTTGGCTAGGTTGACCTCGGCACCGCTATCGCAGGCAAAAAAAGCCCCGCATTCAGCGAGGCTCTTTTCGGTGCATCAGCAATCAGCTGCCTTTGACGGCCTTACCGTCAACGGTGCCATCCTGCAGCATGATGTTGTATTCCTTGCCGTCAGTCTCGACCTGACGCAGGGCAACCAGAATGCCGCCCTGGTCCTTGGCAAACCACATCTGTGTGATGCGCTTGCTCTGCGACGGGTCGCGCACGCGCTCGACCTTGATCGCGTCGATCGAACCGACCTTGGTCTGGACCTTTTCCGAGCCGATCACGCGGAAGTCGTAGGTATCGGTATCTGTACCTTCAACCACGCGGTAGCTCATGCTCTTCTTGCCGGCGGCAACATCGCGTTGCAGGGCAAGCTGGTACGTGGACTTGTCGAGCATGCCGCTTTCGAGCGTGACATTGACCGGGTCTTTGTTTTCAAAGCCGGTGACTTTCTTGGCGCTCTGGTCGAAGTCCAGGTTGATCTTCTTCGCCTTGCCCAGGCCGCCGCGTTCGAAGCTGTAGCTCTTGGGTTGCAGGGTGTCCTTGTCGAACAGGATCACACTGGTTTCGGTCAGGCTGGCAATCATCATCGAGGCCTTGAAATTCAAGGTCCAGGTGCCGTCGCCATTCTTGCTCAGGCTGCGTTCAGCCGAACCGCTCATGGGCAGTTGTTTCCAGTCGGCGGTGTAGCTGACGGAGAAGGGGTGAAGGTCTGCCGCTTGTACGGCAGGCAAAGCGAACAGCGCAAAAGCGAAAAGCAGGGCGCGACGCATAAAATCTCCTAGGTTCGAATCAAGTGGCCGCTGGCCGCGAGTAACTGGCCGTCCAATAATGCACCCTGGTCGCCAAGAATCAACCGTCCTTCGGCAAACCAGCGAACAGCCAGCGGGTAAATCCTGTGTTCCTGGGTATGAACCCGTTGCGCAAGCGTCTGCGCCGAGTCGCCTGACTCTACCGGAACCACTGCCTGTACGACCAGAGGCCCGCCATCGAGTTCCTCGGTCACAAAGTGCACGCTGCAGCCATGCTCACTGTCGCCGGCGTCGAGGGCGCGCTGGTGGGTGTGCATGCCTTTGTACTTGGGCAGCAGGGAAGGGTGGATATTGAGCAGGCGCCCTTCGTAGTGCCGGACGAAATCTGCGCTGAGGATGCGCATGAAACCCGCAAGGACCACGAGTTTGGGGTTGAAGGCGTCGATCAGTTCGATCAAGGCGCTGTCGAAGGCCTCGCGACCGTCGAACGCCTTATGATCCAGGGAGCGAGTATCGATACCCGCGTCACGGGCGCGTTGCAGACCGTAGGCGTCGCTGCGGTTGGAAATCACCGCAGCGATGCGCACCGGGCTGTCGCCGGTGCGCGTGCTGTCGATCAGGGCCTGCAAGTTACTGCCGGTGCCGGAAAGCAGCACCACGACATCACAGGTCTGGGGCATCAGTGAGCCTTGAGGTTCTTCAGTTCAACCTGGGCTGCGCCTTCGGCAGCAGTGGCGATCTGGCCAATGACCCAAGGTTGCTCGCCGGCTTCACGCAGCACGTTCAGTGCGGTTTCAACGTGTTCCTGCGCAACGCATATCACCATGCCTACGCCGCAGTTCAGCACGCGGTGCATTTCGGTTTCGTTGACGTTGCCTTTTTCCTGCAGCCAATCGAAGACAGCCGGGCGCTGCCAGCTGGCCACGTCGACAATCGCCTGGGCGCCTTTTGGCAGGACGCGCGGGATGTTGTCCAGCAGGCCGCCACCGGTAATGTGGGCCATGGCCTTGACGGCGCCGGTGTCCTTGATCAGCTTGAGCAGTGGCTTGACGTAGATGCGGGTCGGCGCCATCAGCAGGTCGGTCAGTGGCTTGCCGTCGAGCTGGATGTTCTCGATGTCGGCGCCGGACACTTCGATGATCTTGCGGATCAGCGAGTAGCCGTTGGAGTGCGGGCCGGACGATGGCAGGGCGAGCAGGGCGTCACCAGCAGCTACTTTGGAGCCGTCGATGATCTCGGCTTTTTCCACCACACCGACACAGAAGCCGGCCAGGTCGTAGTCTTCGCCTTCGTACATGCCTGGCATTTCAGCGGTTTCACCGCCGACCAGGGAGCAACCCGACAACTCGCAGCCGGCGCCGATGCCGGTCACGACCTGGGTCGCGGTCTCGACATTGAGCTTGCCGGTGGCGTAGTAGTCGAGAAAGAACAGCGGCTCGGCGCCGCACACCACCAGGTCGTTGACGCACATGGCGACCAGATCGATGCCGATGCTGTCGTGCTTGTTCAGGTTCAGGGCCAGGCGCAGCTTGGTGCCCACGCCGTCGGTGCCGGACACCAGTACAGGCTGCTTGTAGCCGGCCGGGATTTCGCAGAGGGCGCCAAAACCGCCCAGGCCACCCATGACTTCAGGGCGCGCAGTGCGCTTGGCGACGCTCTTGATGCGTTCGACCAATGCTTCACCGGCGTCGATGTCTACACCGGCGTCCTTGTAGCTCAGGGAGGGTTGCTTGCTCATGATCCAGGCCTTTAGGGGGGATTTCTGGGTAACGACCGGGCGGGCGGGGGCTTTTGGAAAGGGCCCTGCCGTTGACGGTCTGCGAAGGCGCGCGATTTTATCAGGCTTGAGGGGCAGCGGCCATCCTCGGGCCGACGGGCAGGGCATATGAGCTCAAAAAAATGCAAATCGGGCCGGTAATCGTGCGTATTAAGGTATAGCCTTGAGCTCGCTAGCGTTATGACAGTATGAAAACTTACCGGGACCCTGTGAATGTTTTACCGGTCGCTGTGTCACAGCCTTGCCAAACCGAGATCACGCGGTCTGTTCCAACCGCTAAATTTGTCGTTCGGGAATCTTCCATGCGTCTGTGTAAATTCTTCTTTGTGGGCTGTTTGTCGTTGGTCAGCCTGGCGAGTCATGCCGAAACCCTCAATGGCCTCTATCAAGTACTTGAACCGGTCAGCAGCCAGTCGCCCCAAGAGCGCGACCAGGCCACCCAGCGTGCCGTGCAGACCCTGGTGATCCGCCTGACCGGCGACGCCAAGGCCGCCGATGGCCCGGGCCTGGCAGCGATCCGCAAAGACCCGCAACAAATCATCAGCCAGTACGGCTACGACGCCGGCCCGCCGGAAAGCCTGCAAGTAGACTTCGACCCGGTCAGCACCGACCGCGCCTTGCGTGATGCCGGCCTGTCGATCTGGGGCAGCAACCGGCCGTCGATCCTGGGTTGGTGGCTGAACGATTCAACTGAAGGCAGCAGCCTGGTCGGCGATGGCCAGGCCGTTGCCCAGGCCCTGCGCCGAGCCGCGCAACACAGGGGGCTGCCGCTGCGCTTGCCGTTGGGAGACCTGGATGAACAGGTAGTCGCCACCGCGCCGAATCTTGAAAGCCCCGACGCCACGCCTTTGCGCGCAGCCTCCGAGCGTTACGGTGCCGATGCTTTGCTGGCGGTGCATGCGCGCCAGGAAGGCAGTCAATGGCAGGCCAAATGGCGCCTGTGGCTGGGCGACAAGGCTGAGGAGGGCACCGCCCAAGGCGCTGACACTGCCGCGCTCGCCGATGCGGTATTGCTGGCGGTCAGCCAAAAGCTGGCGCCACGCTTTGCGGTCAAGCCGGGCGTGAGCACTGAGCAACTGCTTGAGGTACAAGGCATGAACCTTGAGCGCTACGCCGCCCTGGGTCGTTTGCTGGAGCCCTTTGGCGGCCAGCCGCAGTGGGTGGATGGCAACCGGATTGTGTATCGCGTCAATGGCAGCGCCGAACAACTGCGCACCCAATTGAGCCTGGCCAAGCTGCAGGAAATTCCTGCTGGCGAAGCCCCGGCCCAGCCAGCCGTGATCGATGGCACGCAACCGGCTGTTGCACCTGAGCCCCAGGCGCAATTGCGTTTTCGTTGGTAAATAGTGTTCCTCCTTCTATATAGAAGAAGGGCGTAAAAAACAGATGGAGTGGTTTATGGCGGATACGCGTCGTTGGGTGTGGCTTGGCGGGATTGTCCTGCTGTGCGTTTTTGTGTTCTTGCTGCATTCGATCCTGACGCCGTTCCTGGTGGCGCTGCTGCTCGCCTACCTGTTCGATCCGGTGGTGGATCGCCTGGAAAAAGTCGGCATGTCGCGCACCTGGGGCGTGATCACGGTGTTTGCGCTGTTCACGTTGATCATCACGGCGCTGGTGTTGATATTGGTGCCGATGTTGGCCAAGCAGCTGTTTCGCCTCTATGAGCTGGCGCCGCAGATGCTCGACTGGTTGCAGCACACGGCGATGCCGTGGGCCCAGTCCAAGTTCGGGCTGGCGGATGGCTTCTGGAAGTTCGACAAGGTCAAGGCAGCCATCAGCGAGCACATGGACAAGACCACCGATATCGTTACGGTGGTGCTCAGCCAGGCGACTGCATCGAGCCTGGCGCTGATCGGCTGGTTGACCAACCTGGTGCTGATCCCGGTGGTGGCGTTCTACCTGCTGCGAGACTGGGACATCATGATGGCCAAGATCCGCAGCCTGCTCCCCCGCGACCGGGAAGAGCGTGTTGTTTCCCTGGCAGCGGAGTGTCATGAGGTATTGGGTGCGTTCGTGCGTGGCCAGTTGCTGGTGATGCTGGCCCTGGGGGTGATTTACGCTGCCGGCCTGATGGCGATCGGCTTGGAGCTGGGGCTGTTGATCGGCTTGATCGCGGGCCTGGCGGCCATCGTGCCCTACATGGGCTTTGTGATCGGTATCGGCGCGGCGCTGGTGGCCGGGCTGTTCCAGTTCGGCGGCGACCTGTACCCGATGCTGGGGATTGTCGCAGTGTTCATGGTGGGCCAGGCCTTGGAAGGCATGGTGCTGACGCCGCTGCTGGTGGGCGATCGGATCGGCCTGCACCCTGTGGCAGTGATCTTTGCGATTTTGGCGGGTGGCGAGCTGTTCGGCTTCACCGGCATCCTGTTGGCGCTGCCGGTGGCGGCGGTGATCATGGTGCTGGTGCGCCATGTGCACGACCTGTACAAGGATTCGGACGTGTATACCGGGGTGGATGAGCCCGAGTTGTAATCGCGGTGTCACAAACCCGGCCCTGGCCGGGTTTGTTGTTTCTGGCCCCGGGGTGCGTCAAACAAACTGCGTAAAACCTCCGGGTTAACGCAAACCTTTGATTTTGCTTGTGGTCTGCTGCATTGTGCGCCCGGCGTCACGGGTATAAACTTTGCAAACTTTACATAGAGGCCACTAACGGTTCGATGGGAGCCGTTCAGTCAGCATGAAACCGATTCAGCTGCCCCTAGGTGTGCGTCTGCGTGATGACGCTACCTTTATCAACTACTACCCAGGCGCCAATGCCGCTGCACTCGGCTATGTGGAGCGGCTTTGCGAAGCCGACGCCGGGTGGACTGAAAGCCTGATCTATCTGTGGGGCAAGCATGGCGTAGGGCGTACCCACCTGCTGCAGGCCGCATGCCTGCGTTTCGAGCAGACGGGCGAGCCGGCGGTCTACCTGCCCTTGGCCGAGTTGATGGACCGCGGGATCGGCATCTTCGATAACCTTGAGCAATATGAACTGGTGTGTCTCGACGACCTGCAGGCAGTGGCCGGCAAGCCGGAGTGGGAAGAGGCGCTGTTTCATCTGTTCAACCGCTTGCGCGATAGCGGCCGGCGCTTGCTGATCGCTGCGTCCACCTCGCCGCGTGAACTGCCGGTGAAGCTGGCTGACCTCAAGTCGCGCCTGACCCTGGCGTTGATCTTCCAGATGCGCCCGTTATCCGATGAGGACAAGCTGCGTGCGTTGCAACTGCGCGCTTCCCGTCGTGGCCTGCACCTGACCGACGAAGTCGGGCACTTTATCCTCACCCGTGGCACTCGCAGCATGAGCGCGCTGTTCGATTTGCTTGAGCAACTCGACCAGGCTTCCTTGCAGGCACAAAGAAAATTGACGATCCCTTTCCTGAAAGAAACTTTGGGCTGGTAAGGTCTTGATTTCCCGTGTGTCGGCATTTTCAAGGCGTCAGAAAGCCTGCGTTTGAGCCCGAGGGGCTACGCAACTGAACCGAAAAATGGAATCACGGCTTAGATGGCATAGTCGAAACGATAAGTCACATAGATCGCGATTGAATTTGCAAATCGATGTGATAGAGGGCATAGTCTCGGCTTCTTTACACATCAGCCACGGTCGTGCCCATGCTAAATCGCTTCGCACCCCTCGTGCCTCTCGCACTCGTTACCCTGTTGTTTGGTTGCGCCTCCCACCCTCAGCAGGTGGCAGAACAGCAAAAACCACAGGTTCAAAATCAGGCAAAGTTCGTTGCTGCACAGTCTGCTTCTGTTTATGAAGAAGAGGTGGCAACCGAAAAAGAACTCGCCGAGTTCTCTGACAGCAAGCCTTACCAACTGCCTCTTCTGGCCGATAGTATCCTTGAGCGCGGCATGTCCTTGATCGGTACCCGTTACCGTTTCGGCGGGACCTCTGAAGCCGGTTTTGATTGCAGTGGGTTCATTGGCTACCTGTTTCGTGAAGAAGCCGGCATGAATCTGCCGCGCTCTACACGCGAGATGATCAACGTGAATGCACCGTTGGTCGCGCGCAACAACCTCAAGCCCGGTGATCTGCTTTTCTTTAGTACCAGTGGCCGCGGTCGTGTCAGTCACGCCGGTATCTACCTGGGCGATAACCAATTTATCCACTCCAGCAGCCGCCGCAGTGGTGGTGTTCGGGTCGATAACCTGGGTGACAGCTACTGGAGCAAAACCTTCATCGAAGCCAAGCGTGCACTCGCCATGGCTCCGACTACGGTTACCGCTAGTAAGTAAAGTTAAAGTGATACTTGAAGTTTGACGTGTAAGCGCTAGAATCCCTGGACATTGTTGTCATCCGTTCGCGCGAGCTTTGCTTGCGCGTTCTGGTTTTCAACGTTCGGCAGCGAAAGCCGCATCCAGACCAGGATTGTTCTGCACATGTCGACCTCGGCCCGCCTGATGCTTATTGTTTGCGCCGCGCTGCTCAGCGCCTGCGCCAGCCGTACACCGCCGCCCGCGCCCGTCGCGGTCAAGCCTAAGCCGGTGTTCAACTATGCCACCCAGAATTTCTCGCCTGCTGCCGAAGACGTGCTCTTTCGTGCGCTGGGCCTGGTCGGCACACCTTACCGCTGGGGCGGCAACACACCGGACTCGGGGTTTGATTGCAGTGGCCTGATCGGCTTTGTATTCCGCGACGCTGCCGGCATCTCATTGCCGCGCACCACCCGTGAATTGATCGTGATGCGTGCCCAGGACGTGAGCGAACAAAACCTGCAAACCGGCGACCTGCTGTTCTTCGCCACCGGTGGTGGTTCGCGGGTCAGCCATGCGGGCATCTATGTGGGGGAGGGCCGCTTCGTACACGCGCCTCAAACCGGCGGTACGGTGAAGCTGGATACGCTATCCAAAGCGTATTGGCAGAATGCCTACCTGAGCGCCAAGCGCGTGTTGCCAGGAAATCTGGCGCGTAACCCCTGAATCAATAAAACTCCAAAATGTGGGAGCGGGCTTGCCCGCGAATGCAGTGTGTCAGTCAACGGCTTGGTTGGCTGGGCCACCGTAATCGCGGGCAAGCCCGCTCCCACATTGGTGTGTGGCGATTTACTTAACAGCCGACACTCGCCAAACCTTATTGCCCACATCATCGGCCACCAGCAAATCCCCCTGCTGATCTATCACCACGCCGACCGGCCGGCCCATGGCTTTCTCATCGCTATCAAGAAACCCCGTCAGCACATCCACCGGTTGCCCTTTCGGCTGGCCCCCTTCGAAGGGCACGAAAATCACCCTGTAGCCACTGTGCGGCTTGCGGTTCCAGGAACCGTGCTGGCCGATAAATGCGCCATTACTGAAGGGAGCGGGCAGTTTGCTGCCCTCGGCGAAGGTCAGCCCCAGCGACGCAGTATGAGGGCCTACCGCATAGTCGGGAGCGATGGCCTTGGCGACCATGTCCAGGTTCTGCGGGGTGACACGCACATCCACATGCTGGCCGTAATAACTGAAAGGCCAGCCGTAGAAGCCGCCATCCTTGACCGAGGTGATGTAATCCGGCACCAGGTCACTGCCGATCTCATCGCGTTCGTTGACCGCCGTCCACAGCTTGCCGCTCTGTGGCTCCCACGCCATGCCGTTGGGGTTGCGCAGGCCGGAGGCAAAAATGCGGTGTTGGCCGCTGGCGCGGTCGACTTCCCAAATGGCGGCGCGGCCCTGTTCGGCTTCCAGGCCGTTTTCGCCGACGTTGCTGTTGGAGCCGACGCTCACGTACAGCTTGCTGCCGTCCTGGCTGGCCACCACATTTTTGGTCCAGTGGTGGTTCAAGGGGCCACCGGGTAAATCCACCACCTTGGTGCCTGGGGAGGTGATTGCGGTTTCACCCGGCTGATAGGGGAAGCGCAGCAACTTATCCGAATCGGCCACATACAGGTCGTTGCCCACCAAGGTCATGCCAAACGGCGAATTGAGGTTCTCCAGGAACACCGTGCGAGTTTCTGCCACACCGTCATGGTCGGCATCGCGCAGCAAGGTAATACGGTTCGGGCTCGGCACCCCGGCGCCAGCGCGATCCATGACCTTTTCCATCACCCAGCCACGTACGCCTTTGGCATCGTCCGGCTTGGGCGGTGCATTGGTCTCGGCCACCAGCACGTCGCCGTTGGGCAGCACGTAGAGCCAGCGCGGATGATCCAGGCCTTCGGCGAACGCGGCCACTTGGGTACCGGCGGCGGCGATGGGCTTGGCGCCTTCGGGCCAGCCGATGGCCGGGGCGATATTGACGGTGGGGATCAGCGTCTTGTTCGGCTCCGGCAACTTGGGCGAGGGCCCGGTGCCATCGGCGACCTGCAGGGTCGAGCTTTCGCCGCACGCGGCGAGGCTGCCTGCAAGCATGATCAGTAGGGCGAGTCGGGTTTTAGGCATGGTTTTCTCCTTGATACCTGTAGGGGTAGAGAAGCACGAACGGCAGATGGTTCAAGTACAAGGCCAGCTTTAATTGACGCTCCACCCCCAACCCACTAACCTTCGCGGCTTGTTCCAGGTGCTCTGTGGCGCGCGCGTCGACAGAGTGAAACAGGGAAGCCGGTGAGTGAGCGCACTTGTACACAGTGCCGCCGCGATTCCGGCGCTGCCCCCGCAACGGTAAATGAGTCAAGACGGTGCTGTTTGCCACTGTATCGCGTGCGATATGGGAAGGCGCACCCTCGGCTGCTTGCTATCAAAAGCGCCACTCATGAGCCCGGAGACCGGCCTGGATCATCCAACAGCATCACGGTGGGCGATGCTTGGCTGTCTGTTTTTTCTTTTTCCTGCCCGCCGTTTTTGTCCAGCCCCAACGGAGAGCTGCCATGACTGATTCCCCCGACCGCGACGAACGCCACTTGGCGCGCATGCTGCGCAAAAAAGCCGTGATTGACGAGCGCATCGCCAATTCCCCCAATGAGTGCGGCCTGCTGCTGGTGCTGACCGGCAACGGCAAAGGCAAGAGCAGTTCGGCGTTCGGCATGTTGGCCCGGGCCATGGGGCATGGCATGCAATGCGGTGTGGTGCAATTCATCAAGGGGCGTAACAGCACTGGCGAAGAATTGTTTTTCCGCCGCTTCCCCGAGCAGGTGCACTTTCATGTGATGGGCGAAGGCTTCACCTGGGAAACCCAGGATCGCCAGCGCGATATCGCCGCTGCCGAAGCGGCTTGGGCGGTGTCCCGGGCCATGTTGAATGACCACTCTATCGGCTTGGTGGTGCTGGACGAATTGAACATCGCCCTCAAGCACGGTTACCTTGACCTGGACCAGGTACTCAGCGACCTGCAAGCCCGCCCGCCCATGCAGCATGTGGTGGTCACCGGCCGTGGCGCCAAGCCTGAGCTGATCGAAATGGGCGACACCGTCACCGAAATGGGCATGCTCAAGCACGCGTTCCAGGCCGGTATCAAGGCACAGAAAGGCGTCGAACTTTGAATCAGCCCCGTCATTGCCCGGCCGTATTGATCGCCGCTCCGGCGTCCGGCCAGGGCAAAACCACGGTCACCGCCGCGCTCGCCCGTTTGCACCGCAACCTGGGACGCAAGGTGCGCGTGTTCAAATGCGGGCCGGACTTTCTCGACCCGATGATCCACGAGCGTGCCAGTGGCGCGCCGGTGTACCAGTTGGACATGTGGATGGTGGGCGAGCAGGAAAGCCGCCGCCTGCTCTGGGAGGCAGCGGGGGAGGCTGACCTGATCCTCATCGAAGGCGTGATGGGCCTGTTCGACGGCACGCCTTCCAGCGCTGACTTGGCGCGGCACTTCGGTGTACCGGTGCTGGGCGTGATCGATGGCACCGCCATGGCCCAGACGTTCGGCGCTTTGGCCCTGGGGCTGGCGCGCTATCAGCCCGACCTGCCGTTCGCCGGCGTGCTGGCCAATCGCGTCGGCACCCTGCGCCATGCGCAATTGCTTGAAGGCAGCCTCACCGAGGGCTTGCGTTGGTACGGCGCGTTATCCCGTGAGACCGGCATCGAACTGCCCAGCCGCCACCTGGGCCTGGTGCAAGCCAGCGAACTGAATGACCTTGATATACGCTTGGATGCTGCCGCCCAGGCGTTGGGCAGCAGTTGCGAAGTGGCCCTGCCGCCGCCGGTGACCTTTGCCGCGCCGCAAGTGGTCGAGGCCGAGCCCTTGCTGGCCGGTGTGCGGATTGCCGTGGCCCGCGACGAAGCCTTTGCCTTTACCTACGGCGCCAGCCTGGATTTGCTGCGGGCGATGGGCGCCGAGTTGAAGTTCTTTTCACCGATCCATGATCGCCAATTGCCTCAAGCTGACAGCCTCTATCTGCCCGGCGGCTATCCGGAACTGCACCACCAGGCATTGTCGGCCAATACCTCGATGCTGGGCGCAATTCGTGCTCATCACGCCGCTGGCAAGCCACTGCTCGCTGAATGTGGCGGCATGCTCTATCTGCTCGACTCCTTGACCGATGTGGACGGTACACGCGCCGAACTGGTTGGCTTGTTGCAAGGCGATGCGGTGATGCAGAAGAAACTCGCGGCCCTGGCGCTGCAAAGTGTCGAGCTGCCGGAGGGGACCTTGCGTGGGCATACCTATCATCATTCTCTGACCAGTACCGAATGGGCGCCGATTGCCCGTGGGCTTAGCCCTAACGGCGGGCGCGGTGCCGAGGCGGTCTATCGACAGGGGCGGATGACGGCGTCCTATGTGCACTTTTATTTTCCGTCGAATCCTGGCGCGGTGGCCGCGTTGTTCGCGCCAGACCTTGAGACAGCTATCGCAGGCAAGCCAGCTCCCACAGGGGAATGCATTCCAAATGTGGGAGGGGGCTTGCCCCCGATGAGGCCATGACTGACAACGCTTTCCCCCAAGCCGATCGCGAGGCCGTCTATCGCGCCATCGCCGAACGCCGCGACATGCGCCACTTCCGCGGTGGCAGCGTCGCGCCTGAACTGCTGCAACGCCTGCTCCACGCCGCGCACCAGGCGCCCAGTGTCGGCCTGATGCAGCCGTGGCGTTTTATCCGCATCAGCGACCGTTCGTTGCGCAGCCAGATTCAACAGTTGGTGGAAGAAGAGCGCGTGCGCACCGCCGAAGCTTTGGGCGAGCGCTCCGATGCGTTCATGAAGCTCAAGGTCGAAGGCATCAGCGACTGCGCCGAGGTACTGGTCGCCGCCTTGATGGACGATCGCGAGCGCCACATCTTCGGGCGCCGCACCTTGCCGGAAATGGACATGGCCTCGCTCTCCTGCGCCATCCAGAACCTGTGGCTGGCGGCGCGCGTGGAAGGGTTGGGCATGGGCTGGGTTTCGCTGTTCGACCCCCAGGCCCTGGCCGAGTTGCTGGGTTTGCCACCCGGCGCAAAGCCCCTGGCAGTGTTGTGCCTGGGCCCGGTGGCAGAGTTTTACCCGGCACCGATGTTGCAGCTCGAGGGCTGGGCCGAGCCGCGACCGCTAAGTGACATGCTGTATGAAAACAAGTGGGGAGTGAGTCAATGAGTGTGGCCTTGCTGTGTGTGGCTGCGGTGGCGCTGGATGCGCTGCTGGGTGAGCCCAGGCGCTGGCATCCGCTGGTGGCGTTCGGCAATTTCGCCGGGCGCATCGAGCAACGTTTCAATACTGGCGGGCGTGGCTGGCGCAGCCATGGTGTGACCGCGTGGTTTATCGCGGTGGTGCCGCTGACCCTGCTGGCCACGGCGTTGTCGTGGGCGCCTTATATCGGCTGGCTGCTGGAGATCCTGGCGCTGTACTGCGCCTTGGGCATGCGCAGCCTGGGCGAGCACGTAATGCCGGTGGCCCAGGCCCTGCGCAGTGACGACCTGGACGAAGCGCGCACGCGTGTGAGTTACCTGGTCAGCCGCCAGACCAGCGAACTGGACCGCACTGAAGTCGCGCGCGCAGCCACCGAATCGGTGCTGGAGAACGGCAGCGATGCGGTATTCGCTGCGTTGTTCTGGTTCGTGGTGGCCGGTGTGCCAGGCGTGGTGCTCTATCGCCTCAGCAACACCCTGGACGCCATGTGGGGCTATCGCAATGAGCGCTTTGAGCGTTTCGGCTGGGCAGCCGCCAGGATCGATGATGTGCTCAACTATATTCCTGCGCGTTTGGTGGCCTTAACCTACGCGCTATTGGGTAAAACCCGCCTGGCGCTCAAATGCTGGCGCACCCAGGGCCCGACCTGGGACAGCCCCAACGCCGGCCCGGTGATGGCGGCAGGGGCCGGAGCCTTGGGTGTGGAACTCGGCGGCGCGGCGATTTATCACGGCGAGGTGCATCAGCGCCCGCCATTGGGCGAAGGCCCGCCGGCCGACGCCGATTCCATTGATCGCGGCTGGCAACTGGTGCAGCGCGGCGTGTGGCTGTGGCTGCTGGTCCTGTGCGTGGGGGCGCAAATCTATGCTTGAACATGGTGGTCGGCTGCGTAAGGCCGCGATTGAGTACGGCATTGCCGAAGCGGATTGGCTCGACCTGTCCAGCGGCCTGGCGCCCTGGCCGTGGCCGATTCCCGAGATTCCCTTGCGTGCCTGGGCGCGCTTGCCGGAAACCGATGACGGCTTGGAGAAGGCTGCCAGCGAGTATTACGGTGCCGGCCCGTTGCTGCCGGTGCCGGGTTCCCAGGCAGCGATCCAACTGCTGCCGCGACTGCGTCGTTCCGGTAAGGTCGGCGTGCTTTCGCCCTGTTACGCCGAGCATGCCGAAGCCTGGCGCCGTGCCGGTTATGTGGTGCGTGAAGTGCAGGAGCAGGAAGTCGACTTCTTTCTCGACAGCCTCGACGTGCTGGTCGTGGTCAACCCCAACAACCCCACCGGCTTGAGCCTGAGCCCGCAACGCCTGCTGGACTGGCATGCGCGGCTGGCCCAGCGCGGTGGCTGGCTGGTGGTGGACGAGGCATTCATTGACGTGACCCCGGACTTGAGCCTGGCCAGCCATGCCGATCAGGTCGGCTTGATCGTGCTGCGCTCATTCGGCAAGTTCTTCGGCCTGGCCGGCGTGCGCCTGGGCTTTGTGCTGGCCGAGCGCAAGTTGCTCAAGCTGTTGGCCGAACAGGTCGGGCCCTGGGCTGTCAGTGGTCCGACGCGGGTGCTGGGCCAAGTGTGCCTGCGCGACACCGACGGGCATGCGCGCCAGCGCAGTCGTTGCATCGCAGCCGGCCAGCGTCTGTTCGAGTTGCTTGAGCGCCGCGGCCTTCAACCTCACGGTGGCTGCGCATTGTTCCAGTGGTTGATTACCCCTCACGCTGAACGGCTGTACGAGTTCATGGCCCAACGCGGCATCCTGCTGCGCTTGTTTGTGCACAACAGCAGCGTGCGCTTGGGCCTGCCCGGCACCGACGCCGACTGGCTGCGCCTTGACGAAGCCCTGGCCGCCTACAAGGACGCCACATGACCACGTTGATGGTGCAGGGCACCACCTCCGACGCCGGTAAAAGCACCCTGGTGACTGCGCTGTGTCGCTGGCTGGTACGCCAGGGCGTCGCGGTGGCGCCGTTCAAGCCGCAGAACATGGCGCTCAACAGCGCGGTGACCGCCGAAGGCGGCGAGATCGGCCGTGCCCAGGCGGTGCAGGCCCAGGCTGCCAACCTGGCACCCCACACCGACATGAACCCGGTGTTGCTCAAGCCCAACAGCGACACCGGCTCCCAAGTGATCATCCATGGCCGTGCTGTCACCAGCATGAATGCTGTGGCCTATCACGACTACAAAGCCATTGCGATGCAAGCGGTGCTGGCCTCCCACACGCGTTTGAGCCAGGCCTACCCGGTGGTGATCGTCGAAGGCGCGGGCTCACCGGCCGAGATCAATTTGCGCGCCAATGACATTGCCAACATGGGCTTCGCCGAAGCGGTGGACTGCCCGGTGCTGTTGATCGCGGACATCAACCGCGGCGGCGTGTTCGCCCATCTGGTCGGCACCCTGGAGCTGCTGTCGCCCAGTGAGCAGGCCCGGGTCAAGGGCTTCATCATCAACCGTTTTCGCGGCGATATCGCGTTGCTGCAACCAGGCCTGGACTGGCTCGAAGCGCGGACCGGCAAACCGGTAGTCGGCGTGCTGCCCTACGTGATGGACCTGCACCTGGAGGCGGAAGACGGCATCGACCAGCGCCAGATCGACAAGGCCGCCCAGGTGCTCAAGGTGGTGGTGCCGGTGCTGCCGCGCATCAGCAACCATACCGACTTCGACCCGCTGCGCTTGCACCCCCAGGTGGACTTGCAGTTCGTCGGGCCGGGCCAGGCGATACCTGCTGCTGACCTGATCATCCTGCCGGGCTCGAAAAGCGTGCGCAGTGACCTGGCCTATCTGCGTGCCAACGGCTGGGATACTGCCGTGGCGCGGCATCTGCGTTATGGCGGCAAGGTACTGGGGATCTGCGGCGGCTTGCAGATGCTCGGCGAGCAAGTCCATGACCCATTGGGCCTGGAGGGGCTTGCGGGCTCCAGTGCCGGCCTTGGGTTGCTGGCGTTCAGCACAACCCTGGAACAAGAGAAACAACTGCGCAATGTGCGTGGGCGTCTGGTATTGGAAGATGCCGACGTCAGCGGTTATGAAATCCATGCGGGGGTGACTTGCGGCGCTGCCTTGGCAAGCGCTGCGGTACTGCTGGACGATGGCCGCAGCGATGGCGCGCAGAGCCCTGATGGGCAAATTCTAGGCACCTACCTGCACGGCCTGTTCGAGACCCCGGCTGCGTGCAGCGCGTTGCTGCGTTGGGCCGGGTTGCAGGATGTGCAAGAGGTGGATTATCACGGCTTGCGCGAGCGCGATATCGAGCGGTTGGCGGACTTGGTGGAGCACCACTTGGACACCGATTTGTTGCGCAAGCTATGTGGGATCTGACGGTGTTCACACCATCCAACTGTGGGAGCTGGCTTGCCTGCGATAGCCATGTGTATCTGCACAACGCTGTAGTGCTCAACGGTAACCACGATGCGAAGCGAGCCGCTCTTGATCTGCTTTTGATCTTAGGCGCCCCGTTAAACCACGCTGGCCGGAATTCGACAGGGATTTGGGGGGTAAACCGGCAGGGATGCCGGTTTAGCCGCCCCGCGCCATGGATGGCGCGTGGCGGCGGCCCCCAAAATCCCTGTCGGATTACGGGCACACCGAGCCTAGGCGAGGTGCCGAGTGGTGGGGCAAGAGCGTTTTGCTTACTTTTGCGCTTTTCAAAAGTGAGCCGCCGTCAGGGCGGAACCCTAAGTGGCCGTTACCTACATAACGGATATGCACTCGGTCTAATCCAACATCCCAGTTGGCTGTCAGGCCGTCTTCGCAGCGATGCGGCGACCCGACAAGCCAGCTCCCACATTTGGATTGCGGAGCATCAGATGGATATGCGCCGGCTGTCAGACCGTCGCGAATGCGGTGGGTCAGCCATAGGTGCATTAACTGATACACCCTATTGGCGAGCAAACCCGCTCCCACATTGTTTGTCAGGGGCCTTTGCATGTATCAATTGATCCTCGGCGGCGCCCGTTCGGGCAAGAGCCGTCTGGCCGAAAAGCTTGCAGCAGAGAGCGGGCTTGCCGTCATTTATATCGCCACCAGCCAGCCGCTCGATGGTGAGATGAACGAGCGTGTCACTTTGCACCGCCAGCGTCGCCCCGACCATTGGGGCCTGGTTGAGGAGCCCATCGAGTTGGCGCGTGTGCTGCGAGAGAACGCCGCCACTGATCGCTGCCTGCTGGTGGATTGCCTGACCTTATGGCTCACCAATCTTCTGATGCTCGAAGACCCGGCGCGCCTTGCGTGCGAGCGTGATCAACTGTTGCAAACCCTGGCTTCGCTGCCGGGGGAAATCATTTTTGTCAGCAACGAGACCGGTCTGGGTGTCGTGCCGCTGGGCGAATTGACTCGCCGTTATGTGGATGAAGCCGGTTGGCTGCATCAAGCCTTGGCCGAGCAATGTCAGCGCGTTGTGCTGACGGTTGCCGGCCTGCCCCTGACTTTGAAAGGTACTGCGTTATGACCGACTCCTGGTGGCTCAACCCCTGCAAGACGGTGAATGCCACAGCCCACGAACAGGCGCTGGCGCGTCAGCAGCAGTTGACCAAGCCCGCTGGCTCCCTCGGCCAGTTGGAGGCCCTGGCGGTGCGGTTGGCGGGTTTGCAGGGCCAGGTCAAACCGTCGGTGGATCACCTGTGGATCGTGATTTTTGCCGGCGATCACGGCGTGGTCGCTGAAGGCGTGTCGGCATTTCCCCAGGCGGTGACCGGGCAGATGCTGCAAAACTTTGTCACCGGTGGTGCGGCAATCAGTGTGTTGGCGCGGCAACTGGAAGCGCAATTGGAAGTGGTTGACCTTGGGACGGTCACGCCGTCCCTGGATTTGCCCGGCGTTCGTCACCTGAATATCGGCGCGGGCACGGCCAATTTCGTGCATGGCCCGGCGATGACTCAGTCTCAGGGGCAACTGGCCCTGCAAGCCGGGCGAGACAGCGCACACCGCGCCCTGGCAGGCGGCGCGCAGCTGTTTATCGGCGGCGAGATGGGCATCGGTAACACCACCGCCGCCAGTGCCTTGGCCTGCGCATTGCTGGATTGCCAGGTCACTGACCTTACAGGCCCTGGTACCGGTTTGAACGCCGCAGGGGTCAGCCATAAGGTCGCGGTCATCGAGCGCGCCTTGGCGTTGCACGCCGGTCAGCGCGGCGATGCGTTGCAAACCCTGTTCAATCTCGGCGGTTTTGAAATTGCAGCCTTGGTTGGCGCCTACCTGGCCTGCGCCCAGGAAGGCATGGTGGTGCTGGTGGATGGGTTCATCTGCAGCGTGGCCGCGCTGGTGGCGGTGCGCTTGAACCCGGCATGCCGCGAATGGCTGGTGTTCGGCCATCGGGGTGCCGAGCCGGGTCATCGCCATGTGCTGCACAGCCTCGATGCGCAACCGTTGCTGGAACTGGGCCTGCGGCTGGGCGAAGGCAGCGGCGCGGCGTTGGCGGTGCCCTTGTTGCGTCTGGCATGCGCGCTGCACGGGCAGATGGCGACCTTCGCCGAAGCCGCCGTGGCGGATCGCCCCGCATGACCTTGCGCCTGGACCTGCTGCGCCACGGCGAAACCGAGCTGGGCGGCGGCCTGCGTGGCAGCCTGGACGATGCGCTGACCGCCAACGGCTGGCAGCAGATGCGCGACGCAGTGGTGGGGCAAGGGCCCTGGGATCGGCTGATCAGCTCGCCGCTGCAACGCTGCGCTCTGTTCGCCCGGGAGCTGGGGACGCAACTTGATTTGCCGGTGAGTCTGGAGCCTGACTTGCAGGAGCTTCACTTCGGCGCCTGGGAAGGGCAGAGTGCGGCCGCGTTGATGGATACCGATGCCGAAGGGCTGGGCTTGTTCTGGGCCAACCCCTATGGCTTCACGCCGCCGGAGGGTGAGCCTGTCATCCAGTTTTCCGAGCGCGTGCTTGGCGCTGTCGCCCGGCTGCATCAGGCGTACGCGGGCCAGCGCGTGCTGTTGGTCAGTCATGGCGGTGTGATGCGCCTGCTGCTGGCTCAGGCGCGAGGGTTGCCCCGTGAGCAACTGCTGAATGTTGAAGTGGGGCACGGTGCCTTGTTCGGCCTGCAGGTTGAAGCCGATGGTGTGTTGAAGGAAGGACTCTGACGATGCTGCCGTTCTGGATCGCCCTGCAATTTCTCAGCAGCCTGCCCATTCGCTTGCCGGGCATGCCGCAACCTCAAGAACTGGGCCGTTCGTTGTTGTTTTATCCGCTGGTTGGGTTGCTGTTCGGCGTGCTGTTATGGGGCCTCAACCAGGTGTTGCAGGGCGCCCCGTTGCTGTTGCACGCCGCGTTGCTGCTCACAGCCTGGGTGTTGCTCAGCGGTGGCCTGCACCTGGACGGCCTGGCCGACAGCGCCGATGCTTGGCTGGGTGGTTTTGGCGACCGCGAGCGCACCCTCAGCATCATGAAAGACCCGCGCAGCGGCCCGATTGCGGTGGTCACCCTGGGCTTGGTGCTGCTACTCAAGTTCAGCGCGCTGGTGGCATTGATCGAACAACACAATGGCGCCGCGTTGATCCTGGCGCCCCTGATCGGACGCGCTTCGATGCTGGCGCTGTTTCTCAGCACGCGCTATGTGCGGGCGGGCGGATTGGGCCAGGCACTGTCAGACCATCTGCCGCGAATTGTCGGCCAACAGGTGCTGATCCTCAGCGGGTTGGCCTGCATTCTGATCGGCGGTTTCAGCGGCGGCATCGCGGTGTTGCTGGCGGCACTGTGTTTCGTGTGGCTGCGCCAGTTGATGGTCAAGCGTCTGGGCGGTACCACGGGCGACACTGCTGGCGCACTGCTGGAGCTGCTTGAAGTCGCGGTGCTGGTCGGGCTGGCGTTGTAACGCTTTCTTGCAATTGATTAACTCCGGGTATATACACGCTCTATGCTTGCCTCCCAATGTTTATGCACCAACCTGCGACGGGCTGCCCGTGGCGTCAGCAGGCACTACGACGGCGCTCTCGACGGCTTCGGGATCAACGTTGCCCAGTATTCTCTGTTGTGCAACCTGCAGCGTCTCGACCAGCCGAGCATTTCCAGCCTGGCGGACGCCATGGGCCTGGATCGCAGCACCCTGGGGCGCAACCTGCGCGTCCTGGAAGGTGAGGGGCTGGTGCAGTTGGTCGAGGGTGACGATTTGCGCAACCGCCTGGTGGTGTTGACTGACGCCGGCCATGAACGGCTCGCCGCTGCGTTGCCGGCGTGGGAAGCAGCGCAACAGAAACTGATTGATAAGCTCGGCGCCGAAAAGCGCGAAATGTTGTTGGCCTTGCTGGATGAACTCGCCTGAATGGCGGTTTGTTCGACTACAAGCGGGTATATACCCGCGAACGGAGAATAAGAAATGACCTCGATGTGGCGCACCAGTGGTTGGGTCCTTTTAGGGAGTGCGCTGATCCTGGCGTTGTCCTTGGGCGTACGGCATGGCTTTGGCCTGTTCCTGGCGCCGATGAGCAGCGAATTCGGTTGGGGGCGTGAAACCTTTGCCTTTGCCATCGCCTTGCAGAATCTGATCTGGGGCTTGGCGCAGCCATTTACCGGGGCCTTGGCCGACCGTTTCGGCGCGACCAAGGCGGTGTTTGTCGGCGGGGTGTTGTACGCCGTCGGCCTGGTGCTCATGGGCATGTCCGACTCCGCGTGGTCACTGTCGTTGAGCGCAGGTTTGCTGATTGGCATTGGCCTGTCCGGCACCTCGTTCTCGGTGATTCTCGGCGTGGTTGGCCGCGCCGTTGCGCCGGAAAAGCGCAGCATGGCCATGGGCATTGCCAGCGCCGCTGGCTCGTTCGGCCAGTTCGCCATGGTGCCCGGCACCCTCGGCTTGATTGGTTGGCTGGGCTGGTCCGCAGCGTTGCTGGCGCTGGGCTTGATGGTGGCGTTGATCCTGCCGCTGGTCGCCATGCTCAAGGACCGGCCGCTGGCGGTCACGGTGGGCCAGCAAACCCTGGGTGAAGCGCTGAAAGAGGCCTGCTCCCACTCCGGCTTCTGGCTGCTGTCCTTCGGCTTTTTTGTGTGCGGTTTCCAAGTAGTGTTTATCGGTGTGCACTTGCCGGCGTACCTGGTCGACCAGCACCTGCCGGCCACGGTGGGCACCACGGTGCTGGCCTTGATTGGCCTGTTCAACGTATTTGGCACCTACACGGCGGGTTGGCTCGGTGGCCGCATGTCCAAGCCACGTCTGCTCACCGGCTTGTATCTGTTGCGGGCGGTAGTGATTGTGTTGTTCCTGTGGGCGCCGGTCACCGAATTCACGGCGTATCTGTTTGGCATGGCGATGGGCTTTTTGTGGTTGTCCACGGTGCCGCTGACCAATGGCACCGTCGCGACCCTGTTTGGGGTGCGCAACCTCTCGATGCTCGGCGGGATCGTGTTCCTGTTCCACCAACTGGGCTCGTTCCTCGGCGGGTGGCTGGGCGGGGTGGTCTATGATCGAACCGGCAGCTACGATTTGATCTGGCAGGTGGCAATTTTGCTCAGCCTGCTTGCCGCCGCGCTGAATTGGCCGGTGCGTGAGCGGCCGGTGGCGCGCATTCAGGCGCAGATGGAGGCGGCATGAGCATGACAGCGCGTCTTATGCTGTTGGCTGTGGGGCTGGGGTTGTTGCTGCTGGCCTGGTGGGGTTGGCAACGGGGCGGCCTGGCGTTGATGCAACTGGGCATGGCGATCTGCTAAGTTGTGGGTCTGAACTGACTCAAGGACTTTTGACATGCAGATGCGCTGGCTCGCTGTACCCGTCCTGATGGCTATTGGCAGCGTGGCGATGGCCGCCAGTTGCCCACCGTTGCTGGAGGGCCAACTGCCCAAGCTGCGGGCCAAGGAATCCATCGACCTGTGCCAGCAATTCGCTGGCAAACCCTTGGTGATCGTCAACACGGCGAGCTTCTGCGGCTTTGCCCCGCAATTCAAGGGCCTGGAAGCGTTGTATCAGCGCTACAAGGGCGAAGGTCTGGAAGTGATCGGCGTGCCGTCCGATGACTTCAAACAGGAAGCCAAGACCGGGGAAGAAACCGCCAAGGTCTGCTACGTGAATTATGGCGTGACCTTCACCATGACCGAGCCGCAGAAGGTCAAGGGGCCGGATGCGGTGCACCTGTTCAAGGTGCTTGCACAGCAGGCCGACGCCGCGCCCAAGTGGAACTTCTACAAGTATGTAGTGGATCGCCAGGGCAATCTGGTTGCCAGTTTTTCTAGCCTGACCAAGCCGGACAGTCCGGAGCTGATCAAGGCGGTGGAACAGGCATTGGCTTCCAAACCCTGACCGTCAGCCAAACAAAAGCCCCGCCTCCTTCACAGGAGAGCGGGGCTTTTTTATACGACTGCGGTTAGAACTTGTAGGTCATGCCCAAGCCGAAACCGTTGGCGCTGTTTTCATACTTGGCGTTGTAGCTGGCCAATTGGTTGGAGCGCGAGATCTTGACGTCCTCTTCCTTCAGGTAGGAGTAGGCCAGGTCGATGGTCATGTTATCCATGACCTGGTAGCCCAGGCCCAGGCTGAAGATAGTACGGTCGCCGGTCGGGATGCGCGGTGAGCGATCCGTGTTGTTGGTAGGCGACTGGTCGAATGTCAGGCCGGTACGCAGTACCACTTGCTTGGTGAGCTGGTACGAAGTACCCACGGCGTAGGCCCAGGTGTCGTGCCAGTTCTGGTCTTCCTTGATTGTGCTGACCAAGCCTGGGGCAAGCGCGCCGCCAGTAGCGCCGCTGACGCCTTCGTTCTTG
Source organism: Pseudomonas sp. NFPP02 (assembly GCF_900119355.1). NCBI lineage: Bacteria > Pseudomonadati > Pseudomonadota > Gammaproteobacteria > Pseudomonadales > Pseudomonadaceae > Pseudomonas > Pseudomonas sp. NFPP02. Next base: position 255,758 of record NZ_FPJI01000008.1, read on the forward strand.
ACGGTGATGTCTTTCAGGCGGCTCCAGCGTGTCCAGGTTGCACCGGCATAGAGTTTCCACGCGTCGGTCAGGTCTTGAGTGACGGACAGGTCGTAGGACTCAGGTGTGTCGATTTTCAGCGAGGCGTCATAGCGGTTGCTGCGCAGGAACGGCGAGGTCGCGGTCGGTGCGGTGACTTCGGTGTGGCCGTCCAGCTTGTAGCTGACCTTGGAGTGGTAGGTCAGGCCGACACGGGTGGTATCGGTGGCTTGGACCAGTACGCCGATGTTGAAGCCCAGCGCGGTGTCGTCACCCTTGATCTTGATATTGGTGTCTGGCGCGCGAGGGTTCAGCGTCAGGTCCGATTCCAGGGTGCCGGCGATGCGGTTGATGGTCGGGCCAAAACCCACGGAAACGCGATCGTTGAAGGCGTAGCTGACGGTCGGTTGCAAGGTGATGACTTTCACTTCGCTCTTGCTGCCAAAGCCACGGCCCTGGAAGCCGCTTTCGTAGTCGGTTACCAGGCCGAACGGCGCATAGACGCCGAAGCCGACAGCCCACTGGTCGTTGAGCTTATTGGTGTAGAAACCGAAAGGCACGGCAGTGAAAGGCACCATATCGCCTTTGTTGCTGCCAGCGGAGCGGCCGCTGACATTGCTGATATCGGTGGAGGCATCAATGGCTGCAACGCCACCGGTGATCTGTTGGCCTTCCAGGCGTGCCATACCGGCAGGGTTACCGAACACAGTGCTCGCATCATCGGCAGAAGAAGAGCGACCTGCGAAACCGGTACCCATCCCGCTGACGCTCTGTTCGTTGAGGGCAAAGCCGCTGGCGAACAATTGGGAGGATGCCATGGCAACGGCGAGGCTAAGTGTGGTCTTGAGCATTACTTTTTTCATTATTAGAACTCCGTGTGATCACCGCTGCGGAAAGTATCAATAAATTTCACATCGCGCTATAGGCTGTAATGCAGGAGATAGAGCGGTTTTGTAGGACAATCCGACCAAAATTGCCGTTTTTTGCCGAATCTTGCAATTTGCCCGGTCAGCAAGCTGCCTGTTTCATGGGGCTTACACAGGTTTGCCACGCTTGGGTGAAATCTCGCAGGCGGCCTTGTGGATGGAATATTTCTTTCCAGATACGCGCCATGGCCAGCACATCGCCGGGTGCGGGTAGGGCAGGGCGCTGTTGTTCCACCAGCAACCAGGCGATGGCCGTGGCGTAGCGCAGGTTCACGGTCAACTCCAACTGAGGCGCGCTGAGGAACGCATGTTGGCTGGCCAGCCCGCGCACCAGGCTGGCGCGTTCAGGGTCCAGGGCCAGGTAGTCATCCCAGAGGGCGCGGTGACGTGGTTCGGTGATGCTGTAAAGGCCATGGCCGCGCCGGTCATGCAGCGCCGAGCCCAGTTCTGACTGGCTGGCGGCAATTCCCAGCAGCAGGGATTCGGCTGTCGAGCTGTGACGGCCGAGGTACATCAGCGTCGGCCGGATCACATAGCGACACAATTCACTGGCGGCAATACCCATACGAGCCTCAGTCCTTGCAAAGAGTGGACGAGCCTGAGAAGGGGAGCTTGGCAGCAATGAATCGGATCTCAGGCCCGTCGTAAGCGGATCATGCCGCTTGACTTGAAGTGTAGTGTCATATTCCTGATGTAAAGGACTGTTTTTAAAACATCTTCTGCAATCGGTTATAACGTTTATATCGATTTGTACTTAGCGCCACGGACTCAAGGCCAAATTCCAGGCAATAAAAAACCCTGTTGTTCAAACAGGGTTTTTGAGGTTTCAGCGACGCGGGTCGATCAGGCGGTCAGTGCCTGACGGGTACGATCGATCACGGCCTGCAGCGGTTCTGCGCTGGAGTATTGATCGGGGTACAGGCGTTCGCTGTGACGAGCGATGCCGTGTTCGTTGACCAGGGTGAAGCTGAAGCAGCCTTTGCGAGCAGCCATGATCAGGCAGTTCATTGGGGCAAAAGCGTTGGTGAGGGCGCGAATGGCATCCTGAGTGTGGATTTGAGCGTTCATATTATTGGTGTTCCTACAAATGACACGGATAAGAACCGTGCAACGTTAAAACGTTCCAGTAACGCTGATCACCATTGATCAAACGAAGAACCCGACTGGAACAAAGCAGCCAGTTTGAAGCGCTATGGAATTAGGCGCGCTTGGGCTGGCAGGTAGGTACTTAGGAGGGCAGGCAACACAACAGGGGCAAAGGTTCTGGGCCCGGGGTGAAGATCCTGATCAATTTGCAGGTTGGTTCGGTCAGAGTATTGGAACTTCGCGCCACCCTTTGCTTGTTCAAAGGCAGTGTCGTCGCAAGGAATACCTGGAAACCATCGAGGTGGCCGATCCCATGTGGTTCAGGGGACGTATTCGACCAGAATTGACTTTCAGCTTGGTACTAACGCCGCGGATAGTAACGGATTGAAACAGGGAAGGGAAGGCCGATTGCAAAAAACTTCGATCAGCCGCCGAGCAACTCGCGATAGACCAGTATGGTCATGGACGCGGCCAGGGCGCACCCCAGCCCATAGGCGGCGAGCGTCAATCGCAAGGACTGGCCGGTCTCGATCATGTGGATCACTTCGCGCATGTCATTGATCTTTCCGTCACTGAGTTCGATGCACAGGACCACGGCGGTAAAGGCTGCTGACAGCAAGATAGCAATGGCGAACAGTGCGCCGTCCGGAGAGGGGAGCGCCGCATTGATTCCCAGGGAGGTCGCGCAGATGGCCAGAAGCAGCCCGGCGAATAACAGAATTCCTTTCATCGGCCCTACTGGTTTGCATTGTCGGTGGCGCAGTGTGGCGAGCCGAGGCGGATTTGAAAAGCCCTCGGGTTTGCCCGGTCAGTAACATGTTTAACCGGTGTTGAATCAAAAAACGCCGCCGATATAACCAGTCGATCGGGACTTGTGCACATTTGTGGCCAAGGGTGTAACCCTGCTCTCACTGGTGTGCAAGTGCGCCCATTTGCCTGTAATCAAAATTTAAGTCAATGAAAAATCTCGCTTTTTTTTATTGGTGAAAAAATCGTCAGTTTGACTGCGGCCCCCGTTCCATGGGGCTTTGCGCCTGTTCTAGGGGGGTTGTCCACTGAGTTATCCACAGCTTCTGTGGATTGTCCCGAGCGCTTGCTCTAGGACGGGCGTGCACGGTTTTTTCAGCTTTACCTGTACGAAAAAAAGAGTAGAGTGGCGCGCCTTCCGTTCTGCCCCACAGTGCTTTATGAAGTTTCGCTCAGTATCACCTTCTGTTACCGACACGCCCCAAACTGTTACCGCACCCAAGCGTTTTTCCTTGAAGGTCGCATTGTGGCTGCTCGACAGCCCGCGCCTGGGGCAGAGCACCAATATCAAGCATCTCGCCGGACGCTTGCTCAAGCAGCCCGCCCGCGAAGGCGTGGTGGCCGCTCAGAGCCGTCTTGGCCAACTGATGTGCCGCGAGTGCGGAAATGCCCGTGACCGGCGCATCGGCCACGATTTGTTGCGTTCGGCTGCCCGCGCCGGCGACCGTCGCGCCCAGCGCGAACTGGGGCAGGTCGAAGACTGAGCTGTCCTCCGGCCTTAGGCTTGGTTAACCTTGATCTTTTTCGGTGATGGCAGAAATGGCTATGGTGTTTGACTGGACCAGTATCGCCTTGGGTCTTGTGGGTGCAGCCGTGCCGCTACTGGCGCTGTGCTGGCAACTCCAGCGGCGCCTGACCGCACGCACCACCGGTTGGGAACTGCTGGAAGAACGCCTGGCAACCGCGCAACTGGCCCAGGAAGGGCTCGCCGCGCAACTGGACGCCAGTCGCGATGAGATCAGTGACCTCAGCCAGGCCAATGCCGCCAAACAAGCCGACCTGGCGGCGCTGCGCCGTGAAGTCGAGTTGTTGCAGATCGACCGCGATAACGCCCGCGATGCCGCGCACGCCTGGAACCTCGACCGCAGCGCCAAGGAAACCGAACTGCGTCGCCTTGACGCCTTGGCCGCTGCCCTGAGCGCCGAATTGCGCGAGCAGCAAGAGAGTCATCAGCAACGACTCACCGACCTGCAAGGCTCACGGGACGAGCTGCGTGCGCAATTTGCCGAGCTGGCCGGCAAGATCTTCGACGAGCGTGAGCAACGCTTCGCCGAAACCAGTCAGGAGCGGCTGGGCCAACTTCTGGACCCGCTCAAGGAACGTATCCAGTCCTTCGAGAAGCGTGTCGAAGAAAGCTATCAGAACGAAGCCCGTGAGCGCTTTTCCCTCGCCAAAGAGCTTGAGCGCCTGCAGCAATTGAACCTGCGTCTGTCGGACGAAGCCACCAACCTGACTCGCGCCCTCAAGGGCCAGAAAACCCAGGGCAACTGGGGCGAGTTGATTCTTGAACGGGTGCTGGAGCACGCGGGCCTGGAGAAGGGCCGTGAGTACCAGACCCAGGTCAGCCTCAAAGGCCCGGATGGCGAGCGTTTCCAGCCCGACGTGCTGATCATGTTGCCGGGCGACAAGCAGGTGGTGGTCGACTCCAAGGTCAGCTTGACCGCCTATCAACAGTACGTTGCGGCGGATGACGAGGTGATTGGCCAGGCCGCCTTGAAGCAACACGTGCTGTCCCTGCGTAATCATGTCAAAGGCTTGGCCGGCAAGGACTACAAGCGCCTGGAGGGTTTGCACAGCCTGGATTTCGTCCTGCTGTTCGTACCGATCGAGGCTGCCTTTTCTGCGGCATTGCAGGCCGAGCCCAACCTGTTCCAGGAAGCCTTCGACCGCCATATTGTAATCGTCAGCCCCACGACCCTGCTCGCCACCCTGCGCGTGATCGACAGCCTGTGGAAGCAGGAGCGCCAGAGCCAGAACGCACGGGAAATTGCCGAGCGTGCCGGTTGGCTGTATGACAAGTTCGTGCTGTTTATCCAGGACCTGGACGAAGTGGGCAACCGGCTACAACAGCTGGACAAGGCCTACAGCGCGGCGCGCAACAAGCTGACGGATGGGCGTGGGAACCTGGTCAGCCGTACCGAGCAACTCAGGTTGCTCGGTGCCCGCGCCAGCAAGAGCTTGCCGGCGGATCTGCTGGAGCGGGCGATGACCGATTCGGATGGCGTGGCGCATCTCCCGGAATAAAAGGGGCTAAATTGTAGGAGCGAGCTTGCTCGCGAAAAACTCATAGGCGCCGCGTTTATTCAGGAAACACGCGTTATCATTGACGTTTTTCGCGAGCAAGCTCGCTCCTACAGGGGCAAATGTCTGCTCAATAGCGCCCGCAGCGCCGCCGGCTTCACCGGCTTGGCCAAGTAATCCAACCCCGCCCCATGCACCTCGGCCACCATCTCCGGTCGCCCATCGGCACTGATCACTACGCCGGGAATCGGCTCGGCCAGTTGCGTACGCAGCCAGCCCATCAACTCGGTACCGGTTTCGCCGTGGTCCAGGTGGTAATCCACCAACGCCAGTTGCGGGCGGATACCCTCGGCCAGCAATGCCGCGCATTCGGCCTGGTTGGCGGCCGTCCAGACTTCACAGCCCCAGCGCGTGAGCAGGCTGCGCATGCCGATCAGGATGCTGTCTTCGTTATCCACACACAGCACGCGTGCGCCACTCAAGGGCAGGCCGGTTTCTGCGGGCGCCTTGGGTTGCACGCTGGTCTGGTTACGGGCCAGCGGCACGCACACGCTGAAGACGCTGCCTTTGCCCGGCCAGGAGCGCACGCTCAGGCGATGGCCCAGCACGCGGCACAGGCCGTCGGCAATCGCCAGGCCCAGCCCCAGGCCCTTTTCGGCACGGGTCTGGTGACTGTCCAGGCGCTTGAACTCTTCGAAGATCACCTTTTGTTTATCGGGCGCAATACCAGGCCCGCGATCCCAGACCTCCAGGCAGAGTTCGCCCTTGCGACGACGTACGCCCAGCAGCACCGGGCCGTCGGCATAACGGAAGGCATTGGTCAGAAAATTCTGCAAAATCCGCCGCAGCAGCTTGATGTCGCTGTCCACTCGCAAACGGCTGCCGCGCCAGCGGAAGCGCAAGTGTTGCTCCTGGGCCAGCGCCTTGAATTCTGCTCCCAGGGTGTCGAACAGCTCGTTGAGAACAAAGGGCTGGCGTTGTGGGTTGATCTTGCCGTTTTCCAGGCGCGAAATGTCCAGCAAATCGCTGATCAGGTCTTCGGCCGAGCGCAGTGAGCTATCCAGATGCTGCACCAACTGCCGTGCCTCGCCGGACAGGCCATCGGTCTGGTGGGAAAGGGCGGCGGAAAACAGCCGCGCAGCGTTCAGCGGTTGCATCAGGTCATGGCTCACGGCCGCCAGGAACCGCGTCTTCGACTGGCTGGCGGATTCGGCCACGCCCTTGGCGTCGGTGAGGGCCACGTTCAGTTGCGACAGTTCATGGGTGCGCTCGGTCACCCGCTGCTCCAGGCCCTCATTAGCCTCGGTCAGCGCTTGTTCGGCTTCGCGGAACGCGGTGATGTCGGTGAAGCTCATGACAAACCCGCCGCCGGGCATCGGGTTGCCGATCAACTCGATCACCCGGCCATTGGGGAACAGGCGCTCGGAGGTGTGCGCACGCCCCTGGCGCATCCAATGCAGGCGACGCGCCACGTGCACTTGCGCTTCACCGGGGCCACACAGGCCGCGCTCGGCGTTGTATCGAATGATGTCTGCAATGGGCCGGCCGACGCTGATCAAGCCGTCCGGGTAGTTGAACAGTTCCAGGTAGCGCCGGTTCCAGGCCACCAGCTTGAGCGACTGGTCCACCACGCTGATGCCCTGGGTGATGTTCTCAATGGCACCTTGCAACAGAGCGCGGTTGAACTGCAGCACTTCCGAGGCTTCGTCGGCGATACGGACCACGTCCTCCAGTTGCATTTCCCGCCCTTCAATCGCCGCTTTCACCACCGCCCGCGTCGAGGAGGCTCCGAGTACGCCGGCGAGCAAGCGTTCGGTGTGGGCGATCCAATCGTTATCGGCATTCTGGTTGGGGTTGAAGCCTTTGCCCTGGCGATAGGCGAAGCGAATAAAACTCTGCTGGGCCCGTTCTTCCCCGACGAAGCGTGCAGCCAGGCTGAGCAGGTCGCTGATCTGCACCGACAGCATGGAGCGTGCACTCGCACGCTGGCTGATTTCCTGGCCGATAAAACGGCCTGCCTGCCAGTGCTCGGAAACCCGTGTGCGCGACAGCATCGACACCCACACGAAGAGGGTGAAGTTACCTGCCAGGGAGAACACGGTGCCCAGGGTCAGCGAGGTGACCGACAGCCCGAACGGGTGGGAGTGCATCCAGGTCAGGCCGGGGAAAAGGTTGAGCGACCAGCCCAGACTTTTCGCCGTCACTGGCAAGACCAACGTGTAGAACCACAGGAAAGTACCGGCGGCCAAACCGGCAAACACCCCACGCCGGTTGGCCTGCTTCCAATAGAGGGCGCCGAGCATCGCCGGGGCCAGTTGGGTCACAGCGGCAAAGGCGATCTGGCCGATGGTCGCCAGGCTGGCGGTGGAGCCCAGCAAGCGGTAGCTCACGTACGCCAGCAGCAGGATGATCACAATGCTCACCCGGCGAACCGACAGCATCCAGTGACGGAAGACTTCGAATGGCCGCTCGGCGCTGGATCGGCGCAACAGCCAGGGCAGCAGCATGTCGTTGGAAACCATGGTCGACAAGGCGATGCTCGCTACGATGACCATGCCAGTAGCCGCCGATGCACCGCCAATGAATGCCAGCACGGCGAGGGCAGGATGGGCCTCGGCCATTGGCAGGCTGATCACATAGGAGTCCGGCAGCACCGAGCTGGGCAACAGCATCTTGCCGCCCAGGGCGATGGGCACCACGAACAGTGCCGCGAGGATCAAATAAGCCGGGAACACCCACTTGGCCAGGCGCAAATCCTGGGGGTCGATGTTCTCCACCACCGTCACATGAAATTGTCGCGGCAGGCAGATGATCGCCATCATGGCGACGCCGGTCTGTACCACCATCGAAGGCCAGTTGATGGTCTCTTTCCAGTATTCCTCAAGGCGCGGGGCGAGCATGGCCTGGCTGAACAGATCGCCGAAACCGTCGTACAAGCCGTAGGTGACAAACGCACCGACGGCGAGAAAAGCGAACAGCTTGACCAGCGACTCAAAGGCAATCGCCAGCACCATGCCGCGGTGGTGTTCGGTGGCGTCGAGGTTGCGTGTACCGAACACGATGGTAAACAGCGCCAATACCAGCGACACAATCAAGGCCGTGTCCTGGGCGCGGGTTCCGGTGGTGTCGGGGCCGGCGCCGATCAGCAGGTTCACGCCCAGCACGATGCCCTTGAGCTGCAACGCGATATAGGGCAGCACGCCGACCAGGCAGATCAACGCCACCACCACCGCCAGGGACTGGGATTTGCCGTAGCGGGCGGCGATAAAGTCGGCGATTGAGGTGATGTTTTCCTGCTTGCTGATCAGGATCATCTTTTGCAGCACCCAGGGTGCCAGCACCAGCAACAGCACAGGTCCCAGGTAGATCGGCAAGAATGCCCACAGCTGTTCGGCCGCTTGGCCTACGGCGCCGAAGAATGTCCAACTGGTGCAGTACACCGCCAGCGACAGGCTATACACCCAGGCACGCACGCGCGGCGGCAGCGGCGCATGGCGGCGGTCACCGTAAAAGGCGATGGCAAACATAGTGGCCATATAGGCCAGGGCAACGGCGGCGATCAGCCCGCTGGACAGCGTCATGGTAACTCCGAGCATAAGAACACCCGGGCATTCCAGGCCCGGTTGGACAGTCTCGCATGATGCCTGGTGTTAGTCAGTGTCGACCAAGGTCGTGTGGGATCGAATGTCGCAGGCGGCGCTCAGCGTGGCGGCAGGGTTTTCTGGCGCAGGATGTAGATCGTCACCAGCACCGCACTGGTCAGCATAAAGCCCCGTGCCCATGGCAGTGGTACCAGGTAGCAGGAAATCGAGATGCTCAGCCACATCAAGCCGATGGCGTAGACCTTGCCTTTGAGCGGGATGCCATTGCCGTCCAGGTAATCGCGCACCCAGGGCCCCAGGCGCGGGTGTTCCACCAGCCAGTGGTAGAAGCGCGGGGAGCTGCGAGCGAAGCAGGCGGCGGCGAGTAGCAGGAAGGGTGTGGTCGGCAGTACCGGCAGGAAAATACCGATGACTCCCAGCGCTACGCTTAGCCAGCCGATGACCAGCAGCGCATAGCGCAGGAGCAGTGGACGGTTGCCCATGGGTTCCACGGGCAAGCGACTCAATGGTTACGTGGCTTGAGGATCGCCGGTTTTTCGTCAGGCGCGTTGCACAGCAGGTACAGCGCGGTCAGGGCTTCCGGGATCTGCACGATCATGTCGTCCATCAGGTTGGCGTCGGCGGCGATGTCGGAGAACTCTGCTTCCTCTTCGAACAGGCCCGAACCGACCATGATCGGCAGCAGCATTTCGCTGACTTCTTCTTCGGCGGTTTCGAACCAGGCGGCTTCGCGCAGGAATACGCCTTCCATGAAACCGATGCACCAGCCGCGCAGGTCGGAGTCATCCGGATCGTGGCCCAGATCCAGCTCGCACGGCAGCTCGAACTCTTCGTCGGAGGCCAGTTGGCGCGCGATGTGGGCCTTGAGGGCGATCAGGGTGGATTCGATTTCTTCGCGATGGGCGGCGTCGCTGTAATGAGGCTCTTCAGCGAACAGCGCGTCGATCCATTCACGGTCCGGGACGGGGTCGGAGCAGATCGACAGGGCGGTCAGGTAGCCGTGGGCGGCCACGTAGTCCAGCGCCTCGTCATGCAGCTCATCGGCGTCGAGGAAGGCTTGCAGGCGGGTTAGTTGCTCAGCGAAGGACATTGAAGGGCTACCTTGGGAATAAACGATGCTGAATTCTAGGCTTTCTTGAGCGCCCAGGCCAGCCGCACGGCATATTTGCCCGGTTTTAGCCTGGTGCGTCTATTCGTCAGTCGCGCCCTTTGGTGGATAACGCTCGGGTATACTGCCGCGTTTTGTGATGCCCCTGCAGGCCCAGCGCCAATCCGGGAAAACTTCGCTTACGGATTATTTTTCGTGAGCGCGGATATTTTCGGCCAGCCTGTATTGAGGGATTTCGGCACCATTTTGGAGTTTTACATGCTCGAGCAGGCTCAACGCGTCCTCAAGGACATCTTCGGCTACGACAGTTTTCGTGGCCGCCAGGGTGCGATCATTGAGCGCGTGGCCAGTGGCGGCGATGCCCTGGTGCTGATGCCTACCGGTGGCGGCAAGTCGCTGTGCTTCCAGGTGCCGGCGCTGTTGCGCAATGGCCTGGCCGTGGTGGTGTCGCCGCTGATTGCGTTGATGGACGACCAGGTCGCCACCCTTGAAGAACTCGGTGTCGCCGCCGCGTCGTTGAACTCCACCCTCAGCGCCGAGCAGCAGCGCGACCTGGCTGCACGCATCAAGCGTGGCGAGGTTAAAATGCTTTACCTGGCGCCGGAGCGCCTGGTGCAGCCACGCATGCTGGCCTTTTTGCAGAGCCTTGAGATCGCTCTGTTCGCCATCGACGAAGCCCACTGTGTGTCGCAATGGGGCCACGATTTCCGCCGCGAATACCTGCAGCTTGGCCAATTGGCAGAACTGTTTCCCGATGTGCCGCGTATCGCCCTGACCGCCACCGCCGACAAGCGCACCCGCGAAGAGATCGTCGAGCGCCTGCATTTGCAGAACGCCGAGCGCTTCCTGTCGAGTTTTGACCGGCCCAATATTTTCTACCGCATCGTGCCCAAGGAGCAGCCGCGCAAGCAGTTGCTGGCGTTCCTGTCCGAGCGGCGCAGTGACGCGGGCATCGTGTATTGCCTTTCGCGCAAGAAAGTCGACGAGGTCGCGGCGTTCCTCTGTGAACAAGGCTACCCGGCGCTGCCTTACCATGCCGGCCTGCCCAATGAAACGCGATCAGCGCACCAGAAACGCTTCCTGAACGAGGAAGGCCTGATCATGGTGGCGACCATTGCCTTTGGCATGGGCATCGACAAATCCAACGTGCGTTTCGTGGCGCACATGGATCTGCCCAAGTCCCTTGAGGCCTATTACCAGGAAACCGGGCGTGCCGGCCGCGATGGCCTGCCGGCGGATGCCTGGATGGTCTACGGCCTGCAAGACGTGGTGATGCTCAAGCAGATGCTGCAGAACTCCGAGGGCGACGAGCGCCACAAGCGCCTGGAGCAGCACAAGCTCGATGCCATGCTTTCGTTGTGCGAAGAGACCCGCTGCCGCCGCCAGACCCTGCTGGCGTATTTTGACGAAGACATGCCTGAGCCCTGCGGCCACTGCGATAACTGCATCGACGGCGTGCAAACCTGGGACGCCACCGAACCGGCGCGCCAGGCGTTGTCGACGATCTATCGCACCGGCCAGCGTTATGGCGTGGGCCATCTGGTGGATGTTCTGCTGGGCAAGGACAACGAAAAAATCCGCAGCTTCGGCCACGAAAAACTCTCGGTGTACGGTGTCGGTAAAGCTCGCGCCGAAGGTGAGTGGCGTTCGCTGTTTCGCCAGATGGTTGCCCGTGGGCTTGTCGACATCGATATCGAAGGCTACGGCGGGCTGCGGCTGAATGACAGTTGCCGGCCGTTGCTCAAGGGCGAAGTGAGCCTGGAACTGCGCCGTGACCTCAAGCCGCAGACCACCGCCAAAAGCAGCAGCACCAGCCAGGCCAGCCAACTGGTGCGGGGTGAAGAGCGCGAACAATGGGAAGCCTTGCGCACCCTGCGGCGCAAACTGGCGCAGGAGCACAGCGTGCCACCCTACGTTATCTTCCCCGACTCCACCCTGCTGGAGATGCTCCGCGAGCAGCCCACCACCATGGCCGAGATGGCCCGGGTCAGCGGTGTGGGCGCGCGTAAACTGGAGCGCTACGGCCAGGCCTTCCTGGAAGTGCTCGGCGGCCAGGCCGAAGCGCCGAAGGAAATCGCCGATATTCGCCACGAACTGATCAGCCTGGCCCGTGCCGGCATGACCCCGATCCAGATCGCAGGCCAACTGCAATGCTCGGAAAAAAACGTGTACACCTTGCTTGCCGAAGCCATCGGCAAGCAGCAATTGTCCCTGGAGCAGGCCCTTGATTTGCCTGAGGATTTGCTCGGTGAAATCCAGGACGCCTTTCTCGATGGAGAAGGCGAATTGCCAGCTGTCACCGAAATTGCGCCGTTGTTTACCGGGCGTGTTCCGGAAGGCGTTTTGTACTGCGTGCGTGCCGCTTTGCAGTCTGAATTCGAAATTTAGTGTGCCAATTACGACAATGTAACGAATCAGTACATAGCGGGCCTTGCCTATGGGCAGGGCTCATGCTTAGCTGACTAATAATTAGCCATACTTTATTTTCAGTCTTAAACACGAGTTTTTTATGCCGTTAACCGATCAACACCGTTTTGGCATGCAGTTGGCGCAAATGTCGCGAGGTTGGCGCGCCGAACTGGACCGCCGCTTGGCGGGGCTGGGCTTGTCCCAGGCGCGCTGGTTGGTGCTGCTGCACCTGGCCCGTTTTGTCGAAGCACCCACCCAGCGTGAATTGGCCCAAAGTGTCGGCGTGGAAGGGCCCACCCTGGCTCGCCTGCTCGACAGCCTCGAGGGCCAGGGCCTGGTGCAACGCCAGGCCGTAGTGGAAGACCGTCGTGCCAAACGTATCCTGCTGTGCGACACCGCCCAACCGTTGATCGACCAGATCGAAACCATTGCCACGGCGTTGCGCCATGAATTGTTCGTGGGCGTGAATGAAGAAGACCTGCGGGTGTGCATGCGGGTGCATGAGCACATCCTGGCGAACCTGGAAAAGTCCTGATCTGCAAAATGTAGGAGCGAGCTTGCTCGCGAAAAACGCCAACGATAACGCGGGCTTCCTGAATAAACGCGGCGTCTGTGGGTTTTTCGCGAGCAAGCTCGCTCCTACAAAAGTCCTTGGCAATCCTTTCCTAGAACGTCTGGCCCAGGTTCAAGTACACCGCCTTCTGATTATCATCATTGAACCCATAGCTGAAATTCAGCGGCCCCAGTGGTGTATCAAACCCCAGGAAAATACTCGCGGCGTTGATATAGCCGCTGTCGAACTCGTTATCGTTGTTCCACGCCCGGCCCCGTTCCAGGGATGCACCCAGGTACAACGGGAAGTCCAGCGGCAGGTAAGAGCGGGGGGTGAGCCTGCGGAAGTACACCGCGCGCATGAGGCTGATGTTCTGCCCCGAAATCGCATCCTGGCGGAAGCCCGACAATTGCCGTGCGCCCCCCAGCAGGAAGCTGGAAATCACCACATCCGAATTATCCAGTGTGCGACCGTAACGACCGCCCAGTATCAAGGTGTCCGGCCCGTGGCTCATGGCCTTGTCCAGCTTGAATTCCCACTGGCGGTAGCGCTGGTCGGAGCCCAAACCGGGTTCGAACTCGCGAAAGGCCAGGCCGATGTCTTCGCCGCTGTGGGGGAAGTACACGTTGTCCAGGGAGTCGAAGGAATATTTGAGTTCATAGAAGCCTTCGCTGAAGCTCACGCTCGGCAGGTCGCGGTCGCCAATGCGCACGTCCGCCTTACCCCAGGCTTCGCCCACGCCAAAGCGGATCTCGCCGCTGTTGCCGATCTGCCGGCCAACATTCAAACCAAAGCCATAGCGTTCCAGGCGGTATTCGGAGATGGGGTCGTTGTCCAGGATCAGCTCGACATTCTGTGCCTCGGCCCTGATATAGGGGGCCACAAAGTAGCGTGAGCCGGTGTCCATGGGCTGGTAGAACTCGCTGTAGAGCTCCTGCCGATCACCAATCTGCACCCGTGTGAGCCATTCCGCGCCGAGGCGGTTGATGCCGTTCACACGGTAACTGGCGCCGAGGTTGAAGGCGCTATCACCGCGCATGTCATCCGAGAGGTTCAAGCCCAGTCGCAGGTAGTCGGTGCCGCTGCGCTTGCCGCGTGCGCTGATCACCAGGGTGTTGTCCTGGCCCTTTTTCACTACGCGGTATTGCACCTGCTCGAAGTAATCCAGGCCGTACAGGGTGCCCATGTCCGATTGCAGGCGGCCCAGATTCAAAGGTTCTCCCAGGCCCTGGCGAATGTAGTAGCGGATGACGTCATCGCTGACCTTGGAGTCGTTCTCCACCTGGATCGCGGTGATCACCGGGGTGCGTTCGCCCGGCGTGCGCGCGGCTACCAGGTCGGCGTCGATGGGTTCGGCAGGGCGCAGGTGTGCCAGGCGTACGTCGAGGGCACGGGTGGCGCGGTAGCCAGCGTCGATCATGTCCTTGGCGCGGCCAAAGTCGGTGACGCCATAAGCGGCCAGCGGTGGTTGGATCAACACATCCTTGGGGTTCAGGGCCTTGAGCTGCTCTTCGGAGTTGCGCCGGGTCATCAGGGTGATGGACTGGTTGAGCACATCCACCACGGTTGCCAATTGCTTGCGCGAGCGTAGCGGGGTGCCGATGTCGACCACGATGGCGATATCGACGCCCATCTCCCGCGCCACATCCAACGGAATGTTGTCGGTCATGCCGCCATCTACCAGCAGGCGGCCATCCAGCTCCACCGGGGCGAACACCGCGGGGATCGACATGCTGGCGCGTATCACCTGGGGCAGGTGGCCTTTGCTGAACACCACTTTTTCGCCGGTGGTGATGTCGGTGGCCACGGCGCGGAATGGGATCGGCAGCTTGTCGAAATTACGTGTGTTGCTGCTGTGGGCGAACATGCTTTCCAACAGCAGTGCCAGGTTCTGGCCCTGGATCACGCCCAGCGGCAGGCCGAGGCTGCCATCGTCGCGGAAACTGAGTTTTTGTTTGACCAGGAAATCCCGGTCATCCTGTTTGCGCCGAAACGGTACGTCTTCACGTGGTGGCGCGTCGGACAGGGCCTGCTGCCAGTCGATACCCAGCGCCAACTTCTCCAGCTCGTCGATCTTGTAGCCTGACGCGTACAACCCGCCAATCACCGCGCCCATGCTGGTGCCGGCAATCGCATCGATATGAATACCTTGCTCTTCAAGCGCCTTGAGCACACCGATATGCGCCAGGCCACGGGCAGCCCCGCCGGACAGCACCAGACCGATTTTCGGGCGGGGGGCTTCTACCGCGTCGGCAAGTAGGGGGACAAGGCACAGGAACAGGCAAGACAGCAGGCGGCGCATCATCAATCTCGTGGCTGGGCGACAAAGGCCGCTATTATAGCCACCCGATTCGCTGAGCCTGTTACGCCAGGAGCCGCTTAATGATGTCTGCATGCAAACCCGAGATCGTTATCACCTATTGCACCCAGTGCCAGTGGTTGCTGCGCGCCGCGTGGCTGGCCCAGGAGCTACTCAGCACCTTTGCCGATGACTTGGGGCGCGTGGCACTGGAACCGGCCACCGGCGGGGCCTTTCGCATTACCTGCGATGGCGTGCAGATTTGGGAGCGCAAGGCCGATGGCGGTTTTCCCGAGGCCAAGGTGCTCAAGCAGCGAGTGCGCGACCAGATCGACCCCCAGCGCGACCTCGGGCATAACGACCGTACCGTCTGAAGTCAGGCCGGCGCCGGTTGCTTGGCCTGGCTGGCGCTGCCCATCAGGCCGGAGAGCACGATGGCGACGATGATCAAGGCGCCGCCCAGCAGCATGCGCAGGGTCGGGGTTTCGGCAAACAACAGCCAGGCCACGGTGATGCCGTAGACCGGTTCCATCGCAAACACCACCGAAGCGGTGCGCGCCTTGATTACGGCAAGGCTGGCGACAAACAGGCTGTGGGCGAGGCCGGTACAAAACACCCCCAGCAGCCCGATCCACAGCCAATCTATCCCTCGCACATCCGCCAACCCCGGCGCGGCCACGGGCAGCAGGCACGCGGCGACCACGACGTTCTGGCACAGCGCGGCCTGTACCGCTGGAATGCGCCCGGAACTGGCGCGATTGTTCAGCGACAACAACGAGAACAACAGGCCCGAGGCGATGCCCCACAGCAGGCCGCCCGTGGCTTCGCTGGCGAGATTGAAATCCGGGGTCACAAGCACCAGGCCAACGGTGACCAGCACCACCAGCAGCACTTCATTGGCCCGAATACGCTCGCGGAAAATCAGCCCCTCAAGGATCACCGTAAAGGCCGGAAAGGCGGTGAACCCCAAGGTCGCCACGGCCACGCCGGCGACTTTGACGGCGATAAAGAACGTCACCCAATGGGCAGCCAACAACACGCCGCTGACCAGCAGCCGGCGCCAGTCACGCATCTCCAGTTTTTTCCAGGGAGCGTTGCTGGCAAAGCGCGCAAATACCGCCAGCGCCAGCACGGCAAACGCCGCCCGGCCAAATACGATGATGGCGGGGGAGGCCGCCGCCAGCTTGCCGAACACGCCGGTGAGGCCAAACATCAATGCGCCGATATGCAGGGCGCCGAGGGCTGAGCGGGGAGTCATTGCGATCCTTGATCCAACAGGGGGTGACAGCCTCGCAGTCTAGAGGGTTGGCGGGTGGGCGTCTGTCGCGGGTGGGGTGATTTTTAGCGCAAGACTCTTGCTAGCCCGCTCGACGCAATGCACCGGGCGAGGCGCCAAACGCCCGAAGCATGGCGGCGCAAAATGCACTTTGCGAGGCGTAGCCGACGCGCTCGGCAATCTCGCCGATGGGTAGGGAGGTTTCGCGTAAAAGCCTGAGCGCCAAGTGCAAGCGGCGACTGCGTAGATAGTCCATCGGCGTTTGCCCGCACTCCGCCATGAACCGCGCATGCAGGCGCGGCACGGACAAATCGGCAATCCGCGCCAGGTCGGCCACCTGGAGCGGACGCGCCGCATGGCGCTCGATATGGCTATTTAACGCGGCATAAGGCAGACGCCGGCCAGGCAGCGGTTGAGCTTGAGGGTGGTTGAGGCTGGCCAGTAACAACACAGCGCCTTGCTGGACGATCAGCGGGTCGTGCACCGGGCTTTGTGCCAGCCACTGCACTAACTGGTGTTGCCGGGCATCCAGCGCCAGGCGCGCGGGTTGGTCGAGCAAGCGGCGGCTGGCATCGGCATGTTCGCCCAAGGATTGCACCACCCAGTGCTCGGTCGGCACATCCAGCACCAGGCAGCGGCTGCCATCGTGGCTGATGCAGGCGTGGTGGGCGGAGAAGGGCAGCACCATCACGCTGCTTTCGCGTACCTGGCTGCCACGGCCATCGACCTCCAGGTCCAGGTGCCCGGAAAGGCCGAACACCAACTGCGCATGGTCATGGCTGTGGGCAATGGGCGCTTCGAGGTAGTGGCGTAGCGTGAGGGTCGGGCTCATCGCGGTCTCCAGGGCGGCAAGCCGTCAGTCTACAACGCTTGGCGGGCCGCAGGCGCTGTCATCAGACTGACGCACGCTTGTCATGGGCTATTAATCGCCAAGGCGCAAGCTCGCCAAAACAGCGTCGAGGGATGCCCATGACCCGTGCCGAGTTCACCAAGCCCAGCCGCAAGCACCGGGTGCGAACCCTGTGGATTTCCGACGTGCACCTGGGCACTCGGGATTGCCAGGCCGAACACCTTTCGCACTTTCTCAAGGGCTACCACGCCGACAAGGTCTACCTGGTCGGTGACATCATCGACGGTTGGAAACTGCGCGGCGGCATGTATTGGCCTCAAGCCCACACCAACGTGATCCGCCGCTTGCTGACCATGGCCAAGCGTGGCACCGAGGTGATCTATGTCACCGGCAACCATGACGAGTTCCTGCGTCGCTATTCCAAGCTGATCCTGGGCAATATCCAATTGGTCGATGAGGCTGTGCACGTCACCGCCGATGGCCGCCATTTGCTGGTGATTCATGGCGACCAGTTTGATGTGATCACGCGCTATCACCGCTGGCTCGCTTTCCTCGGCGACTCGGCCTACGAATTCACCCTGACGCTGAACCGCTGGCTGAACCACTGGCGTGCGCGGTATGGCTACGGTTATTGGTCGCTGTCGGCGTACCTGAAACACAAGGTCAAGACGGCGGTGAGTTTTATCAGCGATTTCGAAGAGGCGATTGCCCACGAGGTGACCAAGCGGGAATTGCACGGGGTGGTGTGCGGGCATATTCACCATGCCGAGATTCGCAAGGTGGGCGAGGTGGATTACCTCAACTGCGGGGACTGGGTGGAGTCGTGCACGGCCTTGATCGAGCACTGGGATGGGCATATCGAGTTGTATCGGTTGGCGGATGCGCAGGCTAAAGAGGCACTGCTAAAGGCCGAAATGGTCGCTGGCTGAACCTGTGGCGAGGGAGCTTGCTCCCGTGACGGCCTGACAGCCGACGCTGATCTACCTGACACCCCACGATTCAAATGTGGGAGCGGGCTTGCCCGCGATGGCGGCGGGTCAGGCAATTAATCTGCAACTGAACCACCGCCATCGCAGGCAAGCCAGCTCCCACAGTTAATCCTGTTGCTTCAGTTGGAGACGTCGGCGATGGCTTGAGCCAGCAACGTCAGCCTCGTCGCATCAACCCCAGCCACGTTAGCCCGCCCCGAACTGACCATATACACACTGTGCTTCTCGCGCAGTTGCTTGACCTGCTCGGCACTCAAGCCGGTATAGGAAAACATCCCACGCTGCGCGCCGATATGTGCGAATTTCTCGGCCAGGCCATGGGGTGCAAGCGCTTCCACCAATCCTGCGCGCAAATGGGCGATCCGCGAACGCATGGCCTCGACTTCCTCGCTCCACTGCTTTTTCAACTGTGCATCACCGAGGATGGTCGCCACCACGGCGGCACCGTGATCCGGCGGTGTCGACCACAGGTTGCGAGCGATATTCGCCAGTTGGCTACGCACATCGGTGAGCTTTTCAGCATCCGCCGCACACACGATCAATGCACCCACGCGGTCGCGATACAGGCCGAAGTTTTTCGAGCACGAACTGGTGATCAGCACTTCCGGTAGCTCGGCGGCAAACAGGCGCACCGCCCAGGCGTCCTGCTCCAGGCCATCGCCAAAGCCCTGGTAGGCGAAGTCGATCAGCGGCAGCAACTGGCGTTCACGCACGATCTGCAACACCTGGCGCCAGTCATCCTGGGACAGGTCAAAGCCGGTCGGGTTATGGCAGCACGCGTGCAGCAATACCACGTCGCCCTTGGGCACGCTGGACAGGGTTGCCAGCATCGCCGTCACATCCAGGCGGTTGTCGCTGCCCACGTAAGGGTAATGGCTGACCTTGAGCCCGGCCTTGGCAAAAATGGTTTCGTGGATCGGCCAGGTCGGGTTGCTCAGCCACACGCCACGGCCCGGCAGGCTGTGGGCGATAAAGTCGGCACTCAAGCGCAGGGCGCCGGTGCCGCCTGGGGTTTGTGTGGCGCCAGCGCGGCGGTCACGCAGCAAGGCCGAGTCGGCGCCTAGCACCAGTTGGCTGATCAGGCTGCCGAAGGCTGCATCGCCATGGCCACCGATATAGGTCTTGGTCACTTGCGTGTCGACCAGGCGCTGTTCCGCCAGTTTCACCGAGTGAGGAATCGGCGTGAGGCCTTGGTCGTCCTTATAGACACCTACGCCCAGGTCGAACTTGTTCGGGTTGGCATCCTGGGCATACAGGTCCATCAGCCCTAGGATCGGGTCGCCGGGCACGCGGTCGATGGCATCGAAATGCATTACTTGCGGCCCTCGGCGGTCTTGGCCACTTCGTCGGTGCGCGCGGCCATGATGAAGTCGTTGCGGTGCAGGCCCTTGATGGAGTGGCTCCACCAGGTCACGGTGACTTTGCCCCACTCGGTGAGCAGGCCTGGGTGATGGCCTTCGGCTTCGGAGATTTCACCCATGGCGTTGGTGAAAGCCAGGGCAAATTTGAAGTTCTTGAACAGGAAAACCTTTTCCAGCTGCATCACGCCGTCGCGCACTTCGATGTTCCAGTCAGGGATCTGCTTGATCAGCACCGGCAGTTCTTCATCGCTGACTTGCGGGGCATCGGCGCGGCAGGCTTCGCAGTGGGCTTGGTTCAAGGTGGTCATGGAAGGTGTCCTGAATTCGAATGATTGAAGGTCAGTGGCGTTACCCTAAAGCAACGCGGGGCCAGGGAACAGACTCACCTGGCCTTAAAACGCAAGGTTCACGCGGCTTTGGGCTTGGGTGGGAATTTCGGTGCGTGCAGACCCAACTGCATACCGCGCTCCACCATGCCCATGATGTCCTCCTGCGCCACGTCGAACAGGCGCTTGAGCTCGGGCAATACGAAGTACAAAGGTTGCAGGATGTCGATGCGATAGGGGGTGCGCATCGCTTCCAGCGGATCAAAGGCCTGGTGCTCGGGCTCGTCCGACAGGCAATACACACTTTCTTTAGGCGACGACAGAATGCCGCCACCGTAGATACGCCGGCCCTGGGGCGTGTCCACCAGGCCGAACTCGATGGTCATCCAGTACAGGCGCGCCAGGTACACCCGTTGCTCCTTGGTGGCCGCCAGGCCGAGCTTGCCGTAGGTGTGGGTGAATTCAGCGAACCAGGGGTTGGTCAGCAGCGGGCAGTGGCCAAAGATCTCGTGAAAAATATCCGGCTCTTGCAGGTAGTCCAATTCTTCACGGGTGCGAATAAAAGTCGCCACCGGAAACTGCTTGCTGGCCAGTAATTCAAAAAAGGTTTGGAAGGGGATCAGCGCCGGCACGCGGGCGACTTGCCAGCCGGTGGTGTCGGCCAGCACCTTGTTGATTTCGCCCAACTGGGGAATGCGGTCCAGAGGCAGGCCGAGCTTGTCGATACCGTCCAGGTATTCCTGGCAGGCGCGGCCCTCGATCACTTTCAATTGGCGAGTGATCAGGGTGTTCCACACCGCATGTTCTTCTGGCGGGTAGTGGATAAAACCTTGCGCATCGGGCTCGCGGGCCACGTAGTGCGTCTGCTTCATACGGCTCTCCTGCTAGGCATTCGTTCTTGTTATGTCCTGGGATGCTCCTATTGATAACCGGATAGGCGCCGGATTCCATCAGCCTTAACGGACTTGTGTAGGAAAAATTACCGATTATCGTAAAGTATTCGTTACGACAGGCCCGCTCGTCGCAGCTATGGGCTGGGAAAAGCCACCGCGCTGTCACATAATCTTGACGACTATCTGCGCCCAGCGACAAAAAGCCGCGGCGCCTACTCCCTTTTCGAGTCTTTCCATGCGTATCAAAGTGCACTGCCAAAACCGCATCGGCATCCTGCGGGACATCCTCAACCTGCTGGTGGAGTACGGCGTCAACGTCGCCAAGGGCGAAGTCGGCGGCGAGCACGGCAATGCCATCTACCTGTTCTGCCCCAACCTGGTGAACATGCAGTTCCAGGCGTTGCGCCCGCAGTTCGAGGCGATTGCCGGAGTGTTCGGGGTCAAGCGGGTAGGGCTGATGCCCAGCGAGCGGCGGCATATGGAACTCAACGCATTGCTCGGCGCCCTGGAATTCCCGGTGCTGTCCATTGATATGGGCGGCTCCATCGTGGCCGCCAACCGTGCGGCGGCGCAGTTGCTTGGCGTACGGGTAGATGAAGTGCCGGGGATTCCCCTGTCGCGTTACGCCGAGGATTTCGACCTGCCGGAACTGGTGCGCGCCAGCAAATCGCGAATCAATGGCCTGCGGGTCAAGGTCAAGGGTGACGTATTTCTGGCGGACATCGCGCCCCTGCAATCCTCCGAGCACGATGACAGTGAAGCCATGGCCGGCGCCGTGCTCACCCTGCACCGTGCCGACCGGGTCGGTGAGCGTATCTATAACGTGCGCAAGCAAGAGCTGCGCGGTTTCGACAGCATCTTCCAGAGCTCCAAGGTCATGGCCGCAGTGGTGCGTGAAGCGCGGCGCATGGCGCCGCTGGATGCGCCACTATTAATAGAAGGCGAAACCGGCACCGGCAAGGAGCTGTTGGCCCGGGCCTGCCACTTGGCCAGCCCGCGCGGGCAGTCGCCGTTGATGGCGCTCAACTGCGCGGGGTTGCCCGAGTCGATGGCCGAGACCGAACTGTTTGGTTATGGCCCCGGCGCATTTGAAGGGGCGCGGGCGGAAGGTAAGTTGGGCCTGCTTGAGCTGACGGCGGGCGGTACCTTGTTTCTGGATGGCGTGGGAGAAATGAGCGCGCGCTTGCAGGTCAAGCTGCTGCGCTTTCTGCAGGACGGTTGTTTTCGCCGGGTGGGCAGTGATGAAGAGGTGTACCTGGACGTGCGGGTGATCTGCGCGACCCAGGTAGATTTGTCGGAACTCTGCGCCCGGGGTGAGTTTCGTCAGGACCTTTATCACCGGCTGAATGTGCTGTCTTTGCATATTCCGCCGTTGCGCGAATGCCTGGATGGCCTCGCGCCGTTGGTCGAGCACTTTCTCGATCAGGCCAGTCGGCAGATCGGTTGTCCTCTGCCCAAGTTGGCCCCCGCCGCTATGGACAAGCTCAGCCACTACCACTGGCCGGGCAACGTGCGGCAGCTGGAAAACGTGCTGTTCCAGGCGGTGTCGTTGTGTGAGGGCGGTACGGTCAAGGTTGAGCATATTCGGTTGCCGGATTATGGCGTGCGTCAGCCGCTGGGCGATTTTTCCATGGAGGGTAGCCTGGAGGATATCGTCGGGCGCTTTGAAAAGGCGGTGTTGGAAAGCCTGTACGCCGAACACCCGAGCAGTCGCCAGTTGGGCAAGCGCCTGGGGGTGTCGCACACCACCATTGCCAACAAACTGCGTGATTACGAAGTGCTCAAGGCCGATAAATAGTTCGCTGATTCAACGCTCCCACATTTGATCTTCGTCGTTTTCCAGGCCGGTGTTTGCCGCAGGCGGCAGTAGTCCGCCGTTTTTTCGACTGTTTCTCCCTTCACTTCTTTCAGCTACTCCACGAAACCCCTGCCCCGCCTGGACTTTAGCCTCTTTTAAAAAGTTGGTTCGCAAATTGCTTAAGCCTCCTCAGTACAGCGGTGGGCGGCAAGCGTCCGTCAGAAAGAGGATAGAGCGTGGACAAGTACCTTTATGTGGCAATGACCGGCGCCAGCCAGAATGCACTGGCGCAGAAGGCCCATGCCAACAATCTGGCGAACATTTCCACCAACGGCTTCCAGCGCGACCTGGAACAGGCGCGTTCGATGCCGGTGTTCGGTGACAGCTTTCCGGCGCGGGCGTTTGCCATGACCGAACGTCCGGCTACCGACTTTTCACCGGGCGCGATGATCGAGACCGGTCGCGACCTGGACGTAGCCGTCAGCGGCGACGGCTGGATGGCGGTGCAGACCCCCGATGGCGGCGAAGCCTACGTGCGCAGCGCCAGCATGAACGTGGATGCCCTGGGCGTGCTGCGGGCCGGCAACGGTATGCCGATCATGGGCAACGGTGGCCCGATCGCCGTGCCGCCCCAGCAGAAAATCGAAGTGGGTTCGGACGGCACCATCAGCATCCGTGCCATGGGCGAAGGTCCGCGGGTGATGGCGGAAGTGGACCGTATCAAGATGGTCCAGCCTGACCTCAAGAACATGACCAAGGGCCTGGACGGCACCATCCACACCAAGGATGGCCAACCGGCCCAGGCCGACGCGAACGTGCGGCTGACCTCGGGTTTCCTGCAGGCGAGCAACGTCAATGCCGTGGAAGAAATGACCGCAGTGCTGGCGCTGGCCAAGCAGTTCGAGCTGCATATCAAGATGATGAACAGCGCTAAAGAAGACGACCAGGCCATGACGCGCGTCATGCAGATGAGCTGATTCAAGCCCATTAACTAATTTGCAACGCAGCGCCAACCATCCGGCGCACGAAGGAGAACAGCATGCTTCCGGCTCTATGGGTTGCCAAGACAGGCCTGTCCGCCCAGGACACCAACCTGACGACCATTTCCAACAACCTGGCAAACGTGTCGACCACGGGCTTCAAACGTGACCGCGCCGAGTTCCAGGACTTGCTCTATCAGATCAAGAAGCAACCGGGCGCCCAATCGACCCAGGACAGCGAACTGCCGTCGGGCCTGCAACTGGGTACCGGTGTGCAGATCGTCGGCACCCAGAAAAACTTCAGCGCCGGCAACCTGCAGCAAACCGGCCAGCCCCTGGACATGGCGATCAACGGCCGGGGCTTTTTTCAAGTGCTGCAACCGGATGGCACCACTTCTTACACCCGTGACGGCACCTTCCACCTGGACTCCAACGGCCAGATCGTGACCGCCAACGGTTTCGCCCTGGAGCCTGCTGTCGTGGTGCCGCCCGACGCCAAGACCTTCACCGTCGGCAACGACGGCACCGTGTCCATCACCGTCGCTGGCAACCCAGCGTCCCAGGTGATCGGCAACCTGCAAACCGCCGACTTCATCAACCCGGCCGGCCTGCAGGCCATGGGCAACAACCTGTTCCTGGAAACCGCCTCCAGTGGCGCGCCGCAAATCGGCACCCCTGGCTTGAACGGCTTCGGCACCACGCTGCAAAGCACTCTGGAAACCTCCAACGTCAGCACCGTTGAGGAGATGGTCAACATGATCACCACCCAGCGCGCCTACGAGATGAACTCCAAGGTGATTTCCACCGCCGACCAGATGCTTTCGTTCGTTACGCAGAATCTGTAATCAAGTCTATGGGGCGCCCTTGAGGGTGCCTGCAACACCGTGAGGTTAGGGTCATGAATCGCTATGTTTGTGTGTTGGCATTGAGTGGGATCGCCGTGCTTGCGGGCTGTGTCGCCCCTACGCCAAAGCCCAATGACCCGTACTACGCGCCGGTGTTGCCACGCACACCGCTGCCGGCGGCGGCCAACAATGGCTCGATCTACCAGGCCGGTTTCGAGCAGAACCTGTACAGCGACCGCAAGGCGTTCCGGGTCGGTGACATCATCACCATCACCCTGAACGAGAAGACCCAGGCCAGCAAGAACGCCAACTCGCAGATCGGCAAAAACAGCAAGACCAGCATCGGCCTGACTTCGCTGTTCGGCGGCGGCCTCAACACCAACAACCCGCTGGGCAGTGGTGACCTGAGCCTGGACGCCGGCTACAGCGGCGACCGCGCCACCAACGGCAAGAGCGCGGCCGGGCAGGGCAACAGCCTGACCGGTTCGATCACCGTGACCGTCGCCGATGTATTGCCCAACGGCATCATTGCCGTGCGCGGTGAAAAGTGGATGACCCTCAACACCGGCGACGAGCTGGTGCGCATCGCCGGCATGGTCCGCGCCGATGACATCTCCACCGATAACACCGTGCCGTCGACGCGCATTGCCGATGCACGCATTACCTACTCGGGCACCGGTTCGTTTGCCGATGCGAGCCAGCCGGGCTGGTTCGACCGCTTCTTCCTCAGCCCGCTGTTCCCTTTCTAGGTGGCCATTTTGAAGTTCAAACTGCTGATGGCGATGGCGCTTTTGCTGGCCTTGAGTGCTGTGGCCCAGGCCGAGCGCCTGAAGGACATCGCCAGTATTTCCGGCGTGCGCTCCAACCAGTTGATCGGTTATGGCCTGGTCGTGGGGCTTAACGGCACGGGTGACCAGACCACCCAGACGCCGTTCACCCTGCAAACCTTCAACAACATGCTCTCGCAGTTCGGCATCAAGGTACCGCCAGGCTCGGGCAACGTGCAGTTGAAGAACGTCGCAGCGGTGTCAATCAGCGCCGATCTGCCCGCGTTTGCCAAGCCGGGGCAGGTGGTGGACATCACCGTGTCGTCCATGGGTAACTCCAAGAGCCTGCGCGGTGGCACCTTGCTGATGACGCCGCTCAAAGGTATCGACGGCAACGTCTACGCCATTGCCCAGGGCAACTTGGTGGTCGGCGGTTTTGACGCCGAAGGCCGCGACGGCTCGAAGATCACCGTCAACGTGCCGTCGGCCGGGCGTATCCCCGGTGGCGCCACGGTTGAACGCACCGTGCCGAGTGGTTTCAACCAGGGCAACAGCCTGACCTTGAACCTCAACCGCTCCGACTTCACCACCGCCAAGCGCGTGGTCGACAAGATCAACGACATGCTCGGCCCTGGCGTGGCCCAGGCCATCGACGGCGGCTCGGTTCGCGTCACTGCGCCTTTGGACCCAAGCCAGCGCGTGGACTACCTGTCGATTCTGGAAAACCTTGAAGTGGACCCCGGCCAGGCCGTGGCGAAAGTCATCATCAACTCGCGCACCGGCACCATCGTGATCGGCCAGAACGTCAAGGTCTCGCCAGCGGCGGTAACCCACGGCAGCCTGACGGTGACCATCACCGAAGACCCGATCGTCAGCCAGCCTGGGCCGTTGTCCGGTGGCCAGACTGCCGTGGTCCCGCGCTCGCGGGTCAATGCCCAGCAAGAAGCCAAGCCGATGTTCAAGTTCGGCCCCGGCACCACCCTGGACGAGATTGTCCGTGCGGTGAACCAGGTGGGCGCTGCGCCCGGCGACTTGATGGCGATCCTCGAAGCTTTGAAGCAGGCCGGCGCGTTGCAAGCCGACCTGATCGTGATCTGAGGCCATGGCCATGGATATGCGCAAGAGCGGCATCAGCAGCACGGCGGACTCGGGGTCTTACTCCGACCTGAACCGGCTTAACCAGCTCAAGGTCGGTGACGACAAAAACAGCGAAGGCAACCTGCGCAAAGTGGCGCAGGAATTCGAGTCGCTGTTTTTGAACGAGATGCTCAAGTCCATGCGTTCGGCCACCGAGGCCCTGGGCAAGGACAACCCGCTGAACACCCCGGCCGCCAAGCAATACCAGGAAATGTACGACCAGCAACTGGCGGTGTCGATGTCCCGCGAAGGTGGCGGTATCGGCCTGGCCGATGTGCTGATGCGCCAGATGCAGAAGAACAAGCCGGTGGAGGCTCAGGCCGCCACCTTGCAAGGCCCGGCGGCGGATGCGCCGGTGAAGAAAGTCGATGTGCCGACCGAGATTGCCGCCGGTACCCAGGCCGAAGGCCCGTTGGGCCGCTCCAATGGACAGCGGCCTTTGTGGGCGTATCGCGTGGCCGTGCCTGAGGGCGCCAGCACCCATGCCAACGACATGGAACTGATGAACCAGCGTCGTATCGCCTTGCCCAGCAAGCTGGCCGACCGCCTGCTGGCGGGTATCGTGCCGAACGCTCCGGTCGAAGCCAAATCCGCGCCCCTGCGTAACAGCGCTGCCGACGACACGGTCATCAACAGCAGCACGCGTAGCTTTGCCGTGCCGAGCGGGCGCATGCAGGTGTATGGCCGCGCCATTGCCCAGCCACCGCTGGCGCCGGCCAAGAAAGCCTTCAGCTCCCAGGATGAATTTGTCGCCACCATGTTGCCGATGGCCAAGGCCGCTGCCGCACGGATTGGTATCGACCCCAAGTACCTGGTGGCCCAGGCGGCACTGGAAACCGGTTGGGGCAAATCAGTCATGCGCGCCGAGGACGGCAGCAGCAGCCACAACCTGTTTGGCATCAAGGCCGGGCAGAGCTGGCAGGGCGGTCAGGCCCGGGCGATCACCAGCGAGTTTCGCGATGGGGCGATGGTCAAGGAAACGGCGCAATTCCGTTCCTACAGCTCCTACCAAGACAGCTTCCACGACCTCGTGACCCTGCTGCAAAGCCATGATCGCTATAAAGAAGTTGTGAAATCAGCCGACAACCCGGAACAGTTTGTACGCGAGTTGCAAAAAGCCGGTTATGCAACCGACCCGGATTACGCCAGCAAGATTTCGCAGATCGCAAAAAACATGAACAGTTACCAGAACTACGCTGCCGCTGGCGCAACCACACATTTATAAGGTCTGAACCATGAGTTTGCTCAGTATCGGGATGTCAGGGCTCAATGCCGCTCAAGGATCGTTGTCGGTCTTGAGTAATAACATCGCCAACGCCAACACCTCGGGTTATTCGCGCCAGCAGACCACGCAGAATGCGAGTGCCAACAACCCCTACGGCGGTGTGTACATTGGCAGCGGCACCACGCTGGCGGATGTGCGTCGGGTCTATAACGAGTTCCTGGACGCGGCCTACCAGAACAGCACGGCGCTCAATAACGATGCCAAGGCTTATTCCAGCCAGGCCAGCGCCATCGACAAGACTTTGTCGGACAAGACAACCGGCATGTCTTCGGTGCTCAGCGCGTTTTTTGCCGCTGTGCAGACCTCCGCGGCCAACCCCAGCGACGTGTCTGCCCGGCAAGTGCTGCTGACCAGCGCCCAGACCCTGAGTAACCGTTTCAACGCCATCTCCAGCCAATTGACTCAACAGAAAGAGTCGATCAATGGCCAGTTGAGCACCATGAGTGACCAGGTCAACCAGTTGACCTCCTCGATTGCTTCGCTCAACAAGCAGATCACCCAGGCCCAGGGCTCAAGCAACAGCGCCCCGGCCAACCTGCTGGATGCCCGTAACGAGGCGGTGCGCTCGCTCAATGAACTGGTGGGTGTGACCACCAGTGAACAGAATGGTGTGTTCAGCGTCAGCACCGGCACGGGCCAATCCCTGGTATTGGGCGACCGGTCCAACACCCTCTCGGCAGTGCCGAGCGCTAGCGACCCAAGCCAGTACACCATTGCGCTCAATGCTGGCGGCGGTACGGCGATCGACCTGGGCAACGTGCTCAGTGGGGGCAGCATCGGCGGCCTGTTGCGTTATCGCAGTGATGCCCTGATGCCGGCCATCAATGACTTGGGGCGTATCGCCCTGGCGACAGCCGATACCATCAACAGCCAACTGGGGCAGGGCCTGGACTTGAACGGTGACTTCGGCTCATCGCTGTTCAAGGACATCAACAGCGCGGCGGCCATTGCCCTGCGCAGTCAGGGCGCGCTGGGCAACAGCACGGGTTCCGGCAATTTGAATGTGACCATTGCGGACACTAGCAAGCTGTCGACCTACGACTACAAAGTGACCTTTACCAGCGGCAACAACTACACGGTGGTGCGCTCCGACGGCAAGGCCATGGGCGCGTTCGACACCAATACCGCGCCGCCGCCGGTGATCGATGGGTTCACCCTGGCGTTGGATGGCAAGGGGCCGATGGCGGCGGGCGATAGTTTCAAAGTCAGTCCTACCGCCAGCGGTGCGACCAACATCGGCACGACTTTGACGGACGCCAATAAAATCGCGTTCGCCGGGCCATTGCTGGGCGAGGGCAGCAAGACCAACCAGGGTACCGGCACCTTTACACCGCCGACCCTGACCCTGCCTATCGATATTCATGGTGGCGCCGATACCGCGCAACTGCGTACCGGCATTGAGCACTCAATGCCAGTGAAGATGGTATTCGGCAAGCCGGCCGCCGACGGCACCCAGGGTTATACGCTCAACGATGCCCAGGGCAACCCGATTGGCACCGGCACCATCGTGCCGGGCCAAGGCAACAAGATCACGGTCGACGTGCCGATGCGGGATGCCAACGGCACGCTGCTGGTGCCGGCCAAAAGCTTCAAGTTCGATACCACGGTCGCCGGGTCGCCCGCCGCTGGCGACAGCACCACGTTTTCCTTCAACGCCTCGGGCAAGTCGGATAACCGTAACGCCCAGGCGTTGCTCGACCTGCAAACCAAAGCCACCGTCGGCCTGTCCGATGGCAGTGGCGGCGGAGTGAGCCTGGTGGCGGCCAACAGTCGCCTGGTGTCGACCGTCGGAGCCAAGGCCGCGTCGGCCAATACCGACACCACGGCC
The DNA here is from genome assembly GCF_900119355.1 of Pseudomonas sp. NFPP02. Classification (NCBI taxonomy): domain Bacteria; kingdom Pseudomonadati; phylum Pseudomonadota; class Gammaproteobacteria; order Pseudomonadales; family Pseudomonadaceae; genus Pseudomonas; species Pseudomonas sp. NFPP02. The sequence continues at coordinate 285,142 of NZ_FPJI01000008.1, forward strand.
ACGGGCGCCTTGCTCAAGGCCAACCAGGATGCGCGCAACTCCGTGTCCCAGGTCAACCTCGATGAAGAGGCGGGCGACATGATCAAATTCCAGCAGTACTACACCGCCTCGTCGCAGATCATCAAGGCTGCGCAAGAAACCTTCAGCACGCTGATCAATAGTCTTTAAGGGAGTCTGGGACGATGCGTATTTCCACTGCACAGTATTTTGAAACCAGTGCCGCCAAGTACACGGACAACTATTCCAGCGTGGTGAAGGCCCAGGAGCAGGCCAGTTCCGGTGTGCGCGTGCAGACCGCAGCGGATGACCCGGTGGCGGCGGCGAGGTTGTTGTTGCTGCAACAGCAGAAGGACATGCTCGGGCAGTTCAACGGCAATATCACCAGTTTGAAGAACTCGTTGACCAACGAGGAAAGCGTATTGGGGGCAATCAACGAGGCGCTGCAGGCGGCCAGTACCTTGGCCATTGAAGCGGGCGGTTCGCGCAGCGATGCCGACCGCAAGTCGATTGCCGGCCAGATCGGTGCGCTTGAAGACCAGGTGCTGGGCTTGCTTAACAGCAAGGATTCCTCGGGCAACTATCTGTTTTCCGGCTCCAAGACCTCGACGCCGCCCTATAGCCGTAACAGCGACGGCACCTACACCTATCAGGGTGATGAAACGCCGCTGAGCCTGCAGGTTTCCGATTCCCTGAGAGTCAGTGCCGGTGACACCGGCAAGAGCATCATGGACGGTGCCGTTAACTCGGGCCGCACCCAGGCGACCTGGATCGCACCTGCCATCGTGCCGCCGGCAACGGCGCCAGTGCCCAATGATCATAAAGTCTCAGTGTCGGCCGGCCTGGTGACTTCAGGCTCGGATTACACGAATAAATTCGCCGATGGCGAGCCATACAAGCTGACCTTTACCAGCAGCACCCAGTACAAGGTCTCCGACAAGAACGGTAATGACGTCACGTCGGAGATCCCTGGCAACGGCACCTTTGATTCCACCAAGGAAGGCGGCTCCACCGTGAGCCTGCGCGGCGTGAATTTTGATATTGCGGTGGATCTCAAGGATATGGCGACGGGGCCGGACGCCGATGCGCTGGTCAAGGACCGTTCGTTCAGCCTGGCCGCCAAACCCGACACCTTCAGTGTTTCGCGCACGCCCAGTAATGCCTCCACTGCGCAGCTGACGAATGCGCAGGTGAGCAACCCGGCCACCTATGCCAGTACGTTCCCGGCTAACAGCGGGGCGGTGATCAAGTTCACCAGTGGCACGGCGTATGAAGTCTATGCCCAGCCCTACAGTGCCGACAGCAAAGCGATCGCCACCGGCGACACCGGTGGCGGTACGACCGTGACGGCAGCAGGCGTGACCTTTGATGTCAGCGGCACACCGCAAGTCGGCGATCAGTTTGCGGTCGCTGCCAGCACGGCCAAGACCCAGAACGCGCTGGATACCCTGAGCCAACTGCGCAAGGCGCTGGAGCAACCGGCCGACGGCAACCCGGCGGCGATGGTCAAGCTCAAGGATGCGCTCGACGCTTCCATCAGTAATTTTGCCAATTCACGTGCCCAGGTCGACAACGTGCGCGGTTCTATCGGGGCCCGCGAAGCTGCACTGGATATCCAGTCGGCGGAAAACATCAGTATCGGCACTGCAAACAAAAGCACCATGAGCGATCTGGCGAACATTGACATGGGCGAAGCGGCGATCAACCTCACGTTGCAGCAAACCATGTTGCAGGCCTCGCAACTGGCGTTCGTTAAAATCTCCCAGCTGAACCTGTTCAGCCGCATGTAATCGTCGCAATGAACAACGGCCTCCCCTGGCGACAGGGGAGGCCGTTGTCGTTTCTGACCTGGAAATGTTGCCGGTTTTTGCACAAAGCGCGCAAAATTGAGTGACCTGTGAGTCATAAAGCGCATCTTCACTGTATCGTGTGAAAAGGATAAGTCGTCACAGGGCCTTTATCGGGCGGCTTTCAGCGAGATTTTCATGGGGTTCTCCCCTTTATTGTCAGCACTCCCGGCGTAGTCCGAGGGGTGTTCTCCAGCTATTTAGTATTGGGAAGCCACAATGATTGGCATAAAAAGCATCGCCAGTTACGTGCCGGCAGACGGGATCGATAACTACGCCCAGGGTGCCAAATTCGCCAAGGATGAAGAGTTCATCATCGGCAAGATCGGTTCGGCGTTCCTGCCGCGCAAGGAAGCTGCACAGGAGACTTCCGACCTGTGCGTCGAAGCAGTCAATGCATTGTTTGCCAACAACCCGGATTTGAAGCGCGAGTCCATCGACGCGCTGATCGTCGTCACCCAGAACGGCGATGAAGAGGGCTTACCCCACACCGCCGCCATCGTCCAGGACAAATTGGGCCTGCCGACTCACGTTGCCGCTTTCGATATTTCCCTGGGCTGCTCCGGCTACGTGTACGGCATCTACGCGATGAAAGGCTTCATGGAAGCCGCCGGCCTGAAAAACGGCCTGCTGATCACCGCCGACCCGTATTCCAAGATCGTCGACCCGGAAGACCGCAACACCACCATGCTGTTCGGTGATGCCGCCACCGCCACCTGGATGGGCGAGGACGCGCCGTGGTTGCTGGGCAAATCCAAGTTCGGTACCGACGGTTCCGGCGCGCCGCACTTGAAGGTCAGCGATGGTGTGTTCTTCATGAACGGCCGCCAGGTGTTCAACTTCGCCTTGCTCAAGGTGCCGGCACACTTGCACGAACTGCTCAATGAGTCGGACCTCAAGGCAGATGACATTGATGCGTTCTGCATCCACCAGGGCAGCGCGGCCATCGTCGACGCCGTGGCGCGTCGCTTTGAAGAAGCGCCGGTGGACAAGTTCATCAAGGACATGGTCGAGACCGGCAATACCGTGTCATCGAGCATTCCGTTGCTGCTGGAAAAGCACGTGATGGACGCCACCTGGAAGCGCGTGGCAATCAGCGGTTTTGGTGTGGGGCTGTCATGGGGCTCGGCAATTCTCTATCGTCCGTGATGCTTTAGCGGCTTCATGAAAAACGCCGATGATCGAATGATCATCGGCGTTTTTTATTGGCGCCAGAAAAGCCAATGAAACCGAGGTTTTATGCCTGCGTAAGCCGTTGAAATACAAGGGCTGGCACAGGGCTAGTAAAAAAAATCAAAAAAACCCTCAAGCAACCGGCTACCACGACGATAACTATTACGTAGGTTCTCAGGCCACACCCGGCGGTTGCCAGGGCCGGAAGCCGCAGTATCCATCCAACGAGGATTTCGTCATGGCTTTAACAGTAAACACCAACATTGCTTCCATCACGACTCAGGGCAACCTGAACAAAGCTGGCGGCGCCCTGGCCACTTCCATGCAGCGCCTGTCTTCCGGCCTGCGTATCAACAGCGCTAAAGACGACGCTGCCGGCCTGCAGATCGCTAACCGCCTGACCAGCCAAATCAACGGCCTGGGCCAAGCTGTAAAAAACGTGAACGACGGCATCTCCATCGCTCAGACCGCTGAAGGCGCGATGCAGGCTTCGACCGACATCCTGCAAAAAATGCGTACCCTGGCCCTGTCCTCGGCTACCGGCTCCCTGAGCGCCGACGACCGTAAGTCGAACAACGACGAATACCAGGCCCTGACTTCGGAACTGACCCGTATCTCGCAAACCACTACTTTCGGTGGCCAGAAGCTGCTGGACGGTTCGTACGGTACCAAGGCTATCCAGGTTGGCGCCAACGCCAACGAAACTATCAACCTGAGCCTGGAAAACGTTGCGGCTAACAACATTGGTTCGCAGCAGATCAAAAGTGTAGCGATCACGCCTTCGGCTACCGGTATTGGCAGCGCAACTGGCGATATCACTATCACCGGTAACGGCCAAGTGAGCAGCCCGATTACTGTTCCGGTCGGCGCTTCGGCACAAAGCATCGCCAGCAAAATGAACGGCGCAATTGGCGGCTTGACTGCCACTGCAAGCACCGAAGTTCAGCTCGATGTTGATGCTGCTGCGTTTGCAGGTGCTACTCCTGCCGCTGCAGCGACTTTTTCGATGACCGTCAATGGTCAGACTGTCACCATGACTGGTGTAACAAGCCAGGCTGGCTTGGCTGATCAGCTGAAGTCCAACGCCGCCAAGTTGGGTATCAGTGTCAACTTTGACGAAGCCAAGAAGACGCTTTCGGTCAAGTCCGACACCGGTGAGAACATCGAGTTTGGTGCTGTCGCAGCTGGTGCTGCCAGTGCTGGCGCGATCACCATTAAGGCCAAGGATGGTTCTGGTGCCTTCGCTGCCACCGGCACTGCTCTGTCTGATACCACTGCGATGATTGCCACCGGCCAAGTATCGCTCGATTCCTCCAAGGGTTACTCCTTGTCGGGCACTGGTGTTGGCGGTCTGTTCGGTGCGGCTGCGGCCACCACTGCGGCTTCCACCAAAACCACCATCGCCAATACTGACGTGACCAGCGCTGATATGGCTCAAAACGCTCTGTCGGTTATCGACAAGGCCATCGGCACCATCGACAGCGTTCGTTCGGGTCTGGGTGCTACCCAGAACCGTCTGACTACCACTGCAGACAACCTGCAGAACATTCAGAAGAACTCCACCGCTGCACGTTCCACCGTTCAGGACGTCGACTTCGCTTCCGAAACCGCCGAACTGACCAAGCAACAAACCCTGCAGTCGGCTTCCACCGCGATCCTGTCGCAGGCTAACCAACTGCCATCCGCTGTACTGAAACTGCTTCAGTAATCAGCGCGCTTGGTAACTAACGGAAGGGCGCGTTTACGTGCCCTTCCGTTTTTTCGGTTTAGAGGAGATTGGACATGGACATGAGTGTAAAGCTGAACCAGTCTTATCCGCCGGTTGCCCCTCAAGGCGCGCCTCCCAAGGTGACCGCCGATCAAAGCAGCAGCAAGCCCCAGGAAGTGGCGGCAACAGGCAAAGAGCCTGAGCGCGCGGACCTGGAAAAAGCAGTAACCGATATTCGCGAATTCGTCCAGGCTGCCCAGCGCAGCCTGGATTTTTCCATTGACGATTCGACCCATCGGGTCGTGGTCAAGGTCATTGCCACCGACAGCGGTGAAGTGATCCGTCAGATTCCGTCGGAAACGGCGTTGAAACTGGCACAGAACCTTTCCAGCGCAAGCAACGTGTTGTTTGACGACAAGGTGTGAGCTGGCATGAAATTTGTTGCTGTCAGGTCTTGAGGTGTAATAAGTCAAGATAACGGCAGCCACCGAACAGGAGATAGATGATGGCGGGTTCAACGGTAAGTGGTATCGGTTCGAACATCGATACGCAAGCGATCGTGAAGTCCTTGGTGGACGCCGAAAAGGTGCCCAAGCAGACGCAGATCAATACCGCGTCCCAGAAGGCGACCACCACGCTGTCTTCGATCGGCAAGATTCAGGCGGCGTTGGATGCGTTTCGTAGTGCGTTAGACTCCATGACCAAAGACAGTAGTTTCACTGGTTTGACCGGCTCGTCCTCGGATGAAAAAACGGCGACCATGACTGCCAATAATACGGCTTCGAACGGCAGCTTCCGACTGATCGTTGACCAGTTGGCCCAGGCTTCCAAATTATCCAGCAAGAACTTCTCTGGCGGCACCTCTGCCGTGGTGAACGCTACGGATAAGCCGACCACCTTGACCATCTCTCAATCGGGCAAGGATTACAGCGTCAATGTTCCAGCCGGCGCGACCTTGCAGCAGGTGCGGGATTCGATCAATACCCAGTTTGGTACTTCCGGGCTCAGTGCCAACATCCAGACCGACTCCAATGGTTCCCGATTGATCCTGACCTCTACCACCATGGGTACCGGTTCCGACCTTACGCTTTCTGGCACCTCCGGCCTGGATGTGGGTTCAACGGTCGTCGATCTGCCCAAGGATGCGCTGTACAGCATTGATGGTGTTGCGTCTGTGTCCAAGACCAACAGTATTGAGGGAGCGCTCAGTGGTGTGAACATCAAGCTGGTGGCGCCTTCGACTTACAAGACGGGCACCTCTGGCGATAAAAACGCTACGCTGATCACCGTCAGTACCAACAACACGGCGCTCAAGTCCGGGGTCAAAGGCTTCGTTGATACCTACAATGCTTTGATCACCGCAATGAATGCCGAAACCAAGGTCACCAAGAATCTTGATGGCAGCACGACGGCTGCGGCATTGACCGGTGACTCGACCATGCGTTCGCTCCAGGCGGCGATCCGCAATGAATTCAACACGCTTTCGGGGACTGGTACTTTCAAGTCGTTGGCTCAATTTGGCGTGAGCACAAGCTCTACCACCGGCTTGCTGACAATCGATGACAAAAAGTGGGACGCTGCCGTCAAGACCAATGCAGCCGATATCAACAGTATGTTCACCGGCAAAGACGGCATGTTGGCACGCATGAAAAGTGCAACAGATGATTTTGCCAAAGCTACTACCGGGGTTCTGGCAACGCGTTCTACCTCGTTGACCGATAGCCTCAAGGACATCGCAAAGCAGCAGGAAACCCTGAACGAGCGCATGGAACTGCTGACCAACAGCCTCTCCGCCAAATACAACGCCATGGACACCCTGGTTGCCCAACTGCGCCAGCAAAGCACCAGCGTCATGACCACGCTCAATGCCTTGAACAACCCTAAAACCAATAACTGATCGCCACTCACGCAAAAGGCCAGGCAACCTGCCTGGCCTTTTCGTACCGAAAGACGACCGGTGTTAAAGCTTTTTGCGGCCCAGTCGACATATTGGTTACTAGAATCCTTTTCGCTGTCGCCTGTCACGAGGTAGAAACATGAACCCCATGCGAGCCCTTCGCCAATACCAGAAGGTCAATTCCCACGCACAGATCTCCGAAGCCAGCCCGCATCGCCTGGTGCAGATGCTGATGGAAGGCGGCCTGGATCGCATGTCCCAGGCCAAGGGCGCCCTGGCGCGTGGTGACATCGCACAGAAGGGTTTGATGCTCGGCAAGGCCATCGACATCGTTATCGGGCTGCGCGATGGCCTGGATGCTGAAAAGAGTGATAACCCGGCTTATGTTCAGCAGTTGGAAAGCCTTTATGTGTACATGACCAACCGGTTAATGGAGGCTAACCAACAAAACGACGCCGAGATCATCGACGAAGTCGCTCGCTTGATGATTACCGTAAAAGAAGGCTGGGATGCTATCGGCGCGCCACAAGGCGCAGCAGAATAAGGCCACGGGCCTTGAGGAACTCGTCATGAGCCACGCACTGCAACGCATTGATGAAACCCGTGAAGCCCTGGTCGACGCGCTGGCTGCGCGCAACTGGGATGCCATCAGCGAGCTCGACCTGGGCTGCCGCAGTGTGATCGATCAGGTGCTCAGCGAAGCGCCGGTGGATGAGGATGCGCTGCGTGGAAAGCTGGAAAGCCTGTTGGCGGTTTACCAGCAGTTGCTTGAGGTGACGACCGGCGAGCGCCAGGCGATTTTCGAAGAGATGTCGCAGATCAACCAAGCGAAAAATGCGTCAAAGGTTTACCATCTGTTCGGTTGAAAGGGCGCAGTTAATCCGAACGGCGCGTCATATATTTGACTATGCCATCATTTTTGACTTAACTAGTGCTGTTTTCAGATTTCAGACGTCTAGAAGGTAAGAAATCTTACAGACGTCTTGATTGCCCTCATTCCGGGGCAGGAAGTTTTACTAGGGAAGTTGCTATTGCATGTGGCGTGAAACCAAAATTCTGCTGATCGATGACGATAGCGTCCGCCGCCGCGATTTAGCGGTGATTTTAAATTTTCTCGGTGAAGAAAATTTGCCCTGCGGCAGCCACGATTGGCAGCAGGCGGTCAGCTCGTTGTCGTCGAGCCGTGAAGTCATTTGTGTATTGATCGGGACGGTAAACGCTCCTGGCGCAGTTCTGGGCCTGTTAAAGACACTGTCTACCTGGGATGAGTTCCTTCCGGTGTTGCTAATGGGCGATATTTCTTCCGTGGACCTGCCGGAAGACCAGCGCCGCCGCGTGCTATCCAACCTGGAAATGCCGCCCAGCTACAGCAAATTGCTCGATTCCCTGCACCGTGCCCAGGTCTATCGCGAGATGTACGACCAGGCCCGCGAGCGCGGCCGTCACCGTGAACCCAACCTGTTCCGCAGCCTGGTCGGCACCAGCCGCGCCATCCAGCACGTGCGCCAGATGATGCAGCAAGTGGCCGATACCGACGCCAGCGTGCTGATCCTCGGCGAGTCGGGCACCGGCAAGGAAGTGGTCGCGCGCAACCTGCACTATCACTCCAAGCGTCGCGACGGGCCCTTTGTGCCGGTCAACTGCGGGGCGATCCCGGCAGAGCTGCTGGAAAGCGAATTGTTCGGCCACGAGAAGGGCGCCTTTACCGGGGCGATCACCAGCCGTGCCGGGCGCTTTGAGCTGGCCAATGGCGGTACCCTGTTCCTCGACGAAATCGGCGACATGCCGTTGCCGATGCAGGTCAAGCTGCTGCGCGTACTGCAAGAGCGCACCTTCGAGCGCGTGGGCAGCAACAAGACCCAGAGCGTGGACGTGCGCATCATTGCCGCCACCCACAAGAACCTCGAAAGCATGATCGAGGTCGGCAGCTTCCGCGAAGACCTGTACTACCGCCTCAACGTATTCCCTATCGAGATGGCCCCGCTGCGCGAGCGCGTGGAAGACATCCCGTTGCTGATGAACGAACTGATCTCGCGCATGGAGCACGAGAAGCGCGGCTCCATTCGTTTCAACTCCGCGGCAATCATGTCCCTGTGCCGCCACGGCTGGCCGGGCAACGTCCGCGAGCTGGCCAACCTGGTGGAGCGCATGGCGATCATGCATCCGTACGGGGTGATCGGCGTGGTCGAGTTGCCGAAGAAATTCCGCTACGTCGACGACGAGGACGAGCAGATGGACAGCCTGCGCAGCGACATGGAAGAGCGCGTGGCAATCAACGGCCATACTCCAGACTTCGGCGCTAGCGCGATGTTGCCGCCCGAAGGCCTGGATCTCAAGGACTACCTCGGCAACCTGGAACAAGGCCTGATCCAACAGGCGCTGGACGATGCCAACGGCATCGTCGCCCGTGCCGCCGAGCGCCTGCGTATCCGTCGCACCACCCTGGTGGAGAAGATGCGCAAGTACGGGATGAGCCGCAAAGAAGGTGATGAACAGGCGGATGATTGACGCCTGTTTTTCAACTACTTGATTTATAGGTAGATTTTTTTCGGCACGGGTATTGCTACAGCCCTCGCAACGTTCCGTTTAACTGACGGTCAGCCAAGCGAGAGAGCATCATGCCCCACGCCGCCCAACTATCTTCGGCCCCTGCCATCCAGGGGCTGGTTTCGCCTGTAGAACCGCCGACCCGCCAGGGCCTGGAGCACGCGCTCTCGCAGTTCAACCAGATGTCGAACCAGCTGACCGACTCCTACAGCCTGCTTGAGGCCCGGGTTTCCGAGCTTAAAGGCGAACTGGCGGTCGTCAGCGCCCAGCGAATGCAGGAGCTGGCCGAGAAAGAACGCCTGGCCAACCGTCTGCAAAACCTGCTGGACCTGTTGCCCGGTGGCGTGATCGTCATCGACGACCAAGGCCGCGTTCGCGAAGCCAACCCGGCGGCCTGCGACCTGCTTGGCTTGCCGCTGGAAGGCGAGCTGTGGCGTGAAGTCATCACCCGCTGTTTCGCCCCCCGTGAAGACGACGGCCACGAAGTCTCCCTCAAGGACGGGCGCCGGCTGTCCATTGCGACCCGTTCCCTGGACGCCGAGCCGGGCCAGCTTGTGCTGCTCAATGACCTGACAGAAACCCGGCACCTGCAAGATCAGTTGGCTCGCCATGAGCGGCTGTCGTCCCTGGGGCGGATGGTCGCTTCCTTGGCGCATCAGATTCGTACGCCGTTGTCGGCGGCATTGATCTACGCCAGCCATTTGACTGACGAGCAATTACCAGCGGCCACCCACCAACGCTTTGCCGGGCGCCTCAAGGAGCGCCTGCATGAGTTGGAACACCAAGTACGTGACATGCTGGTATTTGCCCGCGGCGAACTGCCGCTGACCGATCGCGTTACCCCTGCCGCTTTGATGCAGTCGCTGCAAGCGGCAGCGGCGACCCATGTGCAGGAGGCCAACCTGCGCTGGCAGTGCGACAGCCACCAGGGCGAATTGCTGTGCAACCGCGACACCCTGGTGGGCGCGCTGCTCAACCTGATCGAAAACGCTACCCAGGCCAGTGGCCCCGGGGCGCGCCTGAAAGTGCACCTGTATAGCCGCGGACAAACCCTGCGCCTGTGCGTCAGCGACAGCGGCAGCGGTATCGCCCCGCAGGTGCTGCAGCGCCTGGGCGAGCCGTTTTTTACCACCAAGACCAACGGCACTGGCCTGGGCCTGACCGTGGTCAAGGCAGTGGCCCGTGCCCATCAGGGACAATTGCAGCTGCGTTCGCGCCTGGGGCGTGGCACCTGTGCATTGATGACCTTGCCGCTGTTTTCCAGCGCGGCAAGCGCGGAGTAAGAGGATGATGGCTATCAAGGTTTTATTGGTGGAAGACGATCGCGCCCTGCGTGAAGCATTGGCTGACACGCTGCTGTTGGCGGGCCATGACTACCGTGCGGTCGGCTCTGCCGAGGAAGCCTTGGAGGCGGTCGAGCGGGAAACCTTCAGCCTGGTGGTCAGCGACGTCAACATGCCCGGCATGGACGGCCACCAGTTGCTCGGCCTGCTGCGGGTGCGCCAGCCGCAACTGCCGGTGCTGCTGATGACCGCCCATGGCGCGGTGGAGCGGGCGGTGGATGCCATGCGTCAGGGCGCGGCGGATTACCTGGTCAAGCCGTTCGAACCCAAGGCGTTGATCGAACTGGTCGCCCGGCATGCCCTGGGCGTGATGCCCGCAGCCGACGGCGATGGCCCGATTGCCTTTGAGCCGGCCAGCGCGCAATTGCTGGAACTGGCAGCGCGGGTGGCGCGCAGTGATTCCACTGTGCTGATTTCCGGCGAGTCCGGCACCGGTAAAGAAGTGCTGGCGCGTTATATCCACCAGCAATCGGGCCGTGCCAAACAACCGTTCATTGCGATCAACTGCGCGGCGATCCCCGACAACATGCTGGAAGCCACCTTGTTTGGCCATGAAAAGGGCTCGTTCACCGGCGCCATCGCGGCCCAGGCCGGCAAGTTCGAACAAGCCGACGGCGGCACCATTCTGCTCGACGAAATCTCGGAAATGCCCCTGGGCCTGCAAGCCAAGTTGCTGCGGGTATTGCAGGAGCGTGAAGTGGAGCGCGTGGGCGCACGCAAGCCGATCCAGCTGGATATCCGCGTGGTCGCCACCACCAACCGCGACCTGGCGGGTGAAGTGGCGGCGGGGCGCTTCCGTGAAGACCTGTTCTACCGGTTGTCGGTGTTCCCGCTGGCCTGGCGCCCATTGCGTGAGCGCCCGGCGGATATCATTCCCCTGGCCGAGCGCCTGCTGAACAACCACGTCAAAAAAATGAAGCATGCCCAGGCGCGTTTATCGCCCGAGGCCCAGGCGTGCCTGGTCAGTTACCCATGGCCGGGCAACGTGCGCGAGCTGGACAACGCGATCCAGCGTGCGCTGATTTTGCAGCAGGGCGGTTTGATCCAGCCCCAGGATTTCTGCCTGGCCATGGGCAATGGCGCTGCGCCGTTGCCGAGCCTGGCCCCGGCTCCAGTGGTCGCCGAGGCGGAATCAGCCGGTGCCCTGGGCGATGACCTGCGCCGCCGTGAATTCCAGATGATCATCGACACCCTGCGCGCCGAGCGTGGCCGCCGCAAAGAAGCGGCCGAACGCCTGGGCATCAGCCCGCGTACCTTGCGCTACAAGCTGGCGCAGATGCGCGACGCCGGTATGGATGTGGAAGCCTATCTGTTCGCCACCTGACTTCGCGCCCATACCGTTTTTTTGTAGGAGCGAGCTTGCTCGCGAAAAACGTCAACGATAACGCGTGCTTCCTGGATGCTCGCGGCGTCCATGAGTTCTTCGCGAGCAAGCTCGCTCCTACCAAAAACGTGCGGTAACAAGTTCGACAAGCTTTGTCGCCTTTTCTTACGAGTTGCTCCAGAGCTGGCACCCTTGTTGCTACCACCCCTAGTAACCGCTGCGTAGTGTCAAAAAATTGCGGGTCGTCGGAGAGAGAAGGTCATGAGCCAGGGTATTGAGTTCAATCGGTTGATGTTGGATATGCGCGCCATGCAAATGGATGCCATGGCTCAACCGAAATCCGTCGCGCCAGCGCCGGAATTGGGCCAAAGCAATTTTGCCGACATGCTCGGTCAGGCAATCAATAAAGTCAGCGATACCCAGCAGGCGTCCAGCCAGTTGGCGACGGCCTTCGAGATCGGTAAAAGCGGCGTGGACCTCACCGATGTGATGGTCGCCTCGCAAAAGGCCAGTGTGTCCTTCCAAGCCTTGACCCAAGTACGTAACAAGCTGGTTCAGGCGTATCAAGACATCATGCAGATGCCGGTTTAAGGACGAGATTTAAGTCATGGCTGAAGCAGTCTCCGACAACCTCCCCGCCAAGGCCGACGGCAAACCGCCGTTGTTTGGCCTGTCGTTCCTGGAAAACCTCTCGGAAATGACCATGCTGCGTCAGGTGGGCCTGATGGTGGGCTTGGCCGCCAGCGTGGCGATTGGTTTTGCCGTGGTGCTGTGGTCGCAGCAACCCGATTACCGCCCCCTGTACGGCAGCCTGTCGGGCATGGATTCCAAGCAGATCATGGAAACCCTCGCCGCCGCCGACATCGCCTACACCGTGGAGCCCAACTCCGGCGCCTTGCTGGTCAAAGCTGACGACGTAGCCCGCGCGCGGATGAAACTGGCCGCCGCTGGCGTGGCGCCGTCCGACAGCAACATTGGTTTTGAAATCCTCGACAAGGACCAGGGCCTGGGCACCAGCCAGTTCATGGAAGCCACCCGCTATCGTCGTGGCCTGGAAGGCGAACTGGCTCGCACCATTTCCAGCCTCAATAACGTCAAGGCCGCCCGTGTGCACCTGGCGATTCCGAAAAGCTCGGTGTTCGTGCGTGACGAACGCAAGCCCAGCGCCTCGGTCTTGGTCGAGCTGTTTGCTGGCCGCTCCCTGGAGCCTGGCCAGGTACTGGCGATCGTCAACCTGGTGGCAACCAGTGTTCCCGAATTGAGCAAGTCGCAAATCACCGTGGTGGACCAGAAGGGCAACCTGCTGTCCGACATGGCCGAAAACTCCGCGCTGACCCAGGCCGGCAAGCAGTTCGATTACAGCCGCCGCATGGAAAGCATGCTCACCCAGCGCGTGCATAACATCCTGCAACCGGTACTGGGCAACGACCGCTACAAGGCTGAAGTGTCGGCCGACGTGGACTTCAGCGCCGTCGAGTCCACCTCCGAACAGTTCAACCCGGACCAGCCGGCCCTGCGCAGCGAGCAGTCCACCAGCGAACAACGCACCGCCAGCAATGGCCCCCAAGGTGTGCCAGGCGCCCTGAGCAACCAGCCACCCGCGCCGGCCTCGGCACCGCAAACCACTGGTGGCGCCGCCGCCACCGCTGGCGCGATCCAGCCTGGCCAGCCGCTGTTGGACGCCAACGGCCAGCAGATCATGGACCCGGCCACCGGCCAGCCGATGCTTGCGCCATACCCTGCGGACAAGCGTAACCAGTCCACCAAGAACTTCGAACTCGACCGTTCCATCAGCCACACCAAGCAGCAGCAGGGCAAGATCAATCGCCTGTCGGTGTCGGTGGTGGTCGATGACCAGGTCAAGGTCAACCCTGCGGACGGCGCGGTGACCCGTGCACCGTGGACGGCTGACGAACTGGCGCGCTTCACCCGCCTGGTGCAGGACGCCGTTGGTTTCGACGCCAGCCGTGGCGACAGCGTCAGCGTGATCAACATGCCGTTCTCCGCCGAGCGCGGTGAAGTGATCGCTGACCCGGCGTTCTACACCCAGCCGTGGTTCTGGGACATCGTCAAGCAAGTGCTGGGGGTGCTGTTCATCCTGGTGTTGGTGTTCGGCGTATTGCGCCCGGTGCTCAACAACATCACCGGCGGCGGCAAGAAGCAACTGGCGCTGGCCGGTGGTGACGTCGAGTTGGGTGGCATGGGCGGCCTGGACGGCGAACTGGCCAACGACCGCGTCAGCCTCGGCGGCCCGCAAAGCATCCTGTTGCCAAGCCCGAGCGAAGGCTATGACGCTCAGTTGAACGCAATCAAGAGTCTGGTGGCAGAAGACCCGGGCCGTGTGGCTCAGGTCGTGAAAGAGTGGATTAACGCAGATGAATGATCGAGCCGCTGTGGCCAAGCTGTCCCGGGTCGACAAAGCCGCCGTGCTGCTGCTGTCCCTGGGTGAAACCGACGCTGCCCAAGTGCTGCGCCACATGGGCCCTAAAGAGGTCCAGCGAGTGGGCGTGGCCATGGCGCAGATGCGCAATGTGCACCGCGAGCAAGTCGAGCAGGTGATGAGCGAGTTCGTCGAGATCGTCGGCGACCAGACCAGCCTGGGCGTCGGATCCGACAGCTACATTCGCAAGATGCTCACCTCGGCCCTGGGCGAAGACAAGGCCAACGGCCTGATCGACCGCATCCTGCTGGGTGGCAACACCAGCGGCCTGGATAGCCTCAAGTGGATGGAGCCGCGGGCAGTGGCCGACGTGATCCGCTACGAGCACCCGCAGATCCAGGCGATCGTGGTGGCCTACCTGGACCCGGACCAGGCCGGCGAAGTGCTTGGCCACTTCGACCATAAAGTGCGCCTGGACATCATCCTGCGTGTGTCGTCGCTGAACACTGTGCAACCGGCGGCGCTCAAAGAACTCAACACCATTCTGGAGAAGCAGTTCTCCGGCAATTCCAACGCCTCGCGCACCACCCTGGGTGGCATCAAGCGCGCAGCCGACATCATGAACTTCCTCGACAGCTCGGTCGAAGGTCAGTTGATGGACTCGATCCGCGAGATCGACGACACCCTGTCCGGCCAGATCGAAGACCTGATGTTCGTGTTCAACAACCTGGCCGATGTCGACGACCGCGGCATCCAGGCGCTGCTGCGCGAAGTGTCCTCGGACGTGCTGGTGCTGGCGCTCAAGGGCTCGGACGAAAACGTCAAAGAAAAGATCTTCAAGAACATGTCCAAGCGTGCGTCCGAATTGCTTCGCGACGACCTGGAAGCCAAGGGCCCGGTGCGCGTCAGCGACGTGGAAACCGCCCAGAAAGAAATCCTCACCATTGCCCGCCGTATGGCCGAAGCCGGAGAAATCGTTCTCGGCGGGAAGGGCGGCGAAGAAATGATCTAAGGCGCCTTGCATGTCGACTAAAGATGAGGCGCCCAGCGATCTGATTCGCGCGCGGGATGTCGGCGGCTTCGACATCTGGTCGCTGCCCAGTTTCGACCCCCATGTGCCGGAGCCCGAGCCTGAACCGGTTGAAGAACCTCCGGCAGAGATGGAAGAAGTGCCACTGGATGAAGTCCAGCCACTGACCCTCGAAGAGTTGGAAACCATTCGCCAGGAGGCCTACAACGAAGGCTTCGCGGCGGGGGAAAAAGACGGCTTTCGCAGCACCACCCTCAAGGTTCGCCAGGAGGCCGAAGCGGCGCTGGACACCAAGTTGGGTAGCCTGGAGCGCCTGATGGGCAACCTGTTCGACCCTATCGCCGAACAGGACTCGCAGCTGGAAAAATCTATGGTTGGCCTGGTGCAGCACATTGCTCGTCAGGTGATCCAGCGCGAGCTGGTGCTCGATTCCAGCCAGATCGAAGGCGTGATGCGTGAAGCCCTCAAGCTGCTGCCCCTGGGCGTCGGCAATGTGCGGCTGTACATCAATCCGCAGGATTTCGAACAGGTCAAGGCCCTGCGCGAGCGTCATGAAGAAACCTGGCGCATCGTCGAAGACGCTTCGTTGCAGCCCGGTGGTTGCCGCGTCGAAACCGAGCACAGCCGCATCGATGCAACGGTGGAAACCCGTATCAGCCAGATCATGGCCAAGTTGTTTGATCAACTGCATGAACAGGCCCTGCATCCCGCCGAGCCTGACCTGAGCGTTGACCTGGACGCCACCGATGCGCCTTGATCGCACCAGCTTCGCCAAGCGCCTGGGCAGCTACGCCGAGGCCACCGAGTTGCCCGGCCAGCCGGTTCTTGAAGGGCGTTTGTTGCGCATGGTCGGCCTGACTCTCGAAGCCGAAGGCCTGCGCGCCGCCATGGGCAGCCGCTGCCTGGTGATCAACGACGACAGCTACCACCCGGTGCAGGTCGAAGCCGAGGTGATGGGCTTTTCCGGCAGCAAGATTTTCCTGATGCCGGTCGGCAGCCTCACCGGCATTGCCCCCGGCGCCCGCGTGGTGCCGCTGGCCGACACCGGCCGCCTGCCCATGGGCATGAGCATGCTGGGCCGCGTACTCGACGGTGCCGGCCGTGCGCTGGACGGCAAGGGAGGCATGAAGGCCGAAGACTGGGTGCCGATGGACGGCCCCACCATCAACCCGCTCAAGCGCAACCCTATCAGCGTGCCGCTGGACGTGGGCATTCGCAGCATCAACGGTTTATTGACGGTCGGTCGCGGCCAGCGCCTGGGCCTGTTCGCCGGTACCGGCGTGGGTAAGTCGGTATTGCTGGGCATGATGACGCGCTTTACCGAGGCCGACATCATCGTGGTGGGGCTGATCGGCGAGCGGGGCCGCGAAGTGAAGGAGTTCATCGAGCACAGCCTCGGTGAAGAAGGGCTCAAGCGTTCTGTTGTCGTCGCTTCTCCGGCAGACGATGCACCGCTGATGCGCCTGCGTGCGGCGATGTACTGCACGCGCATCGCCGAATATTTTCGCGACAAGGGCAAGAACGTCCTGTTGCTGATGGACTCCCTCACGCGTTTCGCCCAGGCCCAGCGCGAGATCGCTTTGGCCATCGGTGAGCCGCCGGCTACCAAGGGTTACCCCCCGTCGGTATTTGCCAAGCTGCCCAAGCTGGTAGAGCGTGCCGGTAATGCCGAAGCCGGCGGTGGCTCGATCACCGCGTTCTATACCGTGTTGTCTGAAGGCGACGACCAACAGGACCCGATTGCCGACTCGGCCCGGGGCGTGCTCGACGGCCACATCGTGCTGTCGCGGCGCCTGGCGGAAGAGGGGCATTACCCAGCCATCGATATCGAAGCGTCCATCAGCCGGGTGATGCCGGCGGTGGTCACGCCGGAGCATATGGCCCGTGCCCAGCAGTTCAAGCAGCTGTGGTCGCGCTACCAGCAAAGCCGTGACCTGATCAGCGTCGGCGCCTATGTGGCCGGTGGCGACCGCGACACCGACCTGGCCATCGCCTTGCAGCCGCAACTGGTGACCTACCTGCGCCAGGGTCTCAACGACAAGATCACCATGGGCGAGAGCCAGTCGCACTTGCAGTCCATCTTCGCCCCGGCGCCGGGCGGCTAATCCATGGCCAACAGCCGCGCCGCACGCCTGGCCCCGGTGGTGGACATGGCCGAAAAGGCCGAGAAAGCCGCCGTACAGCGCCTGGGCTACTTCCAGGGCCAGGTGCGGTTGGCCCAAAGCAAGCTGGGCGACCTGGAGCGTTTTCGTGGCGAGTACCAACAACAGTGGATCGAGCGCGGCAGCCAGGGTGTTTCTGGCCAGTGGCTGATGGGGTACCAGGGCTTTCTCAATCAGCTTGAAACCGCCGTCGGCCAGCAACGCCAGAGCCTGGCCTGGCACGAGACCAACCTCGACAAAGCCCGCGAGGCTTGGCAACAGGCGTTTGCCCGGGTCGAGGGGCTGCGCAAGCTGGTGCAGCGCTACATCGACGAAGCGCGAGCCATCGAAGACAAGCGCGAGCAAAAGCTGCTCGATGAATTGTCCCAACGCCTTCCCCGCCCAGAACAGTTCTAACCGGCACCACAAATCCAGTGTGGGAGCTGGCTTGCCTGCGAAAGCGGTGGTTCAGTTAAAGATTCAGTGGCTGACACGCCGCCACCGCAGGCAAGCCAGCTCCCACAGTTGATTCACTGTGTTGCTCAGATGCTCTTCAACTGCTACACCTTGTGTCTAGTGCAACGACAAGGAAGCAGTCACATGTCAGTCGAGTCAGAAGTATCCCTGGACGGGAAGAAGTTGACGATCGCAATCAAGGGCCGGTTCGATTTCGGCAGCCACCAGGCGTTTCGGGAAGCCTACGAGCGTTTCTACAAGGTGCCCGAGACCTATATCGTCGACCTCAAGGATGCCACCTATATGGACAGTTCAGCCCTCGGCATGCTGCTGTTGCTACGGGATCATGCTGGAGGTGATGACGCCGAAGTCAGTGTGATCAACAGCAGCAACGACGTGCGCAAGATCCTCGCCATCTCCAACTTCGACAAACTGTTCGATATCAATTGAGCGCCCTGGCCCCTGTCCTGGAGGCGCTGACCATCCTGATCGCCGAAGACAGCGCCGCCGACCGCCTGTTGCTGGCGAGCATCATCCGCCGTCAGGGCCACCAGGTGCTGACTGTCAGCAACGGCGCCGAAGCGATTGAGGTGTTTGCCCGTGAGCGCCCGCAACTGGTGTTGATGGACGCGCTGATGCCGGTGATGGACGGATTCGAAGCCGCACGGCAGATCAAGCAACTGGCGGGGGAGGCGCTGGTGCCGATCATCTTCCTCACGTCGCTGCGCGAAAGCGAAGCCCTGGCCCAGTGCCTGGACGCCGGCGGCGATGACTTTCTGCCCAAGCCCTATAACCCCTTGATCCTGGCAGCGAAGATCAACGCCATGGACCGCCTGCGCCGCCTGCAAGCCACGGTTTTGCAACAGCGTGACCTGATCGCCAGGCACCACGAACACCTGCTGCATGAACAGCGGGCGGCCAAGGCGGTGTTCGACAAGGTCGCCCATTCCGGTTGTATCAACGCCGCGCCCAACATCCGCTACCTGCAATCGCCTTATGCGTTGTTCAACGGTGACCTGTTGCTGGCGGCCTACACACCGTCCGGCGACATGCACGTGCTGCTAGGGGATTTCACTGGCCATGGCTTGCCGGCCGCCATCGGTGCCATGCCTCTGGCCGAGGTGTTCTACGGCATGACCGCCAAGGGCTACGGCCTCACGCAGACCCTGCGGGAAATGAACGCCAAGCTCAAGCGCATCCTGCCGGTAGACATGTTCTGCTGTGCCACCTTGCTGTGCCTGAGCGCCCAGCGGCGTGCGGTGGAGGTGTGGAACGGCGGCATGCCCGAAGGCTATGTGCATGAAGTCGCCACGGGCAGGCGCACGCCATTGATGTCGCGGCACCTGCCGTTGGGGGTGTTGTCGGCAGAGGCGTTCGATGACAGCACCGAGGTCTGGCCCATGGCGTTGGGCGACCGGGTATTCCTGCTCTCCGACGGCGTGCTGGACACCGCTGACGCCAACGATCAACTGTTCGGTGCCGAGCGCTTGCAGCGGGTGTTCGCCGCTAACCGCGAGCCCGACCGCCTGTTCGAGGACATCGAGCAGGCCCTGGCGGCCTTTCGCGGCCAGGCGCGCGATGACGTCAGCATGGTCGAGATCACGTTGCAGGCGGGCCAACCCTTGCGGGCGGCAGAACCGATGTATGCCGACAGCGGCCAGTCGTGCCCGCTGGATTGGTCGGTGAGTTTCGAATTCCGCGCCCAGACGCTCAGGACTTACAACCCGCTGCCGTACCTGCTGCAACTGCTGTTGGAGATCCACGGCCTGCGTGAGCAGAGCGGGGCGCTTTACAGTGTGATGGCCGAGTTGTATTCCAACGCGCTGGAGCATGGCGTACTGGGCCTGGACTCACGCCTCAAGCGCGATGCCCAGGGGTTTGCGCAGTATTATCACCAGCGCCATGAGCGCCTGGCGCAGTTGGACAGCGGCTATGTGCGCGTGCATATGCAGGTGGTGCCCACCGACAAGGGCGGCAAACTGACCTTGCGCCTCGAAGACAGCGGGCAGGGTTTTGATGTGGAGCAAGAGCTGGCGCGCCCCGTGGACATCGACCGTCTGTCTGGTCGGGGACTGAGCTTGGTGCGTCAACTGAGCAGCGCTGTAGGCTGGTCCGATGGCGGGCGCACTGTCTGCGTGGAGTTTTGTTGGGCGGCTCTGGCATAATCCGCCGATTCTTGATCAAGGAGCGAGCAAGTGGCTGAGATTCATATGGACCCCGAGGTGTTGTCGGGTTTGCAGGAAGTCATGGAAAGCGAATACCCCACGCTGCTGGACACCTTTCTGCATGATTCTGAAGAGCGCGTGCAAGCGCTGCGCAAGGCGCGGGACGACGCCAAGACGTTGGGGCGCATCGCACACAGCTTCAAGGGCAGCAGTGGCAACTTGGGGGCGCTGCGGTTGGCAACGTTGTGTGAGCGGTTGGAGACCGAGTCCTTCAAGTCTGCTTCCGACTTGGGGGCGTTGGTGGATCAGATTGATCGTGAGTTTGCGCTGGTTCGGCCGCTTTATGAGCATGAACGGGAGCGGTTTTCTGGGGTTTGATATTTAATCGGCCTGACTTGGCCCGACTCTTGCTCTACCTCCACAGACTGCATTCCCGACCCCATGCAGTGGAGACCCTTACTTATGCCAGTCGCTCCCAATTCGCTTCTTCAGGCTGCCGCTGCGGCCAAGCCTCAAGCGCCGGCCGCCACGCCTGCCGTAGCGCCTGTGGCTCCGCGGGACAAGGGCGCTGGCTTCGCTCAAGTGTTTGCCAAGCAAGCTGCCAAGCCGCAGGCCAAGAGCGACGACGCGCCAGCCAAACCGGTGCGCGACAAGGCTTCTGATGCCAGCGCCAAACCGGCCGCCGGCGACGATAAACCTGCCGCCAGCGCGCCAGCGGTTGCCGATAGCGGCAATCCCTTGCCTGCCAAGCCGGCCAAGAGCGACGACCACGCTGACAGTGAAGGCGAGCCACCTGCCGACCCGTCCCTGGCACTGCAACCGGTTGCCGACCCGGCGCTGGTTGCCACCGTGACGCCTGTGGCGGTGCCTGTGCCCGTACAAGCGCCTGCCGTTACGGCCGCAGATGACAACGCCCAGCCGCTCATTGCGGTAACCGAGGAGCCCAAGCAGCCAACCTTCGACCCTGAGGCCGACCCGCTGGATTCGATGCCGGCCGTGCGCCTGGCGATGGAGCAGGGCGGTCATGTCTCGGCCAGCAGCCAGGCGCCGCAGAAAGCCGCGCCCACCACCCAGGACCAGCCGACCGCCGCGCAGAGCTTTGCCGCCGGCCTGGCCAACATGGTCGACCAGCAAGCCACCAAGGACAGCACCGATCAGGGAGGCGACAAGGCCTTCGGCGCGCTGATCGATGACGGCCTCAAGGACCTCAAGAACGCCAGCAGCGACACCCGTGTGGATGACTTCGCCAACCGCCTGGCGGCGCTGACCCAGGCGGCCACGCCGAAAACCGCGAATGCCTTGCCGCCCGTCCCCAATGCGCCCCTGGCCATGCACCAGAGCGGCTGGACCGAGGAGGTGGTCAACCGCGTAATGTACCTGTCCAGCGCCAACCTCAAGTCGGCCGAGATCCAGTTGCAGCCTGCTGAGCTGGGGCGCCTGGACATCAAGGTCAACATGACGGCGGACCAGCAGGCCCAGGTCAACTTCATGAGCGGCCATGCGGTGGTGCGTGAAGCGCTGGAAAGCCAGTCTGGCCGTTTGCGCGAGATGTTTGCCCAGCAGGGCATGGGGCAGGTGGATGTGAATGTCTCCGACCAGTCGCGGGGCCAGGACCAGCAGCAACAGCAGAGCCAGGCGCGAGGCGTCAGTAGCAGCGGCAGGCGCGCTGACAGCGGCGACGCCGGTGGCCCTGTGGATGTGGCCGAAGTGGCAGCGCCCGTGAGCCAGAGCGTGATCGGCTCCAGCGCCGTCGACTACTACGCCTGACTTCCTGCTCAAACCCGGTCAGTGGCTGATCGTTCCCACGCTCTGCGTGGGAATGCCGCCCCGGACGCTCCGCGTCCCGAAGTCGGCGATGTTTTCGACCATTGCACACGGTGACGCGAAGCGTCACAAGATGCATTCCCACGCAGAGCGTGGGAACGATCATCTTCCTGCGCCTGCCAGACAACTCTGGCATAACACTTGCTCTTGCCTTGCCATAGATCTACGAATCCCCGAATAGTGACGGATTATTGGCATGGCGAAGAGCGACGACGCAGCAACTCCCCCCGCAGGCAAAGGCAAGCTCAAGCTGATCCTGTTGATTGTGCTGGGCCTGCTCCTGGCGATCGGTGCCTCGGTGGGCGGCACCTGGTACATCATGCACAGCAGTGCGAGTAAACCGGCGCCCACCGCCGAAACTGCCACGAACGTCAAGCAACCGGCAATCTTCGAGCAGATGCTTCCGG
Source organism: Pseudomonas sp. NFPP02 (assembly GCF_900119355.1). Lineage (NCBI taxonomy): Bacteria > Pseudomonadati > Pseudomonadota > Gammaproteobacteria > Pseudomonadales > Pseudomonadaceae > Pseudomonas > Pseudomonas sp. NFPP02. Next base: position 307,381 of record NZ_FPJI01000008.1, read on the forward strand.
CCTTTGTCGCCAACTACAACCAGAATGGTCGTCAACGCTACCTGCAGGTGAGCATCACCTTGTTGGCGCGCAACCAGGCGGACCTGGATGCCCTCAAGGTGCATATGCCGGTGATCCGCAACAACCTGGTGATGCTGTTCTCCGGGCAGAGCTTCGACAGCCTGGCCACGCCAGTCGGCCAGGAAATGTTGCGCCAGAAGGTCACTGCCAGCGTGCAGGAAGTGGCCCAGAAAGAACTCGGCAAAGTCGTGGTCGAGCAGGCGCTCTTCACTAACTTCGTATTGCAGTAGGATCACGACATGGCCGTGCAAGACCTGCTGTCCCAGGATGAAATCGACGCGCTGTTGCATGGCGTGGACGATGGTCTGGTACAGACCGAAATGGCTGCCGAACCCGGCAGCGTCAAAAGTTATGACCTGACCAGCCAGGATCGCATCGTGCGGGGACGCATGCCGACCCTGGAGATGATCAACGAACGCTTTGCCCGCTACACCCGCATCAGCATGTTCAACATGCTGCGCCGCTCGGCGGACGTGGCCGTGGGCGGCGTGCAGGTGATGAAGTTCGGTGAGTACGTGCACTCGCTGTACGTGCCCACCAGCCTCAACCTGGTCAAGATCAAGCCGTTGCGCGGCACTGCGCTGTTCATCCTCGACGCCAAGCTGGTGTTCAAGCTGGTGGACAACTTCTTCGGTGGCGACGGCCGTCACGCCAAGATCGAAGGCCGTGAATTCACCCCCACCGAACTGCGGGTGGTGCGCATGGTGCTGGAGCAGGCCTTCATCGACTTGAAGGAAGCCTGGCAGGCGATCATGGAAGTCAATTTCGAGTACATCAACTCGGAAGTGAACCCGGCCATGGCCAACATCGTCGGCCCCAGCGAGGCCATTGTGGTGTCGACCTTCCACATCGAACTCGATGGCGGTGGCGGCGACCTGCACGTGACCATGCCTTACTCGATGATCGAACCGGTGCGCGAAATGCTCGACGCCGGCTTCCAGTCCGACCTCGACGATCAGGACGAACGCTGGGTCAAGGCCCTGCGCGAAGACCTGCTGGACGTCGACGTGCCGCTGAGCGCCACCGTGGCCCGCCGTCAGTTGCGCCTGCGGGATATTTTGCACATGGCGCCTGGGGACATCATCCCCGTCGACTTGCCGGAAGAGTTGATCATGCGCGCCAACGGCGTGCCGTCGTTCAAGGTCAAGCTCGGTTCCCACAAGGGCAACCTGGCGCTGCAAGTGGTTGAGCCGATCAACCGCCGCTGATTCAACCCCAATTCATGATTGTTTGCTGCGCCGAGGACATGTAATGGCTACCGAACACGAAAACACTTCCGCCGAAGACCAGGCCCTGGCTGACGAGTGGGCTGCGGCCCTGGAAGAAACCGGCGATGTTGGCCAGGACGACATCGACGCGCTGCTGGCCGCCGACGCCGCCACCGCGCCGGCCGGCAACCGCCTGGCCATGGAAGAATTCGGCAGCGTGCCGAAGAACAACGACCCGGTGAGCCTCGATGGCCCGAACCTGGATGTGATCCTCGACATCCCGGTGTCGATTTCCATGGAAGTGGGCAGCACCGAAATCAACATCCGCAACCTCTTGCAGCTCAACCAGGGCTCGGTGATCGAACTGGACCGCCTGGCCGGCGAGCCATTGGACGTGCTGGTCAACGGCACCCTGATTGCCCATGGCGAGGTGGTGGTGGTCAACGAGAAGTTCGGCATCCGCCTGACCGACGTGATCAGCCCGAGCGAACGCATCAAGAAGTTGCGCTGAGATGAAGTACTCGATGGCGGGACTGTTGCTGGCGCTGCCATTGAGCGCCTTGGCGGCTGAGCCGGTGGCGCAGGTGGCTGCGGCGCCAGCGGTCGGCAGCGTCGGCGGGCAGTTGACGCAACTGGTGCTGGGCCTGTTGCTGGTGATCGGCCTGATCTTCCTGCTGGCCTGGTTGATGCGCCGCGTGCAGCGCATCGGCCCGGGCAACGGCCAGGTGATAGAGCTGGTGGGCTCGCGCGCCCTCGGCCCGCGTGATCGGCTGGTGCTGGTGCAGGTGGGCGAAGAGCAGATCCTGCTCGGCATCACCCCCGGCCGCATCACCCCGCTGCATGTACTCAAGACCCCGGTGGACGCGGTCAAGACCGAAGCCGCCACGCCAGAATTCGCCCAGCGCCTGATGGAGTTGCTGGGCAAGGATCAGAAGGATAAGAAGTAATGCGCGTTTTGTTGACGCTCATGCTGTTGCTGGCCGCGCCGATGGCCCTGGGCGCCGACCCGTTGTCGATCCCGGCGATCACCCTGGGCACCAACGCGGCGGGCGCCCAGGAATATTCGGTCAGCCTGCAGATCCTGCTGATCATGACGGCGCTGAGTTTCATCCCAGCGTTCGTCATGCTGATGACCAGCTTTACGCGGATCATCATCGTCTTCTCGATCCTGCGCCAGGCCCTGGGCCTGCAGCAGACGCCGTCGAACCAGATCCTCACCGGCATGGCACTGTTTTTGACGCTGTTCATCATGGCGCCGGTGTTCGACAAGGTGAACCAGCAAGCCCTGCAACCTTATCTGGCGGAAAAGCTCACAGCCCAGGATGCCATCGACAAGGCCCAGGGCCCGATCAAGGACTTCATGCTGTCGCAAACCCGCTCCAGCGACCTTGAGCTGTTCATGCGCCTGTCCAAGCGCACCGACATCGCCACCCCGGACCAGGCGCCGCTGACCATCCTGGTACCCGCGTTCGTCACCTCCGAATTGAAGACCGCGTTCCAGATCGGTTTCATGATCTTCATCCCGTTCCTGATCATCGACCTGGTGGTAGCGAGCGTGTTGATGGCCATGGGTATGATGATGCTGTCGCCGCTGATCATCTCGTTGCCGTTCAAGATCATGCTGTTTGTGCTGGTGGACGGTTGGGCGCTGATTATTGGCACCCTGGCCGGCAGTTTCGGAGGGGTATAGCGCTATGACGCCAGAAGTCGCCGTCGACCTGTTCCGCGAAGCGCTGTGGCTGACCACCCTGATGGTCGCCGTGCTGGTGGTGCCGAGCCTGTTGGTGGGCCTGCTGGTGGCGATGTTCCAGGCCGCCACCCAGATCAACGAACAAACCCTGAGCTTCCTGCCGCGACTGCTGGTGATGCTGGTGACATTGATCGTTGCCGGCCCGTGGCTGGTGCAAACCTTCATGGAATACATCCTGCAGTTGTACGGCAGTATTCCGCAGTTGATCGGCTGAGCCGATGCAATCGTTGCTGGCCTTGACCGACACCCAGATCAGTACCTGGGTGGCCTCGTTCATCCTGCCGCTGTTTCGCGTCACGGCGATGCTGATGGCCATGCCGGTGTTCGGCACCACCCTGGTTCCGCGTCGCGTGCGCTTGTATTTCGCGGTGGCGATCACCGTGGTAATCGTGCCTGGCCTACCACCGATGCCGCCGGTGAACGCCCTCGACCTGAGCGCCTTGCTGCTGATTGCCGAACAGATTCTGATCGGTGCCATGCTGGGGTTTTCCCTCATGCTGTTCTTCCAGGCTTTTGTGATCGCCGGGCAAATCATCTCGATCCAGATGGGCATGGGCTTCGCGTCCATGGTCGACCCCACCAACGGCGTGTCGGCGGCGGTGATAGGGCAGTTCCTGACCATGCTGGTGACCTTGCTGTTTCTGGCCATGAACGGTCATCTGGTGGCGTTCGAAGTCTTGACCGAAAGCTTCACCACCTTGCCGGTGGGCTCGGGGTTGGTGGTCAACCATTTCTGGGAGCTGGTGGGGCGCCTCGGCTGGGTGCTGGGGGCTTCGCTGTTGCTGGTGCTGCCGGCGATCACTGCGCTGCTGGTGGTCAATATCGCTTTCGGCGTGATGACCCGTGCGGCGCCGCAACTGAATATCTTCTCGATTGGTTTTCCGCTGACCCTGGTGTTGGGTATGGGGATTTTCTGGGTCGGCCTGGCTGACATTCTCAATCAGTATCAACCGCTGGCCACCGATGCCTTGCAGTTCTTACGTGACCTGGCACGGGCGCGCTGAGCCATGGCCGAGAGCGAGAGTGGTCAGGACAAAACAGAAGACCCCACGGAGAAACGTAAAAAGGACTCCAGGGAAAAGGGCGAGATCGCGCGCTCCAAAGAGCTCAACACCTTCGCCACCATGATCGCCGGCGCAGGCGCCTTGCTGATCTACGGCGGTGGCCTGGCGTTGGACCTGCTGGAGATGATGAAGCACAACTTCAGCTTGCCGCGCGAAGTGCTGCTCAACCCCGATGCCATGGGCCAGTACCTGCTGCACTCGGGCAAAATCGCGCTGCTGGCGGTGCAGCCGATCCTGATCACCTTGTTGCTGGCCGCGCTGATCGGCCCGGTGGCCCTCGGCGGTTGGCTGTTTGCCGCGGGCAGCATGGCGCCCAAGTTCAGCCGCATGAACCCGGGGGCGGGGCTCAAGCGCATGTTTTCCGCCAAGGCCCTGGTGGAATTGCTCAAGGCCCTGGCCAAGTTTTTCCTGATTCTGTTCGTGGCGCTGGCGGTGTTGTCGTCCGATATCGACGATTTGCTGCGCATTGCCCATGAGCCGCTGGAATCAGCGATCATCCACAGCGTGCAAGTGGTGGGCTGGAGTGCGCTATGGATGGCGGCCGGGCTGATCCTCATCGCCGCCGTGGATGCGCCGATCCAGTTGTGGGAAAGCCACAAGAAACTGCTGATGACCAAGCAGGAAGTGCGCGACGAGCACAAGGACCAGGAAGGCCGCCCCGAGGTCAAGCAACGCATCCGCCAACTGCAGCGGGAAATGTCCCAGCGCAAGATGATGGCCTCGGTGCCCGACGCCGATGTGGTCATCACCAACCCGACTCACTACGCCGTAGCGCTTAAGTACGACCCGGAGAAGGGCGGCGCACCGATGCTGCTGGCCAAGGGCAGTGATTTTACCGCGTTGAAAATCCGCGAAATCGCGGTGGCCAACGACATTCTGTTATTGGAGTCGCCAGCATTGGCGCGCTCGATTTTCTACTCCACCGATCTGGACCAGGAAATCCCGGCCGGCTTGTACCTGGCCGTTGCACAGGTACTGGCCTACGTTTACCAAATCCGTCAATACCGCGCCGGCAAGGGCAAGCGGCCTGATCCGCTCAAGGATTTGCCGATCCCGCCGGACCTGCGTCGCGATTCTTGAACGCTGCTGCTCACTGTAGGAGCGAGCTTGCTCGCGAAAAACTCACCGTCGTTGCGTTCATCCTGGCTCCCCGCGTTATCGTTACCCATCTCCGCGAGCAAGCTCGCTCCTACAGTGGTGTGCCGTTTACCTGTCAACTTTGACAGTAGCCATTACGGCGCCTTCACTGTTTGATACAGCGATGAGACGTGCAGCTCTGCACGACTCGGGAGGCGGTGATGGATAGGGGTACGGTCAGGTGGTTTGATGCGGTCAAAGGCATCGGCTTTATTGCCCGGGATCGCGATGGCAACGAGGTTGCCGTCCAGTCGACAGGCGCTCAACACGGTAACGTTCCTCCCACCCCTCCCAAACCGCGAAAACCCCGCAAGCGCAAGAAACCCTCGGATGCATGAATCTTCTGCTGTTCCGCCGCTACCACCCATCGGTAGCTCACGTCTACCTGTCAACTCTGACAGTAGCCAAAGGATGCTTCCCGTTGTTTTATGACTGAACCAAGCACTGCGCGTATGTAGTAAACGAGATGCAGGGAGAGCGGGATTGAAGGTGGCTACAGGGACTGTCAAATCCTATGACCGGGTCAGGGGCGATTGGCTGATCGAATTGGATGATGAGGCAGAAGAGGTATTTATCAATCGCAAGGATTGGCGTTGCACAGCGCTGTCGGTGGGTAAGCAACTGAGGTTTCAAATGGTCCATCGGCCCAAGGGCATCTATGCGTTGCCCGTCAGGGGGCATCACCGGGGTTGGTTGGGGTCTGAGTGAGGGTAAGGAGAGCAAAAATGGCAACGGGTACTGTGAAATGGTTTAACGCGGAGAAGGGGTTTGGCTTTATTGCCCCGGAGGATGGGGGGGATGACGTTTTCGTCCATTACTCGGCAATCCAGTCGCAGGGGCAAAAAAACCTGGATGAAAACCAAAAAGTAGAATTTGACATCACGCAAGGGCCAAAAGGCCCTCAGGCTGAGAATGTGCGGCCAGTTTAAAAACTGGATCACATGTGGGAGCTGGCTTGATCGTTCCCACGCTCCCGCGTGGGAACGCATCGCGTGACGCTCTGCGTCACCCTTGCAGAGTGCTCAAGTCGTGCGCCTGGCTCGGGACGCGGAGCGTCCCAGGCGGCATTCCCACGCAGAGCGTGGGAATGATCCAGGGAGCCGCGTTATTGTTCTAGCCTCAGGTATCAAGCCTCTTGATCGTTCCCACGCTCCCGCGTGGGAGCGCATCGCGTGACGCTCTGCGTCACCCTTGCAGAGTGCTCAAGTCGTGCGCCTGGCTGGGGACGCGGAGCGTCCCAGGCGGCATTCCCACGCAGAGCGTGGGAATGATCGAGGGAACCGCGTTATTGTTCTAGCCTCAGGTATCAAGCCTCTTGATCGTTCCCGCGCTCCCG